>JANWYJ010000059.1 GCA_025055115.1 Gemmata sp.
TGAAACATCCGTTATTGGTGGCCCCGTTCGTGCAACCAAGTCCGTCCGTCGGTGGTTGTGGTGGTTCCGTCGGTGGTTGTGGTGGTCCCGTCGAGCGGTTAACATAAGGTCGCAGCGTCTCCAGAGTTCCGATCGTCCCCCCTCGGCGGTGCGGATGAAGGCATCAGTTTCGGGCTTCATTTCACCGTCGCCCGCGAGGAGTTCGCATGTTTTTTGAATTCAAAATCGGTTCTGATGTGCTGTTGGTGAATCTCGCCCAAGTGACGCAAATTCAAGTGGCGCCGCCAGTTAATGACCAATCTGAAGTCAAGTTCACCTTCAGCAACGGGCAACACCTGACCGTGGCGCTGACCCCCACGGTCATCCAGCGGCTCTACAGTGCGATTCCGCGGCCCACCATCTACGGGGCCGGTGGCATGGGCTAGACGGCGCGGACTGCGGCACCGGTCGCATGGGTGAGTGAGCGGGGACTGCGGTACCAGTGGCATGAGCCTGTGGGGAGGTACTCTCTGTCGTAAGTGCTGACTAAGCAAAGACATCCGTCATTGATAGCCAGAAGCCCGCTCTTTGGGACCATTTTTTGGCGGCTGCGGTGTCTGCCGGCGGCCCCAACGGGCTTTTTTTTCTAGAAGGTCGGTCGGGGCGGAGATTGTTCGGGTTGTGGGGAATGTTTCGAACATCGGACAAATATTTTTCTTGATTCCCAACGACCCGAACGCGAAACTCATCGCCATGCAGCGTGTTGAGGTCATTATCCCACCACCGACTGCGTGTTGAGGTGATTATCCCACCACCGACAGTTACACTCCAGAAAGGGCCGACCGCGCCAGGTTCACTCCCAGCTGCTACCTTCCCGACTCGGCTTCCATTAACCAGGCTTCATCGCCTGTGGATTCTGTTGAGATCGCGACCATGTGCGCACGCCGAATGCTCTATAGCCTGTTGGCTGGTTTGGCCGCCACCGGTGCCGGCCGCGCCGCGGAGATCAGCCTCCCTACCGGGGGGACTCTGAAAGCCGTGGACTTTGAACGGCACATCATGGGCTTACTGTCGAAAGTGGGCTGTAACCTGGGGAGCTGCCACGGTTCGTTCCAGGGCAAAGGCGGTTTCCGGCTGTCGCTGTTTGGCTACGAACCGGCTCTGGACTACGCCAACCTCACCCGCGATACCGGGGGACGCCGCATCAATACCCAACGACCCGACCACAGCCTATTGTTGCTCAAAGCCACAGGCCAAGTGGCCCACGAAGGGGGTATGCGCTTCGGCAAAGACGGTTGGGTGTACAACGTGTTCCGCGAATGGATTCGCAGTGGGGCGAAATGGCATCGGGGCCGTGGTGAAATTCGCAGCCTGACCGTGACTCCGGCCGATTTCGCGATGCTCAGCGATTCCAAGAGCCTGCAACTGACTGTCACCGCGACATTCGCCGACGGCAGCCGTGAAGATATCACTCCCTTCTGCGATTTCAAAATTGCCGATGAAGCTGTGGCGGAGGTTTCTCCCCTCGGGTTAATCACTCCCCGCCAACCGGGCGATACCGGGCTAACTGTGTTATACCGGGGCAGTGTGAAGGCCATTCGCGTGCTCGTGCCGATGCCGCCCCGGGCTGATCCGTACCCGAAAATTCCCGAAGCCAACTTCATTGACACCGAAGTATTCGCCAAACTCAAGCTGATGAACGTGATTCCGTCGGAGTTATCGACGGATGAAATGTTCCTCCGCCGACTTTATATCGACACCATCGCCCAACTGCCGCCGCCGGAGGTCATTCGGGACTTTGTGGCCGACAAAGACCCCAAGAAACGCGAAAAAATGATCGATCGACTGCTGGCCCATCCCCTCCATGCGGCCCTGTGGGCGACCAAGTTCTCCGACATCACCGGCAATAATACCGACGCCCTCGAAAATCCCGCCCCCACACGCGCCAAACGCTCGCAGATGTGGCACGATTGGCTTCGAAAACGCTTCGCCGACAATGTCCCCTACGATCACATCGTTCGCGACATCCTGACGGCCACTAGCCTTGACGACAAAACTCCCGAAGAGTGGATCGAATTTGTCAAGAAAGTCGATAACCAAGCGGCCCAGGGCTTCACCACTGATTATCCCCACAAGAAAACGCTCGACCTGTTCTGGCGGCGGCAGCAGCAGGTGCCGATCGAACAATGGGGCGAAAAGGTGGCGGCGGCCTTCCTCGGCGTGCGTTTGGAATGTGCCCAATGCCACAAACACCCCACCGACCGCTGGACGCAAGAGGAATATTGGGCGTTTGCCAATGTTTTCGCGCAGGTGACTTTTGCCCCCAACCAGTTCAGTAGCCCCGCGGTGAAGAAGCTGGCCGATGCCGAAAATGCCGCGCGCCGGGAAAAAGCCCCTCAAGGCAATAACAACCAGATTCTCTTGGTGCGTGAATTGTTTGTCTCGGATCGCGCTCGACCGCGGCCCAATCCCGCGACCAATATCACGCCGTTGCCACGGACACTTGGCGGGGATGTGATTACGGTGCGACCGGGGGAAGATGCCCGCGTCAAACTCGCTGCATGGCTGACGGCCCCCTCCAATCCTTTCTTTGCCAAAGCCTTTGTGAACCGTGTCTGGGGGCACTACTTCGGTGTGGGTATTGTCAACCCCATCGACGATTTCTCTCTGGCCAACCCACCGACCAACGAACGGTTGCTCAACGCCCTGGCCAACGACTTTATCCAAAGTGGCTACAACATCCGCCAACTGGAACGCACCATCTTGCTCAGCCGCACTTACCAACTGAGTTACGTTCCCAACGAAACCAACCGCTTCGACAAAAATAACTTCTCCCACGCCGCTATTCGCCCGCTGATGGCCGAGCAAGTGGTCGATGTGTTGAACGCGGCTTTGGGGGTCAACGAACGCTTCACTGGGCCTGAAGAAGCCCCCGTGGGAACCAAGATGGTGGAAGTAGGCGCCAGCCGGCTCAATAGCAGTGTCGCCTATGCCCTGCGCATCTTCGGCCGGCCCCCGCGGACCACGGCTTGCGATTGCGAACGCGCGATGGAACCGGCCCTGCCACAAACCCTCTTCCGCATGACCGACAACACCGTGCTGGCCAAATTCACCGACCGCAACGGCCGTGTCGCCCAACTGGCCGCCAGCACGCTGACGCCCGAACAACTCGCCGAGGAAATTTTCCTCGCGACCCTCTCCCGCTTCCCCACCCCAGATGAAAAAACGGAGGCGGTGAAACACCTGAAACAAACCGCCAACCGCACCGCCGCCATCACCGACCTGATGTGGGCGTTGGTGAACACCCGGGAGTTCATCCTGAATCACTAACGGAGTTTATCCTGAATCACGAACTATCCGCGGGTGAAAAAACACCGGCGGACAGTCCCGGAAACGAGCAGACCCCCCGTTGTGACCACTCTTTTCTCGCAAGGAGATGTTTCCATGGCCGTAGTTCGTCGAAGCGATTGCGAAGGCTTCCACCGCCGGGACGTGCTGACCATCGGCGCCGCCGGGGCTTTAGGATTGAGTTTGCCAACGTTTTTGGCCGCCCAAGCCCAAGCGAAGGCCAAAAACGGCAATACCCAAGCGAAAGCCCAAGGCGTCATTCTGCTGTGGCTGGCGGGCGGCCCCGCGACGATTGACATGTGGGACAATAAACCGGAAGCCCCCGAAGGCATTCGCGGGGAATTCCAGTCGATCGATACCAAAGTTCCCGGCATCCAACTGGCCGAAACCTTCCCCAAAACCGCGCAGGTGGTCGATAAGCTCACCATCGTGCGCTCCCTGCACCACACCATTCCCAGCCACGGCCCCGCCTCAGTGTTCATGACCACAGGCAACAAGCCCACCGCGGCGCTGCAATATCCGTCGATGGGTTCGCTGGCTGCCAAACTGCTGAAGTCCGAAGTCGGTGTGCCGCCCTATGTGACCTTCGGCGACCTTCGCAATGGCGGCGCGGGCCTGGCCGGTTATCTGGGCACTGGTTACAACCCCTTCGTGATTGAAGGCGGCGGCGGGCGTGGCAACTTCAGCGTCCGCGGGCTGACGCTCAAAGGCAGCTTCACCCTCGAAGAATTGGAAAAACGCGACGCTCTGCTCCGCAAATTCGACAACGGCCTGGCCGGCCTCGACAGCAGCAACGAATTGGTCGATGGCCTCGATACCTTCCATCAACAAGCTCTCGAAATCCTCAAAAGCGACAAAACCCGCCGCGCTTTGGACCTGAACGCCGAAAAGCCCGCGACCCGCGAACTGTACGGCAACACGCCCTTCGGCCAGGGGGCCTTGGCCGCCCGCCGACTGATCGAAGCCGGGGTTCGCTTCGCCACCGTCAGCTTCGGCGGTTGGGATACCCACCAACAAACCTTCACCCGCCACAAGACCACCTTGGCTCCCACCACTGATACGGTGGTTTCGGCTCTCCTCAACGATTTGGACGACCGCGGTCTGCTGGAGAGCACCATTGTGATGGTCGCGGGGGAATTCGGCCGCACGCCGAAGATCAACAAGAACGCTGGTCGCGATCACTGGGCCCGCTCGATGGCCTGCTTGCTGGCCGGCGGCGGCTTCAAACGCGGCTATGTCCACGGTAGCACCGATTCCAGCGGCATGGCTCCCTCCAGCGAACCGGTCACGCCCGACGACATCGCCAGCACCATCTTCCACAACCTAGGCATCGACCCCCACATGGAACTGCAAACCCCCACGGGCCGCCCAATGCAACTGTTCCGCGAAGGGAAGGTCATCGATAAGATTCTCGCCTAAATAGCGACCACCCAGACCCACCATCACACGCCCCGCGGAGGTCCCAGCCTCCCGGGGCAGCTTTGCGGCCAATCTCCGGGTACTGAAGGTTGACGCGCCCCATCCAGCCGCAGACAGTTCCGCCTCCGGGGTTTCTCGACCCCAATCCCCATCCCTTCACTTGGTTACCGCTCACACGACAGGCTTTCCCAACGACGCTGTTGACATCGGTTACAAGTTCCGTTGCACTCAATGTGTAACCACAGAAATGCCAGGCATTCCGACGTTGTTGCAAACATCGGGGATGGTGCGGTAAGCCCTTCGGTTCGGGCTTTTTCGGGTTTCGCAACGGTCCTCAGCTTTCTTGACAAATCAGGTTTCTTGAAGGAGTTGCTGCGCTTGCGCGAGGGTGAATAGTTGAGCCCGTTCATCCCGATACTTCTGAAACCAACCAAGCACCAGGAGTACGCTATCGACCGCGGTCTCGGAGAGTATCGCGGGGCGGGGGGCATCGGTCGCGATGGCGGTGAGCGTGGCGGCCACCGCCGCCCGGTTGGCCGCCGTGGGCGCATAAACCACCGCCCGAACTTGCCCACGATCCAACACATACCAGCGGTGTCGGTCGTCCACACCGCGCAGGGGATAGACAAACGTCCCTTGGTTGCGTGCCCGACGCAGCCAACGGAGCCGCTCATCGAGCCACTGTACGGCCGTTAGCTTCTCGCGCAAGGAGAGGGCTTTTTCGAATTCCAAAGCCGCCGCGGCCGCAAGCATTTGCTGGTGAAGTTGTCGCAGAATCGATCGGTTGCGGCCATCGAGAAAGGCTTTCACGGCGCGAACGCGCTCGGCATACTCCCGACGGGTGCAAGTACCCGCGCAGGGGCCTAAACAAGTGCCCAGTTCATAGCGAAGACATTGGGGCGCGCGTTCAGGGTCGAAAAGTTCCCCTTGGTCGGCAAAATGCAAGGCGACGCTCTGCGGGCAATCGCGGAGGCGGAACCAATCGTTGAGGCGGCGGGCGGCGGTTTCGGAACGGTACCACCGGACCAAAGGGCCGTAAATGGCCGATTCGTTGCCCGTGGGTCGTGAGGTGACATAAACATACGGTGCTGGGGGCCGGCCCAAACAGATGTAGTGATAGCGCTGCAATCCCGGGATGCCGCGGACGTTGAATTTTGGCCGAATCCGCTGAATCAGCTCCAACTCGCGCAGCAAGGCGGCGAATTCATCGCCGGTTTGTTCCCATACCAAGCGGCGGGTTGGCTCGATGATCTTGCCGGCTTTGGGGTTCCGGCTGTTTTCCCGAAAATACGACAGCAACCGACAGCGCAGATTCTTGGCTTTGCCCACATAGATGAGCCGGTGATGCCGATCGAGCATGCCATAAACACCCGGTGCCACCGGGGCATGCCTTTTCACTTCCCGGTGAAGAGTTCCGGGATGGCGGCCGCGGATTTCGTCGACGATAGGGACTTCTTCAGCCGGGCGAAAGCGGCTCGGCCCAAATCCGTCGAAACGGCTAGGGAACAAGGGGGCGTGGGGGCTGTGTCCGTCCGTGGAAGCGCGCTTCATAAGCCGATCACTGTGTGTGCTGGTGCTGATCTGCGTGTATCCTATCCGCGGCCCAACCCACCGGATAACAGGAAATAGCTCCTTGGCCGAGAAGTGCACCGGGGTCATTCATCTTCGGATGATGCTTGCGGCAACGGTTGCGGTCGACCTTCTGTTTTGTTGCGGTCGACCTTCTGTTCTGTCGTCGGCAGGAGTCTTCCCCGAGATGAGAGGCCGTTGTGGACATGTGGCGGCATCTGCGATCATGATGCCGAGCCTGATCAGTGGCTCACGCTCGCCCCAGCATGGCCGGCGGCGAGCGTGACGAGGGGGAATCGGGAGGAATGCTTAGAGATCGGAGCAGACTTCGACGTAGTTGAGCAAGGTGCGTTGCCCGACCAGTGGCCGGAGCGTTTCTTGAGCCATCTGTTTGAGGTAGTAGCTGGAGACTTGTCCGGTGATGACCACTTTCTTGTCGTCGGCGGTGACGACCAATCGGCGCAATTGCCCGATGGGGCTGCTGGTCAGGGCTTCCGCGGGTTCCGGCGGCAGAGTTGAGCAGGTGTTCATCGCGTCGCTCCTTCGGGTGATTCAGTCGGGCGAATATCCGACCCACGAACGCGGCGACGAGCGGCGATTCGCTGCGTGCCGTCGCGAAGGGGGAATCGTTCCGTAACGACAGTGGAAGGAGGCCAGAATGGTGGCGATTCCATCCGAATTTTGTGCCGAGGCGAACCGGAGATTCCATTATCTACCGGATGTTATCCGCGTTGGGGTCAGCTTGCAACGATTTTCCTCGTTTTTCTTCATTTTTACACAACTTGAAGTAAAACTTTGCTATTCCTACACTTCCGGTTGATCATCGTCTGGGTGGCCTGTGGGCGGATCGTTGGGGCGGAGAGGCCTGAACCGGTTGTTCTGACGGTGTTTTGGCGGATGATGTGGCGCATTTTTCAATATCGGCCGTGGCGGTCGGCCCGTTTAGCGTGGATGGTCACGCTGGGGGTTCTGCTTGCTGGCGTGCCGCTGTTTGTTTGTATGCCGCCGTGGAACGATGTCACCCTCCACGACATGGTGGTGCGGAGTATTCTCCGCGGCGGGGTCCTGTATCGTGACATTTTCGATACCAACCTGCCCGGCATTGATTGGGCGATGGCCGCCATCCGCGCCACGTGCGGATGGAGTTACGAAGTTCTGCGGATCGCGGATTTGCTGGTTATTGGTGCTAGCTTGCTCGCATTGAGCGGCTGGATTCGCGCCAGTGGCGGAACAGAGGCCAGCGTCGCGTGGTTTGTGGCGGCCGCGGTGTTGTTTTATCTGTTCACGTCGGAATTCAATCATGTTCAACGCGATCCGTGGATGTTCTTACCTGCGGTGGTCGCGGCCCGCGGGCGGCTGTGGCGTTGCCAACGCGGTCTGACGGCCTCTCCAGCGGCGCGCTGGGGGGGGGCGATCCTGGAAGGTTTCGTTTGGGGCTTAGCGGTGTGGGTGAAACCCCATGCGTTGGTTGTGGCGTTCGCGGTGTGGTGGGCGTCGGTCGGGCTGCGGCGACGAGTGGAATCACCGCCACGGCTGGCCGGCGAGTTCGTAGCGCTGGTCGGCGGCGGGCTGTTGGCCGGTGGACCGGGGGTGGCGTGGCTGATCGCCACCGGGGCGTGGCCGTATTTTCTCGACATTTTCCTGCATTGGAACCCCAGCTACCTGGCTGATTCGGGGCCTTTGGGGTACCGCTTTGTCACCGTCTTCAACTGCTTTCGCCCGTGGAGTTTACTTCATTTTGCGGCCCTGCCGTTGGCGCTCATGACCCTGGCCGAAGCGGTGGTCGGGCCGGTGTTGCGGCGGCCGGTCCTGCTGGACTGGAACGATCCACAGCCCGAGTTGCGCCCGGCGCGCGTTTTGCTAGCGGTGTTGTACCTCAGCTGGATGTTCCAAGCGGTCTGCATTCAAAAGGCTTTCGACTATGTCCACATCCCGCTGACGTTTCTGGGTATGGCGATCTTGGCGGGGCACCGCTGGTGCTTCGGTTTCGCTTACTTGGTGTGGTTTCTCGTGGTCGCACTGGTGTTGTTGGCGGCGGATGCTTCGTGCAGGGTCCGGGCCGTCGTCCAAGCGATCAATCCCTCGAGCAGTTTCGTGAAATTGGAGAAATACCCCCTTTTTGATGGCGAAGTGATGCAACTTTGGCCACGCTGTTGGCGGGAAGGCGGTTCACCGGAACTCCGCGACAAAATCGGCCATTACACCGACATTCACTGCGGCACGCGCTGGCAGGAACTCACCGCCGTGGCGGAGTTTCTTCGTACCCTGGAACCACCGCTGGGTCCGGGCGAATTGAACTGCTGGCACGATAGTACGCATCCGCTCTATCTGCTGCTCGATCTCGAACCCGCGACGCGCTACATGCACTATGGCACCGCCTTCGGCATCCGATCGAAGCGGGAGTTGATAGCCGACGCGGTCCGCCACAGTCGGCAACGCTATGTCGTCAGTGATCTGGTACGCGTAACTCTTGATCGTCACGCACCTTACGACCCCAACGCCTGGCGTGCGGGCGATCCGTTGCCGGTGTGGTTGCCGCCTTCGGAGCGCGCTAAGTTCCCCTGGAATCAGCCGGTGGTGTTCCGCTGCGGCCGCTATGTGGTTCATCGCATCGACCCGAGCCGGCCGTTGGGTGTCATTCGTGTTCCGCCGTGGCACGACCTGGACCGTCTCGCCGAGCTTGGACCCGACGAATAACGGGAGAAGGTCATTTCCGCGGCATGGTCGTCTTCAGCTTTCCGCGACCACCGGGTTTTTCAATACTCCGATACCGCCGATTTCGACTTCGACCACATCGCCGGGTTGCAGCAGTACGGGTGGTTTGCGGGCGATCCCTACGCCGGGTGGTGTTCCGGTGAAGATCAGATCACCTGGTTCGAGCGTGACTACTTGGGACAGGTACCACAGCAGGTGGGGTACACCGAAGATAAACTCTCGGGTGTTGGAGTTCTGCATGATGGTGCCGTTGAGCCGCAGTTGCACGGGCAGCTGATGGGGATTGGTCAATTCGTCGCTGGTGACAAGGACCGGGCCGGTGGGGGCGAAGGTATCAAAGGTTTTTCCGATGATCCATTGTTTTTCTTCGCCGCGGAACTGCCAATCGCGGGCGCTGACATCGTGGCCGCAGGTATAACCGCCGACGTATTGGAAGGCCGTTTCGTTGTTGGGGATGTGCTTACCGGTTTTGCCGATCACCACCACCAATTCGGCTTCGTAATCGACCTTCTGGGCGACCTTGGGCAGTTGGATCGGCTCGCCGTGAGCGATGAGGGCATTGGGGAACTTGCCGAACAGCACCGGTTCGGTGGGAATGGCTTTGCCGCCTTCCAGGGCATGATCCCGGTAATTGAGGCCAATGCAGAGGATTTTGCCGGGGTTGGGCACCGGCGGCAGCAGACGGACGGTATGGGCCGCGTATTTCACCGCATGCGGGCTGTGGGCCAATTGCGCGGCAGCCTGGCGGATCGCCGGCGCGGCGGCCAAGAGGGCCTTCATGCACGTTGGCAAACCAGGATCGGTCGCGTGGAGATCGATGTAGCCATCTGCGACCGCCAAGGCCGCCCGTGGTCCGTGAGGTGTGAGAATCGTGGCGAGTTTCATAAGTGCTGAACTCCGATAGCGATATCGGAGTATTCAATCAACTACAGGCGGCAAAGGCGAGTGTGTGTCGGGTCTGTGGGAACGGCTGCCAGCGACGGAATCAGCGACCACGGTTGGACAGATCGCCCCGTTAAAGGTGACGGAATCATACAACTGGGAACAAAGGTGACGGAATCATAAAACTGGGAACAGCCGTCAGCGAAAGCATCGGCGACCACCAAAGCCATCGCGGGGCATCTGGAGAATGAATATCATGCGGTCGCCAGCGAAAGAATTGGCGACTACGGCCCCAACCCCACCGCGTCGCGACCAGCCAGGGCGGGGCTGCTTCGCCGCGACCAGCCAGGGCGGGGCGGCATGGCTCACGCACCGCTAGGGCCCGGCAGCGGTCCGGTATGCCGAAACTTCACGAATCTATGCCAAACCGGGTCATGGCACGCACCGCCCGGGTCCGGCAACGGCTCGGTGTGCCCGACGGCATGCCCCGGATGATGGCTGCGGTTTTTCTCTCAGCGTGAAGGTCTCATCGTTTCTCATCCAACAGTTGGCGCAGATAATCGAGGGCCTGGAGGCGGAAGGGGTCTCGGGCTGGGTCATCGAAATCCAGGGCCTCGTTGCTGTCCGAAGGGCGGAGGGCATGAAGTTCCGCCCACTCTCGCAGTTGCAAGGATTTGTCTTTGGTGACGGGAACCTCAAGGCCTTCGTCGGGCTTCAAACCCCACGGGTCGAGGGGGCCGCTATCGGGCTTGCGCTGCCGCGGTTGACCGTTGGGGCGGAACGATTCTCCGGTCGTCACTTTGAACTGCAACCCGCCGAAGCCACCGTCCACAAGGTTCTGAATCCACGCCCGGCCTACGCTTCGCTGCCCCATCAGCACGCAGCGGTTGTTATCGCGCAGCGCCGCGGCGATCAGTTCGCCCCCGCCGGTAGTCTCCTGACCGATCAGCACGACCAGTGGATAGGTGGTGTAGCGCGTCAGGTTGGGGAAGTTGTTGCGAATCTCGGGTTGATTGCCGGCGCGGTGGGGGTTGCGGTACTTCATCTGAGCGATGAGGGCATCGGCCGGTAAGAACATTCCGGCGATCCGCACGCCGGGATCGACATATCCGCCGGGGCACCAGCGTAAATCGAGGATCAGGGCCCGGCAGCCGCGGCGGTCTAAGTCGGCGAGCATTTCGGCCACTTTGACATCCAAATTCGCTTCAATCGCCCCCAGCCGCAGATAGCCGATTTTGTACTGACGATCGAGCATGCAATCCCATTTCTCGTCGCTGGTGCGCATGACACCAAAGGCACTGGCGGGCGTGTACGGCTGGCCGCGGATCGCGACAGAAAAGGCGGGCTGGTTGCCGCGGCGAATGGTCAAAGTTCGATCGGGCGGGATGATGACTCCGGTTTGGGGGTCGAACCGCTGGGGCGGGAAGGCGAATTGGGCAAACAGTTGGTGGACGTTGTGGCCGGTCAGTTCCTGGCCGTTGAAATGGGTGATGATATCACCTGGGCGGAGTCCAGCTTTCTGGGCAGGGCTTTCAGGAATCACGCGTGTGATCCGCCACGGCACACCGGTTGGTGGGGGAATGTGCTCGGCCCGTCGTGGTGGATCGAGCCAGCCGGTCGGTGGGTACATCCCCAGAGCCGTTTGGTATTCCACGCGGTAAAGAATCCACGCTTTTCCGCTGACCCCTTCCAATTCGATACCGATGCCGAAATCCATGTCGATGGACGCGAACGTATTGGTCCGCGGACTGACCAATTGACAGGCCGGATCGGTGGCGAAACGGAAGCCGTTGATCGCTGCGTAGAGAGCACGCGGCCCTGTCAACGCCGGTCGATCGGCCAATTGGATGAGGATTTCGGCCAAAGCCTCGGTGAGTTGGTTGGGGTTACGGGCTTGGTCGATAGCACGCAACGCTTGTTCTGGTATCTCGTCGCGGCATTCGTCGTACAATCCGCGAGCGGCAGCTTTGATCAAATCCCTCACTTCTACCGGTCGTACGTAGTTGGCCGCGACTTGATCCGCCACATGATACACGATGCGGGCGAAGTCATGAGCTTTCCACTGTTCGGCGCGGGGAAGCTTCGGAGTTGGGGGCGGCTCGGGGGCCGGAACTGGAGCCGCAACCGAGACAACCACTAACCCCACCGCAGTGATACCCACCATAACTCCTCCGCCTGACCCCGACTCATCCGGTACGGCCCATGATCGGATGATAACCGCTGGGGAAAGAAACGTAACCCCCATTTGTACTATTGCATCGAGCTGAAGTCATCGCGTGGACGCCTGCGTCCGGCGGGAAGGAACGTAGCCCCAAAATTGTCCCCTTGTGGGGTTGGTGCTGTTCGGTCCGCCGCATCAGCCGCTCCCGTCAGAAGCGTACCGCCCCCGATTGTCCCAATGCAATTGTCCTAATGCAGGGAGCGACCTACCGGGACATCTCATGCGACAGCTGCGACCACGGCGTCAAAAGCGTACCGTCCCCGATTGTCCGATTGGGGGGGGCTGCCAGCGCCACACGAAGGAGATGGTGAGTTATGAAGCGGCCGCAAAAACACTCTGGCTCTCGGTTCATTCACCGAGAGCCAGGTGGAATTGCCGGTTCGGCCAACTGGGAGCGACGCCGGGGGTGATTCGCCGCAAAGTCCTGTCAATGAAGACGTTGCATCACTGACTGACTGTATGCGACCTCAGCGGCAGCAGCGACCGCGGAAAAGACCGCCGCGTGCCGAGCCGCACCCGCCGCTCATCCCGCAGGGGTCGCAAGGAGTGTAGCAGGGGCTGCACACGACAACCGGAGCCGGCGTGCAAACCGCCACCTTCACAACCTTCTCCACCTGGGTGGGTTTGTACACGTCGCGGGTGCCCGTCTTTTCGACTTTCTTGTAGTGGACCACGTCCACTTCCTTTTCGACATCGACCAAATAACCCACTTTGCGCGTGCCTGTTTTTTCTACCGGGACGCATTTCATCACTTCGACTTCCTTTTCCGTGTGGACCATCTCATAGGTGGTCACGGGGCGTTTTTCCTTGGTTTCGACACGCTCGTAGGTGGTCACGTCCACTTCCACTTCACGGGTGACCATTTGCCGCTGCATCACAGTCTTGGTGACGACTTGCGGGCACGGTGGCGGACAGGGGTGGCAGTCGCTCTCACAGCCCCTCTTCTTGCCACACAGCCGGGCGAAAAAGCCACCGCGGGACTCACAGGAGGGATGGACAACATAGCTGACCGTGACCGGCACGCACACATATTCGCAGATGGTCCGCTTTTGCTTGGTGACGACCGGCTTGAAGCTCACCAGGGTCACTTCTTTTTCTTCGGTCTTGGCTTTCCATTCGCAGACCTTGACCTTCTCCTTGGCCTTCACGTATTCGTGAGCCGTGTACTTGTACTGTTCATCCTTGTAGGCCATTTCCTTGACTTTTACTTTCTCTTTTTTCTTTTCCGGCTCGTACACGAAGTACTTGTACTCCTCGGTGGTTTTGACCCATTCGGTGACCATGACCTTGCGGTCTTCGTAGGTCACAGTGGCGCAGGGTGTGCCGCAGGGGCCGGCGTAGGCGGTCATGCCGCAGGGAGAACCGCAGTCCGATTGGCGCTTGCCGCCGAAGCCATAGGCGCTGGCCGAGGTCAGCCCCATCACGGCCGCAAGCGCGACCACACTCAGAAGTCGCAGTTTCATCCGAAGCCTCCGCTAACGGGAATGGTGAGAGGGCTGTTCCGCTACGTCCCTTCAGCGTTGGGCCCGACGTTCAGTCCCCGCAATCTGGGAAGGGGCAGCGTGACTTACTCAATCGCTCCCAAATTGCGCGACGTGAGAAAAATTACAAAACTCCCCATTGTTAGGCAACGCAAACTGCACATTCTGGGTAATTTTTTCTGATTCCCCAGGTCCGCCGACAAGGGATCGTCGTTCCGGATGGTGGCACATTCCGGCCTAACTCGGTAGGATCATTCCCCAGATGTGGTGAATCAATCTGTTTCTCACCGTGGGCGTCAGGAGTTGCCATGCAAACAGCGTACCTTGTGCGACAATTTTCGGGAATTGTCACCGCTTTGGCCGTCGGGGTTATCACCATTGCGCCGACTGGAAAAGCCCAACAATCCGATACTGAGGGATGGATTCCTCTGTTCAACGGCAAGGATTTCACGGGTTGGAAAATTCCCGACCCACCCAGCGGGAATTTCAAAAGTGTCAAATATGTGAAAAACAGCGATGGGAAAGTCACCGCCTTTGTGGGTGTGACCAAAAAAGATGACCAAGAAATTACGCTTTGGCAGATCAAAGAGGGCATGATTGTCGGTGGTGGCCCGGCCAGTCACATTTTCACCGAGATTGAAGCCGACAATTTCCATTACCGCGTCGAAGCCAAAATCAACGATAAGGGCAACAGTGGGCAGTATTTCCGCACCGCGTTTGGCCCGGGGTTCCCGAAAGGCTACGAAGCCCAAATCAACGCGACGCACACCGATCAAATTCGCACGGGCAGTTTGTACCCGTCGTTTGGCAAATTGAGTGAGGACGATCGCAAAAAGATTCTCGTTCTCAAGGAGGCCCCCCATAAGCCGGATGAGTTCTTCGTTCAGGAAGTGATTGCCAACGGCAACCACATCCAAATATTCGTCAATGGCAAAAAAACGGTCGATTTTGTCGATACCAATAACACCTACACAAAAGGCCACTTTGCCTTGCAGGGTCATGATCCCGGCAGTGTGATGACCTTCAAACGGGTGGAATACAAACCAATTCGGAAGTAACCCCACTCCCCGTCCCTCCGCTTGCGGGCCTGAGGTGCCGGAGCGGATGATCCAGGTTCCTTGGTAGTTGCCCAGGAGGTGGCTGACCGTTTTTGTGCAGAACTGGCCGTTTTTCCACAGAACTGGCCGTTTTTGCCGCAGAACTGGCCGTTTTTGCGCAGAGGGCCTAGGTACTTCGGGTTCGTCACTTCCCCCGGTGGTTGACCGCAAGAAGCCGGGGGGAGCTGGTGGTCGTGCGGATAACCGGGTGGTGGGATTGTATTGAGGCGGGAAACCTTGCTGGGGCGCGGAGCGTGTTGACATCGATCGCCGATGGTTCGAGCATTTCCAACGGATTGTCGCGGCATTATGCACCGCCAAGGCCCCCCCCGATGACATCATGAGTCGCCAAGACTGTCGCCAAGACCACAAATGGCGCTGACCGCTCTCATCGACACGCGACGCATTCCCGGAAAAGGCCGGGCCGGTCTCGACACGCCGGAAGACCGTCCCAACGAAGCTCTCATCGACACGCGACGCATTCCCAGAAAACGCCATCGTCGTGCCTATTTTTGCACGTCTCCGATTTTTGTGCACGTCTCCGATTTTGGCGGGCGAAGGGTTTCCGCGTCGGGGTGTGAGGGGGCTAGTTTTTGCTGGCCAGCGGGATGACGCCATCCCAGCCGGGGGGGGGCGTGCGGTTGTTTTTCAGAATGAACTCGGTGAGAACGTCTTTGCCGCGATCGTCGGGCGGTACCCGATGGAGAAGGCGGTACGCGGCGTGCCAGTCGCCGGCCAGGAAGGCATCGAGGGCTTGGTCGTAGGCGTGGAGATCAGCCTCAGTGAGAATGCCGTCGGGGCGTTCGCTCTCAGGGGGCGGGGCCGGGGGAATCAGTTCCGCGACGACCAGGGGCGTTTCCAAGCCGTAGGGGCGGACTTTGGCCATGCGGCGGACCCGGCCGACCTCCGGGGGAAGTTGTTCCCGGACTGCTTGAGCGGTGGGTTCGTCGACAAGAATCGGCACCCGTAAGAGCTTCGTCATATCTTGCAGTCGCGAGGCGAGATTGACGACCGGACCAAATACTGTCACTTTCACTTGTTCGGGAGGTCCGATCCCTCCCGCGACAGCGCGACCGGAGGCGATGCCAATACCGACGCGGAAGCCAAACAGCGGATGAGCCGGGTTGCGACCGACCTCTTCAAACGCGGCGCGAATGCCCAGAGCGGCTCGGCAAGCGTATTCCACTTTTCCCGGTTGTTCCAATGGCCAACCCCAAAAACCCATCGCGGCATCGCCGAGGAAATCGGCAATGGCCCCACGATTGTAGAGAATATTTTGCGTCATCAACCCCAAGGCCGCACTGACGCGGTTCAACAGTTCCAGCAAGCGATCACTGGCCTCTTCTGCGGTTCGGGAGAAGCCGCGCAGGTCGCAAAACAGCACGGTGACATCGGCTTCGCGCGGCTCCAGCGCGCGCGGAGCGTCGCCACTGGAGAGCACACTGAGCACACCCGGGGAGAAGAAACGGCGGAAGACGCTTTGCCGCTCGCGGAGTAGTTGCACTTGCCGCAGAGAGCCGAGAATATCTGCGACCAATTCTGTGAATTTCACGTCGTCGCGGAGTTCGTTCGATTCCCACGGGGCTAGCAACGTGGAGGCCGCCGCCCTGGGGAACCCCCCCGCGATGTAGAATCCCCAGCCACTGCACGCTTCACCGGGAATGGGTGTGCAAAAGGCCCAATCGAACTGGTCTTGCAAGGTATACGCGTTGGTCATTCCCGAGGCGGTGGGAGTGTTTCCCCACACATGCAAGACCGTTTGCTTCTGCTCACTGACGGCAGCCTGAACCAAACGCCGGCTGGGTGCAAAATCCCCTTTGCCGGCCAAGCGGCGATCCCAGTGCAAAACCCGCATGGTGGCGTCTGGGGCGGCAATGGCGACAATCGCTACCGCATCGGCACGACGAATCCCGGCCAGAAGCATGTCGACCAGCCGCCCGAACAGGTCGGCATCGTCACTGGCACTGGAAATAACCTCCGGCAAGCGGCTGAGAACATCGAGTCGGTGCGGGGCGTCGCGGAAGGCGAGATTGTCCAGAGCATGCGGCGCGAGCGTGCGAGCTTCCAGAAGTGGCCGTTCGGGGCTGGGCGAAGCTGGCGTGGCGGCTGGATCGGCCAGTGTGAAGAGGGTCCGACCGATCACGAATGACCCCCCCGGTGACACTTCGAACGTCTCCACCGGTTGGCCGGCGTAGAATATCGGATTGGTGGCGTCGCGGAGCTTGCGGACGTGCAGTTTCCCCGAACGCACGGTCAATTCCGCATGCCGTCGAGCCAAAAATGGCTCCCACGGCACTGTCCAGGCTGGGGATTCCCGGCCCAAAATCACGATGTCGTCGGGTGGAAGGGCTTTCCGCCACGACTCGGCTGGGTTCGGTCCTTGCGCCACCAGAAGCATCATGAGTGTGTGCCCGCACCGGTTGTCAGCCGCGGCCACCTACCCCCCCAGGGTGCGGAAACCGATTCGTCCCTGGCAGATTCCCCTGTTCGTCTCCGGCTGTTGCCAATTTACTGGTTCATAAGACGGCTCACCAGAGAAACTGGGCGGCAGGTGGAGAAATTCGGGGCGGTCGGGGCCGCGTGGTCTGTTTCTACGGAGTCATCCGGCATGCGTGTGTTGATTACCGGCGGCTATGGTTTTATCGGGGCCTGGATTATTCGGAACTTGCTGGCCCGTGGCGATGCGGTGTGGGTTTTCGATCTGCGCGAAGATCACCGCCGCCTGCGGCTGATTCTCCCGGAAACGGAAGTGGCCAAGGTGCATTTCATACCCGGTGATGTCACCGACCTGGCCGCGCTGACCACGGCGCTTGCCCAACATCAGATCACCCACGTCATTCACCTAGCCGGTTTGCAAGTGCCGACGTGCCGGGCCGACCCCCTGTTGGGGGCCAAGGTCAACGTTCTGGGGACCTTGGCGGTTTTTGAAGCGGTGAAAGCGGCCGGACCCCAGGTGCAACGCCTGGTGTATGCCAGTTCCGCCGCGGTGTTTGGCAGCCCCGACAAATACCCCGCAACCGCCTATCCCTGGCCCCTGGCCGACGACGTGCCCCTGCTGCCCAGCACACACTACGGCGTGTTCAAATGCTGTAACGAAGGCAATGCTCGGATTTATTTTCAGGATTTCGGCCTTTCCAGTGTTGGTCTGCGGCCATGGACCGTATACGGTGTTGGTCGCGACCTGGGTATGACCAGTGAACCGACCAAAGCGATCAAAGCTGCATTGCTCGGCCGTCCGTACCACATCCATTTCGGCGGCTGGACCGACTTCCAATATGCCGATGATGTCGCCAAGACCTTCATCTATGCTCTGGAACGTCCGTATACAGGGGCGAGAAGCTACAACCTGCGTGGGGCGGTGACGACCCTGCAACAATTCCACGCCCTTTTATGCGAGGTGCTACCCGAGGCCGAACAGCTCATCACCTTCGGCAGCACCCAAATCGCCATTGCGTATGACCTAGCCGATGACGCCCTGCAACGGGACCTCGGGCCGATGCCGCGAACGCCCCTTCGCGACGGGATTCGGGAAACCGTGGCCATTTTCCGGCAACTGCTTCAGGAAGGCCGTTTGGACACCGCGGATTTGGAAGCGCCCCGACCGGCTCCCGTGGTGGTGGCCGAACCCTAGGCCGTCGGTCGGTTCGTCAGCGCTGGGGGGCCTTGAGGCAAGGTGATGGTGGCGCTGTCTGCGCTTCAGGGATGATGCTGCGTTTCAGGGATAATGCTGCGCTTCAGGGAAGATGCTGCGCTTCAGGGATGATGCTGCGTTTCAGGGATGATGCTGCGCTTCAAGCGCCGCAGTCACTGCACCAGCGGCAGCCATTCCGTCACATCGAAACGGGCGTGGGGGGAGGTGTGCGGGCTGGCCAGTGATTGGTAGTACGCCGGTTGGCATGCCGCAAACAGTTCCGCCACTTCGTCGGGGCGTAAGTTGTGATGTTCGCGGCAAAACATCAGATCGGTGGCCGTGCCGTTGACAGCAATCAGCAGAGCCGGCGGGACGACCGCCTTGACCCACTGACCGAATTGACGGCCCGAGTTGGTATCGGGCAGCAGCACCAGCGTTTCGGCCTCACTTTCGCTTCCACAGGGAGGAATGGCCCGAGCGTGGTAGTTTTTGATACGTTCGGTCACTTCGACCTTCCGCGCCTGCGCTGTGGCGACCTCGACTTCCGTCACGTCGGTAACCGGGAGCAATTCGCTCAAAAACGCTGTGGTTTGCTCGACGAGGGGGCCGACGAGGGTGCGATTCATGTCGGCGTTGAGTAAACATAACGACTTCAGCCCGCCACGCGGTTCCAAGACCAGTTTTTGCAACGCCACTTCGAGCCGTTGCACGTCGTCGGGCTTCATGGTTTTGACAATTTTGTTGGCAGACCGTTCGATGTGAGTATCCCCGGCGGGCAGAACGATGTTGAGCGTGTTGGTGGGGTGCAGGGTGTGTTGCAGGGCTTCCTCGGCGACGGAAACGGGCGTATCGGCGGAGGGAGGCAGGTGAGCCAGTGGTGACTCCAACGCTTGGATGACGGTTTCGATCCGGGTGCGACAGAACGCCAATTCCCGCAGCTGTTCGTCGATGCGGTTCCGTAGCGCTCGGTAGAACTTGGCCGTGGCATCGGCGAGGTCTTCTTGGAGACGGACGCGGGCAAAGGTGCGGATTTGTTCGAAAAAATGCCGCATGCTCCGACCACTGCGGCCGCCGAAGAAGCTGAACGATCCACTGCCCGCCTGGCACAAGTCGTGGGCGGCTTGCACATCGCTTTTCGCCTGCCGGGCTTTGACCGTCAACGGTGCGATGCGGGCTTCGGCAGCTTCGGCCCAGCTGTGGCAGTGCTGGGCGAGTTGCTGCAGGGCTGATTCCATCGCTCCCAGTCGGCGGCCTGGGAGTTCTTCCAAGGGGCGAACGATGGCGGCGCATTCGTTGCCCCACATTTCCGCCACGCGTTTGATGGCGTCGTCGAGCAGGCGGGACAGGCGGCTGCGGCGAACGGAGCTATCCTGTTCGTTGGCGGGGCGTGTACCGATCAGATCGCGGGCTTGATCCCAGACGGTCCGGGACCACACCGCGGCATCGGGGTGCCGCCCCACCGCAGCCACCTGGGCTTCCAAATGGGTCAACCACCGCTCGATTTGCTCCGCTGGGCCGCCATCGGGGCCGCGGCCGGCTTCTTGTTCGATCCGTTCGCGAATGGCTTCTGGCTTCAGTCGCGCATCATTCACCACCTGGGCCACCACCTGTTGAACCGCGGTCTTGTCGTCGGGTTGTTCGTCGCTTTTCCACACCTTCAGCAAGCCGACAGTGATTTTTTGGGCGGCACTGCGCAGCAACAATCCGCGGGGGAACCACACCCCGTAGGTGCCGAAGGAACGGAACGGGCTGCGGTCGAAACCGGCTGGCCGCTGCCGCAACTGTTCGAGAGCTGGCCCCAACGGTGTGGTCAGTTCGTGGGCCACATAGCCGGCCAAGTGGGAAATGCAATCGCGGAAGTAGCCGGATTTCCGTTCGGGCAGCGGCAATAGATAGGTGGAATTGAAGGGTAGGCCGTTCCCTTCCACTTTGGGGCCTTCCAGTCCGCCGTATTGGCCGACGAAGGTTACATCGGGATCGGCATAGTGATTCAGCTCGGTGATGGTGGCGTAGATGTTGGCCAGTTCGGCATCCGGGGAATTGGGATCGTGGGGGGCGGCGGCGTAAACGAAGGCCGTGATGGGGCTGGCGGCGGGGCTGATGCGCGTCAGAACCCGGCGCACGGCATAGCCAAGGTCGATGAGCATACCACCGCTGCCGCCGCTAGCACTGGCGAAAATATACACCTGTGGGGTATGGTCACGCACCAACAGCCCGGTTTGGTCGGCCGACTGGGCCAGGGATTCCGGGTGGGTGGCGACCTGGAGTTCGCGGCGCAGCCGCGTGACGAAGCGCAGGTAGTTGTCGCAGAAGGCGAGGCGACCTAACGCCCGGCAGCCGCCCGCCTGCAAACTGCGCGGAATGGCGTAGAGTTTTTCCCGGGGCAGCCAATCGAGAATTTGTTCCAGCTGGCGGCGGCGATACTGTGTGACCGGCTGAAGCGGAACGGTGAAGACCTCATCGGCACTGAGGGCCACGTCGGGCGGGGCATTGATCGCTTTGGTGACGGCATCCGGGTCGCAATCAACGTACAGGAAGCGGAAACAGGGGACTTGCGCCACATCGCCCACGCGGTCGGTCAGACGGCAGCGGATTTCTTGCAAGGCGCGGCGGCCAAAGCTACCCACCCCCAACAGAATGGTCGGGCGCAGGATACCGGGTTCGCGTTGGGGGGCGGTTTCGCCCAACAGATGATCTTCGTCGATTTCGGCGACCGGTTCAGGAGCCATCATCGGCGCGGTGGGTCTGAGCACAGCCATGCTGGCACGCGAGCCACCGTTTGCGGGCGTCAAATCGACATCGTGAATCGTACGTCCAGCACCCACCCAAGCCGTTGGTTCGCGAATCCCCGAACCGCTGCCGGAGCCGCTGCTGCTGCTGCTGTCGCGCGGGCTGCCCAAGGCCCGGATAAATGCCGTGCACGATGGCCAGCGTTCCTCGGGGTTCTTCGCCAAGGCCCGAGCCACAATCGGCTGATCCTCCACTGGCAACATCGACAGGTCCGGCGGCTCACTCATGTGTTGCAAGGCCAACTGCCGGATATTCTTGCCTGCGAACGGCCGCTTTCCGGTCAACAGTTCGACATATACGATAGCCAGGCTGTATTGGTCGGAATGCTTGCTGATTTTGTTCTGAAAGGTTTCTGGGGCCGCGTATATGGGGGTCACTCCGCCCATCAATCCCGAGGAACTCGACCGTTCCAGTTGTTTGACCAGCCCAAAGTCCGCGACTTTCACTCGGTCGGCCACCACAAAGAGGTTGCGTGGTTTGACATCCAGGTGTTGCAGGTTATGCTTTTCGATCAAATGATCCAGCCCGACGGCGGCATCGTCGAGAAAACCCAGCAGCAGGTCACGAGGAATCCCGGGCCGGCCAGCCGCTTGGTATTCTTGCAGCGTTTCGTGCAGGTTCTTGTCGGCCAGTTCCATGACAATGACTAGTTCCCCGCCGACATTCTGGATCTGTTCGATCGACAGCACAAACGGATGCCGCACTTGCTTGACCCGCTCCAGGGCTTTCATCTCCTGTCGCGCGCGGGCATCGTCGCCATCGAGGGCGTTGAGATTACCGTAGACAAATTTGATCGCCTTGTGGATACCACCGGGGGCTACGCACTTCCAGACTTCGCCAAAGCCGCCCGTGCCGATCGGCTCAAGAAGGCGATAACCGGGAAGCGGTTCCGAATCCGGTTCACGGAGCCAATTCATGGCAGTCGAACCTGTACACGAGGGGCGAAATGGACAAGCGGCCGTTGGGTGCGGTCTGCCCCACCAGGCCGGCTGTCCCGGGCGAGTTCCGGGAAAAAGCCATATCAACCGTAAGTCACACCCAACCTGAAGTCCAATCCGCTATCACAACTCCCGACCCCATGGCCGCTCGAATTGAGAACCGAACAAAATTCTTGCGACTCTTCAGTGAAAAACTACTCCCTACGGCCATTGACAATCACTCTCTCACATGGGAATCTCTGACATGGGAATCTCGCAAGGACGAAGGTCCAGTTCGAGGGGATTATCCGAGGCGATAGTGAACAGTCATCGTTTTCTATCGAGGGCACGATCATGCCACGATTCAATCGTACCCGGGGGAAGTCGTTGCGGGACGACGACGACGACCGACGATCTACAGACGATCGCCCCAGCGTCAGCGGCCGCTTGTGGCTGATGGTATGGGGAATCGTTGTACTTCTGGCGATGGGGTTGGTGTTGATGATTTATCGAGCGTTCGCCAACTTTTACCAGTTGTTCGACACGATCGAGTGACGAAGTACCCCCGCGTTCGACTTCGGGACGTGAAGACGGTGAAGTGAATTCATGCCGCACTGCGGGCAACGACAAGCGGGGATCGGCTCGACCCCCGCTTGATGGTGTCCGTTCCTAGGTT
Organism: Gemmata sp.; assembly: GCA_025055115.1. Lineage (GTDB taxonomy): Bacteria > Planctomycetota > Planctomycetia > Gemmatales > Gemmataceae > Gemmata. The sequence goes on from JANWYJ010000059.1 coordinate 22,726, forward strand.
TGTTCACTCAGTTGCCAAAGCATTCACTCAGTTGCCAAAGCAGCCGCCAGCGCAGCCTTTGCGTTTGCCGAACAAGCCGCCGCCGTCACGCAGACCTAAGAAACCACCACCGCGGCAACCATTGCTGCTGCCGAAGCAACCGTGGCTGTAAGAAACGCTGCCGTGGCAGCCGGCCGGAGTCGTGACGGCGGGCGTGGCTGGAGTCGTCGGGGCCGCTGGCGTGGCTACGACCGTTCCGACGCAGCCCGCCGAGGTGCTCCCGATGCAGCCGGCGCTACTGCCGTGGCAGCCTTTCCGATCGCGTAGACCCAGGAATCCGCCCCCGCGGCAACCCCCACGGCTGGTGCCGATGCAGCCGGCGCTGGCGGTGTGGCTGGTGCCGATGCAACCAGCGACATAGCCACCGCCATAGCAGCCGGCGCTGTCCTTCTTCCCAAAGCTGGCCATGTCGCCACCGGAAGTGGCCGCTACTAACAACACTACGCTGTACATCAGGTCGTCCTCCAAATCCCCAACCACGTCCGCGAAGAATCCCCGGCCGCGGCTCCGTGTCCGCGACTAAGCAGGTCTTCGTTTCGCTCCGGTTAGCTCAGGTTGTGTTAAATCGCCCTCGAACCGTTGGTGTGGCGAGGTATGTTGTTGTAGTGAGGATAGTAAAGCCAGGAGAATTGGGAGTCAACGGCAATTTGCGTCGTTTAGACCAATCTTTATGTGTTATAGTCGGACTTGTCGGTCCTGAATTGTGGATGGTATTATCTGATTTAAATGCCGGTCGTAGGCCCATACCGTTTGCGTCACCAACGCCGGCGCAGAAAAACCGGTTATGCCCTTCGTGGTAGTGTGCCGATGGCGTAACCTACCAATACTACGCTTCGTTGCCCGACAACCGGGGTGAGGTTCGTCATGGATCGTGACGCACGTTCGCTGGCCCTTTCTCCCGCGGAGCAGCTTCAACAGATCGTTGCGAATGTGGTACCGCGTGCGGAGTGGTCCGCGGTCTGGCGGCTGGCCCGCGTCGGCATTGGCTTGATTGCTTGTGCCGCGATCCTGGAAGGGATCATGCGGGCTGTGGCTTTACCCAGTTGGTTCTTCACTATCCGGTTGTTGCTGGTGTTTGTGGGGTCGTTGGTGGTGGGGGCGGCGGTTTCCCTGCGGCCGGATTTGTGGAAGGCGTGGTTGGTGGGGGCGGTTGGCGCGGCTTTGGGCATCCTCGGCTTACCGGCTCATTGGGATTCGTTCCGCTTGGTCTACGCCGTGATGACGGCCGTGGCCGTGGTATGGACTTTGTGCTTGCTGGCCCCGCCACGCTATCGCCTGCCGGTGCTCAGTGCCATCATTCTCTTCCATTTTACCGGCATTTTCTTTGCCACCACCACGCCACCGCCCACGCCGTGGGTGACGGAGCAAGTCTTTCTGCGCGTCTACAATCCCTACTTGCAGTTCCTCTATTTGCGCAACGCTTACCACTTCTACTCGCCACAACCGGGGCCAGCAAGCGTGTTGGTTTTTCTGTTGAAGACCGAAACTGGTACCGATCCGCAAACCGGCGAGAAGACTTACGAAACCAAGTGGGTGGTGCTACCGCGACGGCCTGCCGATGTCAAAGACCCTTTAGGGCTGACTTATTACCGCTACTTGGCGATCACGGAGCAAGTGGCTCATGGTACACCTGGATTGCGGGCCAATACTGATGAAGCGGAGGAAATGCGGCAACGTCGGCGGATGGTCGCCCACCTGATTCCGATTCATCCCTTGGATGATTTGGATTTACAGTATCAGATGATGCAGCCGGATGTGGCTCGGTATGTGCTGCCGTCGTATGCGTCGCACGTCATCCTGGAAAACACTCCCGATGCCAAGACGGCGGCGAAGACCACCGTGAAGATTTACCGCCTGCAGCATAACACCATGCCTATCGACGACTTCATCAATTGGCGCAAACACCCAGCGACCATCAGCGATCCGTATCATCCGATGACCTACCGGCCATTTTTCTTGGGTGAATTCAACGCCCGTGGCGATTTGATCAATCCCAGAGAACCGATGCTGTATTGGTTGGTGCCGATCTATCCGCGGCCAGGTGGCGTTCCGCCGGGCAGCAAGCACAAGCGGGAATACATCGACTTTATGTCGATTCACGCCCTCGACCCACTCAATTTGTCGATAGACGAAGTCGATGACCCGAAGTTTCGGGATCGGGTGTTCGATTGGAGCCAACTGCGTTGAGACGGCCCCGTCGCGGGGGCTACTTGGGTGAATCAACCCGCCATTGCCCCAGCACCAACGACAAGCCGCCGCGATGATTCCCTGGCTTGTCATGGCAAGGATCAACAGCCACCAGTGAGGCACACACATGGCGACACCGATGATACCCGACACGGCTCCTGAACCCGTGGCGCGAACAGCCTGGCAACGGTGGGTCGGGTTTTGGTTCCCCGCATCGGACCCGACAACGCTGGGTTTCATCCGCATCACCACCGGGTTGCTGGTGCTGTACATTCACTTGGCGTATACGGTGGATTTGCAGCAATTCTTCGGTTCCACCGGCTGGTATGCCCACCGGTATATTGAGCGCGAGCGGCACGAATACCCGCTGATCGCTACTCCGTTTTGGGATTGGGACCCGCAGTCGGCGATTTCGGCCAAGGTGCCCGAAGTGCCGCACCGCCGCAAAGCGGTCATGGACTTCATCCGGGGATTGCCGCCGCAGCCCGCGGCCCGGGAACAAGCGCTGCAATTTCTGAATCGCGTGGCCCAATTGGAAAGCCCGGAAGCGGCGATTCGCTTGCTGCGTTGGTTCCGCCGCATGGGCACCAGTGAGGCCGAACGCGAACGCCAACTGGCGGCCCTGATCGAAGGCACACCCCCGCCCCGTGAGTATACCGAACAAGAACTCGACCGTGCCCCGTTCATCTACGATTGGCCGCAGAGCGAACGGTTACAACTCGCTGCCGAAGTGCGGGCATTTTGGGAGCTGCTGCCTAAAGGGGCCGACGATCCCAAACAAATCACCGAACGTGGCTACGTTCTCAATCACTTGTTGGAACTGTCCCCCGAGTTCCGCCGCGCCTTTGTTCGCTTCTTGCTCAACCTGCCGGCCGACGATGCCGCCCGCACCAAGAAAATCGACTACTTGGAATATTGGAACAACGAGCCGGAGAAGGCCGTGCGCATCGGTCATGCGATTTTCTCGCTGTGGTTCCATGTGACCGATCCCACCCAGATGGCCATCATCCACGGCATGGTGCTATTGACCATCGTGCTGTTTACGATTGGGTTATTCACCCGGGTGACTTCTGTGTTGGTGTGGCTGGCGGTCGTTGGCTACATCCACCGCACGCAGCAGGTCTTGTTCGGCATGGATACGATGATGAACATCCTGCTGTTTTATTTGATGATTGGTAATAGTGGCGCTGCGTTGTCGGTGGATCGGCTGATCGCCCGCTATCGGGCGGCCCGGGCCTCCCTGGCCCGCAGTGGTACTCTCGACTATGCCACGCGGGTCTTTCTGGCAGCTCCGCCACCTTCACGGAGTGCGGGGTTCGGTTTGCGCCTCATTCAAGTCCACTTCTGCTTCATCTATATGGCCGCCGGTTTGTCGAAACTCAAAGGGGCAGCGTGGTGGACAGGTACAGCCACATGGGATGTGATGGTCAATCCCGAATTCAGCCTGATGCAGTACCCCTGGTACGAGAACGCCATGCGGGCGGTGATGAGTATCAAGCCGATCTACCATGCGTTTATCATCGGCGGCTCGTGGTTTACCCTCTTCATCGAGATCGCCGGACCGTTTTTGCTGTGGACGCGCTTGCGCTGGCTGATCATGTTCCTGGCAACCATTATGCATGCCATCATTGGTGTGATGATGGGTTTGAACCTCTTTGAACTGCTGATGATCATCATGATTCTGGCGTTTGTGCCCGATGGTGTGATCCGCGACCGGCTCCGCGGTGGGCCGGACTTACCCAAGCTCGGTTTCGCGTTCAATCCTGCCGCGGCTCTGTCGCAACGGGCCGCAGCTCTGGTGGCCGCCGCCGACGTTGATTCCCAAGTAACTTTCACGAGCGAATCGGGCCTGGCCAGTCCGGTTCTCACCGATCCCAACGGCCAGAAACGAACTGGCAGCGAGGCCTTCACGGCTTTGGCTCGCTCGCTGCGATTACTTTCCGCCGTCGGTTTCCTCCTGTGGATACCTGGCATCCACCGGCTCTTGGCCAAACGTTTCTTCCCCGAACCACAGCCCCCCACCACTGCCGCCCCGCAACCACGAGCACCGGTGGCGGCCAGTTGACGCTGCGGCACCATCTTCATGCCAACACGGCTTCAGGCCAACACGGCCGACCTGTGGGAGTGACCCCGGGTCGGTCGCTGTGCTGATCTTTTGCGCTTCATGGCTATCTTCGTTGTTTCACTCAAGCCTCTTATCCGACGCGGTCGATGACCAAGATGTGTACCATCCTGCCACGCTCTCGACATGGCGGAGGACCGCAGTCATGCGTCGCCAACTCGTGCTCTGTGGGGTCGTCGGTTTTGCCGCATGGATGGTGCTGGCGGGATCGCTCCCGTTGCAGTCGCAAGAGGGGCCTTTTGGCGGTTTGCCGCCCAACTATTGGCCCCATCGTACCTTCGGCATCCCGGTGAATGCCGAGGCGATTGGGAAATTGGACAACAAGCCCACCCACCTGCAACTGTACTATGCCACGGATCGCGGAGCGTTCCAGAAAGGGCCGAAACTGTCGCTCACCGGCCTTCACGAACTCAACGGCGGCAAGAAAGGCTTCCTCTTTGAAGCTCCCCGCGATGGGGATTACGAATTTGCCGTGCAGTTTGTCTATTCCGATGGTTCCGTAGCTCCAAAAACCGAGCAACTTGTCCCTGAAGTGCGGGCAATCATCGACACAGTGCCGCCACGCGTGCAGATCGCCGCGGTCGGCAACGGCGTGGAATGGCTCGCTACTGACGATCATCTCGACACACGCGGCATCACCCTCGAATGCAAATGGCCCACCAGTACGGAATGGAGCCAAATCAACGACAAACCCTCCGATCGGCCGTTCAAAGCCAACGATAGTTACGCGTGGCGTATCCCGCCGGGAAAAGTGCTCGAAGTGCGCGTCAAAGCCCGCGACCGGGCCGGCAACGAGGGCATTTCGCCGGTGGTGCGCGTTCCCGCCGAAGCGGGTACCCCCGTTGGGCTGCCTAAATCGGGGGGGGCGCCTTGGACCGGTCCGTCGCCGAATCTGCCTCAACCGCGGATCAGTTACGTCAACAGTTTGGAATTTCACGTGGACTACACCGTGCAGAAAATGGGCCGTTCCGGGGTTCAGGCCGCGTATTTGTATGTGTTGAAAGAGCAAGGCAGTTGGGAGTTGGTGAAACGACATCCTGTGAAAATGATGCCCGACGACAAAGGGCCGCACTCGATGTCATTGCCGTACAAAGCCGATCGTGAAGGGACCTACGGCTTCTACGTCATCCCGGAAAGTGGTGCTGGCAAAAAGGCCGACGATCCGAAAAAAGACGACCCCCCCATGGTCCTTGTGGTTGTCGATACCACCAAGCCGTATGTGCAAATCACTGGGGTTCAGGTCAAGCCCGGCGGTGTTCGTGGACCGCTGGTGGAATTCACATGGACCGCGGCGGACGCCAACCTGATGCCGCAGCCGGTCAGTTTGGAATGGTCCTTGGATAAAAAAGCCGAGACGTGGAACGAGATCAAATACCGGCTCGACAACAACCTGACCACAACAACCGGCCGCTTCACTTGGGAAGTTCCCGACGAGAAGTTGTGGAAGTTCTACGCCCGGATTCGAGCCATCGACAAAGCCGGTAACGTCGGTGAACACATTTGGGGGCAGAAACCAACCGACAAGAACTCAGAACCGCTCGAAATCCTGGTCGATCTGGAGAAACCCTCGGCCACGATCGACCGTGTCCGCAGCGGTTCCCCCTCCACGCCGCCCCAGGAACCGAAATTGCCAGACAACGATGACAAGTAGTCCATCTGATGTGAGAGAGTGGCTGCAGGACGAACCCGGGTCGGTCGCAGCGGGGTACTGTTGTGGGCGAATCGTCGGCGCGAAGGATTGGTTTGTGTTCGGCGGAACCGATGTCTACTTTTGTTGAAATGTTCCACGTGGAACGTCGGCGAATGTTAGAATGTCGTGCCGAAGTCCTGACGCTATCTGAACATAAGAATACTCATCAGTTTTTCATGTTTTTCGGCGCCGCGATGACTGCGCAAGATGAAATAGACAAAAGTATACATAAGTCGACAAAATGCGACATCGTGGCAACCCCTTTCCACACCGTTGGTGTGCGACTTCGGGCGGAGCAGCCCCTTGCGCATTCGCCGGGGTTTTGGGAGTGACTACAGGTTTGATAGCTCCTTTGGGGCAGCTGCTGTGAGCGGCTTCAGGCGTGATAGCTCCTTTGGGGCAGCTGCTGTGAGCGGCTTGAGGCGTGATAGCTTCTTTCGCGTAGCTGTTGTGAGCGGCTTCAGGTGTGATAGCGACTTTCGCGGGGATGGTCTGAGGAATCAGAGGACAGGAGCCGCGGCCCTCAGCACGCGAACAACGGTCCGATTGCGTCCGGTGGCTTTGGCTTCCTTCTCGGCGTCGGCGGCCAGCGCCCGCAGGCGGTCGAAGTCGGTGAACGTATCAGGTTCAACCACGGCCACCCCCAGACTGATCGTCAATCGCAAAATATGGCTGTGGCCCTGTTCGTCGCGGTAAATGGTGTGGCTGGCTGCGACGTTGGTCCGCAGGCGTTCGGCGAGTTTTTCGGCCCCTTCGGCATCCGCGTGGGGAGCGACAATCATAAATTCCTCGCCACCGACGCGCCCCAGATGGTCGGTCGCCCGAATCGAGGACTGTAAGATGCTCGTCAGCCAGCGGAGGACCTGGTCGCCCGCCGTCAACGAGTAATCGCGGTTGATTTGGCCGAAATGGTCGGCATCGATGAGGATCAAGGCCACCGCGGCGGGGAAACGTTGGCGACGTTCAAGTTCGCTGCGAGCGATTTTCTCGATTTCGCGGCGATTCCAAATACCCGTCAGTTCGTCGGTCGTGGCGAGTTTCTTCAATTCTTCTTGCTGTAGCTTGAGTTGCCGATTGACTTCCTCGAGTTCGAGTTTGTTCGCTTGTAACTGGCGATTGGCTGCTTCGAGTTGTTGGGTTTTTTGCCGTAGTTGTTCGTTGGCCTGTTCGAGTTCCAACCGTTGTTGGTGCAGTTGGAAGTTAGCGCGTTCGAGTTCGAGGGTTCGGCTTTGCACCCGTTGTTCGAGTTCTTCATTCATCTTCCGCATGTCTTCGAGAAGCTGCTCGTGGCTGCGTTCCAGCAGAAGCGTACGGGAGACGGAACGGAGGGTTTTGAGGAGGTCTTCCGCGCGCCACGGTTTGAGGACGATGCGGTGAACTTGGCAGTGGTTGATGGCATCGACGGCATCTTGGATGCGTCCGGTGCCAGAGATGAGGACGCGAGCCGTTCGCGGTGACGTCCGCAAGACCCAATCGAGCAATTCTAGGCCGCTGCCATCGGGGAGGGTCAAATCACACAAAATGATGTCGAAGGATCGTTGGCCGAGGTACGCTCGGGCCTGATCAATCGTCTGGGCGGTCCAGATGTCGAAGTCACCGGCCAGTTGTTGGGTGAGGACGGCCAGAACGCCCGGATCATCATCGACGGTTAACACCGAGCATTTATACCGTGTGACATTCATAACAAATGGACCTTCATCATGAAGTTCCCAGTTCCAGCGTCCATTCGGATACGGGGGAAGAGGAAATTTTGGCAAAATTCTGAATCTATCGGAGTTTACAATACAACGGGGAACCTGTCGCGGGGGTATGACGAGTTTACCCGGAGAAGCATCCACGGCCTTGGGCGAGGCCAGAAATCTCCACGGGAAAGGTGAATTGGGCGGTGAGGGGAGGTCGATAAAAGCCGATTGCAAAAAAAGTTGGAGAAAACCGCGAAAAATTGTCGATTTTTATCGGTCTGCCGCTTGATCAGCACCTGAACAGTGCGTAGAATCGTTCTGATTCACACACGAAGGGGAGCTCCACGAAATCGCGAACTGTGAGTTGTGCCATCGCCGGCTTGACTGGGCCGTCTCGCTCGACGGAAACGCCCAATTTCGGTAGACTTACGACGCTTTTGTGCCAGTAAGGCCGACTGGGATGATGCCGTTGACTCCCGAAGACCCACAGTCAAGTCGGGGAATTTTTTTCCCTGCACCGAACCCCACACCATGGGTGCGGCTCTGACTCGCCCTCGCATTCGCCGACGATTTCCGGGGATCGCCCCTTGCAACACTGTAGTCCACGAACCTCAACGTATTACAGAACAGGAAACGGCTATCATGAAGACCGCTCGGCGTAAGCGATCTGGACAAACCTCGACCAAACTCGACGATACCTCGATCACTACCTTTTCCTCGGACCTGCTGACGCCAGAAGAAGAACGGGAATTACTAACAAGTTTCTGGGATTGCAAAAGTGAGTTGGTGCGCGTCTTGCTGCGGCATTTCCCTGATCTGCGGAGCGTCCGGCCGCCCCTCGAACCCTGGCCGATGGCGCAATTCATCCGCGAATACTGCACCGAAGAACGGGCCGAAGTTCGCGATATCCGCCGCCTGCGCGATCGTTACATCCACTACAAACACCGCCTCGCTAGCGCCAATATTCGCCTGGCGGCCCACGTCGCCAAGCGTTTCCGTCACCACAGCCTGGCCTACAGCGATCTGCTCCAAGAAGCTGTCTGTGGTTTGATGCAGGCTATCGATCGCTTCGATGTTTCGCATGGCACCCGTCTGGCCACCTACGCGACGTGGTGGATTCGCCAAACCTTACAAATCGCAGTGGCCCGGCAATCCCACCTTGTTAGCCTCAGCCCCCACCACCTGCAAGAATTGGGCCTGCTCCAACAGGAAAGCGAAGCCTTGGCTCACGGCGGCAAACACATCCCCAGCCCGCAAGAATTGGCCTCCCGTACTGGTAGCTCGCTCGAACACCTCAACCATCTGCAAACAGCGACGCGAACACCCGTGAGCCTCAACGCCGTCCTCGACGACGATAGCGATTTCAAGCTCACCGAGGCGATGCCCGATACTGGTACACTCATCGCGCAGGAAAACAATGAACGGCAAGAAGCTCTCAGCTTCCTCATGGAGAACCTTCGCCCCCGCGAACGGAAAGTTCTCGACCTCCGCTTCGGGTTAACGGGCAACGGTACCCACAGCCTGCGCCAGATCGGCCACCTGCTGCGGATTTCCAAAGAACGTGTCCGCCAGATCCAAAACCGCGCCCTCGAGAAGCTCAAAGCCAATGCCGAACGCGTTGGCTGGGAACCGACGCTGCTGCTGGAGTGAGTCAACTCCCGCCGGATCGGACCACGAGAAACCTTCCAGCCCGCCGACACGACGGCGGGCTGGTTGCGTTACCAACATCGCAACTTGGACTTCCCAAGGCGGCTGTCAGTCATACTCCCAAGGCGGCTGTCATTCATACTCCCAATACGGCTGCCATTCATCCTGTAGTGGAAACCGCCGCCGACCAGCAGGCGAAGCCCACTGATATTCCGATGGGCTGTCATTCGTACTGCAGGGCATCGGGGATGCGCGTTTGGATGGCCCGCCATGCCGGAATCAGGCCGGCCAGTGTTGCCAAGCTGATCGAAGTTGCGGCAATCGCCAGCGTTTCTTTCCACGGAATCAGCAATTCCATGTCGAAGCCCGATTCATCGACAAACATCACCTTCAGCACATACCATTCCATCGGTAAACCGATGATTATCCCCAAAAGGGTGCCGAAGATGCCCATCAGAACTGCTTCGGCCAGCACAGAACCCAGGACCTGCCCAGGGGTTGCGCCGACCGCTAACAATAGCCCCAACTCGCGTTTCCGCTGTAGTACCGAGATCAACAGGGCCGTCACCACGCCCAACGCGGCGACAATCGCCACCACAATCTGCTGCATGTAGGCCAGCAGGTAGACCCGGTTGATGAGTTCCGAGAGGAACTGCCGCAAGGCGTCGCGATCGGTGAGGAACAGGCCCTTTTCCTCGGTGTAGGCCTCCAGGAGGGCTTTGGTGGGGCCGGAGGCTTCCGCCGTCAGGAAGACGTGGCAAATGTCGATGAGTTCATCCCGGAACAGACGGGCATAGCGGCTGCGGTCGATAAAGATCGTGCCGCGGCTCCACGAATAATCACGGGCGGAACCGATAATGAGCAAATCGACCGGGCCATTGGGACCAGCTAAGCGAATGGTATCACCCACCTTCTTGCCGTGGCGGGCCAGAAAATTCTCGCTGACCATCACCTTGGTGACCCCCTGATGGTCGGGGTGGTCATCGGCCAGTTCGGGGAAACGTTGGAGGTTGACCGCGCTTTCCGGAACCCGTGTTCGCGCGGTTTCGGCATACGCGACAACGTCCAAGGCGACGAGATAGACGATAGTACCGTTGAACTCAGGCCGGGCATAGCGAATTGCCATCACCTCATCCACGCCCGGCAAGGCTTTCAGGTCGCGGGCCACTGTGGGCGACATTGGGCTGTTGGAGCTGTTGGCGGTGGTCATATTCCCGCTGAAGACGAAGTGATCGGCCTGCACCACCTGGGAGATCCACGAGACCACCGGTTCTTCATTACTTCGGCCCACACCGGCGGTTTGGAACATCAACGCCACGCCGGCCCCCAAGGCCCCAATCACCACACCGGTCCGTCCTGGTGCCCGCGACAGATTATCAAACGCCAGCCGGAGCGTGAAGGGGAACGTGGAACGCACCAAGGGCTGAAAGATCGTCACAAACAAGCTCACAAAGATCGGGGAAGCCAACAATAGCCCCACCAGAACCGTCATCATCCCACCGACGCCACCGACCCGGGGCGGAAGTTGATCGCGAACGAGAATCAGAGCCGTACCGCTGGTCACCATCACAAGGCACATGCCGCGGTGGAGCAGCTTCCAGAGGCCTTTGGCGCCACTGGCCGAACGCCGGACCACATGGGCCGGGTCGTCGGTGGCGGCCTGAATCGCCGGAATCAACGCCGCCAACACCGCGGTAGCCACGCCGGCGGCGATGGCCAGCAGTGTGTCGGTTGCGGACAACCGTGCGGGGTTCACCTCGGGGTTCAAAAACATGGACTCCAACTCGGTGCGGAATTGATGGAGTGTGAATTCGGCCAGCAGAATTCCCAACGGCACCCCCGCCACGGCGCCGATCGCACCGAGAATGCCAGCCATAAACCCAAATAGAACAATCACTTGTGCACGAGTGGCCCCCAGAGAGCGCAAAATACCAATATCGGCCCGCCGCTCGGTGACTGTCACGGCCATGGCGTTGTAAACCAGAAACAGCCCGACAATCATCGCTCCCAGCGAACACATCAGCACGCCGATTTGCAATCCGGAGACGACTTCCTGGGTGCTGCGGCGTTGCATGTTGGGGGTGCGGATTTCTGCCCGGCCTCGGACTACCTGCTCAGCGGCGGCCGCCACGGTTTCGGTGTCGGCCGCCGGTTCCAAAAACAGGTCGATACGGTTGACTTTCGGGGGGAAGAGGATTTTTGCCGCCACTTCGCCCAAACCGCCGCCGAGGGCAACCAGTGGCGGCGTGGGCCGGACCACCTCAATGGCCTGGCCGATACTCATGCCGATGAAATTCCGACCCATCGAAGCCAAGGGGGAATCGGCGGCAAAGTCGACAATCGCGATCGGCAGACATTCCACATTCCGGGTGGCATGGCGGATCAGGAACGGTTTCTGAGCGTTGGTTCGTCGCTGCCATTCCTCGTAAATAGGCCGGCTAACCATTACCAATCGTGCCGGGATGCGGTCCCACAGTTGCCCGGCTCGGCTGAATTCGCCGGCTCGGATGGCTTCGGCCACCGGGGCCAGGTGCCACAGAGCCGGTTGGGGAATCAATTCCACGCTGACTTTGAAGTTGTTATCAGTGGGCAATACCTGCGTGGCGACTTCCGCCCCGATCAGCACCGCGGCGCGGCCGTCCAGCTCCGGGAGGAAGACACGTTCATAGATGAGGGGTTGAATCGACTTCACCCCCGGGATGCGGGCAGCCCGCAGCTCATCGACCAGCGAACGCAGCACTCCGGCTTCACCATTGGTGGCAAACAGATCGGCATGGCCGGCGGGGGTGGTGGTATCTTGGGCCGCGACTTCGATGCATTGATTGAGAATCAGGGCGGAAACAAGTGTGGCCACACCCAGGGCGATGCTCGCGACGATCATCGCGCCGCGGTCCCAGCGTAGCAGCAGATAGCGTGTCGCCAGCAAGCGATACACGGACATTCCTACTCCTCAGCTCGAATTCGGGATGACCAAGCTGTGCATTGGATCTTCTCCGGGCTTTGGATCAACGGTGGTGGAAAGGTGAATCCCTATTGGCAAGTGATCGGTTCATCGGATTCAATCAAGCCGTCGCGAATGCGGACCAGGCGGGTGCCGTAAGCGGCGGCGGTGGGGTCGTGGGTGACCATGACAACGGCTCGTTTGCCTGGTTCGGGCAGTTTGGCCAAGAGTGCGAGAATTTCTCGGCTCGTTTGTGTATCGAGGTTGCCTGTGGGTTCGTCGCACAGGACGGCTTCGGGATCGGCGACCAAGGCGCGGGCCACCGCGACGCGCTGCATCTCCCCGCCGGACAGCTCGTCGGGGAAGTGGTCGGCCCGGTGGCTGAGGTTGACCCGCTCCAGGCATTCGCTGGCCCGTTCGAGTGCCGCCGATCGTGATAGGCCAGCCAGCAGAAGTGGCAGGGCCACATTTTCCGCGGCGGTGAGCGTGGGCAAGAGGTTGAAGGCCTGGAAAACAAACCCAATCCGCTCACGGCGCAATAGCGATCGCTGCCGGTCGGAGAGGGTTTGCAGGTCTTGGCCGTGGAAGATCGCACGCCCGCTGGTCGGGGTATCCAAAGCGCCCATCAGGTGCATCAGCGTCGATTTCCCGGAACCCGATGGACCCATGATCGTGACGAATTCCCCCGTCGCAACGCGCAGCGTCACGCCGCGGACAGCATGGACCACCCGCCGCCCCTGGTGATAGGTTTTGGTCGCTTCGAGCAGTTCAATCATTGTGGTCCTGTCGGTTCCTGGATGAGGAAGTGGTCAGAAACTGTACAGATCGCCACAGGCTCCCGTTTCGTCATCGTGATCCGTTGATGCGTCGTGTGGTTGGTCAAGCTATTGCGATCGTTGTCCTGTTGCGTGCGGGTTGCGTCTTGGCCATCGGTTGATCCGCCGCGTGGGTTACTACCCTTGGGATGCGCGGTGGGTTTCCGAGCCTTTGTCGGTTGGGTCGAATCGCGGGTTATCGTAAGATGTTCCGGGTATTGGCTCCGTTGCGGGTTGGCTGTGGGCTTATGTGGTCAGTTTCCGGTATTTGATGCGCTTGGGCAGGTCGGCGGCGGGGCCGAGGCGTGCCCGGCGTTGCTCTTCGTAGACGCGGAAGTTTCCTTCACACCACACAACTTTGCTATCGCCTTCAAAGGCGAGAATATGTGTGGCGATGCGGTCGAGGAACCAACGATCGTGGGAGATCACCACCGCGCAACCGGCGAAGTTGATGAGGGCTTCTTCGAGGGCGCGGAGGGTATCCACGTCGAGGTCGTTGGTCGGCTCGTCTAATAACAGCAAATTGCCGCCACTGCGCAACAATTTGGCCAGATGGATGCGGTTGCGCTCGCCACCGGAGCATTGGCCGACGAGTTTTTGCTGATCAGGTCCTTTGAAATTGAACTTGGCGCAGTACGCTCGGCTGGCGACGCGCTGCTTGCCGAGCATGATGTAATCGGTGCCGCCGGTGATTTCTTCGAAGATCGTATTGTTGTCGTTGAGGGCGTCGCGGTTTTGGTCGACGTAGGCGATTTTCACCGTGGGGCCGACGGTGAGTGTTCCGGCGGTCGGCTGTTCTTCGCCCACGATCATTTTGAAGAGGGTGGTTTTGCCAGCGCCGTTGGGGCCAATGACGCCGACAATACCCCCTTTGGGCAAGTTGAATGTCAGGTCGTCGTACAGGAGCAGATCACCGTAGGCTTTTTTGACGCCCTCGGCGCGGACGACCAGATCACCCAAGGGGGGGCCGGGAGGAATTTGGATGATGAGTTCCTTTTCGTCCTCATCGATCGTCTGTTCTTGCAGTTTTTCGATGGCGGCGAGGCGGGCTTTGCTTTTGGCCAGCCGGGCCCGGGGGGAGCTGCGCGCCCATTCCAGTTCGCGGGCCAGTTGCTTTTGGCGGGCGCTTTCGTGCTTTTCCTGCAACGCCAGCCGTGCCCGTTTTTGTTCCAGCCAGCCGGAGTAGTTGCCGGCGTAGGGGTAGCCGCGGCCGTTGTCGAGTTCGAGAATCCATTGGGCGACGTTATCGAGGAAGTAGCGGTCGTGGGTGACGGCAACGACCGCTCCCGGATAGGCCGCGAGGTGATGTTCCAGCCATTCCACGCTTTCGGCGTCGAGGTGGTTGGTCGGTTCGTCGAGCAGAAGCAGATCGTGGCGTTGGAGAAGCGTCTTACACAACGCGACGCGGCGGCGTTCGCCTCCCGACAGCCGTTCCACCGGGGCATCGGGTGGGGGTAAGCGCATCGCATCCATTGCGATTTCCAATTGCCGGTCGAGTTCGTAGGCATTGGTCGCATCGATTTGCGCTTGCACCTTCTCCATTTCTTCGGAGAGTTTCTCGAAGTCGGCGTTGGGGTCGCCCATGGCTTCGCCGATTTCTTCTTGTCGTTTCAGAAGCGCACGGATGTGAGCGACGCCTTCTTCGAGGTTCTCAAGAACGGTTTTCCCCGGGGTGAGTTTGGGTTCTTGGGGAACGTAGCCGATGGTTGCACCTTTCTCGGGCCACGCCTCGCCCATGAAATCTTTATCCACACCGGCCATGATGCGCAGCAACGTCGATTTCCCGGAGCCGTTATCGCCGATAACACCGATTTTCGCTCCTGGGTAGAAGTACAGGTTGATGTCCTTCAAGACTTCCTTTTTGCCGTAGTGTTTAGTCAGATGCGAAATGTTAAAAATGTAGCGATCGCCCATGATGTCCTCACTGTCCTGTTGCTGAAGGCATCTTATCGGTTCGCGGCGGGGAAGGGGAACGCGACTTTCCTTCCACCCAAGTCGCGCGTGGGAAAACGCGGCCCAGCCCGGTAAGGGTGAACAGTGGGGCGATACGTGCCCCCCACGCGCAGTGGCGCGATCACGCCCGGAGGGAG
Source organism: Gemmata sp. (assembly GCA_025055115.1). Taxonomy (GTDB): domain Bacteria; phylum Planctomycetota; class Planctomycetia; order Gemmatales; family Gemmataceae; genus Gemmata. The sequence continues at coordinate 37,939 of JANWYJ010000059.1, forward strand.
CGAACACGCGCCCGCCGCAGTTGCTGGCGGCAGCCCGGGAACTTTCCCGGCTACTTTTTCGCGGCGCGAACGATGCCGAGGAAGGAATCGGCTTTCAGACTGGCACCGCCGACCAAAACCCCATCGACATCGGGCAGATGCAACAGCCCTGCAGCGTTTTCGGCGGTCACGGAACCGCCGTAGAGGATGGGCAGGGCCTCGGCGATGGCCGGGCCGCGGACGTGCCGCAGGGTGGCCCGAATGGTGGCGTGGGCTTCCTGGGCTTGCTCAGGGGTGGCGACCTGGCCTGTACCGATCGCCCACACCGGTTCATAAGCGATCGTCAGCCGTGCCAACTGGTCGTCTTTCAGACCGGTACAGCCGGCGAGCACCTGCCGTTGCACAATGCGCTCAGTGAGTTGGCGTTCTCGCTCGGCCAGAGTTTCCCCAATACACAAAATGACGTGCAAGCCTTCGTCGAGAGCGGCGTGAACCTTGTGGTTGACGACTGCATCACTTTCGCCCAGGATGTGTCGGCGTTCGCTGTGGCCGATGATCACATAGCGGCAACCGCATTCCCGCAGCATCCCCGGACTGACTTCGCCCGTGAAGGCCCCTTTCTTTTCCGAGTAAACGTCTTGTGCCCCCAGAGCCACCGGCGAGCCGCGCAGCACTTCCGCGACTGGTAAAAGCCAGGGAAACGGCGGGCAGACGGCCACCGCGATGCGGTCGTCGGACTCCACGCCGGCGACTACAGCCGCGGCCAGCGCTTTCGCCTCAGCCAACGTGGTGTTCATTTTCCAATTGCCAGCCACGAGTTTGGTGCGCGGCATCGTAACTCCTTTTTCGGCCAGTTATTATGGCGAATGAACTGTCACTTTAAGGCCAATAATGAACTGTCACTGCCCTCGGCTAGTGGGCCGCCGGCGTCCAGAATTCGCGGCCCAGCGCTGCGGCTAGGCGGCGCAGGTCGCCCATCAGGTCGAGGAATTGGTGGGGCAGCAAAGCTTGCGGGCCATCTGAAAGGGCTTTTTCGGGGCAGTTGTGAACTTCCACATGGACACCATCGGCCCCGGCGGCCACGCTCGCACGGCACATGCTGGGAATCAGGTCCGGACGTCCGGTGGCGTGTGATGGATCCACGATGATCGGTAAGTGGCTTTGCCCCTTCACGTTCGGCACTGCGCTCATATCGAGCATGTTGCGGGTACTATCTTCAAAGCTGCGGACGCCGCGTTCGACCAACACCACGTCCTTATTGCCCTCCGCGAGAATGTATTCCGCGGACATCAGTAAATCCTTGACGGTCGCACTCATGCCGCGTTTGAGCAGGATCGGTTTGTTGACCCGGCCGCATTCTTTGAGCAGATCGAAGTTTTGCATGTTGCGGGCACCGATTTGAAGCATATCGGCGTACCGGCAGACCAATTCAACCTGGCGCGGGTCCATGACTTCCGTCACCACGGGCATGTCGTATTTTTGGCCCACGTCGCGGAGAATCTTCAAACCCTCTTCCCCCAAGCCTTGGAAGCTGTAAGGGCTGGTCCGTGGTTTGAAAGCCCCGCCGCGGAGGATGTTGGCCCCCCCGGCTTTGACATAACGGGCAATGGTATCGAGGGTTTCGTAACTCTCCACGGCGCAAGGACCGGCAATCATCGCCAGACTGCCCCCACCAATGCGCACCTTGCCCACATACACCACACTATCGGCTCTGTGAAATTCCCGACTAGCCAGCTTGAAGGGCTTCAGAATGGGCAGAACCTGCTCCACGCCGGGGATGGCGGAAAAATTCTCCGTACCAGGCTTGGTTTCATCGCCAATGACGCCAATAATCGTCCGGCTTTCACCGCGACTGATATGGGGCGTAAAACCGAGTTCTTTGACTCGTTCGATAATATGATCAATCTGTTCGAGGGTTGCTTCGGGTCGAATAACCAGGATCATCGTCCCGCGTCCTCAGTCACCGGGGAAAGAATCATGGATAGGAATACAAAAGGAAACGACACCGGCCAAGCAACCGGAAGTTCGCGAAAAAATCGTGATTGTGGAAACTCAGGCCCCGGCCTCTTGAAATGTTGCGGTAAGCTCCCATAATTGGAACAAAGCAACTCCAGGCCGGAGTGGCGGAATTAGCAGACGCACCAGCTTGAGGGGCTGGCGGGAGCAATCCCGTGCAGGTGCAAGTCCTGTCTCCGGCACTACTGAGCCGAATACCACCATTTCTGCCGGCTTCCTCTCACACTCTCAATTCTATCCACTTCTCAATTCTATCCACATTCTCAACTCTCTCGGAGAATCATCGCCTCGGGAAAACGTTTTTGCAATAGCCTTACTGCCGAATCCCGCAGGTGGTTGCCTCGAACATCGACACAATACAGCTTCAGCCGGCTCTCCGGGACTTCGGTGAGCATCTGAAGACCTTCTGGCGTGATGTGGTTGTTGGCCAAACCCAACCAACGCAGTGGCGAAGGACCGGCACGCATCGTCCATTCCCGGACCATTTCGCGAATGCCTTGGTCGCCAATGCCTTGGCCATTGAGGTCGAGGTAGCGGAGCCGTTCCCAGGGAATCACCCACCCCAAATCCAGATGGGTCAGAGGCCCAGCGCGGTCGATGCCGGTCAGCCAGCCCAGCATCAGTTCTTCGATCTGTCGCAGGCAGGCACTGGCGAGAATTTGTTGTAACTCTTGAGAATTCAAGACGATACGGCTCAGATCCAGGCGGCGAAACCGGCGCTGGCGCAGCGCCGGCAACACTTGGGCCAAACGCGGGCCAACGTGCGCGAGGTCCGACAAATCCAACGCCACTAACTGGGGCATCGCCGTACCCAAAAGAAGCCGTTCCAACAGCTCTGGCAAAATCGCAACCCCACTGAGACGTAATTCCGTGATGTTCGCCACAAACGCGCTGCCCACCAATCCTTCGAGTTCCACCGGCGCGACAGGCATAGATGAGAAATCTAACCGCTTGATCCGTTCGAGATGCGGTGATGCGAAAAAGTGTTGGAGACAATCCCCGGCGGCGGTGTCGGCGAGTCGGTAGAGCCGCAAGGCTTGGATGGGTTCCACGGCTAAGAGGGCGGCGGCGTCGCGGGGAAAGACCGCGACATCAACTGTCACCTGCTCGATAAACCCCCGATGAAATTGGTAACTGTTGATCCGGTCACCGATCGCTTGGGTCCACTGGAAACGATGACTCAGGAGTAGAGCCTCGGCTTGGGCATCGTGGTAGCGGGCTGTGGGGCTGTGTGGTTCGGCTTGAGCGGCCCAGATTTGATGACGAATGAATCGGGCTTGGCTGGCTTGGCCATGCTCTTCGAGCCAATCAGCATAGATCAACCGGGCAACGTCATCCTCCGGATGAGCCAGAACCGCCGCCCGAAGTGCTGCTTCCACGGACATAGTGTTTCACGATCCGCGCGAATGCCACGGGATATTGTATTTAGCAGATTCCTCTGGGAGGATAATCCTCTCCTCCCCAACGCCAGTCCAGTGTTGATTAGGTGCGATAATCGCAGGGATCAGAAGATTTGATGAAATAACCTGTAGGAACCAGCTATTTTTTCATGAAATAGCCTGTAAGAGGTGGCGATTGACCGCGGTATTGTGTGTGTGATATGGGTTGTTTCGCTGTAATTAGCGTGAGCAAGCCACTCACCGTCGTTTCTCTCCCCGCCTAGTGGCGCCTAGTGGCGTTGCGAGACGAGTCGATGCCACCGCAGGCCCCCAACAGTGACACCCTTTTGTTTCGGTTGGTCTCTATTCTGTCTGCAATTTATTTTCGGAGCGAGTATTATGCTTAACCCCTTACCCTCACGACACCGCATGCAATGTGGTTTCACGCTCATCGAGCTATTGGTGGTCATTGCGATCATTGCGGTACTCGTCGGATTACTGTTGCCAGCGGTGCAGAAGGTCCGCTATGCCGCGGCGCGCTCTCAAGCCCAAAATAACCTAAAGCAGTTGGCCCTGGCTTGCCATGGCTACCACGATGCCAATCGCTTCTTACCGTTCAACGGGAATCGGGATGCGATCGCTACTAATAACGAATCCGGCTCGTGGGTTTACCAAATTCTGCCCTTCATTGAACAACAAGCGATCTACGATACGGCCAATGGAATCATTCCGACGACATGGAATGCCCGCATTCCTACCCTACTGTGCCCCATTCGCAGCCGCCCCGGTTTTGTCAGTGGTGTGGTGAACCAGTCGCAGTGTGGACCCACCCAATTCCCCTTCCAGGTCAACCCCGGGGAAACATGGTATCCTCCGGCGGGGTGGTGTACAATTGCCGGCGGTGGCACCCACGGCGTTGTCAACGGTCAATTTGGCGTTACCAACAACACCAATGCCGTGACCACGGGCTGGTACATGATGCGGAGTAACGTCACGATCGTGGCCTCCGGGCCAATCACAGACTACGGGATCAATCCCTTCATCAACAACACCTCGGGCCAACTAGATGCAGCAAGTACGCGGCGGACACTGCTGAGCATCACCGACGGAACCTCGAACACGATTTTGTTGGGTCAAATGTATTCGGG
>JANWYJ010000006.1 GCA_025055115.1 Gemmata sp.
AGTTGAGTAGTAGTTGAAGTTCGTCCAAGCCTTGCAGTCGATGGCGGTGCCGTCAGAGAGCAACAGATCGACGTAGCCATTTCCGAGGCTTGATGTCGTCGCGACCTCAATGCCGATCAGTGTCCCTTGAGAGCGATAATATTCTGCTCGGTCGAGGTGAAACGGCACCCCAAAACGTTGCGTTGGATGACGCAAACTTTGGAACATCAACGCAGCACCGGGAACCGCGTCAGCAGTTGCAGTTGCGCTGTTCAGTGCTCGAATGCGCTCATAATAGCTGTGATACTGGGTTCCTTGGCGATAGGGATTCCCCGCGCCCGGATTCCAATAGAGCAGTGGTGACCGCTCCGTATTACCGTGTTGCCGCGCAGCGAAGTGCAACCTCGCTATGCTGACGGAAGCTGACTGAATCGACATACCGCCGGGCAACACATCGAGCGCATGAAGCAGTCGATCAATCTCAGTCGCGAACTCGCCTTGCGTCAGACGTTTCGCCCGTTGTTGCCTAGTGATTTTCCAGAAACTGTCTCAGTTGCTGAGGCGTGTCCGCTCTGCAGAATTCCACCTGAAGGAGTTCGTCAGTTCATCGACGAACCGCTCAGACACCCAGCCTGCGGCACTCACTCGTGAGTGAAGTCGAGCGGCACTCAACGCAGTGATAACGGAAGGGCGAAACCCTAATGCACTGAGCGCTTCTCGCAAGTAGTGAGTGTAGTCGTCCGCGCTCAATGACACGACCACAGCTCGCTGGGCGAGATCATCAACAGTGACCAAGCCGTTCAACCGCTCAGCAGCGAGATTATCTCCACCGCCAAGCGCCTCATCAAGGAGGGTCACGACGGCGAGGTACTGATTATGCGCCCACAGCGCGAAGCCCGAGCCCTCGTCGCCGACGAAGTCGGTGCGGAAGTCGGCGACGCGGATTGTGGAACTCAGCGACGCGGACGTTGTAGACCACCTCCCATTCGCCCGTGTCGTATACCTCCGCCAGCGGCACGCTCGTCATGAACCCGATCAATAGCGAGCAAAGCTCGATCGCCACGTTCCAGGTCGATGATTGCCCCCTCCCAAAAGTTGCGGGCTAGCGTCATCGCCTCGCTCAGACCCGACTTGTGCTGAAACTACTCCGACACGCCAGTCAATCATTCCCGAACCGGATACTGACCCACGCCACCGGATGGCGATTCATTGTCGCTGCAATTTCAGTTTCATTGACATACACATCATCGAACCGCGTTAACCAGCGACTCATGCATCACTCCATTCAACGAAAGAACTGCACTCGCATTCAGCAGATTGGCATCGGACAGGACCTGGAAGCCACGATTGCCAATGTGATTAATCGAAGCAATCGCCAGCAACTTCGCCTCGAAGAATAGAATGACGAATAGGGGTAGCCTGTTCGCGGAGGGAGGATCTGCCGCAGCGAATCGTTCATCCGATCAGTCCCAGACACAACCGTATTCCATACCCAAGCGAAGCGGTCATTGTTGGCCACAGGATTCTTGCCTATTGGCCACAGGCACGCTGAATGACAGGGAGAAAGGTCAACTCGTACTTTCGTCACCGATAAGTTTGGGAGCAAAGCCTTAGGAAGATGACTCCTCACATTGGGAGACCTTTGGAAGTTGCCAAGGGTCTTACGGCTAAGGGCCTCTGTCCCATCGCCAACTAAGATGATCGACACAAGCGGGGTGGGGTTGCGAGTTTGAACAGTAGGGGTTTTTGATATAAACCTCTATCACGTCGATGCCTACGATCGGCCACAGCAATCGCTGGATAGTATCCGGGGATGTGTCTCGAAAACACCCGGCAGGTGCGTGAGAAAAACGCCGGACTTTCCGAAGAGAGGCCAGTGAGGTTCGGGATCGGGCATAGAATGACTCAGCGGACAACAGCCTTGGAGAAATGACGCTTCTCGGAAAGTGACCAAGAATGACTTCCACACAACCATCCCACGTTGTGGGTATTGATTTAGGGACCACCTACAGCCTGGCGGCTTATGTCGACCAGGGTCGAGCCGTTGTCGTTCGCGATCCACAGGGCGTCGCCCTGATACCCAGCTGCATCTCCTTCCATGAAGATGGCACAGTCCTGGTGGGTTCAGCCGCGAAAGCCCGGGCCCTGCTCGACCCAGAACACACGATTTTCAGCGTGAAACGGTTGATGGGGCGGACGTTGGCCGACCTGAAAAAAGAATTGGAACTGATCCCCCATCAAATCGTGGAACGGGAAACCGTCGATGGCCGCAAAGTGCTGCATGTGACCATCGCGGGGCGTGAGTACACCCCCGAAGAACTCTCGGCGATGATCCTGCAGGAAGTGCGGCGGCGCGCCGGCAACCCCACCAAAGCCGTTATCACGGTTCCCGCCTATTTCGACGATTCGCAACGCCAAGCCACCCGCGACGCCGGTCGAATTGCCGGTCTGGACGTCCTTCGTATCGTCAACGAACCCACCGCCGCCGCTTTGGCCTACGGTCTCGACCGTCGCGGCCAAGGTATCATCGCGGTTTATGACTTGGGGGGGGGTACCTTTGATTGCTCCATCTTGTCTCTCGCCGAAGGGGTCTTCAAAGTGCTCGCCACCCACGGTGATACCTACCTGGGCGGCGACGATTTCGATCGGCTACTGATGCATGCAGCCGCTACCGATCTGGGCGTTGATCTGAGTCGCAAAGACCCCGAGCTACTCCAGTATCTCCGCGACGCGGCCGAACGGACCAAAATCGCCCTCAGCTCCGCGGAACAAGCCGAGTTTCGTGTCGAAATCCCGACACGCGGGTTGACTTATAGCCGTCTGTTCACCCGTTCAGAATTTGAACAGATGATCCATCCCCTGATCGAACGCAGCCTCGATCGCTGCCGCGCTGCACTTCGCGATGCCCAACTCCGCCCTTCCCAGGTGGATGAAGTGGTCCTTGTTGGCGGTTCAACGCGAATTCCCTATGTTCGCCGTCGCGTCAGTGAATTTTTCGGCAAAACCCCGCATACAGAACTCAATCCCGATGAGGTGGTGGCGATGGGAGCAGCCGTTCAGGCCGATATTCTCACCAGCGGCCGCCGCGATATGCTGCTTCTGGATGTCGTGCCATTATCATTGGGTATCGAGACCCTCGGCGGAGTAGTCGATAAGATCATTCACCGCAATAGTACCGTACCTGCCCGAGGGGTCACTCGCTATACCACCGCCGTCGATAACCAAACGGCCATCATCCTGAATATCTACCAAGGGGAGCGCGAACTGACGAAAGACTGCCGCTTTCTGGGAACGTTGAAGCTGTCTGGCATCCCACCGATGCCCGCCCAATTCCCCCAAGTCGATGTCACCTTCTTGGTGAATCACGACGGCATTCTCACGGTAACCGCCCAAGAACAGCGGAGCGGTGCCCAAGCCCAAGTGACGATCCAACCAGCGCACGGTTTGAGCCGCGAAGAAGTTGAAAAGCTCGTCGAACAAAGTATTGAGCACGCCCAAGAAGACTTCACGGCACGGCGCTTGATCGAATTGCGCAATAAAGCCGAAGCCGACATCCGCCACACCCACAAAGGACTAGCCCAAGCAGGGGATCAACTGACCCCAGAACAACGGCACGCCATCACCACCGCCGAAGAGCAACTCCGCAACGCCATCCGCGGCGATGATCTGCCGGCCCTGCAACAGGCCATCGATCACTTCGCCCACGTCACCAACCCATTGGCCACAATCATCATGAATGAAGTGATTAAAAAACGTCTGAGCGGACTCACGGAACGGGAGCTGAAACCAGAGAATATATAAATTCTTGTGCACAGTGCACTTATGTTCCATTTGCTGTCGCCTAACACCCGGAGGAACCCACCATGACCTGGCACGACGCACGCGAAATCGGCGAAGCGCTCTTTGAGCAATTCGATACTCTCAACCCACTGACGGTTCGTTTCACCGATCTTCACAAGCATGTGATGAATTTGGAAGGTTTCACCGGCAAACCCCACGAATCCAACGAAAAATTACTCGAAGCCATTCAGATGGCCTGGTATGACCTATGGAAAGACGAATACGGGGACGACCAGTAACCTTAGCTGGGGGTGTGGGGCACACGGTTATAGAGCGTTGTCAGCTCAGCCAGCCGAGCGATTGTGTCGTGATGAAACTGATCAAAGCGAACCCGCCACTGCCAGTTGCCATGAGCCACCCCCGGGCGATTCATGCGAGCTTCGCTGCCCAAACTCAGAACATCTTGCAAGGGGGCTATGGCTAAAACCGCCACCGAAGACCATGCGTAGGCGATCAAGTCCCACGCGGGGTTGGTGATAGGTTTACCCAGCGTGCGCGCCAGATAATGGCGTGCGTGGTCGTCCAGGGTAGCATACCACCCGTTGACAGTGTCGTTGTCGTGAGTTCCGGTGTAGCAAACGCAATGCGGCACAAAGTTATGCGGCCAGTGCGGGTTCGCTGGGCCATCCAAAGCAAACTGCAACACCCGCATGCCGGGTAAGCCCAGGTTGTCGCGGAGTTCATGAACATCAGGCGTGATCACCCCAAGGTCTTCCGCGACAATCGGCAGCCCGCGGAGAGCCTCGCGCAGGCGGTGGAAGAGTTTTATCCCGGGACCATCAACCCACTCACCATGACGCGCCGTGGTTTCTCCCGCCGGGATATGCCAAGCCTGAGAGAAACCGCGAAAATGGTCGAGCCGTATCAGGTCCACTTGTTCTAACTGCCGTTGCAACCGGGCGCACCACCACGCATAGCCATTCTGCTCCATCCGATCCCAATCATAAATTGGGTTACCCCAATGCTGGCCATCGGCACTGAAGTAGTCGGGGGGTACTCCCGCCACCACCTGGGGTTGACCATAAGGATCAAGCAAAAACTCGGACGGATTGGCCCACACGTCGGCGGAATCGAGGGCGACGAAAATCGGGGCATCGCCGAAAATCTTGATCCGTCGTTCGGCAGCGAACTTGCGTAAGCGGCTCCACTGTTGGTCAAAGAGGAATTGCCCGAATTGGTGCATCCCCACTTCCTGATCGAGTTGTTTGCGTATCTCCTGTATTGCTGAGGGTTTACGTTGCAGTAATTCCGATGGCCAATCGGCCAGTCGGGCTTCACCGAGAGCCGCGCGGATAGCCATAAAAAGGGCATAATCCTCAAGCCACGACGCTTGAGCATGACAATACGTTTCAAACGGCTGGCGTAGGTGCGGGGCCTGCCCCCGACCGAAGGCTTCCCACGCGGTCCGCAGCAACTGGGCTTTGAAGCGGCTGACGCGCGGGTAATCCACCCGTTGTTCATCAAAGTGTTCGTAGGCCCACCATTCGGGTCCAACCAACCCTTCTTCCGCGAGTAACTCGGGGCTTAACAGATGGGTATTGCCGGCAAAAGCGGAGAACGATTGATAGGGAGAATCCCCAGCTCCGGTCGGCCCTAAAGGGAGAATTTGCCACCACGATTGTTTCATGGCGGCTAAGGTTTCAATCCAACGATATGCCACGGGGCCGAGGTCGCCAATCCCAAACGGTCCGGGCAAGCTGGTGGGGTGCAACAAAATCCCCGAGGAACGCGGCAACAGTGGTGATGACATGGTAACTCCCGAGGCCCAATCCCGACGAAGGCCCAATCCCGACGAAGGCGAGTGTCCAACGGCGGTCGAACCGCCTTGCGTGGGTCATTGCACGCGGCAAAAAACCGCTTTGAGATAACGTCCTTCCGGAACATTCAGTAAAAACGGATGATCGGGGGCTGCTCCAGCGATTTTGAACACCTGAAGGGTGCGTCCTGCTTGCCACGCCGCTCGGCGGAGGGATTCCAGAAAGTCCGCTTCGCTGACCAAACCCGTGCACGAACACGTGAGAAAGATCCCGCCGGGGCGAACGACTTGTAGCGCTAATCGGTTCATATCACAGTACTTACGTAATGCGGCGGGAACATCGTCGCGGTCGCGGGTCAGTTTGGCCGGGTCGAGCACAACAGCATCAAAAAGCTCCCCCTGGGGGATAATGTCACGCAGCCACGCAAAAAGGTCGGCCTGAATGTAACGGATGTTGACTTGGTTCAGTTTGGCATTGTGCTTGGCCAGGTCGATCGCTTGTTCGTCGAGATCAAGACCGACCACTTCCGCGGCTTGCCCCCGGGCTTTGGCGTACACACTAAACCCTCCGGTATTGCAACAAATGTCTAACACGCGCCGGCCCTTGCAGAAATCGGCAAAGGTCTTTCGGTTGTCGCGTTGATCGACGAAGAAGCCGGTTTTATGTTTGCTGCCGACAGCGACGCGGAATTTCACCCCGTATTCGGTAATGATGGCCGGTGATGGTGGCTCGGGTGGCCGACAATCAAAGGATTCTTGTTTCCTCACATGGTCTTCCGCGAAGTAGTAGAACTGGGCGTCGGGAAAGTGGCCGCACAGAGCGTCCATGATGGCTGCACGTTTTTTGTACATTCCAGCTGCGAAGAATTCGATCACGATCGTATTGGCGAAGCGATCAACGACGAGGCCACTCAGCCCATCGGCTTCCGCGTGAACCAAGCGGTAGGCGTCGGTGACTTCATCGAGCCGCAGGATTTCGCGCCGGAAGGCGATGGCTGCGCCCAATTGGCGGGCAAAAAATCCCTCATCAATCGCCTCATCGTAACGTGAAGTCAGAACGCGCAGGGCGATCCGGGAATGGCCGTTGTAGAATCCGCGGCCCACCCACTGGCCCCGATTGTCGACAATATCCACAACGCTGCCAGGGGGGATCCGTGGGGTCGGTTTTTGGACCATCTTTTGGAAAATCCACGGATGGGACGAGCGCCGCTCGATTTTGAGGCGGACCTGGGGGAGTTCCTGGGGAGATCGTGCCGAATCCGAATTCATGAAGGCATGATACAGCTCAGGCGACGTTAGGCGCCGAGGTAGCGTTTGAGAAGGGTATGAACTTTCTCACAGCGACTATACCAAGCCGCGGCATCTTGGGGCGGATAATCTTTGAGAGGTTGAAACGACAGGAGGACGTTCAGTAATGGCTGGGAAGGATCAGGTCGATCCATATGCAGTTCGACTTCGATCGGTTCCTGACCTTTGGGCACCGATGGGCGTCGGGTCGCGAACCACCCGAGAATTCCGCTGCTTTGGCCTTCCTTATAGCCCGCGGGCAAACCCAAGCGCAGGCGGATCAGCCCCGGTTCTGTAGTAACGACCTCGGCGGCCAAATCGTCGATAAAACCCCGCAATTTCGCGGCGGCCATCCGCTCGGGGAGTAACACGCCCAGTTCGTAGAAAACCTGAAAGGGGCTTTGGGAGTGCCGACGTGGAGCCTCCAAAGCCACCGGTTCGAGGGGGACTGCCGTGGGTTCCCAGCCAGCGGGGAAAGTTGCTTCCCACAAATCGACCCCCAGGGCACGGCTATATTCGTCAAGCAGTTCTTTGGCACTTTGCGGGCGTTCGTTCGGATATTTGGATAAGGCGTGCAGAACGACGGCTTCAATTTCCGGCGGAATATCGCGGCAGCCGATCGTCATGAACCGCGGCGGAGCATCCTTCAAATGTGCCATCAACAATCGGTCTTGGTATTCGTACACGAATGGCAGTCGGCCGGTGAGCATCTCATAGAGAATCACCCCCACCGAATATAAATCGCTCCGGGCATCGACCCGATCGCCGCGGATCATTTCCGGGCTGACATACGATGGTGTCCCCATGGCATCAATCGGCCCTTGGCCGGTGAGATCGGCCAACTGCAGGTAGGGTTTGGCCACAAATCCGGCGAAGCCAAAGTCCATCACTTTGAGGAATTCATCGGGAGAGGTCGGTTTAACCACCATCAAATTCGCTGGTTTTAAATCGCGATGAACGATCCCGGCCTGATGAGCTGCCTCCAGAGCATGACAGAAGTAACCGAGCAATAAACCCACACGTTCAGGAGTTAGGCGACGATATTTGCCCAACAGCGCCTCGAGGGTCATACCCGGGACATATTCCATCACCAAGCAAGGCCCCAACGGATCGTCGAGTGCGGCTTCAATCAGGCCGACGGCATAGGGATGGTCGAAATTGGCCATCGATTGAACTTCCGCTTCAAACCGCTGCCGGAATTTGGGATGTTTGACGACGTGATCGTGAATCCTCTTCACCACGACGCGAAATTCGGGAAATTGAATCGGCTCGGCATAGTAAACTTCGCCATTACTCCCACTTCCGAGAGACTGTAGTAATCGGTATTTACCCAGCGCAATTTGGCCCACCATTCCCCAACACCCCGCCGCCCGGCTTCGCTCTTCCGCTATAGAACAGTAGGACGCACTGCCGAGGCGAGCAAACCACTGGTTGAGCCGCGGACTATGGCAATTGGCAAACTTTAACGGCTCGCCGAAGGTGATTCAACGTGCCGTCGCATCCTCCCAGCGATACTCCACAACGCTGTGCCAAACCGCGTCGCGGTCGAGAACACGCCAGCCGCAATCGACGCCACGAGCGGCCAGATTGGCAGCATCAGCTGCACAGGTGTACGGTTCGATGGCCAATGCTTGCCGATGCGGCGGGGTGAAAAGGACCAATTCGCGAAAGGACGAATCCGCCAGCACCCGAAGAACTCCAGCAACGGCGGGATGGCTCATATTGGCCAACTCGACCATTTCTCCAGATCGGCTCGGCCCATTCACATCGGTGAAAACGTGATCCAACGGAGTCATACCCAAGATGCGAGCCTGGCGAAAATCCAACTCGGGAGTGACGCCTGGGCAATCTCCGGTCGGGAGTTGCTGCTCGCTGTGCCACATCTTGTGGACATGGGCTTGGACAAAACAGCCTTGAATGTCAGACTCTGGCATTCCAGGGATACGAAAATACCCGTGATACCCTAAACCACAGGGTAAGCGGTTAGCACCAACATTCTGGACGCTCGCTTCAACCTGCAAGCCGTGCTTGCGCAACCGATACGTCACCCGTAGTACAAAGTCGGCGGGCCATTGTTCCCGCGCTTCGGGCAGATCGTGAGCCAGGTGAAATTCCCCGGTGATCGCCGCGAACTCGGGGCCTGTCTGCGTAGCTATCACCCGCCAACGGTTGCGGGGAGTGAAACCGTGAATCGCGTGTTGCTTTGTGGCGTCAGTCAATGGGAGCTGGTATTCACGCCCTGCGAAGGTCAAACGACCATGACGAAGCCGACCAGGGAAGGGAAAGAGAATCGGATGGCCGCTGCGTGTGGGTATCGGTTGGCTCGTCCAATCCGGCATGTGGAAGAAGAT
>JANWYJ010000019.1 GCA_025055115.1 Gemmata sp.
CAGTCGTCGGTCTTGACGATTTGCCAGATGCGGTTGTCCGATTCGATGATCTCTTTCACCTTGGGAATTGACGGCCATTTTTCCTTTCGCCGTTTGTTGCTGTCCAGGTGATCCAGCCAGTCGAGAACAGCTTTCCGGTCATCGGCGGTTCGCAACATCGCCAGTTGCCCGCGCAAGCCCCCGAGTTGGCTCATCGGTGGCAAGTCCCTCTTGACATCCCACCCCAACAACTCTTTGCGTTGCTTCGCATTGGCGGCAATCGCCAGACAGGCCCGGCGGATCTCTTGCTTCCAGCACTCCCGCTCGATCAGTCGGGCAAACGCGTATGCCGAATCACTCGATGCGATGGTCATCGTCCCTGTAGTCCCCGGTTCGCTACCGGCCGGCCTGCCGGAATCAGCTTGTCTGACAAGCGGCTCAGTGAGCAACGGATGGTTGAGCCGCACTTGGCCATATCCCTCGGCGGTGCGTTCGCCGATCCCGCTGGCTTCGAGCTGGGCCAGCTTTGCGGGGTTGATCGGTCCTTTAGCCTCAAAGACCATGCACGAGCCAGCTTGCAAGGCGATCAGCGATGGTCGCGGCAATCCCCAGCCCACATGCCAGGTGTCGAGCCGACGGATGCGAACGAGTTCATCAAGACAGCCGTTTGTGCTTTGACGCAGTTTCAGCGGTACTCCCAATCGCCGCGACAACTCCTCGCCGAGACAGGCCGCCGTCGGTTCGGCCCGTAAACGCGAATTGCGAAGCAGCGTGTCCGACACCAGCCAGACGAACAACAGTGGATCATTCCTGGCAGTGACCCCTGAGACGAACTCCTTCAATTCCAGGGTCGTGATTGTCACCAGGCCATAGTCATCCTTCTTGGAACGTCCTAGCGACACATGGCCATTGAGCCTCTTCCACCAATTCGCATCGGATTGGGCGAGGCGATCCGCTAAGCTCTTGCGGATGCGTAGCTCACTGCGAAGGATGACTGGCCTGCCGTCGTCGCTGGGTGCGATGGCCTCGTAGGTGTACACCCCGCCCACAGTCTCGGTCGGCCGCTGCGGTTGATCCTCGATCGTGTTGTGGGTTTGAACGGTAATAGGCGTTTTGTACAACTCGGTTGCCTTTGACGAGACAAACCCTTCCCTAAGCTGTTTTATCTGCGTGCCGTCGGTCGGCTCTGCCTGCAGCAAGCGGTTGACCACTGCGTTGGGTTCTCTCAGTCCTCTACCACCCTTCGGCGCGAAAAGGGCCAGCGGCACCGGCTGGCTACGTTCGCCATCCACGTCCGGGTACGCCGGCAGGACGCAGATATCGCCAGATGGAAGAGCTGACCGCACGTCCAGACCCAGCCCGCTCAGCGCCTGCGTGACGTGCGGCAGCAAATAAGAACCGGGCAGAAAATCCAGCGTCTCGACGACGTTGCCCGTGGTGCGGTACGAAACCGCCAGGGGTCCCAGAAGCCGAAGAACCAGCGGCACACACAGCCAGGGGTCTTTCGAAGCGGCAACATTCCGAACGTAAGAAGAGGCGTTGTTCTCCTTGTCAAGCACCCACGCGGGGGGCGTAGCCATTTGCTCTAGCCACTCAAGCGCTGAATTGAAGTCCGCACCAACAATCTCCAGCCGACAGAGTCCTGCTCCACGCCGGCGTTTTCCTCCCAGGCGCTCGACCATCTTTGCAGACGCGATGAGTAGAGCGCTCGCCAGCTTACGGGTCGATTCATCGCTAACTGCAAGCCGACATTCCGCTTCGAGGACGGTTCCCCTGCGGGCAACTTCTTCGAAGCGCAGGAAGTCCGTTTGGGCGGAGCCGCTGCGGCGGTCGATCTTGACGCCGGGCTTGATGAACGTCAGGGCTTGTCGGAGGCGACGATCGGCGCGTATCAGAGATTCGCGCAAGGGAGAAGGAATGTGGACCGATCGAATTTGCACAGCGGATGTCAAAGGAACTTCAGCGGGATTGGCGTGTCGGCCCGTCGGATCGTTCCGTCCCAGCGCGGGTTGACTACCGAAGAGGAAGTCAACCAATCGGGACCAAGCTCCGACTTGCCCATCGTCGAGTCCGCGACAGAGCCGTTCACAGGCATCGCGCCAGATGCCCCGAAGCGTCTTAGCCGGTACGAAGGGTAGGTGGTCGGCGTCGCGGACAATCAGGCGGTCGACGTTGCCCGGTCGCCCCGTCCCGGAGCCAACGTGCCAATCCGATTCAAAGATGAGACGAACACGGAATTGTCCAGGTAGGGGCCAGTGCTGGCTCATGATCGGGCCTCCCAGAACTCAGCGGTGTCGAGCGTGTCGAGCAAGGCTGTGCGGCGGAAATCCGAGTCTTGCCAAAACAGGGAACCTTCCGACGATGTATCTCCCAACAGCCGATCCAAGCCGTGATGACGATAACGCTCCACGACGAGCTGCAAACGTGCATCCGCTGCCTGATGCCCCAGAAACAGCCCCTGCCGTAAGTCGTGCAGCATGCTGTTGGGCAGTCGACGACGATCCTCGTCATCACGAGCACGGACAGCCGTGATACGACACACCAAATCCGACCAACGACGCTGAATCGGTCCGCGCTCGGCGGTCGTGACGTATGGCCGACCCACCAGCAGCGTCTCCCCGTTATCCACGGTCAACTCCCGTCGGATGCGCTCGAGGTCGGGGCCGCTGGCGTCGTAAAGGATGTGGTAGTCGATCGCGGACAGCGGTTTCAGTGCCTTGGCCGATTTCAAGAGTTCCTCGGCTAGTTGATACCCGGCAAAGAAGGGGAAATGTGGTTTAACGATCGCCACGCCGGCACAACTTGTCACGCCATTTTTGAGAATCGAGTTGATCGCCGCATGCCCGCGCGTTTCTTCCTCGAAGCCGTCGATGAATTTCTTGGTGAACTGCAACGCTTGCCGGCCATCGCAGACAACCGTCAGGTCGTCGCCGCCAAGCACCAGCGGAACAATCGGCGTGATGCCCTGCCGATCTCTCAAGACGGCCAGGGACTGACAGAAGGCCTTTTCCGTGCATTGGTCGAGGGCAAGCGAGAAAGCCCTCAACTTGGTTATGTAGTCCCGATGATTCGTAGTTTGCGCAACCTGGTCAAACGTCAGAAACACTTGCCCCAGACCGTTGCCGTCGGCATGCACGATAGCCAGCCAGTCGCAGCCGAGATTCTCAATTTCCGTCGTGGAACGGGGAAGATGGTGCTCTTCACCAACAAGACCGCGGATGCGATCCAAACCGGCTTGGGCAGCCTTCCGTTTTGCGAGAATCACTGCGGAGCGCGGTGCTGGCTCGGGTCCCGAAACATCATAGTTACTTGCTGGCAAGCCGCTGCTGGCACACTCGGCGATGATGGGCAAACGCTGGAAGCGCGCTACTGGCCCCGGGAGCTTCGAACGGACCATCTCAAATTCTCGGTGAACCTCGCCAACCAGCGGATGCAGGGCGTCTTTCTCAAAATCGAAATCCCGGCTCACCACGCCACGAACTTCCAAGCCTGGTGCCTCTTTCAATGCACACAACGTGACCGCGCGGACGATCTGCCGGCCGAGGTCCGCATCGCGAACCAATAGCAACGCTTTGCCGGAGACAGCCAAAATCACCTCGACGAGGTTCTGGTCGCTGATCTGCGGATAAGTTGCCGGGTCACGAGGATTTGATGGAAGCTGCCCACCCGCTTCCTGCACTGCCTTCAGCACGAATCGCGTCCCGACCCGCGCCGTCAGTTCGGACGCGCCGACGTTCTCACGCAACTTGTTCGTGGCGAAGATGAAAGCCTGGTTGCCGCTGGTTTCGATCAACACCAAGTTCATAGGCCCTCCCTCTGCCAACACATGGCCTGTTGCCAGATGGCCGGTCCAATCCCCAGGAAAGGTCCAGGCCCTACACTGAATACGTCGCAAAGAATACGTCGCAAATCATCCTGCGATGACACATCTTTGGCATTTTCCAGCCCGTCGGTGATTCACCGGCACATCGAACCAAACCATCGTGGGCTAGCTCTCCAAGTCCACTTATCGTGAACGTTACCGCATCGACCGACTGTGCGGCAGCCGGAGGCAGTTTCGTGGCTCTACGAAAACCGGAACCCTTGTTTGTTGGGATTACTCAGCTGGACTTCGAATTGGCCCAACTCACCCGAGTGTGATCGTCTACAATGCTTCACCCATCTCTGCCGATCGTCCCGAAACATCGTGCGAGACTCTCTAAACACCTGGTGCGACTCTCTACCTAAACTCTCGACCCCATCTGGTACCACGGCCAGCTTCCGTATCTGACGCGCAATGTGTATGAAAGTGCAGCGTGGGCCGGTGGAGTGCCTATCTCATAGCGAAGCGGCACTCACTGTCTTTCGAACCACACGTTGTTCTCTGGGGGAGTTAGCCGGGTCGCGGCGAGTTGGCCCGACTTCATCCGAAGCCTTGGCAGGGGTTGTATTAGGACCATAGCGCCAACACCCGCGTCGGTCCCCCCGAGGCCGACTTGACCTTCGGCGTACCGACAAACACCGTCGCGCCACTGGGCGGCACCCGGCCCAAATGCGCGACACACTCGACACACCATTTCCCCGCCCCCAGCCACAACTTATGCACCGGAAACTCCTGGGTCGCGCCGATGTCAATCGACAGCGTATCCACCAACAACCCCACCACGTCGCGCTCGTCGCGGAGAAAGGCGGCTGCGTCTTGGGAAAAGCCGGGAAAATGCAACGTACCGGTGGCGTCGGTACCAAGGAAGGCTTTGGCGTCGCCGGCGTGCTGATCCCAGCCACTGTACAAGGCCACAGCACAGCCCTTCGGCAAGCGGCCGTGGCGTTTTTCCCATGTGGTCAGATCGTCTACCGTCACGGCGGCGTCGGGGTTGTTTTTCACCCTCTCACGAAGGTCGATGACCGCGAGAGGAGCGATGAAGGATGCCGGTTCAATGGCTTCAACGGTAGCCCCATCGGCAGAGCAATGGGCTGGGGCATCCAGGTGCGTCCCATGATGCTCACCAACGTCCCAGCGGTTGGCGTAGAAGCCATGTTGGGCGAAGGTGCTGGTGTTCGTTAGCGCGATCGGCTTATTCCCGGGCCAGATGGGGAAAGTGGGCGTCAGTGTGTGCGTCAGATCGAGAATGGTATCGGCCGCAATCGCGCGCTGCGGTGGGCGTGGAATGGGGCGGGGATCGGGGGGTGTTTCCTCGGTAGGCCGAGCGGCCGCGGTCTTCTCACCGGTGCTGGCCAAGGCCCCCGCCATGACACCCACTGCGAAGTGCAATGCCTCCCGACGATTCATCCCCGCCAATGCCACGTGTAAGACGCTAGGGGCACACATCACGGAACTCCTGGACAGATCGTGACAACAAGAACAACTCAACGGAACAACTCGGTGCCCGCGATCGTATGCGGAAACCACCGCGGTCGCAACTACCGAACGCGCGTTCTGTGCAGCGGTGCAAAGCGAAAAGCACTATTCGATTGCAGGCGCGACCAGTTCAGCGTATACTGCAGGCAATTGCGTCCGTGGATGTCCGAAGGAATACCGGTTCTCCCCCGAGTTCTCGTGGCTACCACGGATAGAAGCTTCGGCAGGGATCCGATCGGCGTCGCAGCCCTCACCGCGGTGAGGAGCGAACGGACCGGCGGCTTCGGTGCGGCTGTTGCGGACCGCCCCGGAACACTGATCCTCTCTCTTCTCATCTCGTCGCGGCTCTGACGACGGACGGTATCCACGTCCGACGCAACCATGAGTTTGTTTCCGTTTCTCTCTCCCCCCTGAGGGCTTCACGCCGCCTGTGGGAGTGATGGTCCCACGCCCAGAGTACCTGTCGGCCCTTGGTGGTCTGTGGCGGTGGAAGCTCGGAGGAGTTGTGTCATGGCGGTTCTTGCACCGACCAGTGACCGCGACATTCGCAGCGATTGGGATAAGCTCCAGGGAGCTTGGATTTCCATCGCCGGTCCACGTCCTGCGCGGTTACTCATCGCTGGCCATCGCTTCACCTTTGAATTTTTGGGCGGCGCTATCTACATGGGCACTTTCGAGTTGGCCAACGGTCAGATGGATATGCACATCGAAACCGGGCCGGCTCAGCACGTCGGCTGCTGCTCGCAGTGCATTTACCGTCTGGAAGGCGGGCTTCTGCGGTGGTGCCCCGGGAAGCCCGGCAGCTCCCAGCGGCCTTCGAGTTTCCCCGATGTGGACGATCCGCGTTATCTCTCCCTCGTCTTCCGCCGCGACAAACGCTAAGCGCTGCGGCGGTTGGGCATGGCGTGGCTGGTTTGCAATCCCAGCACGCGCGGTTGGGCATGGCGTGGCTGGTTTGCGATCCCAGCACGCCCGGTTTGTTCCTCAATTCGTAAGAAAGGTCACTCTCCATGAGCGTTGCCGTTGCCGAACGCCCCGCCCGCCTCAGTGAACAACAGCCGGTGGAACCGTCCTACCAATATCCCGGCATCCCCACCACCTGCGACGGGGCCGAAGCGGTGGTGCATGTGGAAACCCGCATCAGCCAGGCCGCAGGAGCCTACCCGATTACCAGCTCCACCACGATGGGCGGCGGCTTCAATGCCGCGGTCATGAACGGGGCCAAGAACCTTTGGGGCGATACCCTGATGTTCTTTGAGCCCGAAAGCGAGCATTCTGCCGCTGCGGTCTGCGAAGGGTTCGCTGTCGCCGGGGGGCGCGTCACCAATTTCACCAGCGGCCAAGGATTGGTGCTGATGAAGGAAGTGTTGTACACCATCAGCGGCAAGCGCCTGCCGGTGGTGATGAATATTGGCGCTCGCGCCCTCACCAGCCAAGGTCTCAACGTTCACGCCGGCCACGACGACATCATGAGCGTGGCAGATTGCGGTTGGGGAATGCTCCTGGCCCGCAATGCCCAAGAAGCTGCCGACTTCTGCCTCATTGCGCGCCGTGTCGCCGAAGATACGCACACCCCCTTCTTCAACATTCAAGATGGTTTCCTCACCACCCATACCGTGGAAACGGTCCGCTTGCCCGAACCAGAATTCATGAAAGAATTCGTCGGCGATCCCAAAGAAAAACTCCTCAACCTCATGGACCCGGCCAACCCCCTGATGTCCGGAGTGGTCCAAAACCAAGACTCCTACATGAAAGGGAAAATCGCCCAACGGTGGTATTACGACCAAATCCCCGAGAAGCTGCAGGAAGCCTTCGACGAATTTGCCCGTAAAACCGGTCGCCGCTATGGCAACGTCGAAGCGTATCGCTGCGACGATGCCGACTACATCCTGGTGGGTATGGGCTGCTATATGGAAACTGCCAAAGCCACCGTCGATTACCTGCGGGAGGTCAAAAACATCAAAGCCGGCTGTCTGACCGTGTTCGTCTTCCGGCCGTTCCCCGCGACCGACATCGTCAATGCTCTGAAGGGTTGCCAAGCCTTCACGGTGCTGGAACGGATGGATGATCCCCTCTCCACGACCGGCAACCACCTCACCCGGGAGATCAAAGCCGCGTTTTATGATGCTATCCTGGGGCAAAATGGGCAGGACAAACTCACCGATGCTCCGCCGCGAGTTTACCACGGCGCTGCAGGCTTAGGTAGCCGCGATGTCCGACCCGGCGATCTCATCGCGGCCTTCCACAATATGATGATCGACGGCCCCCATTTCTTCTCCCTGGGCATCGATCACAAAACCGCCCTGCCCCGCAAGGAAGACCCCGATCTACGACCCCAAGGCGGTTTCTCCATGCGCGGCCACTCCGTCGGCGGTTTTGGCTCCGTCACCACCAACAAGATCATCGCCACTATTGCCGGCAATGTCTTCGGCAAAGACGTACAAGCCTACCCCAAATACGGCTCCGAGAAAAAGGGACTACCGACCACCTACTATCTCACGATTGCCGACACGCACATCAACCTGCACTCCGAATTGGAGAAGGTCGAGTTACTGTGCATCAACGACCCGACAGCCATCCTCAGCCCCTTGACGCTCAAAGGCCTGGTGCCAGGCGGGGCGATCTTCATGCAATCCCCCTATACGGATCCGCGCGACGTTTGGAGCCGCATTCCCCCCGACAACCAAAAGACTATTCGCGACAACCATATTCGCGTCTACTACTGCGACATGGTGCGCATCGCTCGGGAAGAAGCCAACGAACCCGACTTGCAGATGCGGATGCAGGGTATCGTCTTGTTGGGGGCGTTTCTCAAACTCACCCCTTACGCCCAAGAAGCGCAGATGAGCGAAGCCCAAGTCGAAGCAGGCGTGGAGAAGGCCCTCCGCAAATACTTCGGCAAACGTGGCGAACAGGTCATTCAAGACAACATGCGCTGCATCCGTCGGGGCCGCGACGAGATGCGCGAAATTCCTCGCAGCATCATCGAAGCCGCCTAGCGGCCGCAGCGGCCATGCATTCCTATTCCCCCAACATTCTCCGACCAAGGAACCACCCCCATGATCGCGACTCTCCCCAATGCCCCGTCGATGAATGAAGCCAGCGACAAAGACCCCTTCAACAACAACTGCTATGGCACCACCATCGACCGGCCCTATCGCCTCGTCAACCTGAAAACGGCCAAGAGCTTGCCCGTTCTCGATGTCACGGACTTCAACGACCGCATTATTCGCGGCTATGAAGAAGGCTATGGCGAAAAGGAACTGCCGGCGGACTTGTCGGTGGCGCGTTCGCTCATTCCCGCGGG
>JANWYJ010000096.1 GCA_025055115.1 Gemmata sp.
GGGATCGAGGGTAGCTGGTGGGGCGGTGGGAAGTCGGCGGGCCGAACGAACGCGGTGGTGGTGAACATGGCGAGGAGGGTGAGGGAAAACCGCATGGGAAAGGCTCCGAAAGGGGGGCGACGCGGATGAACATAACAATACTGCAACCGGAAGGATGTGGGGAGCTGGAAAGTCCCCCTTCGAAACTATGAGGTGATCGTGGCGTACGTCACGGTGCAACCGGAAGGATGTGGGGAACCAGAAAAGTCCCCCGCTAAGTCTCTCTGCGGTTCTCGCTAGCTCCCGGCGGTAATTCGGCCATTGGCCGGGGCCTTCGGCTGGGTCAGCCTGGGATCCCCCGCTCCACGGTCTCTCATTATTACGTGTGGATAACCCATCGACCCAGGTTCGCCAGGATAGCAGCCGTCGGGCTATGGCATCGGCGATGAAGTTTGTCAGACCATGCTGACCGCGGCAGACCCTCTCAGAAGATGCCTTCGGCGATGAGAAGTTCGATACTGGCCTCAAAGGCTGCGACTGTGTGGTCGATAACCGCGTCGGTATGTTCACAACTGGTCATCCCGGCGAAGCCCCACCAATCGACGCCCTGCAGCAGCATTGCTTGACGTAAAGCATGGATTTGCTGGGAGTTCTTCGGCCCATCGAGCTGGTTGATATCGCCGTTGTAGGGGATGAAACCGTCGTTCACCCCCGCAGTGGTGCTGGGGCGCGGGCCACGATAGCCCGGAAGGACGCGAATCATGCTGAAATCGCCATAGGCTATCCACGGCCAATCGCGGCTTTCGAACAGTTCGTTCAACTTGTTCCGCAGTCGGGTTCCGGCGGCGTTGGCCTGCTCGCAGGGTCGACCGGTGGCGATGCGTTGGAGCGTGGTGACTCCGGCGGCGGCTGACAATGGATTGGCGTTGTAAGTACCGGGGTGGCGCATTTTCGGTTGGCCGGGGCGCGGTTCGATGAAGGCAAGGATGTCGGCCCGCCCGGCAACACAGCCGCCCGGTAAGCCCCCCGCGAGAATCTTCGCCAGTGTGGTCAGGTCGGGGGTGACACCGTAGAAGGCTTGCGCGCCGCCGGGAGCGACGCGGAAGCCGGTAATCACTTCATCAAAGATTAAAACACGCTGATAGCGGGTGCAGATTTCGCGTAAACCTTTCAGGAATTCGCCGCGAATAGGGACCGCGCCCCAATGCCCGCCAGTGGGTTCGAGAATGACCGCGCCGATCTCGGGGTCGTTTTTGAGCGTCGCGTCGACGCGCTGCAGGTCGTTGGGGGCAATGGCCACACAATATTTGGCGACATCGGCCGGAACACCGGGCACCCCCGGGGCATCGTACGGATAGTCGGCACTGATCGCGACATAATCATGCCAGCCGTGGAAGTGGCCGTGGAATTTGAGGAACTTGGGCCGTCCGGTAAACAGCCGCGCTAGCCGCAGGGCCATCAGTGTGGCTTCGGTACCACTGCCGGTGAAGCGGACCCGTTCGGCACTCGGGATCAGTTGCCGCACAAGTTGGCCCCAGGCGATTTCCAGATCGTGGCAGGAGCCGTAGTGCGTTCCCTTGGCCATCTGCTGCTGCACGGCGGCGACGACATCATCGGGGCAATGGCCCAGGATGTGCGAACCATGACCGACAAAGTAATCGGTGAGCCGGTGGCCATCGACATCCCACTTGTGCGCCCCTTTGGCATGGGTGATGTAGATGGGGAAGGGGTCCATCATGCGCGCATCGTGAGTCACACCGCACGGGAACAACCCCTTGGCGATCTCGAAGCGCTGCTTCGATCCCGCAAACGCCGCCGTGTATCGTTCGACCAGGCTCAACGCCGCCGTCGCAGGCATGATTTTTCCCCCGCCCCGGAAACCATCACACACTGCTATCGTAGGCGATCGGCTCGCGGTCGGTCAGCAGTGCCGAAGCGTGAAATCGACATCCAGACACCACAATTCTTTTACACGCTCGACTTGGTTTCATCACAGAAGCATACTCTTCCGGTATTTCGCGTGAAGTTTCACCGAATATTGACCAGCGCACGAGAAATCGGGCTCACCCAGTTCGTCAACATTCTGCGATAGAGTCTGCAATCGCCATCGCCTCCAGCGTCTCACTCATTTTCTTTTGTGGAGATTCCTGTGTTTCTTGCGACCCCGTTTCGCGGACTTGCGGTGTTGGGCGTAGGGTGTGCCGTTCTGCTGGGATGTGGGAAAGAAAACGATCCCCTTCCTACTCATCCAGTGAAAGGCAAGCTCACGTTGGAGGGACAACCCGTGGCTGGAGCCGAAATTTGGCTCGTGCCGCAAGATTCCAATGAAGCAGTCAAGAACGCCAAGATCACCATTCGCCCCTACGCCAAAACCCAAGCCGACGGAACCTTCACTCTCACCAGTTACTACATCGACGATGGCGCCCCCGCAGGCGACTACGCGATTATGGTGCTGGGTGCCAGTGGTTCCGACAATGCCGACGAAGAACAAGAGGCCCCAGCGGTGACGGGGAAAGGCCGCCGCCCTCGTACCATTCCGTCCAAATACGCTAGCCCGACCACATCGGGTTTGTCCTTTACCGTGCACAACGGCCCCAATGAGTTGATCATCGACCTCAAAGCCAAGTGAATCGTTCGTGTGTTGGAACGTCGCCCCTGATCCTCTTCTGAGGTACCTGCCATGGCCTTGCATCGGCGTGTGCGCTTCGGTTTCACGTTGATCGAGTTATTGGTCGTGATCGCGATTATTGCCATCGTGATTGGTCTGCTCCTGCCGGCGGTCCAGAAGGTGCGCGAAGCCGCCGCCCGGACGAAATGCTTTAACAACAATAAACAGCTCGGTTTGGCCCTACACAGCTTCCACGATGTCTATGGTTTCTTTCCACCCGCGGGCATTGACATTCAAGCCGGTTGGCCGCGCTGGGGTGTGCCACCGGGTATTGAACATGGCTTTGGCGTGTTCATTTTGCCTTATATCGAACAAAATGCCCTGTACCAGCAATATCGCTGGGATCGCGACTGGCGCTCCCCCGAGAACCAACCGGTCGTCACAACCCGGTTGAACGTTTGGATCTGCCCCTCGGTGCCCTACGACGACCGTCTGACGTGGGAGAAAAGCAGCGGCTCGTTCCGTTGGCGCGAATACGCGGGCGACTACGCACCGCAGAGCGGTTTTCGCCGTGCTTTGGCCGTCGCCGGTTATGCTGATTTCATTGCCGGCGATTTCAATGGCAACCCGAATCCGCCGGATGATACGATCGGCCGCGGCGGCCCTTACCGCGGCGTATTCGAGGCCTGCGGTCGCTTTGCCGACAAAGTCGAAAACGTCTTCAACATCGTCTCCATCACGGATGGTCTATCGAATACCTGCTTTATTACCGAAGATGCGGGTCGTCCGCTATCCTATGTGACCGGCATGCGGCCGCACCCGACGAATCCCCAAGGGGGCGTCAATGGCTTGGACGGTGCCGGCTGGGCTTCCCGTGGGATGAACTACGGTATCGATGGCTCCACGTTCGATGGTTTGGCGAGCACTGGCCCCTGCTTTATGAACTGCAACAACCGCGATGAGCACTATTCGTTCCACAGCGGTGGCGGTGTTCACCTGTTTGGCGACGGTTCGGTGCGCTTCATTCGCGAAACACTCTCCACGAAAGTGATGGCCGCGCAAACCACCCGAGTCGGTGGCGAAACACTGGCCTCGGAGTAATCCGGCAGTGAATCTCCAGGCAGTGTCACGCCCCACAGCCCCCGGGGCGGCGGGCAATGGCCTTCCGGTCGTTGACTGCGCCGGTCACTCCGCCGCGACAGTTGCGACCGTGACTGGGCGTTCCCTCCGGGCCTTACACGCCACGAACGTAACGTAAAGATGCTCCAGCCGTTGTTGTAACCGCTGGAGTTATTGTCACCGCCCCCGTGACTGCACGTTCCCTCCGGGTCTTACACGCTCTCCAGGTCTTACACGCCACGGGCGGTGGGGTCCCAGATGTATTTGTGCATCTGCAGTTGCATCCGGACACGCGGCAGCCGCGCCGCCAAGAGCCAATTCGCCAATTCCACCGGCTGGACTGCCCCAAACACACAACTGACCAAACACGTAAACCGCGTGTCGAGGTGATGATGGCGAATGGTCTTTTCGGTCCAGTCCCAGTCGTTCCGCGAGGCGATCACGAATTTGATTTCGTCGGTTGGTTTGAGTGCCTCCAGATTGGCCCAGCGGTTGCGGTGGCTTTCGCCGCTGTCGGGGCACTTGAGGTCCATGATGATGTGCACGCGGGTATCCACGACTGAAACATCGTGCGCGCCGCTGGTTTCGAGCAAGACTGTACACCCGGCGTCGCACAGTTCGCTCATGAGGGGCCGTACGTCGGGCTGCAACAGTGGCTCCCCACCGGTGATTTCCACCAACGGGCAGCCGAAGCTGAGGGCTTTCTCCACCACCGCGCTGCGCGGCCAGCGGCGGCCTTGGTTGAAAGCGTGCGGGGTATCGCACCAGCGGCAGCGGCTATCGCAGACCGCGGTGCGCACAAACACGCACGGCCGGCCGGCGAAGGTCGATTCCCCCTGAATGCTGTGGTAGATTTCGTGAATGAATAGCTCACCCGGTGCCAAATCGTTCAACAGGACGACTCGATGCCGGGCTTCGGGCGGCACCTCAACCAGTGGCAACGGATTCAGGCGCGAAAATTCTCTCATCCTCCCATTTTAGCAGCTGCAAAATTCTCTGCGAACGGGGTGGCGAACTCGGCCGATAATACTGGTGCCAGGAGGTATGGGAAATGATGCGATCGGTCGGGATTTCGCTGGCGTTATTCGCTCTCCCTACTGTCGTTTTCGCGCAAGCGCCCGCGGCGCCATCGGCTGTGGCCGCGACGGTCAATGGGGAAACGATCACCTTGGCGGAAGTCGATGCTCTGTTGAAGCAGACACTGCCGCTGACCCCGCTGACCGCCGCGCAACAGCGACAAATGCGCATCGAGGTCTTGGCCGATATGGTCGATGATCTCCTCTTGCGCCAATTTCTCCGCAAAAACGGGCCGAAGGTCGATCCCGCCGAGATTGAGGCGCAACTGAAAGCCTTTGGGCAGAAACTGCAAGCCGAAGGCAGCTCGCTGGAGGAGTTCTACAAGCAAACCGGGCAAACCGAAGCCCAGGTCCGCGAAGCCTGGACGACGGCGATGCAATTGACCGGTTATGTGAAAAGCCTGGTCACCGAAGAGCAACTGAAAGCCTACTACCAAGCCAATAAAGACCACTTCGACCGGGTCGAAGTGAAAGTGCGGCACATCGTTATTCGAGCCGGGAAAAAGGCCAGCCCCGCAGAGCACGCCGCCGCCAAAGCCCAACTGGAGGCGCTGCGGACCCAGATCGCCGCCGGCAAACTCGATTTCGCAACCGCCGCGAAAAAGTACTCGCACTGCCCCAGCGCCGCCTCAGGTGGCGACATCGGCTACATTCTCCGCAAAGGCGGCTTGGTCGATGACAACTTCGCCCGGGCCGCTTTTGCCCTGAAAGTGAACGAACTCAGTGGTATCGTCGAAACCGACTATGGTTATCATTTGCTCCAAGTCACCGACCGAAAACCTGGCATACCAAGCACTTACGAAAAATCGGCCACCGACGTCCTCGACACCTATACCGACGATTTCCGGGCACAGCTGCTCACCCAACTGCGCCAGGAAGCCCGCATTCAGATCACCGTCCCGTAAGTCCCCCAACGGACCCCACCGGTTCCCCGCCCACCGCTCTCGGCAGACCCTCCGCGGGGTGCGGTGGTGCAGACACTCCCTCGGGCCATCGAAGCGAGTGCCTTCCCCACGAATCGTTTCTGCATCAGCCGGACTCGATGGAATGGTGCTGGCAAACTCGATGGAATGGTGCTGGCAAAAGCTCCGTGGGGCCACAGGTTCTCGGCGATTGGCCATGTCCCACCCACCCTTCCACCGGGATAAAAGCCACACGACGGGAAAATAGGATGGACCGATGAGAAAGGCAGCCTGTAAAGGACATTAAAAGATCGACAACCTTCGGAACGACAGGAAAATACGATGGGACGATGAGAAAGGCAGCCCCCCGGCGACAAGCGAACACCCTCAACGGACCGTCCGGCCGTGCGGGGACACGGCCGGACGGTGGGGAGATCGACCTGCACAGGATACGATCTACGTTTTAGCGTAAACATTTGGAAATGCAGAAGCAAGAGCCGAGGAAGTTTTTTCGCGTCGAATCATTTTCCGGGATACCGTGGTCGATACGATCCGCCCATTCCGCGAGAGCTGCGCAACCCCTTTCGCGTCGAATCGTTTTCGATCCCAGTCTAACGTGGTAAGAAATTGCGCTGCTAGCCAACTTTGGGTTCCCTTCTCTCGTCTTAAGTAAATCCTACGGCACTTGTTACGCCGTTTGTTCCGATTGCAACCCGCCACCGTGGTTGCTCACTGTTTCTGACATCAGGAGTGTTGACATGAAGGTTCTGGGAGTGGGAATCCTTGCGGCCGCCAGTGTGTTGGTTGCCGTCAGCTCGGCGTGGGGTTTGGTGGTGGCTCTGCCTGCGCCAGGCCAAATGGCCGCCCAAAGCCCGGTGGTGCTCACCGGCAAAGTCACAAAGATTGAAGAGAAAGAAGTGGAAGCCCCCACACCATTCCACGGTGCCAAAGAGAAGCAGAAGTACAAAATCGCAGTGGTGAAGGTCGATAGCGTCCTCGCCGGGGCCGAGCGACTTCAAGAAGTCCGCATCGGTTTCATTCCACCACCCAAGGTGGACCCCAACCAACCGGTCCGCCCCCGACCGCCGATCGGCCGCCCCGGCCTCGGCCAGACCGAACTGAAGCCCGGCCAGGAAAGACTCTTTTTCCTCGCCCAACATCCCCACGCCGACTTCTATATCATTCCGAATATGAGCATCCCTATCGACATCACCACCGCCGAGGGGAAAAAACAGTTGGACGAAGTTAAGAAAGTCACCGCGGTCTTGGCCGACCCGCGGAAAGCCCTCCAAAGCGACCAAGCCGACGTTCGCGCAGAAGCCGCCGCGATCATGGTCATGAAATACCGGGCCTACCCCCTCTTCGGCGGTGAAGTCGATCAAGTTCCCATCAATGCGGAGGAAAGCCAACTGATCCTCAAAGCCCTCGCCGACGCCGAATGGAAAGACACCCGCTTCGGCCAACTCAGCCCCCTGCAAGCCTTCTACCAACTGGGGCTGACGGAGAAAGACGGCTGGATCCAACCGATGATCGTCACGGTGCCCGGACAACCAGCCCCAGACTTCAACGCCATCATGAAAGATGCCTACACCCGATGGCTGGCCACAGCCGGGAAAAACTACCGCATCAAGAAGTTCGTCCCGAAAACCACCCAGCCCTAGACCATTGCCACCCAGCCCAAAGGTTGCCACCCAACCAAGGTCAGTTGGCACACAGTGATCCGAAGCCCGAGAAGTTGAACGTTGTGAACGTGAAGTCTACATTCGCGTTATTCCCGGGGCTAACTCGGTGATCCGAAGCCCAAGAAATTGAACGTTGTGAACGAGCCAAAAACGTGTCGTGGTCGAGGCCGGATAGTTGCGCACAGGGATTCCGAAACCCGAAAACCTGGCCGAACATCCGGTCAAGAACCACTCCCTAACCCCGATTCTTTACAATGAGGAGGAATGAACTGATGTTTCGTACCTGGATACTCGCCGCGGCCGCCGCGGGACTGCTGGCCACCCCAGTCGAAGCCAAACG
>JANWYJ010000093.1 GCA_025055115.1 Gemmata sp.
TGGGCCGCCAAAAAATGTGCTCGCGGTGAGGTGGAGAAGTTTCATGTCCGCTGCGCATCCCTGCGACAAGTCCGGGCCAAACCACACCCTTCAGGAGTTTAGAAACTTCCCCCCGCTTGTGTCTACGGCAGTTTTGTTACCCCGGCATCTTTCATCCGATCCGATACGATTTCTGGTGGAAAGTAATGGAACGTCCCACAAATTGGTAGAGATTCCGCGCGTGTGTGGGGTTCCGATTCATCTGTAGTGGATTGGCGGCTTCAATGTTGTTCCTCTTCCCTCGAAAAAGCCAACGCCGCAGGGAGCGTGGAGGAGGTAGGGAGCCGAGAGAAGGCAGGGAGCGTGGAGGAGGTAGGGAGCCGAGAGGAGGCAGGGAGCCGAGAGGAGGCAGGTATGGATGACTTCGGCCCACCGCGGGACATCAGCGTCACCGAACGGCAATTGTTAGCGTGTTTCGGAGTTGAACCGCGCTGGCTCGATCCCGACGTCGCCTCGTGGTATTACAACACCGCGACATACACCGTCGCCCTCGATCCGTGGGAGATCGTCTTTATGATACAACCGTCTTGTCGCGATGTCCGCCTGACCATCCGTGCCGCTGGTCAACCGTGGTTCGACCTTTCCGCCACTGCTGTCAAGGATATTCGCGTGATCGATCAACCCGGCGTCGATGCGATCGAAATGATACTCGATGAGCGAACACAACTGCGGTTCCAACTGCGACTGAGCGTCCACATCGAGTTGACGCACCACTGAACCGGCCATGCCGCGGAGGTGAGAAGGGGTCCTGCGTGGGCGCACTGCGAGCACCGCCGGTAAACTCCGCGTTGAACCGACCATGCCGCGGGGGGTGAGAGGGGGTTCTCGGCACAGCGACGAACACAGAGTTAGCACTCACTCGAAGGAACAGTCGACGTAGATTCTGGCGCTACAATGTTCTCGGCACAGCGGTGAACACAGAGATAGCACTCACCGCGCCGCTGCCCACGCTTCCATAGGGTTGTCCCGTGTCTGTGATTCTCGCCCATCTGTCGGAACCGACCATCACTGTTCTCGCCCGTCTGTCTGAACCGACGATCACTCCAGGTGGACAAGGGGTTTTCGATTTTTTCCCCTACTGACATCGCTATTCTCTCCGCCCTTGAGGGAGAATAGCAGGTGTGGGGTTCATGCGAGCCGCCATGATCCCTCACCCTCAGGGGGGCCGATATGGATTTATCGTCTGAGCGCTGGCAGGCGATTTCACCCCGGGAACGCGAAATCCTCGCCCACCAACTGG
The DNA here is from genome assembly GCA_025055115.1 of Gemmata sp. Lineage (GTDB taxonomy): Bacteria > Planctomycetota > Planctomycetia > Gemmatales > Gemmataceae > Gemmata. The sequence goes on from JANWYJ010000093.1 coordinate 1,280, forward strand.
TTCGGGAGTTGCCCACCGGTTTTTCATTTCTTCGCGTGCAACGTTTTCGACTTGGCGAATGTCAACAGGATGTCGCACTTTACCAGAAGGATGATGCCCTCTTTGCCTTGATTCCAGGAGGCTGTGTAACGTTGGGCTACGATGCCCAGCGGCCCTGGCAACCCCGCGCCGATGAGTGGGCCAGTTGGCAAGATACTGTGAAAGAGTACGGCTTCCCTCCCGACATCCGTGAATACATCGCGCAAGTCACCCTCCGGGTGCGGCATGTGTCTCTCGCTCCCTTCCTTATCGAAACGACGGCGTCCGCGGTGGGTTGGGAGCCGATCGCGCAGGATGACCCCGAAGGGCAAGAGATTGTCCGCGAATACATCCGCGAATACCACCGCTCCCAGCTCATCCGCGAATACCACCGCTCCCAGCTCATTCTCACCCTCTATCGGGGCGGCGTTACTTTCCGTGTGATCACAACTCCAGACGGCGAAATCAGCGCTCAGCGGGCGATCACGCTGACCCACGCCGCATTGACGGCACAATGGGCTGCCGCCGGTTTCCGCCTGCCGACGTCGGACGAATGGGAATACGCCTGTGGTGGGGGAGCCACCACGTTATTCCGTTGGGGCGATCACGTACCGTGCAACCGCTATCCGACCGATGGCGGCGGTGAACACGGCCAGCCGAATGCCTTCGGATTGTTCATCGCGGCCGATCCGTACCAATGCGAATTGGTGGCCGAACGCGGCGTGACGCGCGGCGGCGATGGCGGTGTGCTGATATGCGGAGGGGTGGGCTTCTTTGTCAGTTGGCTCACCTTGGCCACGGCGTATTTCGAGCAACAGAGTTGTCATTACGACGCCCAGCAACCCCTCGATCCCCACTACACAGTGGGCCGCCGCGTCCTGGCACTGCGGTGATGGGCGAAAACTCGGCGTCGGAGTGAAGCGATGTGGGAAAAACCCCGGAAAACATGGGCGTTTTCGCTTGACAACACGACCACGGCGTTTTTAATGTATGTCTGCCCGACGACTCACAATTCCTTCATTTCTCCCGACTTGTGTGAAGGTGTATGATGACTATCTCTCCCATTTTCCGGAACCACCGGCGTTGTGCGGCGTTCACCCTCATCGAACTGCTGGTGGTGATTGCGATTATTGCGATTTTGATCGGATTGCTCTTACCCGCGGTGCAGAAAGTGCGGGAAGCGGCGGCTCGGTCGCAGTGCCAGAATAACTTGAAGCAACTGGGCATCGCCGTACATGCCTATCACGATCAGCAGGGGGGACTACCACCCACGCGGGTGTGCCGCGAAGCCTGCGCCACCTGGCCAGTGCTGATCATGCCCTTCATCGAACAGGGGCAGGTCTTCCGGTTGTGGAATTCGACCAATCCGCGGTTCCCCTGGCAATTCAAGGATCAGCCGGCCGCAGCCCGCGAAGCTCAAATCAAGATTTTCTACTGCCCCAGCCGCCGTACCAACGGTATCAGCCCCCCAGACCAGAATGACGGCACCAATGGCGGCGTCGCGGGAGCCACCGGGGACTATGCCGCGTGTGTGGGCGATGGCCGTAACCAGAATATCCAAAGCGCTACCGGGGCTTTCACCACCGCGTTCGTTCGCACCGACCCGGTGTATCCAACCTCAGGAACTTGTACCACCGACGACCCATGCGGCGATGTGATTGACCAATACCGCATCATCGAATTTCGCTCGCGTCTGAACCTCATGAGCATCACCGATGGTACGAGCAATACGCTCTTGATTGGTGAGAAACATGTCCGCCCCGACCGCATTGGGATGTCCACCGAAGACCGGGCCTACTTCAGTGGGCAGAACTACATCACGGCCGAACGCAGTGCCGGTTGTACCACCCTCGATGCCAACGGCGTCTGCTCAGGCGGTTTGCGTCCGCTGGCGCCCTTCCCCACCTTCTCGGGCAGTAACTGGCAGCGCATCTTCGGGAGTTGGCATTCGGGAGTCACGCAGTTTGTGATGGCCGATGGCTCCGTGCGCGCGTTGCGCAACTCGATCGACACCACCACCCTGCGCCGGCTCGCGACCCGGGCCGACGGCGAAGTGATCCCCAGTATCGATTGAGACCCGGGGAGAACTGAGCCAATGCGATGGCCAATTGTCATGGTTCATGGGCGACGGTGGCTGATACCACGGATCGTCGCCCTGTTGCTTGTGTGTAGCGGAGGAGCCGCCGGTTGTTCAAGCGGTGAAGAACCGTGCTACCCGGTGCGCGGACAGCTCGTGTATGAAGACGGTCAACCGGCGCTGGAATTGGTCCATGGTTCCATCGCCTTGATCCCGGACCGCGAGGGTGGAAGCCCGATCGCCTCGGGAACGATCAACGACGAAGCCCGATTCGTTCTCAGCACGCGCCGCGATAAGGATGGGGCTATCGCTGGCCCCCACCGCGTCGCCATCGAGCCGCCCGATCTCGACAGTATGGATGGCGACGCCCGCAAACGCCAACCGCCCCGTGTTCGGCTCGATCGCGAAGCGCTCGAGAACCTGCGCGTGACCGTGGAACCTAAAAGTAATGAGCTGACCATCACTGTCAAACGGGCGACCAAAGGCAAAAAATCGACCCCCTGAGTGATCCGCATCGTGGCCGTCGCGGTGAACCACATCGTGGCGGTCGCGGGCGAATACTGCCCTCAGGTCGTCCTGGGGGACTTCATTCCGGCTGAGTCGGATCAGCTGAGGCTGTGATCATGGCCCCTTCATAGCGCTGATCCGGAGCAACTGTGGCTGTGATCATGGCCCCTTCATAGCGCTGATCCGGAGCAACTGTGGCTGTGATCATGGCCCCTTCATAGCGCTGATCCGGATCAGTCGTGGCTGCCGTCACGTCCGCACGCGCCGTTCGTCACGGGGCAAACAACGGCATCGCTCGCTCATCCGACGGGGCAGTGATGACGGCCATGGCCCTCCGGCGCGCTTCGTGCGGCGGTCATTGCATTCCCCGACACCACAGCGCGTTGGAACCGCCGCGATGATCCGCAAAGCCGGGGAGGTATCCGTTCCTTGACCGCGGGGTGCCGCAGGTCACGGATGGGTTCGTCACGATGCCGGCAAGCCAGGATGAACCCCTTGCTTCGGTGTCAATGCGTCAACCGGACGAAGAAGACAGCACGTTCGGCGCTGCCATCCGGGGATGAACCGATTGCTCGAGACGGTTTGAAACCCCGACAAAAGCCGAACGATAAGCCGTCTGCGGCAACTAGCCCGGTGTTTGGAAACGGCCTCGACGATGTCAACGGGTCGATTCTCGGACCACCGGTCGATACTTCAGCCACCTGTCGCAGTGGGCCAAGCTGGTTCAGATGATCTGGTCCTGAGGCATCGGTGACAACGCCCCCTAGCTCTCGGCTGCGTCACGAGGCCCCGACGGAGGACACATGGTATGCCCGTGTGGTTTGGAGTCGCTTTCTTTTTCGCCATCGGCACAAGCTTTGGGCTAGTGT
>JANWYJ010000095.1 GCA_025055115.1 Gemmata sp.
GGTGCTCGCGGAAGTAGCGCAACGGGTTGGCCTCGTACTGTTCACCGAGTTCTGGCTTTATTAGATACACTTCGAAACGTCCCACCAGCTTGATCGTCTCCTCTGAGCTGTTCAGTCCCGCGCGCCCCGGTGTAGCTGTGAGTCCGCAAATGGGAAATAAGTCCGGCCCGCAGACCTGCTCCGCCTTATCCAATAGTTTGTCATACATCGCTGACACGGCACGGTGAGCCTCATCGATAATCATAGCGCCGGTATCTTTCAGAATAATCTCGATCGTCTTGTCCCCCGTTTTGATGCGGTTGTGAAGTTGCTGGATGCTCGTAACCACGGCACCACCTCTGAGTTCGTCGATGGGGATGTTCCGTCCCCCGAAGAAGCGGTAGATGCGTAGCGGGCTTACGAATTCTCGTGATCCCCACATCTGGTCGATGCAAGCGATAGCTTGCTCACATAATTCCTCACTCTGAGCGATCCATATTAAGTACTTGCCCTCAGCAAAGCGGGGTTGCATCCAGTCGATGAACGCCTCGACGGCAACCCGCGTCTTACCCCCGCCCGTGGGGAGCGTAACCACGCAACGGGTGCGATCACCATAATGCTCAAGGACCTCGAGCATACGCTTTTTCAGGCCTTCCTGATACTCTGCCAACTTCGGCGGTACTTTTAGCGGCGGGACATCATGGATAGTCGGGACCTTTTCCCGCGGCTCGACACCAGCGAAGATCGGAGGGAAGCCGGTTGCAGCAACGAAATCCCGCGCCCACGGCTTGCCAGATGACCACTTCATCCGTGCTAGAGGTTGGCGCATTCGGGAAACCGAAGTGATGTTTCTTCCCGATGGGGAGTTCCTTTCGAACAAATCCTTGATTTGTTCGTCCGGCAGTTTCTCGAGGATGCGCCGGCGGAGCAGGCGGGTGAATTTCTCGCTACCTGAGAAAAGTGCTGGTCCTTTTTGCTGGATTAGTAGTCGGGCTAAGTCGATGGGACGCAGCCTCTTGTCACCAAGCGACTGGAGAATGCTATTGGCTTGGTCGCGCTGTTCGATTCCGAAGAGCTGGGCAAGTAGTCGGACCGACACACCGTATCTTTTGACCAGCAACTCCGCCGCTTGCTCGACTTCCTCGTCGGTGGGGAAGATTTGCATTGCAGTACACCTCGAATCAAGGTGTAGGTGCGATCTCAGGCATGTCTACTGCAGTTTTCCATCCTCTATGGTGACCGAACATCTTCCCTCACTGGCCCAACAACTGCGCCAACCAAGTTACGACTCCGGAAAAACCGCCCCCCGCATCCGCTGCAGCACCGGGTTCGGCACATCTATTGGGCTTGCACGTCGTATACACCTATTGGGCTTGCGCGTCGTATTCGGGGCCTCACTGCATGCTGGCATGTTACCGAATTCCGACAAAGCGATCGCTAGTCTTCCTCCTCATCATGATCTTTCGAACCAGGCCCAGGGTGTGGATCAGGTAGGCTGAGTTGATACCTATTACCCACTTGCTTGACAAAGCGCAGCTCGATCAACCCCTGATACCCTGTAGACTCGTGCCCCCGTTCGTTTTGCGGGACTCCATCGAGCGCTTTTCTAACTGTAGTGGTGGAAATACCCTTGCCATTCGGAGTATCCAACCTCGTGGCCCATGCAATCTCGTCGATCGTAAGAGAACGAGTGCTGGTCTTGAGAGCCAAGAGAACTCGGACCTGATTTAAGCGAAATGACGCCATAAATCTCCCGCCCCACGATACAGCTCACCGGCCCCCTGGAGCGACCAACAAGAACCAAGCCAACTCTCTGAGCCACTCACCACTGAGCCACTCACCACCCCACGTGGAGGTCGGGTCCGATGCAGCGACTGGTTTAGCGTGCTTAACCATTCTCTGCTTTGCCATGCTTCTGCAGGAGTTTATCGAATTCTACCCAGCTCATCTTGTAGCCGTAGGTCTTGTCTTTCGGAACCCACACGACTGTTCCATTGGATATCTTCAGACGGCCAAACGCTTTCCCATCAGGTTTAATGGTGAACTCAACATCGGCCTTGCCAAGTTGTCGTTCAGGGATCGAAAACATCACATCATGCTTGGCCACACGTTGACCTCCGCCGCCAACTTGGGACGAATTGGAATGAGTCAATTTGCGTCGGTCATCGGCTCCCTGGTTGGTCCGTCAACCACCACAGTAATTGTCACAATGTCACAATCACTTTACGCCAACCACCACAGTAAATGTCACATTTACGTCAACCACCACAGTGATTGTCACAATGTCACAATCACTTTAGCCGATGTTTGCCCTGATGCCAACCAGAAAATCCTCCACTGCTTCTTGTTCTGACACGCCAACGAACACTACAACTCTATCTGCGTGCGGAGTGCTTCCACTGACCCACGAACTCCCGAACACCTGGCAGATTCACGAAATATCCCACAAACTGTCACTGAATCGTTGGCGCGGCAACTGGCAAGAAATCGCCACAGTTAGAACAATTCCTTCACCTGGACTGTAGGTCGCACATGAGACCAGTCAAAGTAAACTTTTCACTCGATCGACGTTAGGCCGCACGTCAAGCAGGTGGAATAAACTCTTCAACAGACTATTTAAAGCAAACTCTTGACTGAATTAACGTTAGTTCGCACATGAGACCAGTTAAAGTAAACTTTTCACTCGATCGACATTAGGCCGCACGTTAAGCGAGTTGGAACAACCTTTTCACTCAATTGACGTTCGGTCGCACATTGGGCCAGTTGAAGTAACCTCTTCAACCGATTGACCTTAGGCCGCGCGTTGTTGGTCGCTGGTGCGGGGGGTCTTGGCTTTCGGTTGATGCTTCCAACGGCGGTGGAGCCAGAAGTATTGCTCGGGGTGTTCGCGGATGAGTTTTTCCAGGGCCGCCGTGTAACGGGCGGTGATAGCTGGCACGGCGTTGGGGTCGCCGGCGTAGTCCCGTGGATCGATGATATCGGCACAGCGGACCGCGTAAAACAATGGCGCCAGCGCACTGGCTGGGTCGTAGTCGGGCCGTTGTGGATAGTTCGCCCGCTTGACCCGGGGAACGCCCATCACCACCATCACCGCATCGAATTCCAAGGCCATGAGGGCCACGGCTTTATGGGTACTGGCCGGACGGCCGAAGAAGTCCACGAACACGCCGCGGGGGCCGGCGTCTTGGTCGGCGAGGGTAGCGACTTTTCCACCGCGGCGCAGAGCATCGGTCAGGCGGGCGAAGTCGTCGTTCTTCGCAATGATCGTCTGACCGGTGGCTTGGCGAAACTTGAGAGCAAAGCGTTCCAAATACGGGTTTTCCAGAACCCGGGCGATGGCGTAAGTCCGGAAACCGAACAGCCCCAGGGCGAAGCCGGCCATCTCCCAATTCCCAAAATGGGCGGTGACGACCAACACGGCCCGCTGGGACAACAGCGGCGGTAGTGTCGCAGCGCCGTGATCGAGAACGAGGTATTTGCGCCAATTGGTCACATGCAGTTTGCGCGGTAAGAGAATCAGCTCCGCTATGGCGCGGCAGAAGTGGCGGAACATGCCGCGGACGAGTCGATCGGCGGCCAGCGGGTTTTGGGCCAGCTCGGGGAACGCCGCTTGGACGTTGGCTAAAGCAATGTCGCGGCGGCGTTTGACAAAGCGGTGCAAGGCCCAACCGAACCCATCGGCCAATGCGTAGGCCGCCTGGGGCGGGAGCATCTGCACCACAGCAACGACCCCCCGTAATAGCAGATACACCGCGAAATCCACACCGCGATGGCGTGCCTTCTTGGCCATACTCCACAACTCCTTGGCCCAACATCCCCGGGGGCAGCGAATTCTAATACCGTGGCCCCCCAAGCCACAAGACCGGTTGGGAACGCGCAAGCCACACAACCGATTGGGAACGCAAATTCACCTGATTTTGGTTGAAGTCGTAGGACGTTTGTTGAAGTCGTAGGACGTTTACCGTCGCCGCAAACCATACGACCGGTTGGGAACGCAAATTCAGCCACACGGAGCTGCCGGCCAACTTCCAGGCCAACCCGATTGGGCCGTCAGCCTTCTGAGAGCGTGAATTCAGCCACACGGGACTGCCAGCCAACCCAATTGGGTATTCGGAATCAACCGGAGCACAGACCTAGTCAACCCTGTTTTCACGGCCAATAACAACCAACCCAGTTGGGTGTTCGGACTCAACCGGAGCAGGCCGTCCGTTTGACAACGTTCCAGGGAGTGAACCAGGACAGCCCGGTGGGGTATTCGGAATCGACCGGAGCATCCGACCCGCGCGGTGTGTACTCCCCCCAGGCAACCCGAGAGTGTAGCCGCGTGGCAATGGTTCAGCCCACTGCGATCGTAACCATGAAGAAGAACCCCAAGCCGAGGACATTGACGTGTATGGCCGCATGGCAATGGTTCAGCCCACTGCGATCGGGTCGGGCATTCTCTGGCGGGGGGAAGGGGGACACCCCCCCATGAGCGCGGATTCACGGCCGTGAGCCATGAAGCCGCTCAGGAACAGGGCCGATCCCCGCACTGGTCATGGATTCTCCCCGCGCTGGTCATGGATGCTCCCCGCGCTGGTCATGGATTCAGCGTTGTTTGAACTGGGTCCGCAGTTGTTGCAGCGCCACATCCACCAACTTTTCCCCACTGCCCTCAGCACAACGGGTGCTGACCACCTCATAGTGGCCTTGGGAATAGGCCACCCGCGTGGGAATGTAACCGATGCTCCCGTTTGCCAACTCGGCGATCATCGTTTGCTGGAAGGGTGAACCCTGTTTGATTTGCAGCCCCAACTCCACGAAGATTTCCCCCGGTAGGCTCACCCACGCCAAATCGCGCCCCAGGGAAATCACCTGCACTTCCACAGCCAGCGGGTTGCCCAAGCGTTGGCGAATGTCGAGAACTTTGAAAGCCTGAACCTGATCGAGAAATTTTGGTGCAGGTTGGGTTTTCGCTTCCAACGCGGCGACGACGCGCTGGGCTGCGGCAACGTCGTCGTTGGTCACAGGGGCCAGGGGCAGTTCCACGATTTCCCGGGACACACGCAGCGGCCCATCGGCTGCCGGCGTGAGCCGATCCAAGGTCCGTAGAACCGCTGCGGCCAGCCGGGTACCGATGCGTGCCGCTTCCCCAGGCCCTTTCTGCGGCTTGTCGCTGGCGACGTTGATGTGATTGATGTCGCCGCAACAGCCCGTGGTGAAAACGGTGACGACTTTTTCACCATAAACAGCCGCCAGGCAGCGCGCCAGCGTATAGGGATAATCGGCTGAGAAGAACAAACCGCCCACGGTATCCAGATGCATGGCAAAATTCACATAAATGGCGATGGGCTGCGGCTGTTTCTCATCGGTCTCGAAGAACACCACCGGAACGCTGGGATCGGTCGGCCCTGCGGGGCGAACAATATTCGGGTTCTTCTTGCCAGGGTTCCAGCCAATGCTGCCGTCATTCATGTGGAAGCGACGGTTGAAGGCGAGGCCGTCTTCGATACCGGTCGCAAACGACACCCGCGCCGGTCGCCGCGCCGCGTGGGCTTTCCCAACGGCCTCAGCTATCTGGCCCGGTAAGCCCGCAACGTACTCTTTGGCGATCTTCGCCCCATCGGCCGTAAAAATATCGGCCCGGGCCGACCCGTCGGGCAAAATCGGCCCGGTATGGGAATGTGTGGCCGCAATCATCACCTGCGCCGCGGGGATGGCGGTTCGCTTCTCAATCGCCTGACGCGATTGCTCCACCAGATTCCGGGGCGTGCTGATCAGATCCAAAGCCACCAACGCCACCGTGGTACCGTCTTTTTCCAAGACCAGTGCTTTGGCCCACAGCGGATCGTGCGTCCCCTCAGCGCCGCGGTACGAGTAATACCCGGCCATCGGGCAGCCCTTGGGGGGGGTAATATCGACCGCCGCCACGCCCACCTGCAGTGGACCGGCCACCGCTGGCATCGCGCAGACCAAAGTGACAACACACGTGAGCAACCGACCCATGATACAACTCCGCGGCCAAGGATTCGGGTAAACCCCAAAAGGGTTAGACCCCCTCCGGCCACAGGATACCCAACCGCGGAGCAACCGGAACAGCAGAAAATTCCTTCGCCAGTAAAAAGCCCCGCCCTCCGGCGCGTTGGTGTTCCCCCCGGCCGGAGAGGAACTCAGCCGAAAAATGGACCGCACCAGGGAATAGCCAGCGCAGTCAGCCGCACGGACGGTGCTCGGCGCCGCGGGCCACGCCAAGAATGATTTCGCCAAAAATCACTTCGCCAGCGAAAAGCAAGCCAATTCCTTATCGTTGCGAACAAAGACACACTTATTCGCAAACGCCGGATGGCTCCACAGCACTTTGCGGCCAAACGCGGTGCCCGTGGGCTTCAAGAGGGGAGTCCGGCCGATCTCTTCATAACCCCGGGGGGATAGTTTGGCGATAATCAACTCGCCCGTTTCGGAGAAGAGAAAGTAGCGGTCGCCATTTTTCACCAGAAATGCCGTACCAGAGCTGGCCCCTTTGTAGTCCTCGGCTTCTTCGCGGCCGATGACCGGTTTGTGCGTGAACCACAGTTTTTTCCCGGTACGCAGTTCCACGGCCCGCAGCATGCCGGGCTGATCGACGCCGTAAATGACCCCGTGATCAATCAGAGGCGTCATATTGACCGGATACAGCCCACGTTCTTTGGGTGTGTTGCCGTCTCTTTCCAAAGCCTCTTGCCACACGACCGAGACTTTGGGCTTCTCCGCATCAAGTTGGAGAACCACCCCGGCCCCGCCGATACCCGCCGCAAAGAGCAAATCCCCCTCCTGCTGGGGAGCCATAATGGCCATCCCGTACTTTGGCTCCAAGTCGACCGACCAGAACACTTCACCGGTGAGCGGATCGAGGCCGTTGATGGCCGCGGCGTGCCAAATGACAAGCTGGTCGCGATGGGCCGCGTGAATCAGTGTCGGCGGGCTGTAACCGATTTCGCGTGCCCTGAGGGCTTTCCACTTCACCTCGCCGGTGTCTTTGTCGAAGGCCACGGCAACGGCATTTTCTCCGCCCACAGTGCAGATCAGCAGGTTTTTGTACAGCAACGGATGGCCGCAGAAGCCCCACGTGGGCACTTTGGCATGAAAATCACGCGGAAAGTTCTTCGACCAAAGCACACGACCATCGCGGACATCCAAGCAGTGCAAATCCCCCATGGCCCCCAGTGTGTACACTTTTTGGTCGGCGACCGTCGGGGTGCAGCGCGGCCCTGCGGGATAACTGATCTGATAAGGGCAATCGTATTGATACTTCCAGAGTGGCTGACCGGTGGCCGCATCGAAGCACAACACCCGCTCGGTGCTGGCGACCTTATGCTTGGTGTCGAAGGGATCGTCCGGGTTTTTCGCTCCTTTGGCCAACACCCGGTCGGTCACGAAGACTTTCCCCCCCGCTACCGCCGGACCCGCGTAGCCGCCTGCCACCGGGACTTTCCACAACAATTTCACGCCGCTTTCATCTTTTGGCAGATTGGTGGGAAAGTTGTCGACAATTCCGGTTTCGGCCCAACGACCATCGCGATTCGGCCCCATCCATTGCGGCCAATCGTCGGCCACGGCCAGCGCAGCAGACAATGCCACGCTACCGATCGCAAAAAAAGTGCATCGAAGTATCATCACTCCACCCATCGCAGCTGACGACAGCAAGGAATACCGAGAATGCCTATCCGCCCTTACAACCGCCGGATTCATACCTGTGGCAGCCGTGCTGGCGGAGGCTGTTGCGGCACTCGCCCCGGTGATTCGCCACCGCCGCTTTCCCCACCGCTGGCCGATCATCCACACCCTCAGCGGCCAACGCACCCGCGTTGCCGACCGCCACGTTTTCGCACGGATATTTTATTGTCTGACCACATTGTGCACAGCCCGCCCGACGGCACCCCGAAGGCACAACCGCCCTTTCCACCCAACTACGGACATGACACAACACCAACGACCACGGTATGCTGATAATGGCTGGGGGGTAGATGGACCAGGGAGGTTATTCGATGTTCCGGTTGTCGCTTGTCGTCGTGAGCCTGCTGGCGGCGGTCGCCCAGGGCCAATGGGAAGCACCACGCACCCATTCGGTGAAGCTCAACGGCCACACCTTCACCCTTCCGGAAGGCTTCACCATTGAAGTGGCCGCCGACGCGCAACTGGTTCCGCGGCCCATCGCCGGCGACTTCGACGACAAAGGCCGCCTTTACGTCACCGATTCAAGCGGTTCCAACGAGAAAGTGCAGGTGCAACTCGAAAAGAAGCCGCACCGCATTCTGCGCCTCGAAGATACCAACGGTGACGGTGTCTTCGATCGGCAGACGGTTTTCGTGAAGAACATCATGTTCCCCGAAGGATGTCTGTGGTACGCCGGGTCGCTGTATGTCGCCGCTCCGCCGCACATCCTCAAGTTCACCGATACCAACGACGATGGGATCGCCGACAAAGAGGAGATTTGGTTCGACGGGCACACGCTCACCGGCTGCGCCAACGACCTCCACGGTCCTTACCGCGGCCCGGGCGATGGCTATCTGTACTGGACCAAAGGGGCGTTCGCCGAACAACACTACACCCTGCCCAACGGCAAGAAGTTCAAAACCCGGGCCGCACACATCTTCCGCGCCAAACCCGATGGCTCTGGTCTCGAACCGGTCATGACCGGGGGCATGGATAACCCCGTGGATGTCGTCTTCCTGCCCAACGGCGACCTGATCTTCAGCACCACATTCTTCCAACACCCCCGCAATGGCCAACGTGACGGGCTGATCCATGCTATCTACGGTGGCATCTATGGCAAAGACCACAGCCCGATTTACGATCACCCCTGGACCGGCCCAGAACTGATGCCGGTCCTCACCCACATGGGGCCGGCGGCCCCAGCCGGCTTGCACCGCTACGAATCCGAACAATTCGGCAAGGATTATGTCAACAACCTCTTCTGTTGCCAATTCAACATGCGGAAAGTCAGCCGGCACATTCTCATCCCCAAAGGCTCGAGTTACGAAAGCCGCGACTTCGATTTCCTCGTCTCCGATAATATCGATTTTCACCCCACGGATGTGATCGAAGCAGCCGACGGCTCGCTTCTGATTGTTGACACCGGGGGATGGTATAAGCTGTGCTGTCCAACCTCGCAGCTGGTGAAGCCCGACGTAACCGGGGCCATTTATCGGGTGAAGAAAATCGGTGCCCACGGCAACACGGTCAAACCCCCGCCGCCCGCGCTGCCGCGCTTGCGCGAAATCGCCCTGAAGCGCGACGAAGCCGGCCTCGATGAGGCTATCGCCGCCCTCCGCGATAAGAATCTGCACACGCGACGGCTGGCTGCCGAAGCCGTCGGGCGAATCGGTAGTTCCAAGGCGATTGCCGCGATTCTCGAAGCCCTCGCCGACGAACGCAACGACCGCCCGCTCGATCACGCCCTCACCTACGCTCTCATCGAAATCGGCGATGCCCGGGAAACCGCCAAAGGGCTGAAACACTCCGCGCCACCAGTCCGTCGCGCCTGCTTGGCCGCGCTCTCCCAGATGTCTCCACCCGCGTTGGAGGCCTCGGCCGTGCTCGCGGAACTCGATGCCAAAGACCCCGCCCTACGGGAAACCGCCTGGTGGATTGCTCGTCGTAACCCCCAGTGGGGCGGCCAACTCGCCCACTACTTCCGGACTCATCTCCGCGCCGCCGATCGACTCTCGGCTGCCGAACGCCATGAATGGGTCTTACGCCTGGTGCCATTCACCGGAGATGCCACCGTTCAACAAGTGATGAGCGAAGCCCTGGTCAGGGGCCGCGCAGAAACCCAACCGTTGGTCCTTGCACTCATGGCTCGCTCGGGGCTGAAAACCCTCCCGCCACCGTGGCGCGACGCCTTACTGGAACTGGCACCACAACTGACCGATCCGGAATTGCTGCGAGCCACGTTGCGCGTCTTCCAGGCCCTGCCTCCAGAAGCCAAGGATTACCAAGCCTTCATCGCCCGGCTCCCCAGCGCAAAACTCTGGCCCACGGGTTCAATCCCGGCGGAATTCCGACTCGCGATCTTGGCGGCGCAGCCGGCGGGCCAACCCCTCGATAGCGCGGACCTGGAATTTCTGCTGGCTCGTCTCCACCGCGATCAGCCCGCCGCCGATCGCTCCACCGCGGTCGACATCCTGCTGCGTGCTCAACTCAGCTCCGCGCAGCTGGTGGCCCTGACCACCCAGCTCACAACCGTCAGCCCTCTCGACCTGATGAAGCTTTTGGCTGTCTTCACGAAATCAACTGACGAAAAGGTCGGTCGAGCCTTGATCGCCGCGTTGCAGGAACCCGCGGTGCGGCCGATGATTCGCACTGAGATAGTTCAGCCGGTGGTGGAGAAATACCCCTCGGCGGTCCGAGCGGCCGCGGCGAAGCTCTACGCGGAACTCGACTCTGCCCGCGCCGGCGAGAAAGCAAAGCTCGACCAGATTCTGGCCCAACTGAAACCTGGCGACGTCCGCCGAGGGCAGCTCGTGTTCAATAGCAGCAAAACACAGTGCATCGCGTGCCACAAAGTCGGTTATGTCGGCGGTACTGTGGGGCCAGACCTGACCAAAATCGGCACCATCCGCAGTGAACGCGACCTGCTCGAAGCGATTCTCTTTCCCAGTGCCAGCTTCGTCCGCAGTTACGAACCGGTGCGCGTGGTGACTACCGACGAACGTGTTCTCAACGGCATTGTGAAAAAAGATGCGCCTGATGAACTGATCCTCATCGTCGCCGCCGACAAAGAGGAACGCCTCCTGCGGGCCGATGTCGCCAGCATCGCACCCAGCAATATCTCCCTGATGCCCGCAGGATTGGAACAGCAGCTCAGCGAGCAGGACCTGGCCGACCTGCTGGCGTTTCTGAAGGCGTGCCGTTAGGGGCCAAGCCGCAAGGACGTTTCATTCCCCAGCCCACTGACCGACCACCGCGGCCTTGCGCCAGTCCTTCCAGGGCGGAACAAGGCCGCTGCCAAACCCGAACATTCCGCTGTCTTGGGCAACCCCGCTGACTCGGCGCAGTGTCACTGTCGCACCGCTGCTGCAAAACCCGAGCAATCCCTTGTCTTGGGCAACGATCCTAGTGTTGGGGAACAACCTGTCGCGAAACTGTGGTCACTTCTTTTTGTCCTTGAGCAATTGGAGATGGACAGCGGCCACATCCCACATGTAGTGGCCGATTTTGTATTTCTCGACAGCGGTGGTGAGGTGTTCGCGGGATTTCTGCGTATCCCCTTCGCTGTCGTAATAGAGGGCGACGTAAAGATGGCCGTAGAAGCGGGCCTCGCGGAGCTTGTCGTCTTTCAGGGCCGCTTTCTCGACGGCTTCGAGAACATCCTGGGGCTGGATTTTCCCGGCAAACAATTCGAGCACTTGCTTCATCGGCACGCGGTCATCCTGGGTGACGGGAATGAGTTGCTGGCGGGCTTTCTGGCGGTTGTGTGCCCGGGCATTGCACAGATAATGCCACACAGAGTTTTCCACATCTTCGGGATTAACTGTGCGGTGCAGTTCAAACTGTTCGACGCCCTCGGGGAAACGCCCGGCGTAATACAAAGCAATACCCCGGCGCCAGTGTTCGGGTTTGTCTTGGGGGCGGGCTTTGAGGTATGCGTCGAAGTCGGCGATGGCCTCTGTGAAGCGACCGAGTTTCAGATAGGCATCACCGCGGCGATCGTAGGCGATAGCGGCTTGGGGTTCGAGCTGAATCACTTCACTGAAGGCTTTTACCGCTTCGGCATGCTGGCGCAAGCCGGCGTGGGCCACGCCGGCCGCGTAAGGAATTGCTGGGTTCTTTGGATCCAGGGCCGCGGCTTTTGCGGTCAGTTTGAGGACTTCCTCGTACTTTTTCGCTTTGCCGGCGGCTTCAATGGCATCGAGGAGTTTCTCCAGTTCTGGGTTTTTGGGGGCGGGGGGTTGCTCGTGGGCGACAAGCCCGCTGGCAGAAGCGCCGTTGGCCATCCCGGCGGTCCATCCGAGCATCACCCCCATCATGACAGCGAACACAGGCATGGCAGTTCCTCGTAAGGACAGATGTCGATGATCCTATCCGGCTGTGTGGTTGTATAACAGCCGGCAAAAGGCGATTCTCACGATTCTTGCGAATGAGGCGGCCTATGGGTGATACGCAGGGTGTGGATCGTGCCACGATGAAGCAATATCTGGTGCCGGCGGCGGGAGTCGCGGCCATTGTGGTGTTGGTTGGTCTGGTGCTTCTGGTTTCGGGTAACTCCGAGCGAACCATGTCTGATGGTTCCAACGGTTCGGCCCAGGACCCCGACTTGCGGGACATCAGCCCGGGGGTGAAATATCGCGACATCAAAGAAGGGACAGGCGATCCGTGTCCCCCCCAGGCGACCATCGTCATTCACTACACCGGCTGGCTGTCGGATGGAACAGTCTTCGACAGTACTAAGGAAGGCAAAGCGGTACCCACCCCAGCCACATTTGAGCTGAAGAATCTGATTGCCGGTTGGAAAGAGGGCATCCCAGGCATGAAGCCGGGGGGGATTCGCAAGCTGGTCATCGCCCCCGATAAAGGCTACGGCAGCATCGGCTCACCACCCAAGATTCCCGGAGGGGCCACCCTGATTTTCGAGGTGGAATTGATCAGCTTCACAGCAGCCAAAGACCTGACCAAACTGGCCGATGGCACGGCTCCCGGTGACAACGACCCGAATTTGCGGGAAATTCGCAACACCGGCGTGAAATATCGCGACATCAAAGAAGGCCTCGGCGCGCCGGTACAACCCGGAGCCAAGGTGAAAATTCACTACACCGGCTGGTTGCTCGACGGCAAAGTGTTCGACAGCAGCCACCGGCGTGGCGAACCGGCGGAGTTTGCCCTCAACGGCCTCATCAAAGGTTGGCAAGAAGGCATTCCGGGGATGAAACCGGGGGGTATCCGCAAATTGGTCATTCCCCCCGAAATGGGCTACGGCGCGCAAGGGGCACCACCGGACATTCCCCCGAATGCCACGCTAGTCTTTGAAGTGGAATTGATCGAATGACCGGCCCACGCACGGTTGCCGCGGCGGTTCGATGGGCCTCGGCGAACCGCCGGAGTGTGGCCGCGTACCGTTGACTCCTCATTCTCTCAGAATTCACGGCTTCGTGAAATCGCCCCGCCCGGGCAACGTTGTGTGTGATATGACACCCGAGCAGCTCGCGGAACTGGTAGACCGGTACGCGTCGGCCTTGGTGCTTTACGCCCGGCAGTGGTGTGCTTGCCCCGAAGATGTGGTCCAGGCGGCTTTTCTGAAGCTGGTGCGGCAGCGACGGCCGCCCGCCAACTTGTTGCCGTGGTTATACCGCGTGGTACGGAACGCGGCCATCGACGCCAGCCGGGCCGCGCGGCGGCGAACCCGCTACGAAATCGCGGCGGCTGCCAGTGCCCCGCAATGGTTTATGCCGTCGTATGATCCCACGGGGCTGGATGCCCAAGCAGCGGCCGCAGCCATTGCCGAGTTGCCCGCCGAAACCCGGGAGATTATTGTCGCCCATATCTGGGGTGGGCTGACGTTTGAACAAATTGCCGAAGCGGTGGGCAGTTCTGCCGCGACGTGCTATCGCCGCTACGCCGCAGGGCTGGATGTCTTACGTCAGAAACTCGGAGTCTCTCGAAACGCACACCAACCATGACCTCACCGTCTCCTCCACCGCCGCCGCCAAAACCCGACCCGTTGGCGGTCGCATTGTCGAAACTCGATCCGGCTCCGCACAATCTCGATTGGAATGTGCTGATGTTCGAAGCCGGGCGGGAATCGAAATTCCGGGCGTTATGGTTCTGGCGCATCACGGCGTGGGTCTTCGCACTGGTGGCCTGCGGCCTGGCCTACGCCTATTTCACCCGCTAGATCGATTTTCACCCGCTCGATCGACTTTCACCCGCTCGATCGACTTTCACCCTTTGCCCCACCGGACCAGAAACCGTCTTCGCTTTCCGCCCTTCGGTCTGGGCCTTTTTTCGGCCCCAGGCCCGGTTAGCCTCTCAGCCCCGCCGAGGTGGCCGGCGGGTCGTGTCGTCGGGAACCGTCGCGATCTTGACAGAAAATGGCGACCGGCTTATGTGCCCACCTGCACACATAAGAAGGCGCTGGTGAGCCACGGGAATTGGGGAACCCCCGATGAGTTTGTGCTGTCGTCAGAGTATGGGGCTGGTGGTTGCGCTATTGGCACTGGCCGTATTCATGACGAGCCGCCGGGAGTTGGTCGCTGCCGACAATCCGCAAGGTAAGCCGATCGCCGAAATTATTCCGGTGGGCAACAAAATTCGCACCTCCCAGCAAA
The DNA here is from genome assembly GCA_025055115.1 of Gemmata sp. GTDB lineage: Bacteria > Planctomycetota > Planctomycetia > Gemmatales > Gemmataceae > Gemmata. The sequence goes on from JANWYJ010000095.1 coordinate 14,262, forward strand.
TTCTTGACATTATGCATTCGCGCCCCGGCCGCCCCTACGATGAAAACACCATTCAGGAAGACGTGCGCCGCCTCTACAACACCCGCTGGTTCACCCCCGATGGTATTCGCATTCTGACCACCGAAGCGGAAGGCCGCGTCACCGTAACCGTCTTGGTCACCGAATTGACCAGTGTCGTCCAGGAGATCATTTACGACGGGGCCGAGCATTTGAGCCTCTCCGAGTTACAATCGCTCACCGGTTTGCGCAAAGGCGACGCGATGAGTCCTTTGGCGAACGAATTGGGCCGGCAAGCGATTCTCAAACGCTATCACGAAGAAGGCCGTTACTACGCCAGTGTGGAGTTGGTGGAAGGGACCAAACCAACGGATACGCGCGTCGTCTACCGTATTATCGAGGGGCCGGTGGTTAAGGTCGCCAACGTGGAATTCGTGGGCGTTCAGAATGCGATGATCGGCCGGCTCCGGCAACAGTTGGCGACCAATACCACCAAACTCGGCTTTGGCGGCAAGTTCAATCCCAACACCATCGACCTCGACCGCAAAGCCCTGACCGACTACTACCACGCTTTGGGCTATCTCAACGTGCAAATCACCCCCGAGGTACGACGTTCGGCCGATATGAGCCGTGTGACGATCGTTTATCATGTTCGCGAAGGAACACGCTACCACGTCGCTGGTCGGCAGATTGAAGGCAACAAGTCGGTGCCCACGGAGAAGTTGGAGAAACTGGCGGAGCTGCAACCGGGCCAGCCTTACGATCGCCGCGTGGCCCAAGCCGACCAACTGCGGATTCGCGATTGGTATGGGCATCGCGGTTATGCCGTTGGCGTGGAGGAGCAATGGTACGAAGTGCAACCGGGTCTGGTGCAGGTTCACTACCACGTCATTGGCGATCGCGGTGCCCCTGACCGTGTCGGCCGCATCATCATCGAGGGCAACTCGGTCACGCAAGACCGTGTGATTCTCAATCAGCTCGATCTGTTGCCGGGGCAGGTGCTGCAATATCCCAAACTGGAAGAAGCCCGGATGCGATTGAACCGCTTGGGCATCTTTGATCCGGAAGACCCGCCGACGGTCGAAGTGATTCCCAACGAACTCGACAACATGTTCAAGGATATTCGTGTACGTGTTCGGGAAACGCGGACCGGCCAGTTTATCGTGGGTGGGAGCGTAAACTCCGACGCGGGTTTAACCGCGAATATTGCCCTCAATGAGCGCAACTTCGACCTGTTCCGCTTTCCGCGCAGTTGGGACGATTTCCGGTCCGGGCGAGCCTTCCGGGGGGCGGGGCAGGAATTGCGGATTGAAGCCGCCCCGGGGACACAATTCCAGCGTTATGCGATCACTTTCCGCGAACCGTATTTGTTCGATACCCCCTTCGGTCTGACCACCTCGGCGTATTTCTTCAACCGGGCCTTCGCGGAATACAACGAAGACCGCTACGGTGGCCGCATCACCATCGACCGGCGGCTCGATCCGTATTGGACGGCGTCGTTCAGCACACGCATCGAAGGCGTTATGGTCAAGGATGTACCGGGATTTGCCACGCCGGCGATTACGGACGATATTGGCGGGCACTTTGTCCTCGGTTTGCGCGCTGGTATCAACCGCGACACCCGCGACTCGTACATTTATCCCACGCGCGGCAATGTGTTCGATGTCGGTTTTGAACAAGTGTTGGGCGATTATACCTTCCCGGTCGGTACGGCGGAGTTCTCACAATTTCTCTCCTCGCGGTATTTGGCCCGGGAAGACGGCAGCGGCCGGCATGTGTTGGGCATCCGAACGCAAGTGGCGGTTGCGGGCGGCAATGCTCCGGTGTTCGAGCGGTTCTACGGGGGGGGCATCCGCAGTTTCCGGGGGTTCACCTTCCGCGGTGTCGGGCCGTTTGAGAACAATTTGGCCGTCGGTGGGACGTTCGCGTTCCTCAATACGATTGAATACCAGGTGCCGGTGTTACCCAGCGACCGATTGTTCATCGTGGCGTTTGTGGATCATGGCACGGTGGAGAAGAACTTCACCATCAAGGATTACCGGGTATCGGTGGGGACGGGTTTACGGATTGCCGTTCCGGCGTTGGGTCCGCTGCCATTGGCGATCGACTTTGCCTTCCCGCTCAATCAAGGACCGGGCGACATTCGCCAGGTGTTCAACTTCTCCGTGGGGGTCTTCGGGGGTCCAGGTCCGCGGTGAACGGCCCTGTTGGCACTCGCCGCGGCTTCCGGGAACTGTTACCACGGTGGGCCGATCGCTTTGGCGACAAGGTCATAACCATCGGCGGCGGTGATTTTGGCCCGCACGAAATCGCCGGGGTGAAGGTTTTTGCCGCGGACGCGCACGGTGCAGTCGATGTCGGGGGCATCGGCGTAGGTGCGGCCACGGAAATGCTGGGGGAAGTCGGGGTCAGGCCCGTCGATGATCACGGGGTGTTCCCGGCCCACTTGGGCGGCGGCCCAGGCGAACGCCACCTCTTGCTGCAGTTGCATTAACGCTTGCACGCGAGCCTGTTTGACCTCCTCGGGCCAATGGCCGTCGAGCTTGGCGGCCGGAGTTCCCGGTTCGCGCGAATACGGGAACACACCGACGCGTTCGAAGCGGAAATCGGCCACAAATTGCTTCAATTCTTCGAATTCCGCCTCCGTTTCCCCCGGAAACCCGACAATGAAGGTCGTGCGCAGGGCCAAATCCGGCCATTGCTGACGCAGCCGCTGCAGCAGCGCTTCTGTGGCCGCACGGTTGACACGGCGGATCATCCGCTTCAAGATGCGATCGTTGATATGTTGCAGCGGCAAATCCAGATAGGGAATGATCTTTTTGGCCCCAGCGCAGGTGGCGATCAATTCGTCGGAAATGTATTCGGGGTAGGCATACAGGATACGAATCCATTCGATACCTTCGATCTGATCGAGTTCGCGGAGCAATTCCGCCAGCCGTGGGCGGCCGTAAAGGTCAATACCGTAATAGGTTGTGTCTTGAGCAACGATGATCAGCTCACGAACGCCATCGGCGGCCAATTCCTGGGCTTCGCGAATCACCGCGTCGATGGGTTTAGTCACATGCGGACCGCGCATTTGGGGAATGGCGCAGTAGGTGCAGAGCCGGTCGCAGCCTTCGCTGATTTTCAGATACGCGAAGTGGCGCGGCGTGATCCGCAAGCGGGCGGTATCTTCGAAGGCCCGAACCGGCGCCGGGCGAAACAAACTCCGCTGTTCTTGCTGCTGGGCGACGGCACGATCCACGACCGCAACAATCTCCTCTCGGCCAAAAACCCCAACAATCTGATCGACCTCCGGCACTTCCTGAAGCAGTAGTTCCCGTTGCCGCTCGGCCATACACCCAGCAACGACCACAGCCCCCACCTTCCCCGCCTTCTTCAAGGCGAGCATCTCGCGAATAACCGCCAACGACTCTTGCCGCGCCGGTTCGATGAAACCGCAGGTATTCACGATCACCACATCGGCCCCCGCGGCCTCGGCTTGCAGAGTGTAGCCATCTTGCGCCAGTTTCCCGAGCATCCGTTCACTATCGACGGTATTTTTCGGGCATCCCAAACTGATGAAGGCGTAATGGCCCTTGGTGAGGGGGGCGTTGGTGGCGGTGTCGGTAGGAGCCGACGCGGCCAACGGTAAACTTCGGCCAGGCATGCGCGGATATTCCGTCGGAGAAGGCCGGCCCATCGGCCGCCGTCAACAAACACAACATTCAACACGAGATTGTTGTTATAGAGCTTCCCCCCGCACGCTACAAGCAACCCGACTCTACAAGCAACCCGAGACGGAAGGGGGTATCGACCCCATGATGCACATACGCCAAGCCATCGCTACGGATTGGCCCCGGATATGGGAATTGTTTCAGCTCGTCGCAGCCAGTGGCGAAGTCTTCACCTACGACGAAACCACCACCGAAGAAACTGCTCGCCAACTGTGGTTCGCCCCCCCCACGCACTGCTTTGTGGCCGAAGTGGAGGGCACTTTCGCCGGAACATACTACCTGCGGGCCAACCAGCCCGGTCGCGGTAGCCATGTGGCCAATGCCGGCTACATGGTCGCGCCGGCATTCCGCGGACAGAAGCTGGCCGAAGCGCTGTGCCGTCATTCGCTGGCCGAAGCTCGTCTGCGGGGCTTTACCGCGATGCAGTTCAATTGTGTGGTCAGTACCAACACGGCGGCCATTCGGGCATGGCAGAAGTGCGGGTTTGCGATTATCGGCCGTGTGCCAGGAGCGTTCCGGCATCGTCACCACGGCCTGGTGGATGTGCTGATCATGCACCGAGCGCTGACCGACGACGCAACAGCTTCGGCGGCCACCGAACAGCCGGCCGAAGCGCAACACTCAGTCAGCTAGCCAGGCGCAGCCGAAGCGCTTGATGGGAGGTGGTTTCCCAGCGCCTGAGGCGCTGTCGCATCCGCCTGGTTTTCTGGCATTGGCGGGATTTGGGAACTGTCTTACTTGAAGATCAGCAATGCCGCAATGATGCCGATCAAAACCGCAACCAAGGCCACAAGGATGGGGGTCCAATTGAACGGTTCCGCGCCGCTGGCCGTTCGCGGCGCGGCCGCTCCGGGGGCGGGGGTTCGCTGCGAGACGGGGGTGGGACTGTAGCTGTAGGCGATGGTTGCGTCGGGGGTGGGGGGCGGTGAAGTGGTACGCACCTTTGTGGAGGGGCGGCTGGCACCCGTCGGCGTGGGGCTGGGCACCGGGGCGTAGCGACCTGATGGAGGCGCAGGCGGCTTGCGCAGCCCCACGCCCGAAGCCGGGGGCGGAACGTAATCGGCCGTGGCGTTCGGGTCGGCGCTGGGCACCGGAATCGTCGTGGGGGTAACCACCAGATCGCGAAATTCGGGGGTGCTGTGCAGAGGGACGAACTGCCCATTTTTGGTACGGCTGACGACAATGCCCGAAGGGTCCCCCAATAACCGGTCGCGTAAGGCCCGGCGAATGCCCTCCGTGCTGCCTTTGACAGTGTGAGGCACATTATTTTCGTCGCGATAGACCAAATACCACACGTCGGCCGCCGGCGCAGCGGCGGCACTGGCCGCAGGGGGGGCGTGGCGACTTTGGCCCGTCAGGTCTTCGACGAACTCACGGCAACTGCTGGGCCGTTGACTGGGTTCGGCACTCATCGCCCGGCGAATCGCCCAGTCGACCCGGTCGGAAATCTTGGGATTGAGTTCTTTGGGTGCGGCAAATTCATTGCGAATCTTCTTCATCCAGCAATCCAGTGGGCTGGAATTGTCGAAGGGGACCACCCCAGTGACCATGGCATACAGCGTGGCCCCCAGGGAATAAATGTCGCCGCGAACATCGACCGATTTGGCATTGCGAAACTGTTCGGGGGCCATGTAGTGGGGGGTGCCAAGTCCACGACCGGTTCGCGTCAGGTTGAGGTCACCATCCACTTCCTTCACCAGCCCCATGTCGGTGAGTTTGGCCACGCCGTCGCGGGTCACGAGGATGTTATCCGGCTTGACATCGCGGTGCACCAAACCTTGTTTGTGCGCCCGCTGCAGACCATCGCAAACCTGGGTGATCAGGCGAATAGCTTCGGCTTCCGGATAAGGTCCGTACTTTTCGATATGCTGGCCGATGGATTCGCCATCAACATATTCCATGACCAAAAAGGGATGCGGCGGGGTGCCACAATAGTCGAGAGCTTTGACGACATTGGGATGATCCAGAACTTTGGCGGCGAGGAATTCGCGTTCGAACCGCTGCAGGAGAATGGGGTTTTTGGCAGTCGCCGGGGCAATGACTTTGACGGCGACAATTTCCCCCGTGCTGCGGTTGCGGGCGCGGTAAACCGCGCCCATGCCGCCTTCGGCGATCTTGGACAGAATGTCGTAGTTGCCGAGCTGGGCAGGGATGGTCGTATCGCTGGCCATGGGTTGCTCCGGCTACCGGCGCCAATCGGAAAGCTCCGGCCATCACGCCGGTGCGGTCACTATTCTTATAGCCCAAATGCGTTCATTGTGCGCGGGTAGTTCCGTTGGGAACGAAATTATGGAGCCGCCGGAATTCTGAAAGATAGCCGCAACGGTCCGACATAACCGATACGACCGACAGAGACTTTCCGGCTTTCCGATCTCCCACGGTTTGTGCTGGTTCCGCGCTTGTCAAGGGCGCAACTGTCCGTCACAATCGCTTTGAGGAGGCCCACGCCCCTGCGGTGTTGGCCTGCGTTGTTCATCCACGACCGGTTCACCGGCTTGCCGGGATACCAACCACCATGAGACTGTTCGGCATCCTGCTGATCGTCGCGAACCTCCTTGCGGGGGCCGCTTTCGTCTATTTCGCCACCCAGAACTGGAAGGGGCGCCAGACGATCCATGCGGCGGCTCTCCGGCATATTTTACTGCTGCAAGGGCTGCCGTTTGAACCGCCCCCTGGTGCCCCCGAAGGCTTCGACCCCGAGGATGAAACGCCCTTTGTTGTAACGATGGCTGGCGGCGACGCGACCAAAACGGTCAGCAAAAAGCTCCTCGAAGCCTATTTCGCCGCCAACACCGCAGCGGCCAGCGCCGCCGTGGGCGAACCAACGGCCGGCCCGTCGATTCCTTTGGCCACCAATGCCCCGGTCACCAACCAACTGGCCGAAGTCAAACGTGTCCAAAAATTGATCAAGGATGAACTGGCCAAAGACACGCTGGCCCCCGCGGCCAAACAAGCCCTTCTGCGCGGATGGCTGCTGTACCAAGCGGAAAATTATCCGATGCGCGAACTGCTGCTCCGGCTGACTTCACCCACGACCGACAAGGGGCAAAATAAGACGGAGGAGCAGATCAAAGCCGATGTCGCCACCCTCGAACAGATTCTCGACAGCCGTTTCAATGCCGTTTTGAACCCACCGCAGCCTCTTGCGCCAGTGCCGCCGGAGGGGCTGCCTGATCTCAAACAGTTCGCCGACGCTCTGCAAGCCCTGCGCGATGACTTCGACCGACTGACCGACGAATTGACCCCCATCCAAAATGAGTTTGAAAAGCTCCGCGGCGAACTGGCGACTCTGCAGGCCAACCAGGCCCCCGACGATCAACAGGAGGCCAAACGCAACCAAATTCAAGCGAAAATCGACCAATTGCGGGCCAAACAACCAGCGCTTCAAGCCAAACAAGCCGAAATCATCAAAAAACAAGTGGAATTTGCCGAGGCGATCCAACGCTACGAAGTGTTGCAGAATAAGGCATTCGACGATCGGGAAGGTCTCAGCCAAGATCAAATCGAACGCCGCATGCGCCTGGCCCATTTGCTCATCCATCTGGATCGCGACGGTGCTTGGCAAAAACGGGTGATGGTGATTGTCGGTCTGCGTCGCTATGTCAAAGCCGTCTCAGCGCAGGTGTTACGGTTGAGCCTGATGACGCAGCATGTGGATCGGGTCATTCCGATTGAAAATGCCGTCTTCCATCGCACGATCATCGAATTGCAACAAAAAGCGATTCAAAATGCGGCCCGCGCGCAAGGCGTGGCGGCGGAAAAAGCCAAACTCATCGAACAGAAAATCGTCGCCGATGATGCTGTCAACCGCCGACAAACGCAACTCAAGGAGTTGACGGATCAGTTGAACAAAGTCAAAGCCGAAGTGGACGACATGTTGGTCCGGCAAACGGCCATCGAGCAGCAACTATTCGAAGTTCAACGCGAAGTGGCCCTGACACTCGAAGACGTGTACCGTTTGGAAGACTTGCTCCGCGCGATGGAACGCGAACGCTACGGCTTGCCACCGACGAAGTGAAATCCCTGCGCCGGATCTCCACGCGGTCGGAATCCCTACAGGTGCCGTGATGACTGCCATTGGAAAACTGCTGGTTGTGCTCTCGTTGGTTGCGGGTTTGGGCGTTCTTGCGTGGTCGGCGAACGTCTATACCCTGCGGCCAGGATGGTTTGCCAAGGAAAGCCCCAGTGTGGACAAGGGGCATTCGCCGCTGACCTTTGAGCAATTGAAGGCGGAAATTGATACTTTGCATCGCAGTGCCGCCGCCGTCAGTGAGGCGTGGGGCCGCGAGTTCGCCACACTGGAGCAACGCGAGAAATACCGCGACCAACGCCGCGCCGGCTATGCCGAACGGCTCCTGTGGGCGCACAAAGGCCACCCCACCGATCGGGTCAACCCGAAGAACCCCAAAAGCCCCGGCATTGGCTTCTACGAACCGGTCATCGACAGCACCACCCAACTGCACGACCTGACCAAACGGGGCCGCCCAGTCGTCGATACCAATAACAATCCGCTGGCTGGCTTAGATGTCCAAGAAGCGTCGATTGCCAATGATGTCGCCGAGATCGAACGTCTCAGCCGGGAAATCAAAGCCCAACGCGAAGCCTTCGATAAGATCAGTGAGCAAGTGCTGGCCACCGAACAACGGGCATTCAAGATGACCGTCATCCGTGATAGCATACAAGCGGAGTTGTTCTTCCTCGAAACGTTTGAAGTCGGCGTCCTTGAAACCCGCGAAACGGTTTTCCGACGCCACGACCAACTGAAAAAACGACTCCAGCAACTGGGGCTAGTCAACCCCTAACACCGGGTGGAAGCATCCTCCAAACGGCCCGCACCACAACTTGCTCGATCGGGGGATTCACACTCGGTTCTAGGGTCGGATTCACCTAAGGCGACCAGACATCCGCAACGTGCGGATCAGGGGGGTAGCGATGAGTTGGCTTGGCAAAATCCTGACGTTCCTTGTGCTCATCGGCTCGGTGGTGTGGATGTATTTCAGCGTCAATGCCTTCGCCATCCGCACCAATTGGAAAGCCCGCGCCGATGCTTTTGAGAAGGCGTTCAAAGATAGCGAAGCCCGCCGCGAACAGGAAAAGCTCATGGCGCAAGCGGATCGCGACCAGCTCCTGCGTCTCTACGCGGCGGAAAAAGCTCGCGCCGATGAATTCGAACGCGGCTACAACGATATTGCCGCCTCGTCCCGTCGTGACGACACCGCCTTCCAACAACTGCTCGACAACTACACCAGCGCCGATGTCAAGGCGCAAAAGCTCGCCGCTCAGGTCAAAACCATCCAAGAAGAACTCCGCATCACCCGCGACCGCAATAATGAGCTGGAAAACAAACGGCAAGAACTCGTGTTGCAAAAAGAAGAAGCCGAACGCCGCCGGGTAGAAGCCCAGAATGCCGCTCGGCTGCAACAAACTATCGCGGAAGATTATGCCCGGCGCTTGGAAACCCTCACAGCGCTGGTCAACGAATTGCGGCAAACCGGCGGCAGCGGCACCGCCGCCGTTTTGCGTTCGATCGACCGGGTTCCGGCACCGCTTCCGGAGAACATCCGTGGCACTGTGGTTCGCGATATCGTCGGCGAATTCGTCCACATCAACATTGGTATCGACGCCGGCTTAGAACCCGGCAGCAAACTCGACGTGTACCGCGAAGGTGGCGGCGGGAAGTATTTGGGGACTCTGATTGTCACCAAATCTCTCTATCCCAAAGAAGCGGTGGCCGAATTCAAACCTGCGCGGCCAGTGCCCATCAGCCAATTGCGACCCGATGAGCTGCCCCGCAAAGGGGACAAGGTCGGCATCCTGACTCCCGGCCCCAGCTTGCGCTGATGCCCCCACCACTGCCCACCCAGGAGACCAACCGATGGCGAAGGCCAAAGCGAAAACCCAAGAAAGCGTCGTTGCGGAAGACCCGCGCCGCCCCACGCCAGTTCGCCGCGACGGCCCCTATGTGCTGATGTTGTTCGTCACCTTGCTCGCCATCATCACCGGCACGGTCTTGATGTACTTAGACACCGAAGAGTATGGCGGCAAAAGCCCTCCTAAGGAAACGGCACCCGAAGCCCGCCCCTTGGGCGGGCTGCCAAAAGCCAATCCGAACCCCTGACGCGGATATCGTCGTTCTATGACGACCTTATCGTCACGCGCCACCGGGGTGCCATTACCATCCAAACCCCTGACGTGGATATCGTCGTTCTGTGGCCAACGTCGTAAGTGCTGATACCTCAACGGCCTCGGTGCTTCACCGCGGCCGTGAGCGTTTCTTGAGCCAAATTCGGATTTTTTTTTCGGCCGAATCTGGCTAATGTTCTCCGCGGCTGTGGACCACTTGGAATGTTACCTAGGAAGGGGCGTGGATTTATGCGTCGGACAACGGCGTGGTTCGTTGTAGTCGGCGTGGCGATCATCGCAACCGACAACCCACTGCAGGCTACCGAGGGATTTTGGGTCTCGCTGGCCTCCGGCTTCTCCGGAACGGGCGAACCACAATACTATTACGAACAGTGGTTTGAAACACCCCACGGCCCACCGCCCCTGGCCGTGACGCGCACCAGCGGCGTCAATGCCCAGGCGACCACCGGCGGTGGAACAGCCTTCTTCAACAATGGTGCCGTCCCCGTGGTGATTCACCCGACCGATGGCTATGCCTACCTCACCGGAGGCAACCGACCATCGGACCTCAGCCAAGCCCTGCAACGGCAAATGGCTTACGGTCGGGGATTGGCCAGTTCCACACCCGATGCCAGCGCCACGGTCCCTCCGTCCAACGCCAACTTGCTGACGCTCGATGCCACAGCCCCCGACGACGCTGGCAACCGGGTCCTGACGGTCGCACTGACGAATCCTCAAGGCCAGCCGTTGGTCGAAGGCAGTATTCCGATTCCCTCTGGCGGCTGGTGGGTCATCGGCCTCGGCCCGAACCCCAATGGTCTGATTATTTCTGATCCTGAACCGCTGCCCCTACCCGAACTACCGCCGGTCTTTGAAGAACCCGAGCCAACACCCGGCTTACCACCCCAACCATCCCCCACCCCAGAACTCGAAATTCAACCCACTTCGCCGAGCAATCCACCCCCGCCCCCGCCCACGGAGTTGCCGACCGAGGCTACCCCCGAACCGGGTACTCTCATGCTCGCCAGTGTCGGCGGTGCCGGAGCGTTTGGCTGGCGCTGGTTCCGCCGCCGCCGCAAAGCCCGCGGACACACCACTCACCCCATACCCCAGCGAATCCAACATCCATGAACTTCGGGCCAGACGAGATGTCGTAATCCGCTGGCATACCCCGCCCTAGGTCCCAACCGGTCGTGTCTTGCGTCGATCGTCGCCTTGGCGGCGCAAAGAGAAAAAGGTTGATGCCCGCCTCATGCCCCAACCGGTCGCGTCTGTGGCCACGGCGACCGGTTGGCACTTTTTTCAGCCCATCACCCGCATCAAAAGTCAGAACCGATCCGCTCTTTTTTCAGCCCACCACCCGCATCAAAAGCCAGAACCGATCCGCAACCCTAACCATAACCTGGAGAGCCTGTTTCCAAACACCGCAGCGGCCGAACGAACCGTGTTTTCGGGCGGTTGTCGGGTTGGGGAACGCCCCGTGGTTATCGTCCGTCGCCCGACCGCCATGAAATCGGCCTTAAAAAGCGCAGCCAGCTCCTCATCGGTTATGAGTGGTTATCGTCCGTCGCCCCACAGCCGTGGTATCGGCCTTCATCTGGTGATGCTTCTTCTCCTTCGGCATCAGGTGGTTATCGTCCGTCGCCCCACAGCCGTGGTATCGGCCACTCCGATGCTTGGCCTTGGTGTTCGTCGCTGGAAACAGTGGCACTGGTTACTAATCATGACTGCGAGGGCCGGTGCAACAACCGGCTCGCTTGTGTCTGAACCCTTTCCACTTCAGGAGATGTCACCGATGCCGGCTCAAGTGCAAAAAGAAGCCCCCGATTTCACCGCAGCCGCGGTGATCAATCGCACCATCGTCAACGATTACAAACTGTCCAGCAACCGCGGCAAATACGTCGTTCTGTTCTTCTATCCGCTCGACTTCACGTTCGTCTGCCCCACCGAAATCATTGCTTTCAGCGACCGGATTGCTGAATTCGAAAAACGGAACTGCCAGGTGATCGGCGTTTCGGTCGATAGTCAATATTCGCACCTGGCGTGGATCAACACGCCGCGCAAAGAAGGCGGCCTGGGCGAGCTGAAATACCCACTGGTAGCCGACCTCACTAAGAAAATCAGCGCCGATTACGGGGTACTGCTCGACTCGGGCGTTTCCCTGCGTGGCCTGTTCGTGATCGATAAAGAAGGCATAATCCGGGCCATCACGATTCACGATCTGCCCTTGGGCCGCAGCGTGGATGAAACCCTACGCGTTCTGGATGCTCTGCAACATTACGAAAAACATGGCGAGGTGTGCCCGGCCAACTGGAAGCCCGGCGAAGCCTCGATCGACACCAAAAACGCCAAAGCCTACTTCGAGAAAGTGGCCGCGAAGTAAACGCGTCTCCCGTGGGCTTCCGCGATGCCCAACGGCCAGGGGCTGCCGCGTTGCAGACGCCTGCGCCAGCCCCTGGCCGGCGCAGGGCCACGATGCCGACCCACCCATCAGCGCAGACTGGGCTTGCGCGGATAGCCGCCACAGCCCCTGGCTGGCGCAGGGCCACGAGTTCTGGGTCATTGCCCCCCGGTTTTCAGTGCGAGCGCTTCAAGTGCGAGCGTTTTCGACTTCCACGGGGGGAAACATCGACTGCAGCAATCGGCACGACAAATCAAACTGCGGTGTGAAGCCCAATTCGATCGCAGCAATCGAGCTGACGCGTACCTCCATCGACCGTACCGGGCCACTGGGGTGGCCATCGACAAACCCCCGGATCGGCCGCTTGCCGTTGTGATCGAGGCTGCTGATCGCCACCACCGCCGATTCGGGCAAGGTCACAGGCCGCCAGAAGCGCGGCAGAAAGACATTCGAACCGGCCAGCGTCAGCACCGGAGCCGTCAGAGGAACGGGTGTTGCTCCCATCGCACGCGCATACGCACTGGAACCCGACGGTGTGGCGACTAGCAAACCATCGCCGACAATCCGTGGCACCTGTTCCCGACCATCCACACTCAAACGCAACCACGCCGCTTGCCCGCTATCTCGTTCCACCCACGCATCAGCACACGCCAACGACCGCAACGACTTGCCATCGGGGAGTTCGCTATCCACCCGGAGCATGGGCATGCGATACAGCACCAATTCGGTGCCGTCGAGTTCGTCGGGTAACCATTCATTCATGAGAAAGCCCAGTGTGCCGGCGTTCAGACCAATGAACGGCAAACGCAACCGCCAATGGGTGCGAATGGCATTGAGCATCGTGCCATCGCCGCCCAGAACGAGAATATGCGTGGGGTCGGCAGCTTCGTAACGGCGGAAATGTTCGGCCAAGAGCCGGGCTTTGTCGTTGCGCTCGTCAAAAACGATGTGGAAGCGCGGATTGCGCAGGCGAACGCGGGTTTCCCGGGGTGAGGGCTTTCCTGAGAACAACCCGTACCGCTGAATATACGTTTCGACCGCTTCGGGTACGTCGGGATAGGCCCGGCCCCCTTGGAAGACCCGCAAGCGAATATCGCATGTGGGAATGTGGCCATCCACGGCCAGCAATTGGCACTGTTGGGGTAAATCCGCCGCCGACGGAACACGCTCGCTGGGGTGCAGCACCACAAAGCGGGAAGCCATCCACATATCACCCCCGCATTCCCACTTGGTGTGAATGGTGGAAGCGCCGCGGCAGCCGCCGTCAATGAATTCATGTGAAACGACATGCCACACTTCGCCGTGGTGGGCCAGCAGATCGTCGAAGACCACCGGGGGCGTGAACACGCCATCGTCGAGATCGGTCAGATCCACCGTAACCCCCGGAATATCACGAAAAGCCAGATCGGCCATCACCGCCCGGTGAATGGGGGCTGCATGTTCCACTTCGTCGTGATCTGGACGAGGGCCGACTGGCCGAACAATCACCTCATCGAAACCTCGCTCGCGAAGGGCCTGCACTACGCGGCGGTGGAAGGTTGTGGGTGGGTCGAAACTCCCTGTGAAGATGGCGACTTTGCGCCGTTTGAGGGGCACGATTTGTTCACGCCAGTGGGGCCGTGCGGCGGTATGGGCCAGGATCACTGCGGCTGCGTCGAGTTGTTGCAAGCTCAGCAGAGCCGCCAGACCATCTCCAACCGGGTAAGGGCCATCGCCGAGGGTCTCCACGGCCAGCACCTGGGCCTGTGTGCCCGGTTGAAGTGCTTCCGCGATTCGCACCGCGGCCTGGGCGAATGGACCGCAGACCAGCACCGTCAGCTTCCGCGATACCGCATGGGCGACGAAGCCGGCGGCGGCAGCCAGGTCGGCCGTACCGTGTTCAGCCCAGCGGTCGATCGACCAGTTATCGCAGGAGAGGTCGGTGGGCAGCCTCTCGTGAAGCTGCTGGGCCACTCGGATCGCGTTGGCCCCAAGGCCATCAACGGTCACTAGCTGCAAGCGTTCTTGCACGGCCCGCTCGGCTTCGTCCTGGCCGATGCGGTAGGCTTCCGCAAAGGTCTTCTCGGGCCGAAGATCGGCTCGGGAGGAGGTGCGGCGGCAGCGGTAGTGGGCTGTTTCCCGTAGCGGATCGCACAGTGAACCCACATCCACCACCAGCCAGTCGGTCTGGGTCGCCTTCGCCAGAACCGCGGTCGCAGAGCGGCCCGTGACCATTTCGTGAATCAGCGGTTCCAAAAGGCTGTCTTCGCCCGGCTCGTGATTGGCCGCGAAAAGAACCAATCGACGCGGACGGACGACCGGTGTGAGCGTGTTCTGGACTTCGCAGAGCCGGACCGCCAGCGGATCGAGCGCGCCGAGTCCCGACGAAGGCCCCGCGAGCGCATCCAGACGCCGGCGAATGTCGGCTGATGAAATCGAGCGCATGCGCCCACCCTACAGAACGACCACACGTTCGCTGTGCCCATTGTAGCGGGTGGGGAACCACAACCATACGCCCCGCGTATGACAGGCACCATCCACGAATGGGAGCCGCTCGCCCCCGGTGGTGCGAACAGGCAGAACCTGTCATGCCGCTGGGCAAGTTGTCGGGCAATGCTGTTCATTTCGCTGTCGCTGTGGTGTGAACAGGCAGAACCTGTCACGCCGCTAAAGACAAGCATTCCGGGACAACGCAGCCCCGCGGACAAGTTAGGGATTCAGAAGGCCCAATTGGACGGCCACTCGGTGAACCAGTTTCCAACGCCGTTGCGTGTTGGTCGTGCGGCGTGACCGCTCAAGATCCCGTTCGAGCCGCTGAATGATGGCCAGACGTTCATCACAGCTCCGCGTCAGCTCCGCGATCACAGCGAGACGCTGGGTACAAGCCGCATCAAGGCGCTGAATTTCCGCCAATCGCTGATCGGCAATGCGTTGCAATTGCTGATGACGATGCACCAGTTGCCGTGTGAATTGCAGCATCCGTTCTTCATCACAACCGACTGGATAGGCGTTGGCGTCCACATCGGCTGGGGTCGCATACCCCAACTGGATCAACAGTGCGCCATGCAGGGTATAAAACTGCCGCAGGCGGACCTCTGTCCAGAATTCATCCGGCTGCCAGGTGGGCCGACCGTGTCCGTAAAAGGTGGGCGTTAGCTTCCGGAGCTGGGCTTGCGGATTGACCCAGGGATGGACCGGTCCCGAGTAGCCGAGGAACTCTTGCAGTTGCCGCAGCAGGTTCGCATTGGCGTTGAGCAGCTCTTCAAAGCGAACGACGAATGTCGGTCCCCGGGACGCAGCGCACCACGCATGGTAATGACTGGACCAATCCCCATACGGATGGTCGCCGAGTAAGAGCGATTCAAACGTTGATTCGCCCGGGTGGAATGTGTCCTGAAACTTCACGAAGCTCTGCAGGGCCAAGCGGCCATCGCGCACAACGTAAATGGCTTTGTTGTTATCCCGTGGTAATTGATGGGACTTGATCAGCACCAGATCGGCACTTGTGTGTGCCTGCTGGTAGAACTCCTCGGGGTTGCCATTGACGAAGTAACTGCCGTAGTAGTCCTCACGCGCCGCATCGTGGTTGCGCAGATGCTCGGGAACCGGTTCGAGTCCTTCACATGAGTTAAGGTTGAAGCAGCATTTCAACACTTGTCGCAACAGCGTATTACCCGAGCGCGGATAAGAAGCCAGCCAGACGATCATATCTGCTCCTTCACCAGAGGCTTGTTAGTTGTTGTTTCGGTGAAAATTCCGATTGAATTGATGAGAGTGACACGGAGAAAAAAACACGCCGCACCAGCTTGGCAATCTGTAGCGGCACCGTGAAATCCGTGTTCAAAATCCGATCAATGCAGCGCGGCGATTCACTCGCTTCACCACCTTCAGCAGAAATGATGAAAATCAGAAATGATGAAAATCTTCTCGTCACTGTGGCTGAGGGGAGTTCCTAGTCATCTTCCGAGTACCGCTTGCAAACGGAATTACCGCCAGCTCTTTGTGAAGCAACGGCACCGAGTTGCTGGCCATCATCCGAGGACCGCCCACGAACGGCCCCCAAGAACTCACTTCCAAAGGCGCGGAAAAGCTCCCGGATTTCGACCTTGTCGCCATGCACTTCGCCGTATACTGAGGAATTCTGGTTTCTGCGTCGCAGCGCACAGGTCCGCCCGAGTGGGGACTGTGCGCCAGAAGACTGTGAGCCACAATGAGCTGCAACGACATGGGCTGTTGGTATTGACGCTGTCCATCTTCAGTGCGCCAGAAGACTGTGAGCCACAATGAGCTGCAAGGCGAGAGTTGGCGATGGCCGCGAATCGGGGTTATAGTCTGATCGAATTGTTGGTTGTGATCGCACTGATCGCCCTTCTGCTGGGGTTGTTATTGCCCGCGGTGCAAAAGGTCCGGGAAGCGGCCGCGCGAACCCGTTGTGCGAATCATTTACGGCAATTGGGTCTTGGTTTACATAATTTTGTAACCGCCACAGGCTATTTGCCTTCCAGCGGGCAGGGGACGAACTACACCACCGATCCACCTTCGGTGATGTTCGATCTCCATTCCACCTTCACACAGTTGCTGCCGTATCTCGAACAAGAAGCCGTCTATCGCCAGTTAGACTTGACTAAAGCCTACAACGCCACGCCAGCGAACCGTGTTGCTGCTCAAACAGTCATTCCCATCTTGATCTGCCCGAGTAATCCACTGCGGCCCCAGCCGCGCGACTCGGCGGGTTATGGCTGCACCGATTTCGCCCCGGTGTATTATGTGGACATCGACCCTATCACCGGCGAGCGGAACCAATTCACCCGCATGGATGGCGGGTTGATCGTCAGCCGCTCGCCGCTATTAGCCATCACCGACGGGGCGAGCAACACCATCGCCCTTGCTGAAGACGTGGGCCGCAATGAAACCATGACCATGATCTATCCCGATCCGTTGGGAGGTTTGCGCCAAGTGCATCGTTGGGCTGAGCCAGACTGTGCCATCGGCATCTCGAAGGGTATTAATAACAATTTCCATCCCTGGGGCGGCCCCCCCTCGTGCCCGTGGACAACCAACAACTGCGGGCCGAACGAAGAAATCTTCAGTTTTCACCCAGGGGGGGCCTATGTCGTCTTCTGCGATGGGCATATCGCCTTTCTCCGCCAGTCGATGGACCCGCGAACCCTGCGGAAGCTGGTCACGCGCAGCGGGGGAGAAGTGATCTCCGCAACGGAATACTGAGTTTCATTCACTAACGACCCCGAAAATTACCGGCTACACCCTAGCAAAGGGATATCCGCAACGGAATACTGAGTTTCATTCCCCGACACTCTGATCCGGCAGCATGGCTACCGGCGATCAGCACGATACGCGCCCGGCAGTACGGCACAACACCACAGCTCGGGGTTCAGGAAGCGTCTTGACCTCCCGGGATGGCGAACGCGCCGCGCTCTCAGGAGGTTTGTCGTTCGACTACGCCGAGCCAGCGCAGCACTGGGCTCCGGATAGCGGACGCGCCGCGTTCCCAGAAAGTGTGCCGTGCCGCGAAATCGTCATTTCCGGTCGCACCAGTCGCTAGGAGGTGGTTCTCGTGGACTACGCGGATGCCTCTCGGGAGGATCGTGGGCCTCAGGCCGACCGGCGGATGATGACAATTGCGACCTGTGCCGGGCATCCCGCCCGCCGCGCGGGCCGCCGTGTTGCAGAACCTCATCGGGCACTCACGATGAGCTGGGATGCACGAAACGTTCTCATCCCACCGTATTCGAAGGTGTTGAAGAACCTCATCGGGTATCCATGATGAGCTGGCTCCAACACTCCACCGCGAACCGGTGAATCGTTCTACAATGGTGCCACGGGACCCCCCAACGCGGGAAGCATACGAAGCTGCCACGGGACCCCCCAACTCGGGAAGCATACGAAGCTGCCACAGGAACAAGCCCCCAACTCAGGAAACATACGGATGAAAGCGATTCAACTGGAACAACCGCAGATATTGCGATTGATCGACATTCCCGAACCGCCGGCCCCAGGACCCGGTGAAGCCGTGGTCCGCGTGATGCGGGTGGGCATTTGCGGTACCGATTACAGCGGCTATTTGGGCAAGATGCCCTTCTTCAGCTATCCGCGGATACCCGGACATGAATTGGGGGTGGAAGTGGTCGCGGTCGGCCCGGGCGTCCGCCACATCCAACCTGGCGACCGGGCGGCCGTCGAACCCTACATCAATTGCCAAACATGCTATTCCTGCCTGCGCGGGCACACCAACTGCTGCGAAAATCATCAAACGCTGGGTGTCCACTGCGACGGCGGCCTGCGTCGACTGTTCACGGTGCCGGCGCGGAAACTGCATGTTTCCACGCAACTGACCTTCGAACAGCTCGCGTTGGTGGAAACCTTGGGTATCGGTTTGCATGCCATCAACCGCGCTAACCCCCGGGCCGATGAGACTGTGCTGGTGATCGGCGCCGGCCCGATCGGCCTGGCCGTCGTCGAATTCGCCAAACTGACGGGAGCCCGCGTTATCGTGATGGATTTGCTGGAATCGCGCTTGCGCTTCGTGCGCGAAAAAATGGGGGTTGCAGAAACGATTCAGAGTACCGGGGTACTGAATCAGGATGTTGAGCGCTTCACAGAACTGACCGAAGGCCGGTTGGGGAATGTCGTTGTCGATGCCACCGGCAGCGCCAAATGCATGAGTAGTGCGTACCACTTCGTTGGCTTTGCGGGGCGCCTGGTTTGGGTCGGGATTACCTCCGATGAATTGCAGTTCACCCAACCCCTGATGCACCGCCGAGAGATGACGTTTCTGGCTAGCCGCAATGCCCTGGCCCACGAATTCACCCGGATTATCCGACTGATCGAACGGGGCACGCTCGACACGCGGCCGTGGATCACACATCGCGCGCCACTGGAAGCGATGATCGGGGAATTCCCCCAATGGCTGAAGCCCGAAACGGGCGTGGTGAAAGCGATGGTCGAGCTGGACTGAACGATCGAGCGGGGCTGAGCGGACGAGCGGGGCTGAGCGATCGAGGATGGGAGGCAGATCGGGCCTTTGTAACACAGTCAGCCGAGGAAGCAACTGCACCCAGTGGGGCGGAGCGGTTGAGGATGGGAGGAAAGGCCGTCGGTCGCGCGGATGTCTCATTTTGGCGAAATGTTCCACGTGGAACGTCGGCGAATGTTAGAATGTTAATCTGAAGTACTGAAATGCAAAGAAGATGCGAATATTATTGATTTATTCGCAATTTTTCTTCGTGACATTAATGCGCAATTTATAGTAGTCAAAAATAGACAAAATGAGACAAAAATAGACAATCACCCGCTATCCCCCGCCGTATCCCCCGCAAGTGATTCCCCCTCCCAGACCCGACCCCGAGGGCATGCGAACGCCCCCGGCTCCTGCTGCGGACTGGCCGTGTAACAGACCGTGGCGTTGCCGCCCTCGGCCAGCTCCCACGGACCATTGAGGAAACGCCAACGACGGGGCGACGGTTACTCGTCGCCTTCATCGGCCCTCGGCCAGCTCCCACGGACCATTAAGGAAACGCCAAAGCCGCAGAATAAACTTCGTCAGGTGGCGTTGCCGCCCTCGGCCAGCTCCCACGGACCCGGCGTTCCCTTCTCTTCTGAGCGTCGGCCCGCGATCCATCGCTACTGGCCTACTGGCGTACCCAACGCGGCCGACGGCGTACTTCGCTGGGTATACTTCTCAACTGCGCGTATCTCGAGCGTACTTCTCAACTGCGCGTATCTCTAGCGCACTTCTCAACTGCGCGTATCTCTGACGTACTTCTCAACTGCGCGTATCTCTGGCGTACTTCTCAACTGCGCGTCGCCCCGTGATCGATCGCTGCCCCCAGCCACAATGGTGAAGGCGCTTCGGTCGATCGTTATCCTGAGCCTGGTATGACGGTCATTTCTTGCTGCCCCCAGCCACAATGGTGAAGGCGCTTCGGTCGATCGGTCGTCTGGCATGTTGGCCGTTCGATCGGTCGATCGGTCGTCTGGCATGTTGGCCGTTCGAAACGCTTTTAGCGAAAAGGTGCTGTTGTTCTGGCCCGAGCGCTTCGGTCGATGGGTCGTCTGGCACGTTGGCCGTTCGGGAGCGGGGGTCGTCGCTATCCACGGGGGTCGTCGCTATCCACACTGAGCGTCAAAGCCTATGCCAGGAATGTATTCCTCGAAAGATTCGCTAGGATGAGAATTTCTGTGAAGATCGTGTGAAGATCGACCACAGACGCGATGGCTTCTCCCACCAGCGACGAAATACTGGGAGGGGCCGTTCCTGTTCACGATAGGTAGGACGTATGACGTTTTGGGATGCTGTGGCTGCGTTGCCGCTGGGTTCGCTTGTGATTTTGGCCTTGGCGTTACTGATCGCCTTTGCCTTTGAGTTTATCAATGGCTTCCACGATACCGCCAACGCAGTAACCACGGTCATCTACACGCGCACGTTGCCAGCAACCCCCGCCGTCATCTACTCTGGCTTCCTCAACTTTCTTGGCGCGTTGATAACTGTGCTGTTTTTCGGGGCGGCGGTGGCGTTCAGTATTGTCAACTTGCTCCCCGTCGATCTGCTCATCGACGCCCGCTCCGATGCCGCTTTGGTGATGGTCTTGGCCTTGCTGTTAGCCGGCGTCACATGGAACTTGGGGACTTGGTACCTCGGGTTGCCGGTTTCTAGCTCGCACACACTGATTGGTTCCATTCTGGGTGTTGGTATGGCCAACAGCTTGTGGGAGGGAACGGGGCTGAGCGGGGTGAATTGGGCGAAAGCCGGGGAGGTTGGGCTGGGGTTGCTGCTCTCGCCGTTGATCGGCTTCATTTTGGCGGCCACGTTACTGCTGTTGATGAAGCAAGTCCTGAAAGAACCGCGTTTATACCGCCCCCCCGAAGGCGACGACCGGCCGCCGCGTTGGGTTCGTGTCGTGTTGATCCTCACCTGTGGCGGCGTCAGCTTTGCCCACGGTTCCAACGATGGCCAGAAGGGAATGGGGCTGCTTCTGTTAGTCCTGATTGGCTTTATGCCAGTTCATTACGCCCTGACCGTCAATCGCCCCGAGATGGCCCCCGACGTGCTCCAAGCGGCGGCCGCAATTCGTACCGAATTCGCCCAACACAATGTCGAACTTTCCCCCCAATTGGATGCCGACCTCACCTACATCACCACCCGGCTGACCGGGCGAACCAACCTCGAAGAACTCGCCACCGTGGAAGAAACCGATGCTGCCGGAAACCCGGTCAATGTCCGGTGGGAATTGCGCCAGGCGATCCTCCGCACGAAGCGCACACTCCAAGCGATGGAAAGCGTTCCGGAGCGTTACCCCGCGGCCATGCTGGAACGGCTCCACGAGATTCGCAAAAAACAACTGACCCCGGCTATTGAGTTTGTGCCGCTGTGGGTGGTGATCGGTACGGCTTTGGCGCTGGGAATCGGTACTTGCATCGGTTACAAGCGGATTGTCATTACCGTGGCCGAAAAGATTGGTCAAACGCACCTCACCTATGGCCAGGGTGCAGCGGCTGAAGCCGTAGCCGCGGCCACCATTCTGGGTGCCGATTTCGCCCATCTGCCCGTAAGTACCACGCAAGTTCTCTCCAGTGGTGTCGCGGGCACGATGGCCGCCAACGGCTCAGGGATTCAAGCCGCAACTTGCCGCAAGATTCTCCTGGCCTGGGTTCTCACCCTCCCGGCCTGCGTTACCCTAGCCGCGGTCCTGTTCTGGATCGGCCGTGGCATCGTCGGCTGAAGTTCGGCGGGGGTATCACGAAGGAACACAACGACATTGTGGCCCGGCGCGAATCGGCCACGGCCCCCCCCTAGAAGCCATTTGACCGCGGCTGAAGCCCGTGCTACCGGTTAGGGGTGAGGCTGTCGAAAGCCTGGATTCACCGGACTTCCGCCCGCAGGCCCGCCGTGAATACGACCGTTTTGGAAACGACTCTGCCCGGGGCCACACGACGCCGCCTCTGGTCGCACCCAGAAGTACAATCGCATTCCCTTGTCGTTCTTACGTTCAGCCAATTGTATGTCACTCCCTGCACCGGCACTCCGCCACCGGAGTTTCTGACCGCCGTCGAAACCGGCGAGCTGCATGAACTGCTCGGTCCGTTCGCCATCCGCCTCGAATTGATAGCCCTGCGTCGCGTCAAACTCGATCTGCTCAACAATACCCTGCTGCTCGACTACGACAAAGACGGCCTGACCACCAGCCGGCTGACCATCGTTTTCGCCAATCCGCAAGCGGCCGATGCGTGCTTCACCAAAATCTGGCGGCGTCTGGGCGATGGTCACCGATTACTGCCCTACAAGAAGGACCTGTGGTCGCGGATCAAAGCCCCGTTGTCGCTCTTGGTCAGCGCCCTGGTGATTACCGCCGTCCTGACCCTGCTGTTGAGCGTTTTGGAAGACACCGCCGCGGCTCGCGCCGCGGGGGCACTGCAACCACCAGGGGAAAACCAACACCTCCACCGCGGCTTGGGGATTGTTGCAACCCCATGGGAATGGTTCCTCGCCCACCTGAATTGGCCCATGGTCTGCGCCTGGGGCGGTATCGTCGCCGCAATTGCCCAGGTGTGGTTGTACCGCCGACTGACCAGCCCCCCAACGGCCTTGGAGCTTGTGCGCGCCTGAAACCGGCCCGCCGTCGCGCACAGGGTGGATCAAGGAGATAGGTATGCGTCGGGAAGAGTGTCTGGAATTGTTCAAACGCATCCCGGAATCGTTCCACGCCCAGATTAACCTGGTGCTCCACAATCAGGCCGTGCTAGCCGTTGATACGGTGGCCCGCTTCGAGCCCAATTACATCGTGTTCCGCGGCCGAGAAGGCGGTTCCACCGACGAAGGCCGGGCGTTTTTCGTGCCGTATGAAGAGATTGCCTATTTCCGACTCGAACGGGTGGTGCGTCTGAGCGAATTGAAGGCTATGTACGGGGAAACCGGCTTTGTAGATGCCGAAGATCGCCTCACCGCCGATGAGAACAAAGATTCTACCGAAACGGCGAAACCGACCGTCACAACACCGACCCCCCTACCCAGCGCCGCGGTCGTCCCCCAAGACCCGGCGTCGATCGCCAAACACAATCTGCTGGAGCGAATTCGGGCGACACGGGCCAATGCTGCCAGCGTTACAGGGAAACTCCCCGGGGAGAAGAAGTAAGCCCCCGGCGCGGCGACACAGCACGCCACCCGCCGATGCACCCCAGGAAAACGCCTCACAGAAACAAAACCACCGCACCAGGAAAATCGTTTCGATCTTCCCAATTGCAGCCCAGTCACGAACTGTTGGGTAGGTACGTTGGTGTCTCCATCACCGTGGTGAAAATATTGGATGGAATGTGGATTTAGCTCTCTGGTACTCATCAGTTGGGCGGATATTCGTGAAGGGCCAAGACCAGCCCATGGAGGCATTATGTCGATAAGGGCCAAGACCAGCCTATGGAGGAATTATGTCGATCGTTTGCGTGTTCGTGCGACGGATGGGTGGTATTTCGGACTTGCCCACTGTGTGAACATTAGTTACGATGGTTGGAACTGAGGAGGAGGACTGTGAAGTGAGGCCCGGAGGGATGGTCGGCTTCCATCAACGAATTCTTGGTGCGATAAGGCGGGTCCATGGCCATTGTCATTTTGTGCCCTTGGTGTCAAACGCGGCTGACGCTCAGTGATGATCGAGCGGGTGAGACGTTCGAATGTCCGCAGTGCGACAAACCGATCAGGGTACCGTGGCCACAGTCCCCCCAAAGTGGGTCTCTGTCAAACGCGTCCTCAGTGAAACACGCACCGCCATGGCCATACCCCGCTGCGACTCCGCCCCCCTTTGTTCCAAGCGCCGCCGATGATGTACGCTATCGAAAACCAGGAAAAGTGACCGCCATCGGCGGAATGTTGATCGGCGGCGGAGCCTGGGCGATTCTCAACGCGCTCATTTGCGTTGTTTTCAGCATGGGTGTTTGCTGTCTGTGGCCGGGTCTGTACTTCGGAATCGTATGGGGCATCCTGGCAATCATCCGCGGGTCCAACTTGCTAGGGCCACAGTGGCCCTACTACGAGCCGGGATTAATGGTCATCATGCAGATCATCCAAGTAGTCAACCTGGATTTAGTCAATGTCGTGATGGGGATCATCGGGCTAGTTTTTCTCAACGACGACGAGGTGAAGTCGAGGTTCGTGCAGTAGGGGCCGTGAGGGTAACGCAGACCCCAACCGCCCACGCGCGCCGGCCTTGTGGTTTGGGTTGTTTGGCGGCAATCCGGGGGGGTGGACGTGTTGGCGGGAGTTCTTCAGGAGCGGCGTCGTCGGGGGCGGCACCGGGTTGGGATTTTCTCGTTCGTTTTTCGGGTCACAGGCGTCGGGGGCGACACCGGGTTGGGATTTTCTCGTTCGTTTTTCGGGTCACAACCGAGCCGTGGGTGGCTAAGAGAATCACCGCGCCGCTTGCTCGTTTCAGCGGGTCAAGCCAGTCTTCGTCGCTCCGGCGGTGAGTCGCCCAAGGAATTACCAACCCCCTTCCTGGAGTAACTTCTGACAAAAATTGGGCAAAAATGATACCAATCACCAACTATCCGGTGACCATTCGCGCTTTTTACGCACTCTTGCGCAATGGCCGCGGCGCGGCGGTGATCCGTTCCGCCTCCCGGGCCAAGAAGCGGTACACCGCGGCCTGTGGCGGCGTCAGTTCTCGCCCCCGCCGCCGCATCACCACCTCCGCAGTGGCCAACAAGCGATCCCCATCCAGTTCGCGGATGCCCTCCGGCCCGACGCGGTGAAACGACGGGATACTTCGCGGCGCAAATTGGCCACTGGGAAGCACTTGCGCAAAGATACCGATCGTCGTGCCACAATTCAGCAACACCCCCAAGCCGGTTTTGACGTGATCGCCGATGAGGCTGCCGAGTTTTGTCCGTCCGGTGTTGATCTCATCCCCCTCCATCCCGACGCGAATCGGTCCGTAATCGCAACGCAAGTCGCCGGTACTGGTGCCTGCGGCCAAATTGACCCACTCGCCCACGTAGCTATGCCCCAAAAAACCATCGTGATACTTGTTGGTATAACCCAACACGATACTGGCTTCGACTTCGCCGCCGATGCGGCAGTGCGGGCCAATGGATGTTCCGCCCCGCACCTTCGCGGACAACAGATGCGACCCCGAACCGATGAAACACGGACCTTCCAACCGGCTAAACGCTGTCACCACCGCATTGTCCCCGATGACCACCGGCCCCGTGGTGGTATCGGCCA
>JANWYJ010000052.1 GCA_025055115.1 Gemmata sp.
TGCAGCGTTTGAATCAGGATCAGGATCGGATTCGCAAGAATCTGCGGGACACGCCGCGGGATGCGGAGGTGTATGAGGTGTATTTGAAGAAGTTGTCGGCGCAGGAGAAGGAGATTGACCAGTTGACGGACAAGCAGAAGAAGCTGATGGATGAGGAGTTCCAGGCCCGCAAGAAGTATGAAGACTTCCTCAGCAACATCAGCGACTGAGAGCCTGTCGGGATAATCCCCTTTGCAACTGATCGTTTCTTCACCCTCGGCTTCGGCCCACACGGCACAGTGTGGGCCGCGGCTTTTAGAAGACTTTCCCGCCACCGATGTAGACACTTTGTACGTTCAATCTGCGATCGAGAACGACAAGATCGGCCCGCTTTCCCACCTCCAGACTGCCGAGGTCGTGATCCACGCCCAGCACGCGCGCGGGTGTCAGCGTGGCCATGCGAATCGTCTCCGGCAACGGGATTCCTGCGCTGAAGTGCATCGTGCGCACCGCGTGGTCCATACCCATGACGCCCGAAGCCAAGGCGGAGCCATCGAGTGTTACCCCGACTCCGTTTTGTTTGCGGACGCGCTCGCCGCCGCCTTCAGCACCGAACCAGTATTCGCCATCGGGTTGATCGACAGCTCGCATCGCATCGGTCACGAGGGCCAAGCGATCAGGACCTTTCACCTTGTACGCCAGGCGTAACAACTCTGGGGCCAGGTGTTGGCCGTCGGCAATCACTTCCGTGGTCAATTCCTCGAAGTAAAGGGTCGCTTCCATGACGCCGCCGCGCATGGGATAAGTTTGCGATTGCCGTAGACGAGCACGGTCCGACATCGCGCAAAACAGGTGGTCGACATGCCGCACGCCCCACTCCACAGCGGCTTCCACTTGGGCAAAGGTCGCGTGGCTATGGCCGATGTTGAAACGAACCCCACGCGTGCGATAGGTGCGAACCAGCCATTCGGTATTCGCAATTTCAGGAGCGATGGTCACGACCATCGGCAGGGTAGAGCGATTCCGCAACAGCGGTTCAGAGTTGTCCGGCTGGGGGATGAGAAAGTCACGTTCGGGATGGCAGCCGCGTGCCGGCCGCGCGAAATACGGCCCATAGAGATGACAACCGATAATTCGTGCCCCACCGGGTACTTCCCCCAACAGATATTGACAATTGTTCACAAACTGAACATATTGATCGTAACGGGCTACGGTGCTGGTGGGTGTCAGGCTCGTGGTCCCATGGCGAGCGTGGCACCGACAAATCGTGTGAAAGGCTTCCGCCGTACCATCCATGAAATCGGCTCCATCGCCCCCATGAACGTGAAGATCGACAAACCCCGGTGCGAGGTACATCCCTTGCAAATCCAGGATTTCCGCCGAAGGTCCTGGCCGCAGCTCCGCGGGTCCCACCGCGCAAATGCGGCTCCGATCCACCACCAACGTACCATCGGGCACAACCCGATCCGGCAGCACAAGTGTTGCATTGGTGAAAATCGTTGTCTTCATCACAGTCTCGCAGGATGATCATTAGCTTCCGGCGAAGGAACGACCCACGCACCGGCTGGGGATTAGTAAAACATCATTAGGGAGGAGGTGGAATGATGGCACGGCGCAATTTACGGGGTTTGCGGGTTCTGGTGACGGGGGCTTCGCAAGGGATCGGTCGGGCGCTGGTGGTCGAGGCGGCGCGCCGGGGTTGCCGGGTGCTGGCCGCCGCCCGCTCTCAGCCGCTTTTGGAGGAATTGGCTGCGCAGGTCCGCTCCGCGGGCGGAATTGTGCAAACCGTGGTGGCCGATGTGACCAAACCCGAAGATCGGACCGCAATGGTCGCCGCGGCCACACAACACTTCCACGGTCTGGATGTTCTCATCAACAATGCCGGGATCGGCGCCACAGGGCATTTCATGGACTCGGCCCCGGACATTCTTCGCAAGATTTTTGAAACGAATTTCTTCGGACTGACGGAAACCACGCGTGTCTTTTTGCCGCTTCTCAAGCAAGGGACGACCCCGGCGATTGTGAACATCTCGTCGGTGGTGGGGAAACGGGCCTTACCGGCTCGGTCGCTGTATTCCGCAAGCAAATTCGCCGTGATGGGCTTCAGTGAAGCCATCCGGGCCGAACTCGCCAAAGACAATATCGACGTGATCGTGATTTCCCCCGGCCTAACACAAACGAACTTCTCCAAAAATATGCTGGAACAGAAGGCCAAAATGCCCCTCGACCATCTCCGAGGCATGACCAGTGAAGAAGTGGCCGTCGCCACACTCCGCGCCCTCGAACGCGGTTCGCTCGATGTAACGCTCACCTTCCGCGGGAAATTGTTGGTTCTGGTGAATCGCTTCGCACCGTGGATCATTGATTTCTTCGCGAAAAAGAAAGTCCGCGAATTGTTCGCCGACGAAATTGCCGAGCGCCAGAAGAAACGCGCGGAAGCGGCCCAAGCCACGGCCGGGATCGCCCAAGCCACAAAATAGGCCGTTTGTTGGCTTCTCGGGCCGGCATGAACTTTTCCGACACCTCAGTTCCGGCTACGGAGAAACCTTATGCCGTCCTGATATGGTTGTTGCTCACCGAACTACCACGAAGGGGCGGAGTTTTTCGAGGGTTTTGGGACCAATGCCTTTGACGCGGTCCAGATCGTCGACTTGCTCGAAGGGTTGAATTGTGCGGGCGGTGATGATGTTTTGCGCCATGACGGGACCAATCCCTGGTAAGCGCTGGAGTTCGTCGGCACTTGCCGAATTCACATTGATCGGTGGCTCACCAGGTTGAATTTTCTTCACCCCCGACGCTCGCGGTCGTGGAAGGGCGGCTGCACCCCCCTGCTGAGAAGCCGCCGGCTTGGCCGCAGAGGCCGTCGGCACTTGATGCGTGCCAACGGTGACATGGTAGCGCACCTTCTCGAATATGAGGGGGCCGATACCGCGCACGTCCTGAAGTTGTTCGACCGATTGAAACACACCGTGCTGCCGCCGGTGGGCCACAATGTTCTCGGCTAGCTTCGGCCCTAAACCGGGCACTTGGGCCAGTTCTTTCTCATCGGCTGTATTGAGATCAATTCGGGCCAGGGCCAGTGGTTCGGTGGGGCGAGCGGCTGTGAGATGGTGGCCATATCCACGGTAGATGAGTAGCGCTAGCGCCACCACAACCAACACCGCCAAGAGGGTTTGCCCCCCTGGGGTTGTCGCGGGTGAGGACGCGGCGGGCGAAGCGGCTTCAACGGGCGTGTGCGCGGCTGGCATAGGTGCGTTCCTGGCAGCGACATCTGCGGCAGAATCCGCACAACCGCGACATTCTAACACAATCGCAGGACAATCACCATATACCGGCACCAGTTTTTTAACGACGGCCACCGGTTCAACAGTTGGGTATCGATACCATCCAGGACGCGGAGAAGTTGTGGCCAATGCCCCAGGCGACGAATCATGCCAAGCAGTTGGAATCCATATAACTCCATATGACCAAAGAGTTTGCGCAGTGGTTGGAGGTCACGAGCAGTCAGCGGTTGTTCGTCGGCGGTGCGATGTTTGCCAGGATAGGGCAACATCGCACGGGCGAAGCGCAAAAGCGGGTTCCCCCCCCACGGCTCGCACAAGACCGCGACTCCCCCCGGTTTCAGCACTCGCCGCAACTCGCGCCCGGCTTTCACCAAATCGAGATGATGAAGGATGGCATGCCCCCAAATCGCATCGAAGGTGGCCGCGGCAAACGGTAGCTCTTCACCGTTGGCGACCACACATTCCACCGCCACGCCATTGGCCAAGGCCCGTTGCCGGGCTTCATGGACATATCCGGGCGACAGATCGCACGCAGTCACCAGCGCTCCTGCGCGGGCCATCGTGACAGCTGCCATACCGTGTCCGCAGCCATAGTCGAGCACATGCCGACCCCGGAGTTCGCCCAGTTGCCCGAAGGCGAAACGCACCCACGTTTCGTGATCGAGGTACCACTCCTGCGCAAATGTTAGCTGGGCCGCCCCAATGCGGAAACTTTCCGCCCGCTGGCAGGCTTGCTGATCGTGAAAGATTCGCTCGGCGATGTGGCGCTCCGTGCCAACCATAGATCAATTCCTCTGACAGCACTGTGGGCAAAGTTTGCCCGAGAATCGTATACCCCCTCGGCGCGCAAAAGTCGATGCGTGGTGTCGTCCGCGGATGACATTCTCAAAAACCGGGGTGAGACCTGCAAGAACCCTCGGCCAGGCTGTGCCGTGCGAACCGGGGTCATCCTCAACAACGTCCGCGCAGCTGAAACAATCGCGAGCGATTGTGGTACCGAGTTGTGATGCGAACCAAGGTCATCCTCAACAACGTCCGGCTCCCGCGCGAAGATGCACTTCGCCGGGCGTTAGGCCCACTCACACCAGTTGGCGACGAGGTTCACTTCAACCCAGATTGGCCGACGGTGTTCTATCCCCACCAACTTCCACCCGGAGTCTCAATAAGGCGGGTGTACTTGGCGAGCGTTGTGGCTAAAACGCCAGCATCGAGTCCTTTTGCTGATCCAAGGAAGCCGTACCGTGGCCGACGAACGACACGATTTCTCGGAAATCCGTTTGGAAAAATTGCGTGCTCTCGAAGCCCTCGGCATTGATCCGTGGGGGCAGCGCTTCGATGGTGTCATGCCGATTGCCGAGGTGGTGAAACTCGACGCCGATTTGCCTGAAGAGCAGCGGCCGCGTGTGCGGGTTGCCGGGCGTATCGTCAGCCGCCGGCAATCCGGGAAGCTCTACTTCCTGGACATTAAAGATTCCTCCGGCATACCGACAATTCGCGAACTCAAAAGCGAACGGGAAAGCGATGTTCAGGGGGTTCCCGACCTGACCAGCCGTATTCAGGTGATGGTCGGGCAAAAACAAGTCGGTGAAACCGGTTGGGCGATCGCACAGCTGCTCGATCTGGGTGACCTCATCGGCATCGATGGCACCTTCGGCAAATCGAAGCGCGGCGAGCTATCGATCTTCGCTACCCAGCTGACGTTTCTCACCAAATCCCTGGAACCCCATCCCGACAAATGGGGCGGGATGCAAGACGAAGATTACCGCCTGCGGCACCGCTACCTCGACCTCATCTACAATCCTGAAACACTGGACCGAGCCAAGAAACGGGTGAAGTTGATCCGCACCATTCGTCACTACCTCGACAACCTCGGCTTCCTCGAAGTCGAAACACCCACGTTGCACGCCATCGCCGGCGGAGCCGCCGCCCGCCCCTTCCAAACGCATCACAATGCCCTCGATATCGACCTCTACATGCGGATTGCCTTAGAATTGCCCCTCAAAAAGCTCCTTGTGGGGGGGTTGGACAAAGTCTATGAACTCGGCCGTGTTTTCCGCAACGAAGGCATCAGCCGCCGGCACAACCCGGAATTCACGATGCTCGAACTGTACCAGGCCTACGGTGATCTCTTCACCATGATGGAACTGACTGAAGGGCTGATCGTCGCGTGTGTGGATGCCCTCGGCAGCAGCCGCCAGTTGCCCTACGGCGACGCCATTGTGAACTTCGCTCCGCCATTCCAGCGGACCTCCTACGCCGACCTCTTCCACCGCCACGTCGGCTGCGACATGTTCGATGAAGTGGCCGTCCGCGCCGCCGCACGGGCCGCCGGGATCGCCCTCGAAACAACACCAGAACGCCCTGGAGAGGCGCGTGTCGCCAAAGAACACGATGTGCTGGTCCATGAATTATTTGAGGAAGTGGTGGAAGAACATCTCGAAGGGCCAATCTTCGTCTACAACTATCCCGCGTCGCTGTGCCCTCTCACCAAGCGTTCACGCAGCGACCCACGGATTGCCGAACGGTTCGAGTTGTACGTCCGCGGGATGGAGTTAGCCAACGCCTACACGGAATTGAACGATCCAATCACGCAAGAACAAACGTTCTCGCGACAATTAGCCGGCTTATCGGAAGAAGATTCTATGGCGAAAATGGATCGGAACTTTATCCGTGCTCTGCGACACGGAATGCCCCCCGCCGGCGGTCTGGGCATTGGCATCGACCGGCTGGTAATGCTTCTGACCAACACCCCAACGATCCGCGACGTCATCCTCTTCCCCCTTCTGCGCCCCGAGTCGAAATGATCGCGCGGACCGGCGCTGAGGATGCATTCAAACATCACCAATGTCCGGTCGCTCGAACAGAGAAATTAGTATTTCACGTAAATACTGGTGTGGCAAGGATTTATCCAGCTGGTGGCCACACCCCCAGTCCTTACGATCGACAGCAAGTGGTAAATTTTTCTTTTTTTTGCTTGACAACGCGAATTCATTGCGCAGGAGAATTGATAGGGTGTAATGCGGATGGGTCCGAAGCTCGCCTCCGGAAGTCTTCCTCCACTTCGCCTTTTCCAAACTCGCCAATCTTGCTAGAAGCACGGTAGATAGCTCTTAATGGCGAACAAGACCACCCTGCGGGAAGCGATACTGTGTACAAGATTATATTGTGTGTGCGTTATTTACAAACGCGCTACCTTGCATTCATCTGCATTGTGAGTGTCATGCTTGGCGTAGCCACATTGATTGTTGTCAACGCCGTCATGAGTGGGTTCAGTACGAAACTCAAAGACCGGTTGCATGGGATCCTCTCGGATGTCGTCATCGACACGGAGCGAACCGATGGTTTTGAAGTTTTGGATGACAATGGTGATGCACTCACGCCGCAACAGATCATAGCACAGATGAAAAGCAACCCGATTCTCCGAGAGCGGATCGAAGCGGTCACACCGACGATAGAAACCTTTGCGATTCTGCAATTCCGCTACCGGGGTACGGTGATTGCCAAACCAGTGCGCGTGATTGGGATTGAGCCGCACAGCCGTGCTAAAGTTGGCGGATTCGCCGAGTATCTGGTCCGACAGAAAGGATCACGAACGCCGAGCTTTGAATTGACTGCGTCGGCCATTCAACGTCATGAGTGGAATCGTAAACAGTGGGAATATCACGATGCGAACATGTTGTCGCAGCCAGCCCAAATGAAGATCGAAGACCCCAATTCGATTCCACCGCCGAATCTGGAAATTGATAAAGGAATACCGCAGGCAAAAATCCATGGTGCCATCGTTGGTTATGCCATCGCCCACTTTCGTTATCGGGATGACAAAGGTCAAACCGTTGAGGAAGTGGCGCTCGAAGAGGGCGATGATATCATCATCACGACAGCCGGGGGGCAAGAACTAAAACCAGTCTGGGGCAGCTTTCTGGTTACTGACTACTTGAAAACGGAGATGAGCGAGTACGATCAGAGTTTTGTTTTCGTCCCGCTGGATCAGCTGCAACGAATCCGCGGTATGCTCGAGCGTGCCACAGCCTTCCAAATCAAACTCCACAACTATGAACGTGATAAGGAAATTGTCACAAAGGAATTGAGAATGTTCTTCAGGAATTCTCCTGAGGTGCGCATCGCCACCTGGGAGGAACACCAAGGGCCACTTCTAGCGGCGATTGATGTGGAACGTGGTATCCTCAATTTATTACTCTTCATGATTGTTGGTGTCGCCGGTTTCAGTATCCTGGCTATTTTCACAATGATTGTAAGTGAGAAATACCGCGATATTGGGATAATGAAGTCCCTTGGTGCTAGCAACTGGGGTGTGCTGCAAATTTTTCTTGGCTACGGTATGCTACTCGGAATAGTCGGCTGTACATTCGGAACATTCTTAGGGATATGGATAACAAACAACATTAACGAGATCGAGGCTGCCCTGTCGAGTTTGACGGGTCGGGCTGTTTTTCCGCGCGATGTTTACTACTTCAAAGAGATTCCAACAAATATCGACTCGATGACAATCTTAATGATTGACATGGGAGCCGTTGGTACCGCCATGCTGTTTAGCTTGATTCCGGCATGGCGGGCTGCACGGCTTCAACCCGTGCGCGCACTGCGATTCGAATGACGGTGTTTCAGGCTACTACAGATGATGATTGGGACACTCTCGCAATCGAGAGAGAACTTTAGAGGAATCGTACATTATGTTGATCGCGCGGGACATCAAAAAAACCTATCGTCGGCATGCTGTCGAGATTCGTGTACTCAATGGGTTAAATCTGGAAGTTCAGACTGGTGAATTTCTGAGTATCGTTGGCGCGTCCGGCTCGGGCAAAAGCACACTCTTGCATCTTTTAGGGATTCTGGATACCCCTGATTCGGGAGAAATTCTTCTCGATGGCAAGCGTATTGATAGTTTGCCATCCAAAGAACGTGACCAGCTCCGCAATCGAACATTCGGCTATATTTTTCAATTTTATCACCTTCTTCCAGAGCTATCGGCTCTAGATAACGTATTGATGCCAGCTTATATCGGTCACTCATGGGTGAGTTGGTGGCCAACACGCCGGCAGTGGCGCCGGCGCGCATACGAGTTGTTGGAAAAGGTTGGCCTCAGTCACCGTACGAAGCATCGCCCGCGCGAACTCTCCGGTGGCGAGATGCAACGCACAGCCATCGCCCGCGCTCTATTGATGAATCCACGCGTGCTATTAGCCGATGAACCGACAGGAAATCTTGATGCCGAGAGTGGTCGCGGCATCATGCAACTTCTCCGTGAAATCAACCGCGACGAATGTGTCACTATTATCATGGTCACCCATAACCTGGAAATCGTACCCATGACCGATCGTGTAGTGCGCATATCCAGCGGTCGAATCACTGATGACCCACCGTTACTTCAGCCCGTGCCAACGACGCCATTACTTCTTGCAATTTGAATATGGAAGATTAAAATTTGTACTATCACGGTAAATGCTATTATTCTTCAACTCGTACCAATCGCAATGTAAGTCATGTCATGGGTCTGGCTCAATGGTCAGCTTGTTGACAAGCTGCATGCTTCTGTGAATGTCTTTGATCACGGATTTCTCTATTGCGATGGGGTTTGGGAACATCTGCGAATGATTCATTCCCAAATTATTGCTTATGATGTTCACAGTCGTCATTTATTCCAAGCCGCTGCGGCACTGGGTATCGACATTCCGTATAGTCATTCCGAATTAGAATCTGCCATTCTTTCAACCGCTACGGAGAATCAACGCACCAACGCCTATGTACGCATCATCGTGACGCGTGGGGTCGGTACCATCGGACCCGACCCACGCAAGTTAGACCCCCAGGTTATTATCATTGTTGAAGAGTATCAGCCCTTTCCGCGTGAATTGTATGGCTACGGTCTGCATACAGTGATTTCCCCGTTGTCACTCGACCTTGATAATCCGGCTCACCGGTATCGCACCCTCAATCAATTGCATATAGTCCAGGCTAAACGATACGCTTTAACACATGGTTGTTTAGAAGCCTTATTTCCCACGCGCCAAGGTCATCTTGTCTGTTCAACGGAGGGGTGCTTATGGGCTGTACAACGGGGACAAATTATCGCTGCCGCTGGCCAACCCGAGAATGCCACGTTCGATTTCTTTCGTACCTGGCTGCATCGATCATCATGCACCACTCTAGAGCAAGCATTGACTCTTACCGAGCTTGTTACGATGGATGAAGTCTTTATCGTGGGGACGGCTTGTGGGATTATTGGGATTGTCCGTATTGATGGAGCCACGATTGGGTCAGGTACCGAAGGCTCGGTCACTCGCAGCCTGCGCGATGATTTTGAACGTTTCACGCAGACATCGTCGCGATAACATAATCGCTACTACCACCGGGAGGCCGACACCATGATTCACCTTCATCGTATTCTTGTGCCGACGGATTTCAGCGAATATGCTCGACCGGCGATACGTTATGCTGCGGAATTGGCTCAGAAGTTTTCAGCGGAATTGATCCTGTTGCATGTTGTTCCCGACACAATCCTGGCCCTGCCGGATGCGGTCATGCCCACTCCAGCGCCTTTGGCCGACTTGGAGGCGATGGTCGCTTCGGGCAAGCAAGGTTTAGCTAACGTGATTGCTTCCGAACACTTGACGCATCTTCACCCGCGTGCGGAAGTACGGATTGGTTCACCCGCGGCCGAAATTATTGCTGCCGCGAACGATCTGAAGGCCGATTTGATCTGCATTGGCACACACGGTCGCACCGGACTTCTGCGCGTGTTGCTCGGCAGCGTTGCGGAGATGGTTGTGCGGCAAGCTCCATGTCCGGTCTTGACGGTCCGTCCACCGGTGGCAGCGGCCTGATCTTCCACCATCGCCTTGAATCTTCCACCATCGCCTTGAACTTGTTGTCGCGTGCATCGCGGTGATGATCGTTCAAGCTCCCGTTGGCATATTCTGCGCGATCGGCTCTGCTGCCGCGGTGGGCGGTTTCGCGATTTCCACCGCCCCTAGGACGCCATCGAGGATCGTCAGCGCCGTTTGCACCTGCTGTGCCGAAACGCACAGGGGCGGGCAGAAGCGAATGGCCGCTTCCCCACAACCCAGCAACAACAACCCGTGGTGGAATGCGGTTTGAATGACTTTCTCGCGATAACCGGGCGAAGGCAGGTCAACGGCTGTCATCAGTCCGATTCCCCGGACGCCGCTCAGAACCGAGTGTTTTTGGGCAAGTTCCCGCAAGCCGGCTCGCAGTTGTTCTCCGCGGGCTGTGGCATTGGCCATGTATTCGCGTTCCAGCAGTGCGATGGTAGCTAATGCCGCACGACAGCTAACGGGGTTGCCACCGAAGGTGCTCGCATGACTGCCGGGGGGCCAGTCCATCACGTGCGCCTTCGCAATGATCGCTCCCAAGGGCATGCCACTGGCGATGCCTTTGGCCGTGCAAATAATGTCGGGTTCGACACCATAGTGTTCTACGGCGAACATCTTCCCGGTGCGGCCCATGCCGGATTGAACTTCATCCACGACGAGCAAAATGCCGTGTTTGTCACACAATTGCCGCAAAGCGGGCAGGCATCCTGGGGCGATGGGATAATAGCCCCCTTCCCCTTGAATCGGCTCAACGAAAATAGCCGCGACTTCTTCCGGCGGGGCTGTGCGACGGAAGATCGTGTCTTCGAGTTCGGCGACAAGCCGGCATTTGTCGCGGCATACCCCCCCTTCGGGGCACTGCCGCGGGAAGTTGACATGGTGAATATCAGGAACCAGTGGTGAGAAACCACGGCGGTGGACCAGCTTGGACCCCGACAGCGACATGGCCCCATACGTCCGCCCGTGGAAAGCCCCGAAGAAGGCAACGGCGCGGTTGCGTTTGGTGTGCCACCGCGCCAGTTTCAATGCTCCTTCCAACGCCTCGGCTCCGCTATTGCAGAAGAAGACTTTCTTTGGCGTGGAACCGGGGGCGATGGTCGCAAGCTTTTCGGCCAGGTCGATTTGCGGACGGTAGTAGAAGTCGGTACCGCTCATGTGGATGAGCTTGGCGGCCTGATCCTGGATGGCCGCAACGATTTCTGGGTGGCAATGGCCAGTGTTGGTGACGGCGATACCTGCGGTGAAGTCTAGAAACAGGTTGCCGTCAACATCTTGGATGACACAACCGCTGGCTTTGTCCACAAAAAGAGGATAGGCCGGCGTGTACGAAGGCGAAACGTATTTTTTGTCGCGGGCGAGTAGTTCTGCCCCATGCGGCCCCGGCAGCGGGGTGCGGATATCAGGAACCGTCAGGTGGTCGAACTGAAACATCGTTTGGGTTCTCCTCCACCGCCTGGGTCAGGCCGGTTGGGTCAGGCCGGTCCGCCGTCGATGGCCGTCGTCAGCCCTTGGGCCATTTTGATGTCGGTACCGTGATTGATGGTGATGGCGGTTTTGTGCGTCACCACGTCGATCAGTCCTGCAGCGCTGGGATGGCCGTTACCGCTTTTTTTGACGCCGCCAAAAGGCAGGTGCACTTCCGCCCCGATACTGGGGAGGTTGACATAAGCCATGCCGTAGTCGCACTCGTCGCGGAAGAACCGCATCCGGCGGTAGCTTTCTGTAATGACGGCCATGGAAAGGCCATATTCGGTTGCGTTGTAAATCTGTGCGGCTTCTTCATCAGTTCGGAAGGGGATGAGGGCCACATGAGGCCCGAAAACTTCTTCGCGCAGCACGCGCGATTGCGGATTGGCTTCACTGAGATAAATAAACGGTTGCACGAAGCAACCTTTCGTGCCACATTCGGTGCCATCGAGGAGCACTTTGACGCCCTCTTGGCGTGCCAAGGCGTTGTAGCTTAAGACTTTCTCCACGGCTTGGCGATTGACGAGCGGTCCCGCGAAATTTTTCGGGTCCAGCGGTTCGCCAAAGCGAAGCCGTTGGGCCTTGTCGGTGAAAGCTGTTGCGTAGCGTTCCATGAGCGATTCGTGAACGATGATGCGGCTGGCGGAAACACAGCGTTGTCCGGTGGTTTTGAAAGCCGAGAGAATGCCGGCGTTGACAGCCAGATCGAAGCGGGCATCCTCACAGACGATCACCGCGTTCTTGCCACCCATCTCCGCGGCCACGATCCGATTGGGAATGCTGGCGGAAATTTCCTGAATCCGCTGACCGACCGCATAGCTCCCGGTGAAGCATACCACATTCACCCCCGGGTTGCGGACCAGCGCTTCACCTACCGTGCCCGAACCGTGGAGCAGATTGACAGTTCCCGGAGGAAAGCCGGCTTCCACAAACAGTTCGATCAGCCGTTGGCCCACCGCCGCAGTTTCCTCGCTGGGTTTGAATACGCAGGTGTTTCCTTCCAGCAAACTGGGTCCGAGCATCCACAAGGGGACCGCGAAGGGGAAATTCCACGGTGTAATGACCGCGACGACCCCCCAGGGCTTCCGCCGCACATAGGCATCTTTTTCGGCAATTTCGGAGGCGACCACTTCACCATAAACACCGTCGCGTCCTTTGCCGAAAACGTACTGCACCATGTGCAGCCCCTCGACGACCTCCGCGCGGCATTCGGTGATGTTTTTGCCGCATTCACGGGCCATCAGTTCGGCGAGGGCATCGGTTTCGCGTTTGATGAGTTGCGCTAAGCGGTCGAAGGCTTCCGCACGGATAATCCGCGAGGTTCGCCGCCACGCTGGGAAGGCCGCGCGGGCAGCCGCCACAGCGGCCTGAACCTCTGCGGCAGTAGCCTGGGGGAAGGTTCCGATCACTCCATCCAGATTCGCCGGATTGCGACTGGTGAAATCGTCCCGAGAAGCCTGCCATTCGCCGCCGATGAGCAGGCGACCGGCTACCGGTGTGTAAGCCGTGGGAGAGGTCATGGTGAATCTCCTTTCCGCTAGCGCATTGTACGCACCCACTTCAATGGGTGAAACTCGGAACTCCCATGGCGTATAATGGACAACTGTTGTGAGGAAGACATATGGTCCCCGCGATGGAATTGATGGTGGGCGAGGAGTCCTGGCGGTTGATGGTGGCCGCATCGCAAGCGGTTCAGCTGCATCAGCAACCCTACACACCGACCGACCGCACCCCGGCCCAATTGATCCAAGCAGCGCTTGAACATCCGTACCAGTTTGAGCCACTCCGCCGGGCACTGACACCCGATGATCGGGTGGCGATTGTTATCGAACCGCGATTGCCGCATCTGGCTGAGATGCTGGCCGAAGTTCTTCGCTATCTGGGCCGTGTGGGTATTCCGCCGCAAGCCGTCACGGTGGTTTCTCCTCCTGGCTCGCCCGATGGTTGGATGCGCCAGCTGCCGGTGGAATTTGCCAGCATCACCACGGAAATCCACGATCCGATGGATGCTCGCAAGCATGCCTATCTGGCGACCACCAAAGCTGGCCGCCGACTGTATCTGAACCGTTCCGTGGTTGAGGCGGATTTCGTCATTTTGCTGACGGGGCGGCGCTTCGATCCGCATACCGGCTACGCGGGGGCGGAAGCGGCGATCTTCCCGGCCCTGTCCAACCACGAGACCCGGGCAGCCTTCGTGGGGCAATTCACGACCGGTCACCCGCAGTGGGTGGAAGGTGAAGCCGCCGAGATCGCCTGGCTTTTGGGAACGCCATTTTTCGTGCAAGTGATTGAAGATTCGGGGGATCGGATTCATGCCGTCATCGCGGGGTTACTGGCCAGTGGTGCTGAGGGCATCCGCCAGCAAGATGCGCGCTGGCGCAGCACGATCAGTCGCGAACCGGACACGGTCATTGCCGCCATCGGTGGCGATCCTGCCGGCATCACGTTCTTGGACCTGGCGAAAGCCGTGGCGACCGCCGCCCGGGTCGTGCAAGCGGGCGGCCGGATTGGTTTGCTCACCACCGCGGCTCCTCCCTTGGGGCCGGGAGCTGAACTGCTCCGCCGGCTCGATGGCCCCGAGGCCGCGAAAAAATCGTTGGCGGCCGAAAAACCCGACGATTGGGCCGCCGCGGCCCTCTGGGCCTTCGCCGCGCGCCGCGCCAGCCTCTTTTTGGCCAGCGGCTATCCCGACCACGTGGCCGAAGAACTGTTCGCCACCCCCATCCACACCCCGCAGCAGGTGCAACGGCTGATTGATAGCAGTCAGTATGTGCTTCTGCTGCCCGACGCTCATAAAACAACCGTCAGTCTCCGCTGAATCATCCGTGCGCAGCTTCTTCTTACCTCACGAGTTGGGCCATGGACCAGCAGATGCCGGATTACACCGCCGCCACCTCTACCGCGGCCCTCTTCGATCGGTCTTCGGCGGCCAAACTGATCCTGACCGGTCTCGATGCTCCGCTGTTTCTCCACAACCTCAGCACCAACGACATCCAGAACCTGCCCCTGGGCGGCGGATGCGAAGCGTACTTCTGCGATCCCCGGGCTAAGGTGAAATTCCAAACCTGGATTTACCACATCCGCCTTGGCGATGGACAGCATGCTCTCTGGGTGGAGACAACACCGGGTCGCCATGGTGCATTGGTACAGTATCTCAATCATTACCTCATTTCCGAGCAGGTCGAGATCGCGGATCGCACGAACGACTTCGCCCAGTTCCACATCGCCGGCCCGCAAGCGGCCAACGTGCTGGCACGCGCCTTAGGGGAACCGATCCCCGACTTGCCCGAATTCGCCCACATGGAGCGGACCTTCGGCCACAACGCCACATGCCACATCCGGCGGCACGACCTGCTCGGCTACCCGGGCTTCGACATCGTCAGCCTTCGGGAGCGGGCCAACGGTGTCCAGCGTCTGCTGGTGGCCGCTGGCGCCGCCGAAGGAACACCAGAAACATTCGAGACACTGCGGATTGAAGCCGGTACCCCGATCTTCGGACCCGATATCGACGAGAACCGCTTTGTCATGGAGGTGGGATATGTGGCGCGGGCGGTCTGTTACACCAAAGGCTGTTTCCTCGGGCAGGAACCGATCGTGATGGCCCGCGACCGGGCTGGGCACATCAACCGGGCCTTTCTTGGACTGAAGGTTCTCGCCGGCGGGCCGCTGCCTCTGGGCAGCCCGATCATGCACAATGGCCAGGCTGTTGGTGTCGTCACCTCGAGCTGTTTTTCTCCCCGCCTGAATGCCCCGATCGCCTTGGCCTACTTGAAGTGGCAGCACCAAACACCCGGTACCCGGCTGGAAGCCACAACGCCCGCTGGCCCACAACCGGTGGAAGTCCTGGGGCTGCCCCCGGTGCGTTCCAACTCACCCCGTTGACCGACCAACGGTGGCTGGGTTGCCTGCGCGACGTTAGGGTGCCGGTACGACCGTGGCCACTGGGATTTCCACCATGTGCCGGCGTTGGACAGCCACTTCCACAGAGACTGGAAAACGAAGGCGCAGGCGCTCGGTGCACGTGACCTCACACTGCCACGTCGCTTCGACTGCATGGCCAGACCCCAGCAACGGGTAGAGCAAGAGCGGACCGATCTTGACACCACTTTGAATCGTCTTCGTCAGCGAAATGTCATCGCGGCCCAGGATTTCGACGAACGGCAACGGGCTTTTCGGCAACGCCGCAATCACCTCGGCATCGCTAGGGGGAGCCAAGTGAAAGGGCGGTTGCCCCAGCGCAAAAAGAATACCAACGACGAACATCGTCACCTCCGTGAGTACAGATGGCACGTGTGTGGCAGCTTAACCGGCCGTGCTCTGACCGTCAATTGTGCCCCCCGTTGACCACAACCCCAACCTCACCGACAATCAACAAGAATGGTCGTTTCCCTCAAAATGAGCTGCCATGACTTGGAATCCGCGTGTCTTTTTTCGGAAATCGCATCGGTGGGGTGCGGTCATCGTCGCCGCACCGTTTTTGTTGGTCTTGATCACCGGCATCCTGCTTCAATTGAAGAAAGAACTCCCGTGGGTACAACCGGTGACGAAGAAAGGACACGGTCGTGAACCCCAGGTGAGTTTCGACACGATTCTGGCCGCTGTCCGTGCTGTGCCCGAAGCGGATGTCAGGACGTGGGCCGACATTGATCGCCTCGATGTGCGGCCCAAAGATGGCATCGTGAAAGTCCAGTGCCAAAACCGCTATGAGGTCCAGGTGGATTTCCAAACCGCGGAAGTTCTCCAAGTCGCCTATCGTCGCTCGGATGTGATTGAAAGCCTGCACGATGGCAGTTGGTTTCACGATGCCGCGAAGCTATACGTTTTCCTACCCGTGGCCCTGATCGTCGTGAGCTTATGGTTCACGGGGATGTATCTGTTTGTGCTGCCCTATGGTGTGAAGTGGCGGCGGAGGTGAAATGACGGCACGTCGGTTCCTGATGCTACAGGTGTTGTTGGTTTGGCAGGGGGGATTTGTGTTCTATGCCGCGTTCGTGGTCCCCGTGGGAACGCAGCTGTGGGGAGCCGCAGCTCAGGGGGCTGTCACCGCACGGGTGACAGATGCTCTCAATGGGGTGGGGCTGATCGGGGTGGGGCTACTGGCCCTCGAAGTGGCTTACAGCCGCGACCCCCACCCCCGCCGGACCGTCTGTCGCTGGTCGGCATGGAGCATCGTGATGGTCTGTCAGTTCGTGTTGTTGTATCTGCATCAACTCCTGGAAGCCTTCATGGACGACGACCGCCGGGTGGTCATCGTGCAACCGCCGTTTTATCCGGTGCATCGGGTGTACTTGTGGGTGAGTACCATCCTCTGGTTGGCGTGTTGCCTGTGGTTGTGGTGGACATTGCGTGCCTGGACCGCGGAAGATCGAGCCGCCGACCATAAAGCCGCGTCGACCCAACCGTTCTGAATCGGATGATCGTAGTACCGATCCGTTGCCGTTGGTGTTGCGAGGAGTCACTCTCATGCGTGTTCTGCTCTGCCTGGCCCTGCTCAGCGGGCTGGCTCCAGCCCTGATCGCGGCTCATCCGCCGAACATTGTGTTATTGACCTGCGAAGACATTTCGCCCCATCTGGGTTGCTATGGCGATCCGGATGCGATCACCCCGAATTTGGATAAACTGGCGTCCGAGGGAGCGCGTTTCACGCGGGCCTTCACACACGCCCCGGTCTGTGCTCCCAGCCG
The DNA here is from genome assembly GCA_025055115.1 of Gemmata sp. Lineage (GTDB taxonomy): Bacteria > Planctomycetota > Planctomycetia > Gemmatales > Gemmataceae > Gemmata. Next base: position 17,266 of record JANWYJ010000052.1, read on the forward strand.
CAGCGGCCTGATCACCGGGCAATACCCAACCACCCTCGGTAGTCACCACATGCGCTCGAAGTTAGTAACCGCCCCGCCCATGTACACCGCCTATCTCCGCGAGGCCGGTTACACGATCTGTTGGCCGCAGGGCGGCGGCATCGGCAAAACCGACTTCAATTTCGATCCCCCCCCCGGCTGGTCCGATGTCACCGACGACTGGACGAAGCACCCGGAGAAACTGAAACAGCCCTTTTTCGCGGTGTACAACATCACCGTGACCCACGAAAGCCAAGCCCGTGCTCCGGAAGCTCAATACCAGAAGAATATCGCCCGTCTGAAACCCGCCGAGATCCGCGACCGTTCGCAAGTGAAGCTGCCGCCCTACTACCCGGATACGCCCGCGGTGCGCGAATGTGTCGGTAAATACCACGACAACATCACCGCGATGGACTACATCATCGGCGATGTCCTGAAATTCCTCGACGATCAGAAGCTCCGCGACAACACCCTTGTCCTTTTCTTCAGCGATCACGGGGCCGGTCTGAGCCGTGCCAAACGTTGGCCCTACGATAGCGGGCTGCGTGTGCCGATGATCGCTCGTTGGCCAGGGAAGATTCCGCCGGGCACGGTCCGTGATGACCTCGTGTGTTTTTTGGACATCGCCCCCACCCTCATCACCCTCGCCGGAGGAAAAGTGCCGTCGCAGATGGTCGGCCGTGTCTTCCTGGGTGAAAAAACTCAACCCGCGCCTCGATACGTCTTTGGTGCCCGCGACCGTATGGACGAAGCCTACGACCGCATCCGCACCGTGCGTAGCGAACGTTACCGCTACATCCGCAACTTCGAGCCGGACCTACCCTACTTCCAATACATCAACTACATGGACGAAATGCCGATCATGAAAGATTGGCGTCGGCTGGCCTTCGCCGGAAAACTCAACGAAACGCAAAAGCTCTTCTGGTCACGGACGAAACCCCGGGAAGAACTTTACGACCTCGACAACGACCCTTACGAAATCCGCAATCTGGCCAACGCGGAATCACGCGCGCTTCAAAAAATCAAACAGGAAATGTCCGACGCCCTCGATCAATGGATCAAGGACACCAACGACCTGGGCGAAATCCCGGAAAAAGAACTCATCCGTCGCGGTATTGTTAAGGATGTGCTGACGACGGAATACGAGAACCGTATTAAGCTGCATCCGAAAACGCCCCCGGTACCGTAAGAACTACGCCCACCGGTGTATGCGCTTCCCCCAGCCCGGCGGTCCATCGCGCTTGCGCTCGGCGGGCCGATCTCGGCCATACGCAACGCCTGTGCGCAGAAAGCCATCCACTGTGCGCAGAAAGCCACCCACTTCAAGACATCCGTTTCCTGAAGTGGGTGGGGAACTACTCTTCGTTCCCGCCCGATTTCGGGGCCGGTGCGGGAGCTGGTTTGATCACCGGGGCCGATGCATGCGGATTCGTCGGCGGATGGATGGGATAATCGGCCGGATTGTACCCGCAATCGCATTTACCTCCCACATGGCGACAACCCAACGAAACCGCCACGGCCGCGCAGGCCACCACGAACGCGAAATATCGACGCATCACCGGAACCATCCTTGGCTAAAGGTCGCAGAACCACTCACGGCCACTGCCGGGCTAAGCCATTGGAAACCGCAGCCCGAACCCGACAGTGGCACGGGAGGGTGAAACACAACGATGGCCCGCCTCCGTGCGCGAACCATCGTGGGCCAGCGGAGCTCCGGTTCCACCGGAATCACCGTCAGCATGGTAACTATCGACCACCACGGTTCACCGGGTTGACTGGTTTTTACACAATGTCCCGATTGCACACGCCAGGGGTATTTCCCCGATCATGCCGATAGCGCTGAAAAATATCGGCCAATTCAGCGGTCGACGGGCCTCGTGCCCGTCAACCGCCGCGTGGGGTCACCCTCCGGGTGAATCGGTATTTCCAAGATGACCAGAGCTAGGGTTGTGGCAAATCAGTGATGGGGCGATTTCACGGGAATGCCCGGCTGACTCGGATAGGGGAGAATTCCGGAACCCATATCCAGTGTCGGCGGTGGTGCAGGAACTGGAATCGCTTGCGGGGGGATGAGGCCGGAAGGGGCGGGCATATGCAACTCATCCCCACGAGTCGGCGGGGGCAGCGGAATCGCACCGCCACTCCCAGGAACTATCTGGGCTGGAACATCAGGCGGACAGGGTATCGGGTCGCCCGTGACCGCGTCGTAACACCCCGCGCGCTGACCGGCCGTCTGACACGGGATGTCGGGTCGCCGCAGAGCCAAGCCCCCCGCACGGTCTCCGCAACGCCAGGAGGCACAGCCGGAGAACGCTCCCGCCGACAACATCAGCCAAGTGATGAGCATCAACCGCCGGGCCATCGCCTCATCCCCACGGAATGGTGCAGCAGCCTGCCGCCGGTGTGTTCATCCTGAATCGACTTGAGAAATTCTGCCATTTCCTCGCAGGAGGGCAACACACCCGGCGCCACAAAAGCCAGCGTTGTCAGAGTCGCCGCCAGCGCCGCTGGAGCAATTGTGACAATCGGTGTATGCCGAAGAACAATCCTGCCCGGAACCTTGCTATTTCCCGTTACTCCTCCATCCGCCAATAGGCGATTCCTTGGAAAAGCGTTGTGGGGTTGAGAACACGTGGACTGACGGGCTGATCGGTCAGGTCGGTGTAGATTTTGACGCGTTTGTGAACTAATAAGTGCCGGTCGAGCTGCCAGAGGGGAATGAAAGGCACCACTTCATTAAAAAGTCTGTGAACTTCTCCGGCTTTGGCCGCCAATTGCTGAAAATCCCGATAGCCCCGCAAGTCGCGTAGGAGGGCCTCCAAGCGTGTATCGGCTTCCTCAGTCGATTGTTTGCCAAAACCGAGCCAATTCCGTCCACCGCGGTCCGTGGCCGTAGAATCGAGGAAGGCTCCCAAACCGAGAGGGTACCAATCGTCAGGATATTCAAACGGTACATACGCCAGGTCGTAACGGTGTTCCTCTTCGACGCGTAAAATCAGATCGCGTGGGGGTACCGCTTCGAGTTGAATAGTCAGTTTGCGCCCGGGCAGGTCGTTGAAGAGACTTTCGACCTGGGTTTTGATCATCTGGCAGGCTTGGGCGGCGAGGGCATCATTGGCCGGGTACGAGAGCGTCACGTTGTCGCGGGTGCTGTTGTCAGCCAGATACGCTTGCAGCCGGGTGAAAGCCCCGTCGCGATTGAGCAAGGGTATCGGTGTGCCGCTGGGACCTTTGGGGGTAGCCCATGATTTGGGTGGAAATGGCCCGGTCAGCGCGGTGTGGAATTTCGTTTTGGCACGAAACACCGCGTCGAGGATGGCCTCACGATCAATAGCCAAGGAAATTCCTTGGCGGAGGAGGCTATTCTGCAAATACGGTCGGCGGTGGTTGATCGCCAGCAGGTAGATCCGACGATTGGTTTCAGCCGTGTAGGCTTGGACGATATTTGTGAGATTGGCCGCGGGATTGAGGAAACGATCCAACTCCGCGGTCGGAACATCGGTGAGGATGTGGAGGCGACCTTGTTGGAACCATTCCACAAGGTTTGGAACTTTGGCCGTTTCGACGAAGCGAATTTCGCGAATGTGGGGCAGATCGGCCCGGTCGCGCCAGCGGCTGTAGAGCGGATTGTCGATGAAGACCATTTCCCGGGGCGTATTGCCTATGGCTTTCGAGTTGCTGTAGAGGCGGTAAGGTCCAGTCCCAAAAGGACTTTCGGCAAAGACGGCGTCGTCGGGGGTTTTGCGGTTGGCGGTCAGCCACCGTGCTGGCAGAAGTTTGAAGGTCAACAGTGCTCGCGGATCGGGGTGGCCCTGGCGGAACGTGACCCGCAGCGTGGTCGTATCCAGGGGTGTGGGGAGTTCATCCATCCAGGACAGCATGTAGCCGCTCCAGGTGTGCTGATATTTCTGCATCCATTTGACGGTTTCGACCACATCGTGCGACTCAAACCCGAATCGGCCGGAGGCATCCAGTTCGAACGACCGCAAAGCGATCTCGCGGCCGCCCGGAATGACCCGGGGCATAATCAGCGCCGCCCCAGGCCGGTAGTGCAACCCACCGTGACGATCGGGCACTTCCGTGAGCAAGCCTTCAAATAACAGCTCCACGGCTTGTTTTTCACTGTCGAGCCGTGCCGTCATGGGCGACATCCACACGGGATACTCGCGAACCCCCACCGAGAGCGTTTGGTAGCCGCTTTTGAGTTCGCGGAGCATCTCCCGCAGCTCAGGAAGGGTGGGATCGAGGGCTGCCGCCCGATCGAGGGCCCGGGCCGCCCCTGCCAGATCGCCGGCTTTTTTTCTGGTCTGTGCGGTGCGGAAAGCGTCCTGAGCGAGACTGGTGAGCTTTTTGCGCATCTCCTTGATGGCTTCCCCCCCACCGCCGGGATAACGGGCTTCCAATTCATCGAGAATTTCCCGGGCCTTCACCGGCGCAGTGGGTTGGTCGCTGGCCAACAGCCGTTGCGCCTCCAGGATACGAGCAGCAGCCACTTCCGAGGCCACCCCGGCATCCCGCGGATAAGCCCGCAACAAACGCTGGCCGACCTCGCGCACAGTGGGCCAATCGTTGGCGGCCAGGGCCGTTTTTAACTGTAGTAAACGCACCTCCCGCAGACGGTCGGCCAGAGGTTGGCGAATCTCGTCCCACCCTTTGCCTTTGCGAATGAGCCGTTCGCGGGAAAAATCGTGGAAGCGCAAAGCGGCCGCCAAAAGCTTCTCAGCCGCGGTCAGTTGCTCGGCCACCGTCAGCCCCTCTGGCCCCGCAGTTGTTCCGAAAGGCTTGTAGGCCAACAACTTATTCGCTTCGGTAACGACAATTTCCTCAAAATACTCGACCCGCCGAACGATACTGCTATTGACCAACGCCGAACCCGTTTCCTGGCCTTCGGCATTCAGCAGCGTCACCGTCATTTCGGGCAGGGCATTGCCACGAGCGTATTCGATAGGCCGAATCGGCCCTTTGCCGCCTTTGGTATAAAGCCGGTCGAAGGGAACGGTATGCTTTTGATAAAGTTCCTTGAGGGTGGGATGTTTCGCCTCTTGGGCCGCATACAGTAATTCATCGAGGCGTAAGTGTGGCGGTGTGCCGGCGACCGCTCCGGGATTGTTCGAATCCTCGTCGTCGACGATGATCCGTTTCTTGACTCCGCCGCGGGGGTCCTCCTCTTCGGGCGGAAACTGACCGAAAGCCCCAATGGTCAAGGCCATGAGGCCCCCCAACCCCGCCGCAAGCCGCGACCAACCACACCAACGCCAAGCGGTTCGCATAGAGAATCCTCAGATTCACTCCCGTGCTATGTCGATCATATCATGCACCATCGACCAACGGCAGTGGCCTGAGCGGACCTGGTGGCGGTGCTACTTTCCACCGCGACAACGCCCGGTTGCCAAGGGATCGATACGATATTCACAGACCGTCGCTATCGTTCGCTAGACTGCGATGAGGTAACCATGCTCCTCCGATTACTCGTTGTGGTTGGGTTATTTGTCCTCACTGGTTGGGCGTTGGCAACCGAGGTGACTCTGATCCACTTCGACAAAGAAGCCAAGCGAGTGACCGTGACGGACGGCGTGACGGAAAAAAGCTACAAAATCACCGAGAAAACGAAATTTATCGCCGTGGATAAAAAAAGCGGGGCGACCAAAGACATCCCCTATGAACGCGCTTTGGAAGGGCTGAACAACCCGAAAGCGCAAGGCGTTCTCAAACTCGATATCGCGGTCAAAGACGGAGAACTCCTCGAAGCGAAAATGCCGGGGCGGAAGAAGTAGCATTACATTCGAACCGGCTTGCGAAGAATTCGTGATCTTTCTAAGATGAGCCAAAACGCGGCGGATGAGGACATTCCATGGCCAAAGATAAGAAAAAAGATGAGAAAAAATCACAGATCGTGGCTTTTAAGGTGGAAGATGAATTGGCCGCGTTTCTCGACAAACTGCCCAACAAAAGCGAATTCATCCGCCGAGCCATCCTGGCCCAATTCAACATGACCTGCCCGCTGTGTACCGGTAGCGGGGTGGTGCCCTCGGGAATTCACACTCACTTTGCGGATGTCATCAAGCATAACTTGGCACGCCCCTGTGAGAAGTGCAAAAACCCGGTGTCGTTTCCTCTGTCAGCCGACAGCCTGCCCACCACCGACAAAGACCGTATCGAGCAATTCCTCAAAGGCGGACCGCTGTACTGCGCGAAATGCTACCCCACCATCCCACCGTGCGACGACTGCGGCTGGCACGTCATGATGGAAAAGGTCGCGGAGCATTTCAAAAAGGTCCACTCCCACGCCTGACGCTCGCTTCAGGACTTCATCATCACCAGAAAACCACGAGCCGCGGCCGCTGACGGAACAGCGACCGCGGCTCGGCCACGGATGAACCTTCAAGCGGCCGCTGACGGAGCAGCGACCGCAGCTCGGCCGCGGATGAACCTTCAAGCCCCCGAGGGATTATTTCTTCTCCAGGTTGAGCAGGGCCTTAATCTCGCTTTCCAAATCGGTAATGTGGGCCAAGCTGAGCGGTTCGGTCGTCTTGGACTTCGCTTGCTCCAACTGCTTGGCCAGTTGGGCCAACGTCAGTCGGGCGACCGCCCGCAGCTCACTGGTCGGACGCGACCCACTGCCGCCCAAGCTCGGCACATTCCCCGGGGCCGAGGTGGCTCCGGAAGCCGGGGGTTGAAACTCGGCTTTGAGAAGATCGAGATAGGCCCGTTGCAACTGCCGCCGGAGCGGATCAATCTTGGGCGAATCCGTTTTCAGTTCGGCGAAAAGACCGTCTTGGAGGTCGGTCACTAACTCCACCACAGTATAGGCTTTCTCAGGGGTCAACAATTCGGCATCGGCGAGGCGAGCTAGGCGATCAGGGGCCAACAACGATGCCAGCAATTGGCGTTGTTGAGTGGCGATGCCGGCCGCCGCCCCGGTGTACTTGAATTGATTGATGATCCCAGGATTGAGCAACTTCGTGGGGGTCGTGAACGCGTGGTCGAGGAGGAATTTCACTGCTTCCTTTTGTTTGTCTTTGGGGACCCGCACGAAGGCCTCCCCACCGCGGCCCCCGAGCGTGCGGTATTCGACCACCCCGCCGACTTGCTTAGCCACCGCTGCGAACCACCGCCCCCGATGGCTGAGAATTTCCCCGTAAACGTCTTCCAAAAGCGAGAAGTCTTCGCCTTTTTCAGTGGTCGCCGGGAGCAAATGATCCATCACACGATCCAAATTCTTCAGGCCCAGCGCTGTGGCTTGGACAGGATCGTTGCCGATGTTTTCCGTGAGCACGGTGGGGTCGACACGCGATGGGCCATCTTCACCCCCGAAGCGGAGGAAGGGATTGTCGATCTGCTTGGCCGCCCATTCATCAAGCGTTTTCTTTTCCTCCTCGGGAGTTTTGGCATTGGGAATCGGTTTATAGCCCCACTCGATCGCGAAGAAATCATACGGCCCTAACCCCGGAATGAGCTTTTTCGGGTCGATCTTATCTTCCGGTTGGGCGACGTAGTTGTAGCGGCCATACGACATGATCGACGCGACATTCCCATACTTGGCGACAAACTGCGGATCACGCAGTTGACTGATGCTATAGGCCTGGCTGGCCCGGTGGTTGTGACGCAAACCGAGGGTATGCCCGACTTCATGAGCAGCCACATAGCGGAGCAATTCGCCCGTCAGTTCATCGGGCAGGGGGAATTTGCGAGCGCGCGGGTCTTGCGCTGAACACTGGACAAAATACCACATCTGAACCAGCTTGACAATATCGTGCCAGAAGATGATGTGGGCCGAAATGACCTCCCCGGAACGGGGATCGTGAACGTGTGGTCCCATCGCGTTGGCCACAGGCTCGGCCACCCAGCGAATGACGTTATAACGGGCATCCTCCGGGTCCCAATTCGGGTCTTCAGCACGGCTGGGCGCGTCTTTGCAGATGATCGCGTTTTTGAAACCCGCTTTCTCAAACGCCGGTTGCCAATCCTCGACCCCCTTTTTGAGATAGGGTCGCCACTTCTCGGGAATCTCGTTGGCCAGGTAGAACACAATCGGTTTGACCGGTTCACTGACCTCCGCTTTCGGGTCTTTCTTCTCCAACCGGTAACGGTTGATGTATTGCTTGTTGACCGCCCATTGTTTCGGGTGAGCGTAATCGGTGAACTCCTCGGTGAAGTACCCGACGCGGGGGTCAAAGAGCCGGCCCATCATCGGCGTTTCGGGGAGAATCACCAAACTTTGATGAATGACCGCGGTGGCACTGCGTGCCGCCGGACCACTGCCGAAGGCCGGTGGCAGGCCCGGCCCCCCACCGCCACCGCCACCGCCGCGGAATGTGACCGTGGCCCGTGATTCGATATTCGTCGGGAACGCCCGAACCTCGTTCAAATATGAGCGGCTGGGGTCCGGCGTGCCGCCGCCACCGCCCGCCGCCCGATTGAGCGGCAAATCCGGTAGACCACTGATGAGAATGTCGGAAACGTTGATCACCGCGGAGCGGTCTTTGCCTTCACATTCCACATTGAACGCCGCAACAATCGAATCCGTAGCGGCCGCCTCCACCGAGGCTTGCACCGCCTTGCCATCAGAACGCTTGGCAAAGCCCACTTTCCACACATAAATCTTGTTGCCGCGACGCTCAAACTTCAGGACCGTATGTCCGAGCGTCGCCCCGCCCCAGCTACTGCCGCCAGGCCCTTTGGCCACTTCGGCATACCACAAAAACAGCCGCCCTAACGCCTCTTGAGGAATCTCGAAATACACCTTGTCCTCATGACGGTGGACCGCAAATACCCCCGGCTGTGTTTTGAAGTCTTTGGTGATAACATCATCGTACTTTTTCAGCTCGCCAGCTTTGGATAATCCTTTGGGTAAAATCGGTTGTTGGCCAACGAGTGGCGAAGTGGCAAGCGATACGAGAGTGGCTAGCGCGGCGACCCAGCCAACGCTCCACAACACACAAGTGCGCATGAGAACACCTGATCGGGGTGAACAACAAGGTGGGATATCTGGGTATATTGTAGGGTTGACAGCCGGAAAAAGCGATTGGTGCGGTGGAAAAGTCTTCCCCCTTTCCTCGTTACAATCGGAACGAAGCGAATTGCTCGGGTTCTTGCAGCCCTGGTGGGGTCAGCCGCAACCAAGCCGTTGCGCGGTGCGGTTCGATAACTTCATCAGCAGGTGTTGTCTGCTTGTTGTCGAGGAGTTGGCCGGCATGACGCCGATGTACATATTGGCCTTTTGCGCTGCAGGTGCCGACATTTCCGCGAATGGTTACTCCGCACCGGCACTTCCCTCTCCCCCGTATGTATCGGACAAGCGCTGGCCGCCGATTTGGCAACCGGTGCAGCGCATGCGGGCCAAGGTGGCGGAACTCGCTCTGCCCGGCCGCGGACAACCTTCGCCGACCGGTTCGTATCTGTGGCAGCCATCGTATTGTGAAGATGCGCTTCTGCGCGGACCAGCACGGCCCTACACCCCCCAACCGGGCGACATTGTCATGAGTGCTGATGGTTCGCGCTTTTGGTTAGCGATGCATCGTTTGGCCGGTACCAGTCACCCCACCCATTCGATGATCGTTTTCCGGATGCCCGATGGGAAAATGGGTATTCTCGAAGGCGGCCCCCACGACACCCTCAAATGCCGCGTGCTGGAGGCCCTTCCCCATATGTTGAGCTACGAACAGGAGGGTCGGGTGTGGGTGCGGCGTCGCGCCGAACCGCTGACCGCGGAACAATCCGCGCGTCTCACGGAATTCGCAATGGCGGTCAACGAGCGCAATTTCGCCTTGGGCCGCCTCGCCGGGCAGCTTACGCCGTTTCGTTCACGTGGGCCACTTCGCACCGCCTTGGTCGGCAAGCCCCAGGGTTTGGATCGCCGCGGCTACTTCTGTAGCGAATTGGTGTGCGAAGCCTGCGTCTACGCAGGACTTCTCGACCCGGAAACGACCCGCCCTTCAGCCACCTATCCGCGTGATCTGTTCATGGATCGTTCTCCCAACTGGTACCTCAACAAACACCTCAAACTCGCCCCCGCGTGGGACCCGCCGGCACGCTGGACCAGTTGGAACGTACCTGAGAACAATCCGTAATGCCATGTCGGTAGGAAAGACCAAAGCTCGGCATGTTCTTTTTCTTGCACTGGCATCGAGAGAACAATCTTCTAGCACTGGCATCGAGAGAACAATCCCCCATGCCATGTCGGTAGGAAAGACCAGCGCCATCAGTATTCCGCGGCAGGTAGGAAAGACCAGCGCCATCAGTATTCCGCGGTAGGTTCGTCTGATATGATGAGAGAAGAATCGGCGCTGGCCTTCCTGGCCTTCAGAGCCGCGACGGCGCCGTCGGTTCGTCCCAACGCTCCCGCGATCTCCTGCGTGCAACTGCGGTTGACGGTATCGGCCCATTCGGGACAATACACCAGAACAGATAACAGGCCAGCGACGGCCGCGAAATGAGGACGCTTTGATGAAGACGTGTGTGAGGTTGTTTGCTTGGGCGTGCGTGGTGTTGCTCGCCATCGGATTCCAACCGCTCTGGGCGGCCGAGCCTCTCGGCGACAACGGGAAACCCCAAGGACCTTATGCCGTTGTCATTGGCGTGGGGTCATTCACCGATCCGGCGATTTCGCCACGCCCCAGCGCCGAGGCCGATGCCAAAGCCCTTCATGCGATGCTCACCGATCCCAAATATCTTGGCATCCCCGCTCATCGCGCCACTCTCCTTCTGGCCGCACAGGCCACTCGTGAGGCCATCATCAAAGCCATAGATACGGCCATCACCGCCACCGGGCCGGATGACCTGTTACTGATTGCTTTTTTTGGCCGCGGAACCTCGACCGCGGACAAACCCTGCTTCTTCACGGCCGAAAGCACCGTCAAAGAACGGGCAAAAACCGCCTTGGTGGTCAGCGACCTCGAAGCCGCCTTCAAAAAGCTGAAAAAGCAACACGTCGCGATGTTCATGGATGTGCAATACAAAGGCGGCATCGACGCCGGAGGCGAAAAGATCGTCGAACCGAACATTCTCGAATACGCCAAACTGCTGTTTGGGGAAAAAGAGGACGACATCGCCCTGTCTCCGCCGAATCGGTTCATCGTCTACAGTCACCTGCCCAACCAAGATGCACTGACCATCGGCCAACACGGCCTGTTCTACACGGTGCTGTCCGCCGGCCTGGGCGGCAAAGCGGATCAGCCACCGTACAACGAAGGTTATGAATCGGATGGTCTGATTACGGTCAAAGAATTGGTTTCGTACCTGGAGAAGGAAATTCCCAACGCCGCTCGTACACATGGCAAAACCGATAAGGAGAAGGAAATTGCGCCGTTTATGGCCGGCGGGCTGACCAGTAAGTTCTGGATCACACGCAACCCCGCCGAAACCGACAAGATTCGCAAGCGGCTCGAAGCGATCGACACGCTGGCGCAATCGGGGCAACTGCCCGCAGAATTGGCCAAGGAAGCGCACAGTCTCCTTGCCCGGATGCCCAAACTCCAATGGCAGCAGAACTTGCGCAAGGAGTATCAGAAACTTGCGGACGGAGGTTCGATTGACCGGCTAGAAACTGTTCGCAAAGGACTCCTCGAAAGCCTCAAGCTCTCCCCCGACGACGCCGAACGCTACGTCCGGCAAGTCTTGCCCGCAGTGCGACAAGTGGCCACGGAATACATTCGCCCCGTCTCGCATGGCGAACTGGTGGCCTATGGCCTGCGCGGGCTGTATCAAGAAGCCGATGAACCGCTCCCGGCCGATCTGGCCGATGCCCTCAAATCGCCCAAGGATTTAGCCGACACCCGCCTCATTGAGTTGCTGCAAGAAGCTCGCCTGCGTCTGGGCAAACGCGAAGACCTCGACGGCGACAAAGCCGCCGACATCACCCTGCGGGCCATGCTCCAGGGCCTCAACGACCCCCACACCCTTTATTTGGACCGCGAAGAATGGCTTAGTTTCTCCAAGCAGCTCGAAGGCCGCTTCCCGGGCGTGGGGATCATCATTCGTCGCGATGCGGTGAAAGATTGCCTGTTGGTGGTCAGCCCAATCCTCAATAGCCCAGCGTTCAAGGCCGGGATTCGAGCCGGCGATCATATCACCGAAGTCCGCCTCGAAGTGGACAAACTCGGCAACCCACTGCCCGCCGACGCCCAACGGGTGTTCTCCACCAAGGGCATGAAGACCGATGATGCAGTCAAACTCATCACCGGCAAAGAAAAAACTCCGGTGACGCTCATCGTCGAACGCGACGGAGAAAAACAACCGAAAGAATTCCGCATCCTCCGCGATTTCGTCATGGTCGAAACCATTCATGGCGTTGTCCGCAAAGACAACATGGAATGGTCGTATTATCTCGATCCCGAGTTGAAAATCGGTTACATCCGCATTGAAAGCTTCCTCTACACCATCGGCAATCAGGGAACTTACCCCGATTTGAAACGGGCCTTGGATTCCCTGAAGAAAACCGGCTTGAATGCCCTGATTCTCGACGTACGCAATAACGGCGGTGGTTCGCTGGCCGCGGTCATCGAGATGTGCGCCCTGTTCGTGGGTCGCGAACCGATCGTCAAGACCCGCTACCGCGATCAAACTGAGAACACCACCTACAGCGGCCGCATCGACGGCGATAAAAGCTACCCGATGGTCGTTCTCATCAACGGCTATAGCGCCAGTGCCAGCGAAATTCTCGCTGCCTGCCTGCAAGACCACGGCCGGGCTACCATCGTGGGTGAACGGAGCTTCGGCAAAGGAAGCGTCCAAGGGGTGAAAGAGTACAAACCGACAACCGGCCGGCTGAAATACACCGAAGGTCGGTACTATCCTCCCAGCGGTCGCAACATCGATAAAGTCGCCGCCGAACAAGACCCCGAGCTGAAAAAGCGCGACGAATGGGGTGTCAAACCTGATCCAGGCTTCGAGGTCAAACTCACCCGGGAAGAGCGGGTGGAGTGGAACGAATATGTCCGCGACCTGGCGGTGATTCCCCCCGCGGGGCAAAAACCGCCGACTGTCGATCTGAGCAAAGATAAACAGCTGCAAAAGGCCTACGAACACCTCAAGGAACTGGTGAAGAACAAACGCTAGTGGTCGTCAGAAAAACCTCGGGGTGCCTCCCGAGGCCGCCTTGTGCTTCGCTTCCTCTGGCGTCTGAACCAACTTGCGGTTCGCACAAACGCCCCATCGCCCAAGAGCGGTTTCTCAACGGAGAATGCAGGTGATACGCGGGGTTTGGGTGATTGTCGCTTCCGGTTTGAGTCTCGTTGTCATGCCGGCCCAAGAAATGTCGGATAAAGCCGAAGTGTCGGATAAAGCCGAAACCCTGACCCGCGAACGGGCCTCAGCCTTCGCCCAACTGGCTCTCCGCGCTGTCCAGAAAGAATACCCGAACAAGCTGGGCCACGTCCTTCTCAACGCCAACGATGCGAAAACCCCCAAAGCCCTGCACCCCGCCTTTTACGGTTGCTACGATTGGCATTCGGCCGTTCATGGCCACTGGATGCTCGTTCGGGTGCTGCGCACCTACCCCGACTTACCAGAAGCCGAACAAATCCGCACGGTCCTCAATGAGCATCTGACGGCCGAGAACATCCGGGCGGAGGTCGCCTACTTTCAGCGGCCCGAAGCCCAATCGTTCGAACGGCCCTACGGTTGGTCATGGCTTTTGAAACTGGCCGAGGAGCTATCCACCTGGGACGACAAGCAAGCCCAGAAGTGGTTTGCGAACGTGCGCCCCCTGGCTGAACTGATCGCCAAGCGCTACCAGGACTATTTCCCCAAACAAACCTACCCCATCCGCGCCGGCGTCCATTCCAACACCGCCTTCGGACTGACCTTCGCCTACGATTACGCCAAAACCACCGGCCACAAAAAGCTGCAAGAATTGATTGAAGAACGCGCGAAAACCTACTTTGGCCACGATACCGACGCCCCAGCGCGGTGGGAACCCGACGGTGCCGACTTCCTCTCCCCCAGTTTATGCGAAGCCGATCTGATGCGCCGCGTCCTGCCGGCCAATGAATTCCGGGAATGGTTCCACAAATATCTGCCCGGTGCGGCCAAGGGCGAACCAGCCACGCTGTTCACCCCAGCCACCGTCACCGATCGCCGCGATCCGCAATTGGTTCATCTCGATGGACTCAACCTCAGTCGGGCCTGGTGTCTCCGCGGTATCCTCACCGCACTGCCCCCCGATGATCCCGCCCGAGCCGCCTTAACCGCCGCAGCCGTCCGTCATGCCCAAGCGGGGCTGAAGCATGTCGCCAGCGGCGATTATGCCGGCGAACATTGGTTGGCCTCATTCGCGGTCTGGATGCTTTCCGTCCCTGCACCAAAATGACAGAACAGAATGGTGACGAGAAAGAGGTTGTCGCGAACCCCCTGCCGCGTACCCCCCCGACGGTGGCTCGACTTCCGCATGCATGCTCTTGCGCGTTTCTTCCGCCGCACGCCGTGACTGGCCTTCCCTCTACGTGTGTCGTGGGCACACCAAAAGTTTGTGGTCTGTGCGCAACGCCCCTTGATGGCGCATCGAAGATTTTCGTCTGGCAACCGATGCGTGGTGTTTTTTTTCAATCGCATGAAAAAACGGCCTGAGAATTTGGTGACGATTTTCCGCCGTAACGTGGTTTCTGTGCTAGGACAAAGAGTGGTGAGATGTGTTTGTGCGCATCGTGAGATGCGGTATTTCATCGTCGGCTAGGGAGGGTCGATGAGACTTTTTTGCGATCGGTCGGCACAAAGGCTGACGCTCGCGTGTGGTGTGTATCATCGTGCCCAAAACCGCAGTCGTTGCCGTCCCTGAAACCCTCCCTCGCCCCATCGCGGCCGCTGTGGCCGAAGCCGCAATGGCTGCCCCTGGAGCCGAAGCTCCGGCCACCTATCGGCTGCCGGTGGCTGTCGAACACACGCCCCCGCCAGCACATCGCCATTTGGCCACCACCCCACTGCCCGCTGCCCCGATCAGCCCTTCCGTCTCGGAATGGAATAGCCACGATACCTGCGATATGGGGGGGCACCACCGCCATCCGCGTCCTGGTGAGACGATTTTAGGGTTCAAACTCATCCGTGAGTTGGGCCGGGGGGCGTTTGCCCGGGTTTATCTGGCCGAACAAGCTACACTGGCCAACCGGCAGGTCGCTCTCAAGATCACGCATCGACCAACCCGTGAAGCCGAACGGCTTGCCCGCCTGCAGCATACCAACATCGTCCCTATTTACTCCATTCACGATGATGGCCAAACGCAAGTCATTTGTATGCCGTATCTGGGGCGCGTGACCATCGCCGATTTGATTCGCGCCTATCGGATCGATCAGCCTGCTCCGTCGTGCGGGAAGAAAAGCACCTCCGCCCGCGCGGCCCGAACAACATCCTTGACCTCGAAGAGTACAGCCTCCAAAGTCAGCACCACTGACTCGAAAAATCAAGCCACCGTCACTCCCCTCTGGACCTGGGATTCGACCGAACCGCCCCCGATTATTGGCGATCCAATCGCCACGTTGCAGGTTCTGGCGCAATTGGCCGCCGGTCTGAGCCACGCCCACCAACGCGGAATCCTCCACCTCGACATCAAACCCGCCAACGTGCTTTTGGCCGATACGGGCGAGCCGATGCTGCTGGATTTCAACTTGTCGTTTGATACCGCCAACCCCCATCGGGACCATGTGGGCGGAACAATGCCGTATATGGCCATCGAACAACTCCGCGACATGCGATGCCGCGGCCAAGCGGTCATTGATGAGCGAACCGACCTCTACGCCTTGGGTGTGATGGCCTACGAAATGCTGACGGGGGAAGTTCCCTTCCCGACTCCCACCAACAGCATTCGCAACATCGACGCCATGATTGCCTTACGGCAGAAAGGACCGCCATCGATCCGCGCACGCAACCCGCGCGTAACTCCGGCCGTAGAAGCGATTGTGCGAAAACTGATGGCCCCTGAACCCGGTGAACGGTATCAAACTGCCGAGCAACTCCGTATCGACATTGAACGCCATCTCCACCATCGGCCGTTGAAGTATGCCCGAGAGGCCTCGCTGCGCGAACGGTTCTGGAAGTGGCGGCGCCGCAACCCCTGCCTGCCATTGCAACTGGCTGCCCTCGCAATGCTTCTCGTGACTTTCGGATTAGGCGGCACGGCCATGAATCATGCCGCGACCAATGCCCGCCACCAAGCGATCCAAAAAGCACAACAAACCCAAGCGGTCCTCGACACACTCCGGCTAGACCTGACTCTGCTCAATAACACCCAAACCCGCGCCCGCGGTATCCGTAACGCCACCGAATTGCTAGCTGCTTACGGACTGCCCGAAGATCGCCATTGGCAAAAACGATCCATCGTCCGGCAACTTCCCGAAGCTGAACAACGAGAGTTAATCGGCCATTTGGGTGAGGTGATGATTCTGTTAGCCCAAGCCAAATGGCAGCAGGCCCAGGGAGGCTCTGGCACCCAGCGGGCCACTTGGCTGGCGGAAGCCTGGCAGCTGAACGTGGCAGCTCAAGACTGCTTCGACGCCGTCTCACGGCCCCCCGTGCTCGATCAGCAAGCGTTGCAGCTGGCCCCCCTTGTCGGCGAAAATTTCCAAGCCACCCCGGAAGAACAGCCGACCCACGACGATCCACGCTCCCGGTTCTTGGAAGCGGTGCTGCTCATCAACCGCGGATACTACGCCAGCGCCATTCCGCTTCTGGAACGGGTGATTGCCCAACAACCACAGCATGGAGCGGGCCAGTTCTTGCTGGCCTACTGCCGCCAACAGCTTGGTCAATACGAACGAGCGCTGGAACGCTACGACATCGCAAGCACCCTTCTGCCCAACGATCCGCGACCGGGCTACCAACGCGGTATCATCTACTCCCAAACCCGCAAGCACGACTTGGCGGTGGCTGAATTCACCAAAGCCCTCACAATCGATGCTGAATTCGCCGATGCTTACCTCCGTCGGGCTTCGGAGGAGTATCGTCTCGCCCTCTGTGAACTATCGCCCCAAGGCAACAACCAGCGGAGACAAGAACTGCTGCGAACAGCCGAAGCCGACTTGACGCGAGCGCTGGATTTGGGAGCGCCGTCGGTCTCCGTCCGATTTCTCCGGGCCAA
>JANWYJ010000057.1 GCA_025055115.1 Gemmata sp.
TCGTTCCTGAAAGCGGAAGATGGCCCGACGGCGGTGGAATACGCCGTGATGTTGGCGTTGATCATTGTGGTGTGCATCGCCGCTATCACCACCCTCGGCTCGAACGCCAATAGCACCTTCAGCTTCGTCGGCTCGTCGATCTCCGGTCCAGCCGGTGGCACGACGACCTGATTGCAACGGCAATCATGGATGGATGACAGGCTTGCGACCAGCGCGTTGGTGGGTGCAACGCGCTGGTCGATGGTGGGGTGTCGCGGCGGAAAAGGCTTCTTAAGGGCTTCTACTTGGCCAGAGCGGCTTCAATCAGCTTGTCGAGTTCTGCGTGATACTGCTGCTCAGTCCATTCCTTCTCAGCCCACTGTTCGCTGGTCCAAATGCGCTGGCCCGTTTTGTCGAAGAGCGCCATAAATGGGATACCGCCTTCGAGTCCGAAGAATTGCTCGACCGCAGCATCATCCTGGAGGTAGTTGAGAAGCACATAGTTCGGGAAGGTGGCCTTCGCTTCCCTGAGAAATTTCAGGACTTCGCCTTTATCGTACTTATCGTCCTTGCCGCGAGGGTCCATGCTGACGCTCATGCAGACCAACCCCTTGCTGGCGTATTTGGCGTGTGTCGCCACAAAGTGCGGGAACTTCTTCTTGCACGGCCCGCACCAAGTAGCCCAGAAATCGACGAGCACCACCTTGCCTTTGTTGTCGGCGATCGCTTTTTTCAATCCGTCGATCTTCACCTCGGTGACGGTGATTTCGCCTTTTGGCAGTGGGTCGGCTGCAAGGGCTGTGGCGACGAACAGACCTGCGCTGTAGACCAAGCTCGCTAGCCCGATGGATCGCATAGATCGTTCTCCTGACAGACGCAAAGATAACAGAACCATTCGCGGCTATTTCGCCAGTTCGGTTTCGATCAGTCTATGGAGTTGACTTTCACTGAGGTTCTTTTGTTTCTTGTCCCAAACGCGTTGGCCGGCCTTGTTGAACAAAGCCATATGTGGAATGTAACCGGCGTAGCCGAATTGGGCGGCAAGATTTTTTTCGTTGTCGTCAAAATCACAGAGCAGAAAATTGGCGAACGTGGCTTCGCGCTCTTGCAGAAAAGTCAGGACTTTGTCGTGATCGTGAGGGTGATCGAGGCTGACGCTGATACACACCAGGCCGTGGGGGGAATACTTCTGATGAATTTTGACGAAATCGGGGAAGCTGGCTCGACACGGCCCACACCAGGTAGCCCAGAAATCAACCAGGACCACCTTGCCCTGGGCTTCGGTCAGGGCGGAGCGTAACGCGGCGAAGTCGACCATGCGGACTTCTACGGGAATTGCAGGTACTGGGTCGTTGGGTAGGGGCGGAGTGGGGGGAAGCAGTCGGCGGCAACCGGTGGAAAGAGTCCCACTTGCAAGCAACACAGCCCAGAGGCTCAGCACAACGAAGTAGCGCACGTCAGGCTCCCGATGGGGTGTGGAACCGGCGGCACGGCTCGCCGGCGGGTGCATATTGTCGTTTTCCTATGGTTGGCCGTACTATTGTAGGCGGGCTATTCACGCCACGTGGCCCATGCTAGGATGACAGAGACGTTTTTGGGTTGATTCTTACTGCGAGCGCCGACGAATGCCGACGCCAACCGCCAACATTCGTAATTTTTGTATCATCGCCCACATCGATCACGGGAAAAGTACGCTTGCCGATCAGTTTCTCCTGAAAACCGGGACGCTCTCGGAGCGCGAAATCAAGGCGCAAACGCTTGATAGCATGGACCTGGAACGCGAGCGTGGCATCACGATCCGGATGCACCCGGTCACCATTTATTACACACACCAAGGTACTCAGTATGAACTGAATCTCATCGATACACCGGGGCATGTGGATTTCAACTATGAAGTCAGTCGCAGCCTGGCGGCGTGTGAAGGAGCGATTCTGCTGGCGGACGCTTTCCAAGGGGTGCAGGCGCAGACGGTGGCCAATGCCTTTCTGGCGATGGAAGCCAATCTGAAAATCATTCCCACGTTGAATAAGATCGACCTTCCTCATGCCCGGCCGGATTTTGTCATCGGCGAGATGGAACAGGCCCTGATGATCAACCCCGCGGAGGTGCTGCGCGTCAGTGCCAAAACAGGGCAAGGGGTTGATGAACTGATGGCCGCGATCATCGACCGTGTGCCTCCTCCGCCAGGCAATCCAGCCGCACCACTCAAGGCCCTCATCTACAACAGCCACTTCGACACTTATAAAGGTGTGGTGGTCTATATCCGCCTGATGGATGGCCACATCCAATTGGGCCAAAAGATTCGACTCATGCGTACTGGGCGTGAATACACGATTACCGAAATCGGCCAATTCCGCCCCGCGATGCACAAATGCGACGCACTGAGTGCCGGACAAGTCGGCTATTTCACGGCCAACATCAAGAACATCGAGTTTGTGAATATTGGGGATACCGTAACCGATGCCGCCAACCCCACGGCCGAACCGCTGCCCGGTTACAAGGAACCCAAACCGATGGTCTACTCCGGGCTGTACCCGGTCAACAACAACGACTTTGAAGACCTGCGCGAGGCCCTGGCCAAACTCAAACTCAACGACAGCAGCTTCACCTTCCAACCAGAAGTCTCGGATGGATTGGGCTTCGGCTTCCGGTGTGGCTTTTTGGGCATGCTACACCGGGAAATTATCCAGCAACGGCTCGAAAAGGATTGTGACCTGAATCTGGTGCAAACCGCGCCGAACGTCACCTACGAAATTCTCAAGAAAAATGGGGAGGTGATAGCTGTTCACGGCCCGCAGGAAGTACCCGATGCCGGGCAAATTCAGGAATTCCGCGAACCCATCGTTCGCATCAGCTTCCTGATTCCAGCTAGTAATATCGGCGACATGATGGGGCTGTGTACCGAACGGCGGGGAACCTTCGTCCGCACCGAGTATCTCAGCCCGCAGCGCGTCATTCTCGTTTACGAGATGCCACTGGCGGAGGTGATTTACGATCTTTACGACAAGCTGAAATCCGTCACTCACGGCTATGGCACGATGGACTATGAATTCATCGGCTTCAAACCGGCCGATTTGGTGAAGCTGGATATTCTCGTGCATGGTCAAAAAGTGGACGCTTTGTCGATCATTGTGCATCGCTCCAATGCCGAACGCCGCGGTCGGGCTATTCTCAAGAAACTGCGTGAAGAAATCGACCGGCATTTGTTTGAGGTGGCGTTGCAAGCGGCCATCGGTTCCCGCGTCGTGGCGCGGGAGAACATCGCCGCGCTGCGGAAGAATGTTACCGCGAAGTGCTATGGTGGCGACATCACCCGCAAACGCAAGCTGTGGGCCAAACAGGCCGAAGGCAAGAAACGGATGAAGCAGATCGGCCAGGTGGAAGTTCCTCAGGAAGCGTTTTTGGCTGTCCTGGAGGCCGACGAGTAGTCACGCCCGCCGGAAGCAGTGGGTGGGCAAAATGAAGGGGCACGCCCCTCTGGCACCGATGCGAAACGATGTTGATCGGCCCCACTTCGGCGGTCAGCTAAGCATGGCCAGAGGGCCTGTCTGGCACCGATGCGAAACAATATTGATGTCCCGGTGCCCAAGGTGAACCGCTCCAGCCGACAGGACCTTGGGGAGGGCTTATGGATCACGCTGCTGCAACCCCCTCAAACCGCGACCTGAGCCTACCCTCTCCGCCACCCACCGCCACACCTCATCCCGGACCCTGTTCGGACCGACCTTCAGCGCTCGTAGCGGCTGATGATAACCGCGAAAACCCACCCGGCCGTGCCAAGTCGGCAACTCCGGTGCCCATCGCCCAGGCGACGCCATGGCGGACGTTGCTAGCGGTCGGCGTCCTGTTTCTGAGCCTCTTGTTGGTCATCCGCACACTGGTTGTGGAGCCATTTGGCGTACCGACTGGCAGTATGGCCCCGGCCCTGATCGGTCATCACCGGAGTGGTCCTTGTCCGCGGTGTGGGTATGTCGTGCGTGTTGGACGGCCGACGCGGGGGAATGTGGCCGATCACATGGCCCAAGTGGCTTGCCCGAACTGTGATCAGCGCTTCTCGCTGGCCGCGGGGCGCGATATTCCCGGCGACCGGCTCTTGGTAGATAAAAACGTCTACAACCTCCGTTCGCCACGACGCTGGGAAATGGTTGTTTTCCGCTGCCCGGATACCGACCCGGAGGAGTACGGTAAGCCCTATGTCAAGCGCGTCGTCGGCCTGCCCGGAGAAACCATCACAATTGCTGAGGGCGATGTGTATGTGGATGACCAACTGGTGCGGAAAACGCTCCCCGAAATTCGCGAACTGATGGTTCCGGTCTTTGACATGAACTTTGTTCCTCAAGGTGGCAGTTGGGCCTGCCGGTGGTTGGTGACCCACGACGATCCTCGGCTGCCGGCCGATCTTCCCAGCGACCCACTTGGCCCGGTGATTCACCAGAAGGCTTTGATTCTCGATGCGGCCCAGTCGCCACAAACGATGGTCGGATTGACCTATCGCCATTGGCACCTCGATGAACGCCGCGAGCAACCGATTGCTGTCTGGACGGCGTACGACGGGGCACCACGGTACCTGGGCCAATACCCAGCGGCCCATGATTTCATCGTGACCTGCGATGTCGAAGTGACAGCGGCAGCTCCCCAGGGAGAAGCCAGTCTGGCGTGCCGACTCCGCGATGGAGCCGATGCCGTGAGCGTGGAAATCACAGTCGGTGACCAGCGGACCGGTCAGGCTCATCTGGTGCGGACCGGTCATGGTGGTTTGTGTTCGCGGGGGGGGGTGGCGCTGGCCGTGGGCCGGACGTATCGCTTCGAGTTCGCCTTGGTCGATCGCCGAGCGATTGTTGCCATCAATGGCCACGAGTGGCTGTGTGCCGATCTTCCGGCGGTGCGTGGTCGTCACGATGTCAGCCGGCCCTTGCAACTGGGGGCCCGCGGCTGCCGTGTGGTGGTGCGGCAACTGCAATTGTGGCGCGATACACACTACACGTCGGACTATGGGCTGCACGGGACCCGGCAACCAGCGCGCTTAGGTCCGCACGAGTACTTCGTGTTGGGTGACAATAGCGGCAATTCACAAGACAGCCGGAAATGGCCAGCGCCGGGCGTGCCGGAAAGGGATTTGATCGGTAAACCATTCCTCATTCACCAACCGTTGCGAATCCGCCACTACCGCCTGGGGGGGCGCGAACAGGACTTTCAAACCCTCGATTGGTCGCGCTTGCGGTGGTTGCACTGAGGCAGCGGAGTGGACGCCAGCTGCCTGCGCGCTGATCGGCTCCGAGCGGGAATCTCCAGACGCTGTGGACGAACCGCGGGCCAGCCCAGTTCGTACCGGATGTGGGAAATGAGGACGGCATGGCCAACACACTGACTGTGAGCGAAACTCAGGAAGCGATGACGAGCCACCAGGAGAAGAAAAAACTCGTGTCGCGCGACCCGGCCCGTGAGGTCGTGGAAACGATCGTTTTCGTGGTCGTGTTGGTGCTGCTGCTGAAGTTGTTCGTGACCGAGGCCTTCGTCATCCCCACAGGTTCGATGGCCGAAACACTCTACGGCTACCAAAAGTTGATCACCTGTCCAAAATGTGGACATTTGTTCCCTGTCAACTCGCATGATGAGGTCGAAGCCAATCAGGCGACACGGCAGCGGCATCCCTTGGTCGGCTACACCTGCCCGAATTGTCGCTACATGCATCGGGATTTGAACCACGGCTTGCCCGAGAAGAACAATAGTGGCGATCGCGTGTTGGTTCTCAAGCCGCTGTATCATGTGCGTCCACCGCATCGGGGCGATGTCGTGGTTTTCAAGTATCCCGAGGCTCCGCAGGAGAATCATGTCCCGGCCAATTACATCAAGCGGGCCATGGGTTTTGGCGGTGAAACGGTGGCGATTCACCGCGGTGATCTGTTTGTGACCCGCTCTTTGGCTTATCCGGAAGACAATCCGCTTTTTCCCCGGCCAGAGCGGGCTGTGGATTTGTGGAGACCCGAGTATCGCTATCCCAACAGTGCCCATGCCGAGGAGCTATTCCGGGCCTCGCGGGATGCCGGATTCACCAACAAAGTACCCGGCGGCTTTGAAATTGTTCGTAAAGGAGAACAGCAACTGCTCGCGGATCGGCGCATCGTCTGGGATAACGACAAGCAACCCAAAGAGCTGGTCGGGATCGGTTTACCGCGCTGGCAGATCGTCGGAGCCGAGGGGCGCTGGAAAACCGACAACGACAAGCAACCGCGGGCCTTCGCCCATTCCGGAGATGAACTCGATTGGATTACCTACAAGCATTTGGTTTGGAAACTCGATACCAATAAACGACGAGTCCCGTGGCGCTGGCCGGATCCGGAGGGAGCCAAACCGGTGCCCGGACCCATCGACAACATGCTTGGGTACAACGCGGGCATCGAATGGAACCCTGTGCTGCGGCAGCCACAAAGTCGCGATGAGAGCCGCGATTCGCTCCGCGATGCCACCATGTGGGTGGGCGATCTGATCCTGGAGTGTGAAGTAGAAATGTCGGCCGGTTCGGAAGTCGTTCTGGAACTGACCCGAGGCACCAGCCGCTTTCAGGCCAAATTTGGTAACGGTCAGGTGTCGTTAGCCCGCATCGGCGCTTTAGGCCCAGAGTTTGGCCAACCGACGCGGCCCTGCCGGGTTCAAGCCGGAACGTATCAGTTGCGTTTTGCCAATGTCGATTGCCGGTTGTGGGTATGGGTGGATGGTCAGCTCATCGACTTTGGTGACGAAGCCCTTTACAGCCCCGTGGAACCGGCGACCTTCCACCCAGACGATCTTCACAACAAAGAAGGTTATACGCAGGACGACATCGATCGACCGGCCAGTATTGGCGCTCGCGGCGCGGTGGCATCGATCCGGCACATCAAACTGTTTCGCGATATCTATTACACCCGTGAACTGGGGGTCGGCGATCACAGTGGTGCCGATATTTTCTACGTTCAACCGGGGCATTATCTGTGTCTGGGTGATAACAGTGCCCAAAGTTCGGACAGCCGCAAATGGGGGGTAGTCCCTGAACGGTTGTTGCTGGGCAAGGCCGTGTTCGTCTTCTTCCCGCTCGGCCGTGTTGGCTTTATTAAGTAGGGGAGAGATTGCGATTGGGCACCGACGGCCATCGGATCTGAGGTGATCGTGAGTCAGACGGGTGAAATTCACATCCGCGTTCGTTATGCGGAAACCGACCGCATGGGCTTGCTACACCATGCCAATTACCTGGTGTATTTTGAGCAGGCCCGCACGGAATTACTGCGTGCCCGGCAGGCGTCGTATAAGGAATTGGAGGATCAGGGCTATTTTTTGGTGGTGGCGAAAATTGAAGTCAAGTACCGACAGCCTGCATATTACGACGACATGTTGACCATTCGCACCACCGTGACGCGGACCAGCCCGGTTCGCATTGAGCATAAATACGAGGTTTTTCGCGACGGCACGCTGATTTGTGAAGGGGCCTCGACGCTCGCGTGTGTGGGCAAAGACGGTAAACTGCGGGAAATGCCAGCGTGGGTGGTCGGCAACGAGTGACATGCGCATGGTGGGCCGGGAGGATCGCTTGTGCGTCGGTTGTGGATTCATCATGTATTGCCGCTGACGTTCGCCGCCATCCCGGTGCTGACCGCCGCGGTCCTGTTCTTTGCTATACCCCCGGATGCCCGCGGACAGTATCTGGACCGTGTCCGCACATCGCCGATTGATTGGATCATCATTGCCTTGGGGTTCACCCTCTTTGCGGTGCAGATCAGCTTGTCGTGGAAGGCCCTGCGCTGGCAGGAAACGGATTTCGATATTCGTACCGATCGTTGGCTGAGCCATTTGGCCCAAGGGGCTGAATGGTTTCCGCTGTTGGGTTTGATTGGCACTGTGGTGGCCATTTTGCAAACGTTTAGCTCGATCAAACCGGGAGTGACGCCGCAGGATATTCTCCATGCGTATGGTCCGGCCATCACGGCGACGGGGGGCGGTCTGTACATGGCCTTCATCAACATTTTGCCCGTTTGGGTCGTTTCGGTGGGGCGTGATTTGATCCGGGCGCTGGCAGGCATTGCCCCCGCGCCGACCGACACACCACCAATTGCCGTGCCACCTTTGGCCCCGGGGGATAAGCCGTGATTACCCCTCCGCGTCGTTCCGTCACCCGCTTTTTCATTCCTCTCATCGACGTTCTCATTTTGCTCTTTGCCATTTTCTTGCTGATGCCCTTGGTGAGTGAACCGGCCACCGAAGCCATGCCCACCGCGGCGGAACCGAAAGAACAACTGCCCACCGACATTCGCGAACTGCAACGCGAATTGAGCGAGGCCAAGGCCCGGATCGAGCGGATGGAAAAGAGCATGCAAGCCCGCCTGACCGATCGGCTCAGCGTCCGCGTGCTGCAAATCGACCGCAACACCGGCACGCTTTTCTACTACACACCCGATAGCCCGCAGCGGCAGGAAATCCGCACAGCACAAGATGCTCTCAAATTGATTAATCAGCAGAAGGCGCTGGCGAATAAATCCGGGGGGGTGAAAGATGTCTTCTTCTTGGTCCTTTTTCCGCCCCGCTCCAGTTATCCCACCCAAGAGCAGGTGAACGAGATTCGCTCGTGGTTTAGCAACGAGTTGATCGGTTTTGATACGGGGGCTGGGTGGTGAGGGGGATTTCCGATGATGCCGATAGTGGCCGATGGGATGGCAGCCGGGTTGGAAAACCGGGTCGTGATGCTGGTGTTTAAATGTTTGGCGGTGGGCGGGGGATTTCTGGTCGGCTATCTGTTGGGTTATGGCCTGGCGTGGGCCTTGAACCGGTGGGTTTTTGCGTACAAAGCTCCTGGTCAGCTGAAGTCGGCCTGTGCCATCCTGGCGGGGGTCGGCTTGGCGATTGTCGTGGCCTTGTTCGTCTTTGGCGAAGGCGGCCGCGGGCTTTTCGGCGGCGGGGGGCCGGCCGAGGGAACCGGGGTGACAGCACCCGACGACCGCAGCCCCACACCTCCACCGCGACCGGAGAAAAAAGACGATCCTCCCCCTCCCCAAGAGGAACCTCTCACCCCGCCCCAACCGGCCGATGTCTTGGTCCATGTGACCATTCTCGGCGGCAGCGACGTCCCCAACGACGACGAGAAGTTTTACTTGATCGATGATGACCCCAGCCGCAAAACCTTCAGCGAACTGAAAGATGCGATCCTGAAACGTCAAGCCCAAAAGAAAGGGACGGTGGGCATTGTTATTCACTTCCGGCCCAAGAATGCCCCTTCCCTGGATCCACCGCATTACAGTATCTCCCAACTCACCCGTTGGGCCAAGGAAACCGCGAAAGTCGATGTAACCTTTGCCGCAAACCGTTGATAATAAACAATTTATGCCATCAATGCCACAGCCAGCCGAGCCATCGGTACCGCGGGTCCTGCTGTTTGGTCACCGCGGCGCAGGCAAATCGGCACTGATCGGAGCCTTGTTGCAGGCCGGCGAAACCCAAAGTGACAGACTGCAAGCCGAACTGGTCAGTTCGTCGGTGGATTTGCCCCGCATTCGCGAGGCCGTTTATAGCGACCGGCCCATGACCACCCCACCTTCGGGGGAATTGGTCAGCTACACGATCCACTTGCGGCCCAGGCGGCGTGACAACTCACCACGGGGTGAACCACTGACAATCCTTCTGCACGACTGCGACGGCCGCGCGGCCGAAGAATTATTAAAGCATCCCGAACCTATCACGCAACGCGACGCCACCAGCCCACTGGCCCAAGCGGTGATCGAAGCCGATGCTATCATGCTCCTCGTCGATGCTTCCTCTACTGAGGCGGAGTTGCAAGAAGCCTTTGACGAATTCGAACGCTTTTTGAAACTCGTGGCTCGCACCAAAACCGATGCCCGTGAAGTCGGTGGCCTACCGATTTTCCTCGTGCTGACCCAATGCGACCGGCTCGCCACACCCCACGACACCCTGACGGATTGGGAACAGCGGGTCGCGGCCCGATGTGAAGCGGCCTGGACGGCGTTCACTGAGTTTCTCCAGAATGCCGCCACCGACGAGCAACTCCCCTCGCCATTTCTGGCCTTCGGCAGTGTCGATTTGACGGTGAAAGCCGCTGCCGTGCGGCTGCCGGCGCTACGCGGCGGCGGCGTACCCAAGAATCAGCCCTATGGCGTTGCCGAGCTGTTTCGTGAGTGTTTCGCAGGAGCGAAAGCCCATTGCACCCGGGTTCGCGAATCGGCTCGCCGTTTGAAGTGGACTGTCCGTTCCACAATCAGTTTGATCATTCTTCTCCTGACAACCCTAGGCGTTGTGACCTTCTTTCCCCCAGCGCAAACCGCCCTGGCGTTGGCGGAAAAAGTTCGCCAATATCGCATGCACGAACCGCCCGCAGCAATCCGGCTGGCCGATGGGCAGATCGAGCGGAACAAAAAAATCCTTCTGGCGTTCACCAACGATGCCGGCTTTCCGGCTCTGGAGAGCGAATTGCGAACGTTCGTTCAAAGTCGCTTGCAAGAGATCGAAGATTACGAAAATTATCGGCGGAAGCTGGCGCAGGCCGCGTCACCAGCCTCGGCCCGCAATATCGACCCGCAGCTCCAACACATCCTGACCACCATCCAGACCGAACTGGCTCTGCCAGCCCACTATTCCTGGGAAGCCACGGCGGCGGCTGAGCTGCGCAATAAATGGCTGGCCGATGTGGCTGCCATTATGGCGACCGAACCAGTGTTGGTCGAGAAGTACGCGGCGTTCGACCGTGAACTCACCGGCCACATGCTCACCCGCCGTTTTGATGCTGTTTGGTTGGCCGAACTGGATACGCTTCTGGCGAAGACCAAACAACCGCCGTTTCCCCCGGACGACCCTATTCCCGGTTCACCGCGACTTCAACAACCCCGGGGCGAACCGGTCACCTACCGTGATTTGTTGTACTTCGACGGTGTCACCCGGGCACGCGAAACGATGGAACGCACACGCCAACAGCTGCTTCACTTGCGTGATCTGGCCGATGCCCTAGGTTTGACCAGCGGTCCGGATCGGCCCCCCGCGGTGCTCGTGCTGCCCGATCCGGCCGGGGCCGATTCAGTCACCCTGCCGCGAGCACGCTGGACGGCCTTGGTGCAGAATTACCCCGCCTCAGCCCCGGATTACAGCGACTGGGAAATCCATCATTTCTACCCACCGACGACCGCGATTCTCAAGGAACGACTCAAGGACTCCTTCGACACCGGGATTCGCCATGTACAAAAACTGATCACCGGACCAGACACCCCAGAGAACTGGAAAGCCCTGACCGCGACGCTTGCGGAGCCGGCTTTTCGCGATTGGGGGCGGTTGCTGCACCTGTTGGCCCGCCTGCAACGGGAACGCAAAGATGATCCCCTTCCACCCGACCCGATCGTGGAATTGGCCCGCTTCTTACACGATCTGGATACCAAAGCCTTGGAACTGGACCTGCGTGGCTGGGAATTGGCCATTCCACTCAGCCTGACGGTGGGATTGGACCGTGTCGAGGTGGCCGGACCTCTCACGATCACCGTCACGCACGGCTCGCAACAGCAACAGGTCAAGTTCGTTGCCGGGCGTGGAGAACTTCGGGAAAAAAAAACCGTCTACCGACTCACATTAGAAGGTTCCGGTCAACTCAAGTATTATGCGGGGGATGACCTGCAAGCAGAAATCCCGGTGCGTGCGGGGGCGCAAGAGTTGAAGTTGCTTTGGGATCAAGGAGGAGCGAATACTTTCCGCTTCGATCGGCTTTACCATCCCCCGCGGCTCGTCAAGCCCTCTGGCGCCGAGCTAGCGGCCGATGTGGTTCTGACACCCATTGGAGGCACTAAGCTTCCCCGCCTTCCCCTCGTGCTCCAACGGAAGTAGTCCACCCTAACGCGCTCCATCCCGGACGCTCGATCCCCCTGGAGAATGCCGATCGCCTCATGTACGGCGGTGGTTTTTCCGCATCGGCTACTGGGCCAAGTTATCGGGCCGAACGCGAACGTATCGCCGGATTGCTGGCTCACCTCAACGATAGCGACCGGGCCAAGATATTCGGTGGTACCGCGGTGAAGTTGTTTCGCCTCGGGTGAATGGCAAGCCAGCCTCACCGCGTTGGCAGGGGAACGGGTGAATAACGCCAAAGCCTGTCGTTAGGATGCGGCGATGTGCGTGGTGACATAACCGCGCAAGCACCCCCCCCGTTGCTTCACCTCGGCACGCAAGCCGGTGAACTCGGGCCGGCCGGCATCCTCGGCGCGAGTCACCAGATGAACCGCATCGGCGACGTGGCAGGTAGCGTCCCGATCGGGGTTCACACCCCACACGCCCGCGTCGATCAAAATCCACTCGTACCATTGCCGCAGCTGGGTCAACAGGGGGGGGAAGTCGTGGCGGAAGAGTTCGCCCCATGACGCCTCCGGCGGTTCGGCGACCGATCCTGTGGGCAAGGCTTGCAGCGTGGCCAGTACGGTCGGTTGCAAAGCCCAGGGCAGAGGGGTCTGCTCGTGCAGCACTTCGGCCAAACCGGGGCAGGAGGGAATTCCGAGTTTCGTGGCAATGGCGGGTTGGTCCCAATTCGCATCGATCACCAACACGCGTAGGCCGTCTCGGGCCAATGTGATGGCCAGATTCAGCAGGACGGTGGTTGTGCCCGCGGCGGCTGCGGCGGCGGTAAAAGTCAGCACGCGCGAACGGGCCTCGGGCAATTGCCGCAGCACGGCATCGCGGAATTCCCGGTATTCACCACTCACGGGATGGTTGGGGAAATGATACGCCACCAATTCCGCCTGGGGGCTATCGGTGGGACGTATCAGGGATGGCATCACCTCGTGAAAATGAACATGCAGAAGCCGGGCTGTGGCTGGATCGCCGGGGATGGTCGTCGGGGTGGGCGGCGCGGTGACAATTCGTGGAAATGGCCGGCTGGCTTCCACAGACCGTGGCCCTCCGGACGCTGCAAGCGCTGCGGATAGCACGGGACCTGTTGGCGCTCCGATTTCAATAAACGGGGCTTCTTCGGTTGCGCTGCAAGCTTCCGATTCCGTGGAGACTTCCAGCGTGGTCCGTCCATGGTCGGTGCCGGTCATGGCACTGTACATTCGGCTCATGGTGTTGTCCGCAGTCGGTCGAGAAATTCGGGGATGAAGACTCCTCGAGTCGGCGTGTCAGGCCGCTCGTGAATTCCGTTTGGCTTTGCGATGGCGGGAGTGACGCTCCTGGGTTTGCGCGGGGCTGACGGCGACCTGTTGTGCCGGATGCGGCAGCACGACCTCATCCGCCTTATTCCCGGGTTCTTCCGGAGGTAACGGAAGGCCCAGCTGCGTCAACGCCTCCACAACCGCTTCGGCATCGACCGGCAACGTATTCACTTCAGCACTCAGCGCACAAGCGACCGTCGCAACGCGGTTCAATATGCGCGGAATGCCACCGCACGCCGCCGCCAATAGCGCGATGGCTTCATCGGTGAACCACCGACTGGGTACACCACCCGCAACCGAAATATGATGGCGAATATAGGCGGCGGATTGATCGAACGTCAGTGGCTCTAGTGTGATGCGGGCACAGAGGCGATCAGCAAACAGCCGAACAGTGGGGCGTGCCAAGATTTTTCGCAAACTCGGTTGGGCGATCAGAAGCGTCACGACCGCCGTGCCATCTCGTGTTTCGAGGTTGCTGAAAAGGCGAACTTCTTCCAGAGCCGCAACACTGAGATGTTGGGCTTCGTCGAGAACCAACACGGTTGGGAAGCCCGTTTGGGTCGCCTCAAGCAAATGCCCGGTGACGGCGAGGCGGAGTTCTTGTTCGCTCAAGCCTTGGTAGCTTTGGCCAAGATCGAAGAGAATCGCCTGGAACAAATCGGCCGGGCGCTCCGCGGTGGCATTGGGAATGACGATCCGCGGAACCTCTGGCAGCAAATCCGCCAACCATTTGCGCGCGACTAAGGATTTGCCGACTCCGCTGGGGCCATCGAGCAGCACAAGCGGTTGCCGGCGAGAGAAGGCCGCGGCCACAGTGGCCAAGGCCGCTTCGTGCACGGGGCTGGGAAAATACCCGCCGGTATCGACCGCCGAGCGGAAAGGAACGCGGTCGAGGCCGAAACGTGACCAATCCACGGCCAATTCTCCGCCGCTTGTGAGTGTTCAGTTCTCCGTGGTGCCTAGATCGGCGGACTGAAAGCCGCGACTTGAGCCCATCCCCGCGCTGGGTTGTCAAGGGTCGATCGGGCGTTTTTCCCGGAATTTTTTTCTGGAAATGGCATGCAATTTCGTACTTGCACAGGACGCTTGAACCGGTATATCTTCCCTCCACAAGCGGTATCTTGGCCGCTGACTCTGCCGGAGGCAGAAATCATGAGCAGGACGCTCAGCCTTGTGGAAACGGCTTGGGACGTAATTCAGGCGTTGGTCGCGCGGCAGCAATATCGGGCCGCGTTCCGACAGTTGAGTCGGCTGCTAGCGCGGCCAGATGTGCCGGCGACTCTGGCCGAAAAGGCCCATCGGCTAGCGGGACAATTGGCTTTTGAACTCGAGCACTATGCGGCAGCCCGGCGGCATTGGAAAGCGGTTTGGTATGCCGATCGAGAGTGTGCCGAGGCTGCCTACGCTCTGGGCCGGGCATGGGAAGATGACCCCGATGGATGCGACCGCCGGGCCGCGAAATATTTTCGCCACGCCTTCATGCGGCAGCCCGACAACCCGCTTTATCGGGCCACCTTTGGGCGATCCATGGCTCGCTGCGGCCGCATTCGCCAAGGTATCCGCCACATGCTGGCGGCATCGCAGTCAGCAGAAAACGACCATGCAGTGATTCGGGTCGTTGTTACCGGACTGTTAGAAATTGGGCAAATCGGCGAGGCTCGACGGATTGTCGCGAAAGCTCGGTTTCTGGCTCCTGGCTGCGCTGTCTTGGCTGGTTTGTGGCAACGTGTGCAGTTTGAACAGGCCCGCGTCACACAACGTCGCCGCGGTGACCTCCCGGCACACCTAAGAAGCTCGCGACTCGCACAGGAGGTGCGTACCGCCACGGAAGGCGTGCGAACGATTGTTCCCGTGTTGCACGTGGTGCGGAATCAACCACTCTGCGAGCGGGGTGGCTGGCGACGCGATGAGGCTTCGTATCCCCGGCCACACCTCGCTTCTCTGAAAATCCGCCAAGCCGACGGCTAGGGGTACGCAGTCCCGAAAGCAGCAGCCCCCCGACAGGAGCTGTGAGCCAAAACTATTCGCTGAGAAGAAATGGGCGCTGCGGCAGAAAATTCTCGCGGCAAGCACCGGATGCTGCCAGCCGCTGGTACGCCCGGCACACGGATGTGACCGGGCGTACATCGTCCTCTGTCATCGTGTCAACCCATCATCCATTGCCTGTTCATCCATTGCCTGCCTGTCTTACAGTAGGAACAGGCCCCATCCATCGAGGAACAGGCCCCATCCATCATCCGTCGCTAGTCTTCCAGTGGGAACAAGCCCGTCTCAGTGGAAGAGTCGACCGATCGATCAATCCGACATCGTGCCATCAATCCACCCATTCTCCAGTTGGTACCTAACACATGTGGTACCTAACAGATGGTGCCAGAGGGGTTGATTTGTTCAATTTTTGAACAGTTCCTCGGAGGGAGCGGATTCGTCCCACATCCACTGGGCGGCATCAAAGCACGGACCATCGACGCAGACCCGTTTGTAATCCCATCCGTCGGTGGTTCGCACCTTGGTAACGCAACTGAAGCAAATGCCAATCCCACAAGCCATAGGGGTTTCGAGGGCGACTTGGCACGGAACGCCCCATTTCCGGGCCAATTGGGCGAGCGCATGCAGCATCGGTTCGGGGCCACAGCCGACCAACGGACCGGTTTTACCATGGGCTTCTAATAATTGTGTGACATAACCCTGGCTTCCGAGGCTGCCGTCGTCGCTGGCCAGATGCAATTCCACGCCCGCTGCGCGGAAATCGTCGATCCCAGCGGCCAGTTGAGCTGTTCGCACCCCGTAGTACAGGGCCACCGCTGCGGTCCGTGCACGCGGCGGATCGCCCCCATAGCCACGGGTGCCGAGCAGTTCGCGGGCGTAGGCCAGAAAGGGGGTTTGGCCGATGCCTCCGGCCACGAGCGTGACCCGCGGCGGGCAGCCCACGTCCAGAAACGGTTGGCCCAGTG
The DNA here is from genome assembly GCA_025055115.1 of Gemmata sp. Lineage (GTDB taxonomy): Bacteria > Planctomycetota > Planctomycetia > Gemmatales > Gemmataceae > Gemmata. The sequence continues at coordinate 16,088 of JANWYJ010000057.1, forward strand.
GTCCCCACACCTCGAGCGTTTCACCGGCACTCATGGCGGCCAGTTGGGCCGTCATCTTGCCGACCACCAAATAGACCACGTCGATCGCCACCGGTTTGTCGTTTTCCAACACCGTGTCGTAGAGGGCGAAGGGCCGACCCAACAGCGGATCTGTGGTCCGCGGTAGTCGTAACATGAGGAATTGGCCGGGGCGAATCCGCGCCGCCACTTCAGGACATGCCAGGCGCAACCGGTAGGTGCGTTCGGCCATCGGGGCATTTTCTACGACGCGCACCGTCTGATGGATCATAAACACATTACCGCGAGTTAGAAGTTTCTCTGGTCGGTTGTGAAAGAATGGACAAGAGAACCGATCAGGGCGTTGGCGGAGGGGGGCTAGCTGGGGGGCGCGTCTTAGCTCGGACCGCGGCCCGCTTTGCTTGTGCTTTGGCGACATAAGTCCGCAGTTGTTGGACTTCTGCTTCGTTGAGCCGCCGAGCTTTGCCTTTGGGCAGCCGGTCGAGCTGGATGGGGCCGATCGCGGTTCGTTTCAGCCGCAGCACTTTATGATTCAATTGGGCCAGCATACGGCGGATTTCGCGATTCTTACCTTCCGTGAGCACAATGCGCAACCAGGTGCTATGGCCCTGTGTTTTCCAGCGTTTGACACTTTTGGCACGTACTTTGCCATCGCTGAGCCAGACGCCATCGCGGAGTTTTTGCAGATCGTCGTCAGAGGGTCGCCCGGCGACGAGGACCTCATAGGTTTTGGGAATACCATAGCGCGGATGGGTCAGTTGCTGGGCCAGGTCGCCATCGTTGGTCATCAGCAGCAAACCATCGCTGGCTTCATCTAGTCGGCCAACGGTGTACACTCGCTGTTCCACATGGGGCAGTAAGTCGATGGCTCGAGGACGGCCGGCGGGGTCGTGATTGGTACACAGATAGCCGGCCGGTTTGTGCACCGCCCAATACACGAGCTTCTCCGGCTTGACCGGGTGATCGTCGACGGCGATTTGGTGAGTTTCGGGGTCAATCTGCAACCCCAGTTGCGTGACCTTGACGCCATCGACCTTCACGCGGCCGGCGAGGATGAGTTCATCGCAATGCCGGCGTGAACCGACACCGGCGTGGGCTAAAAATTTGTTAAGTCGTTGCATGCAACTATTTTAGCAATCGACTGGTACCACGGAGGGGAATTTTTTGTGGACATCTGTTCATAATCTGAACAGCCCCAACTCAGACGCCGATGCGTGCAAAGCGCCGTGGAGCCGGCCGCTGTCGAGGAGGCGGACAGATCGAGGCGACGACATCGCCAATTTCGGCAATGGTCAGTGTTTTCGGCAGGAAACGATCCGCCCCGGCCGCCATCGCATAGTCCTGATGAGCTGCCGACAGGGCCGACGAGAGAACCACCACGGTGATGGACTCGCCCAAGCGGGCTTTCAGGTCCTGGGCCACACGAAAACCGCTTTGCCCGGGGATCAGTAAATCGACCAACGCCACCTGGAAATGGCGTTCGTGAGCCAATTCCACGGCCCGCAGGCCGTTGCCTGTGGAAACAACCTCGTATCCTTGATTCAAAAGATGCAATTCCAGATCGTCGCGAAACTCAGGATTCGCTTCAACCACCAAGATGGCGGGAGTTTCGGGCATGGGCTGGCCTCCGTTCGGTGTGCCAAGAGGTCGTCCGTGATACTGATCGGGAACACATATAATCGCTCACGTCGCTGCGGACAAGCAATCCGCAAGCCTTTCCGCCGGGTTCATTCCGCTGCCGGCGAACGAATTGGGGCAAGACCAAGATTTCGCAGATGATTCCGGTAATACGGGAAAACTTTTCTATCTTTAGCAAATATGGCACACACTTTTGGGACAGACAAATCTGCTGCGAACAAATTTCGCATGCCAGCAGAATGGGAGCCCCACGCGGCTACCTGGCTGGGTTGGCCCGTGCGCGAGTCGGATTGGCCGGGAAAATTGCCCCTCATTCCGTGGGTCTATGCGGAAATCGTGCGGGTGCTGAGCCGGTATGAACTGGTGAACATCCTCGTGCCCGATGCCGCCACCCAAGCCACTGCGACCGACATTCTCACCCGTGCTCAGGCCGATCTGAGCCATGTGCGGTTGTGGCAGTTGCCCACCGATCGCTCATGGCTGCGCGACAGTGGGCCGATATTCGTCCGCAGCGCCACTGGGGCGAAGGTCGCACTCGACTGGCACTTTAATGCGTGGGCCAAATATTCCGACTGGCAGCAAGACGACCGCATTCCCGCCTTCGTCGCTGAACAACTGGGTGTACCGCGCGTAGAACCTGTTCACCGCGGACGGCGCGTGGTTCTCGAAGGCGGCAGTATCGACGTCAACGGTCGCGGTCTGCTCCTGACGACGGAAGAATGCTTGCTCAGCCCCATTCAAGAACGCAATCCGTCGTTTGGCCGCGCGGATTATGAAGCTGTGTTCGCGGAATATCTGGGTATCCAGAAGGTTCTGTGGCTTGGGAAGGGAATCGTCGGCGACGATACGCACGGCCATATCGACGATCTGGCTCGTTTTGTCGATACTCATACCGTGGTTGTGGTGGTGGAGAACGACCCTAACGACGAAAACTATGCCCATCTGCAAGAAAACCGCGAGCGGCTTGAAGGCCTGACCGATGCCGATGGCACGCCCTTGGAAGTGGTACCGCTGCCTATGCCGCGGCCGCTGTATTTCGAGGGTGTCCGCCTGCCGGCCAGCTATGCGAACTTCTACATCGCCAACGGCGTAGTCCTTGTGCCGACATTTAATGATCCTGCCGATCGTGTCGCGCTGGGAACGCTTGCGGAATTGTTTTCCGATCGCGATGTGGTGGGTATCCACTGCGTCGATCTGGTGTGGGGCTTAGGCACGCTCCACTGTATGACGCAGCAAGAGCCGGCTTGAGGCCTGTTGAAATTCCAGAAGGTGACGGAACCGCACGACGAAGGCCCTTCGACCGTGCGGTTCATCCACCGCGAGTATTTCAGGCGGTGGGTGGGGTTATCGTTGCCAGGTCCACCGCTCCGTTCAACCGCACAGCGGCACTAACGCCCCATGTACTCGAAGCGATCCGACGAGAGAAACCCCAGTGACCAGCGTACTTTTGCTTCATCCCAGACGGCCTGATCGAACGGCGCGACCGAAGGCACATCCACCGGCCGCCGCGTCTCCACATGGCCATCGACAAACGCAACATTCGCTACCCCCCCGAAGCGGAAGTGGGTGCAGTTCACACCAAACCGGGTGAAAGCTTGGGTTCCACCGAAGGGGTTCGGCTCGTAAGGGGAACCAAAACTCTCTTGGACCTCCGACAAAGTGCCATTGGTGTTGAGCTGAACCTGTTCCGTGAACAAGAAGGTTTGACTGGTCGCCAGTGTAACCAACCTTTGGCCTACGACGTGGCGATTGTAGGCATAGCCCCGGGATAATCCCCCCACGGTCGCTACGATCGGGTAGGAATCGACGAGCGGGCATTTCGCGACCGCGGTATTGTTCTCGTAATACGGCGTCAGAATGCCGCGCGTTGGATCAGTAGCCACCGGTTGGAACGTTGTGGTGCTCGATGTCACCTCGCCGTACCAGTATTGGAAGACATACGTCGGGTTATCGCGGGAAAACGGCACGACAGCCCGCGAAGCCGGCGGCAGGAGGTGATGAACGTTCTCATAATTGTGAACCGCGATCGCCAACTGCCGGAGGTTGTTCTGCCCCTTCACACGCGCCGCAGACAGACGCACTTTCTGCACCGCGGGCAGCAACAGACCGATCAGGACTGCAAGAATGGCAATCACCACCAGCAATTCGATGAGGGTGAAAGCCCGAGGCCAAAGGGGGCTACGCCCCCCCCGATGGGGAAAACGCACAGGTGACGCTCCTTCTCGCCGGGTCGGGCGAGAGTTGGTCGGAACGGACCGAGTGCGCAAAAGACGGGAGGTTGCCGCCCACGCGGCAAAAACGACATGGCCTGCCCGCTCGACGACCCGGTCCGGGGTCCGAACGATGAATCGCCGATAGGCAGGTCTTCTGGCTTACGGCTCGTAGCGATCAGGTTCGCCTTCCCACGAATGCTCGCAGTGGCGTTGTGAACCTCATCTGGCCGAACACAGCAGCGGCCCTGCGCCGGATTCGCACCGGCTTCCCTCTTCGTCTGCCGCGACAGACACGGCAGAACCTATCAGCCCTTCTCAGTATATCAACAGACCTACGTGGAGCAACCGGCGTTGCGCCGGTTGTCGGGGGTTTCACCCAGCACTCCGGAGGTTCAACGGATGCTGGTTGACCATTTGCGATGGAGCATCAGCCAGCCCGACACGGTTTCACCCAGCACTCCGGAAGTTCAACGGATGCTGGCCACCGAGCAACCGGCGTTGAGTCATTGATTGGCTGGTCGGGCGTTGAGCCATTGATTTGCTGGTGGTGGGTGGCACCACTGATCAAATTGGCCCCATTCGGAGGCATTTCGTATCCGTGAGCCGTTGGACTGGTTATCGGGGAGTGCTGCAGGGGCGGAGGTTGAGCCGATTGTATGTTCAGCGTGGCGATCTGTTTCGGGTAGCGTGAGCCGATTGTATGTTCAGCGTGGCGATCTGTTTCGGGAGGCATTGGGGGTGCTGCTGAAGTTTCTCGATCCTGTAGGCATCGGCGGCCGTGGGGTATGCGTGCCCGCGGAGAGCGGGGTTCACGGATCACACGGTCATACGGGACCGGTATGAGAATTTCCGCCCCCACTATCCGTCTTCCGCGGAGAGCGGGGTTCACCGATCGCTGCTTGGGGCGTTTGGGACATTGGCTTTGGGCTGACGAATTATCTTCGTGCCGACCGAAGGCATCAGTGGCCTTCAGGCATCAGTGGCCTTCACTGCGGCGCAAGGGGCGGTTGAAATACCGGTCGAGGGCGTTGCGAATGCCGGGGGATAGACCGAGGCGTGGCAGATTGAGCCGGCGGAGAGAACGCCAGTGGGGGCTATCGAGAAATGCCCGAAAGCCGGAATCGCTGATGGGGTTATTCTCCAAATCCAAGTCCACGACATGATTGAGATAGGGGCTATTGGCCAAGGCCCGCGCCCCGTCATCGCCGATGTCGCAATGGGCCAAGCGGAGGACTTCGAGCGCGTTGAGATGCGGACTACTGGCCAAGACCCGTGCTCCGGCATCCCCCAATGCGTTGAAGCTCAGGTCGAGTTCGCGAATCGTTGCAGGTTTCAGTTCCGTCGCAACGGGGCGATGCACAATGGCTTGTAGACTGCTTGCCGTGAATCCATTGTGCGACAAATCCAAGCGCAAAAAGCGAAGCAGGTTGGCGGCGTGGGGGAGGGTTTGTAGCCGCGGTGTCCCGAGGGCGTTGTCTGAAAATCCGACAGTGGTGAGGGAGCTGAGCCGTTCAGAACTGGCCATCGCTTCAGCGCCGGTTGGTCCGAGGCGATTGCTGCCGGCTTCCAGGCGACGGAGCCGACTGAGATAAGGAGAGCCTGCCAGCGCCTGCGCTCCGGCTTCGCCGATTTCGTTGTCGGTGAGGATCAATTCTTCCAGTTGGGCCAGATAGGGTGAGTTGGCGAGGTATTCCGCGGCTTCGTTGCTGAGGCGATTTTTCGTCAGGGTGAGTCGTTGCAAGTTGGTCAGAGAGTTTGAAGCGGCAACCGCTTGGGCCAAGGCATCGCCAATGTGTTGCGCGTGGATGGTTAACGACGCTAATCGGCTGAGGTAGGGGCACCGGAAGACTTCGTTGAGGCTTTCGCCGACATCCAGCAGATGGATATGACGAATCGGCGAAATGGTGAAGAGGATGGGAGCATGACGCAGCAGCTGTTGGGCTTCAATTTTGATTTCGTCGACAAATCCACGGCGGAACTCGCACCCGGTGGCTCCACAGGCACGCAAGGGGGCTTCCCAGGCGGCCCGGTGGGCCTCCAGCAACGCCTGCTCTTCGACTTGCAATCGGCGTCTTGTAGCCTCGGATTGTTGGGGCTGAGCTTGCGCGAGCTGAATGCGGATGAAGGCCCCTCGCGGGTCGCCGTGTTCGTCGAGCCAATCGGCGAAGATGAGCCGGTGCGTGTCGTCGTCGGGATACGCACGGATTCGAGCCAAAAACGCTTCAGCATCGGTGTGCATAAGTCATCCGCCGTTGCCAGGGGCACTGTCAGTTTAGCATGATTCCAAGCCACCGGGCTTGACCGGGCCAGGCGCGAAGTGGTAGCGACGGTTGACGCTTCGGCGGCGGCCGCTAAGTTAATAGCTTCCCGAGAATCACCTCGGTATTTGAGGGACGAGTGTTGTTTTGAGGCGTTTTTATGAAGCGTAAGAAGTTAGCGAATGCTCGAACCAAGCATTGTCGGTTCTGTACCAAGGAAGGTTGCCCGCGACCGGCGTTTGTGGATTACAAAGACGTGGCCAATCTGAAGAAACTCATTACCAGCCAAGGGAAGTTGTTCAGCCGCAAGCGGAGCGGGTTGTGCGCGGCCTTTCAACGGGAGGTCAGCACAGCGGTCAAACGTGCCCGCTTTATGGGGCTACTGCCCTACGTTGGCGAGTAACCGGTTTCAGGCTTTGTAACGCCGGCCCAGGATACGGAGGGAGCCGTGGCCACGGCGGAAGAGCTTTTCCAGCAAGGCTTTGCCGCGCATCAAGCGGGCGACTGGGCGACTGCGGAGCAGTGCTATCGGCAATTGTTGACCGCGTTTCCCGATCATTCGGCCAGTTTGATGAACCTGGCCGCCCTTGTCAGCAACCGTGGCGATTGGACCGAAGCCGAGCAGCTCTACCACACGGCCTTGGCTGCCGCTCCTGATCTGCTAGAAGCACACTTCAAACTGGGCAATATTTACCGTCGTCAGGGGCGTTGGCCCGAAGCGGCAGCGGCCTACGAAGAGGTCCTGCGACGGGCACCCCAGACGCCCGCGGCTCTGGTGAACCTGGGCTTGGTGGCGGGCGATATGGGGAATTGGCCCCGAGCTGTAGACTGTTTGGCCCAAGCCGCCACCATGGCCCCTGATTGGCCGGATGTCCTGGAACTGCTGGGCGATGCCCTGGCGCGTTGCGGTCGGATGGCGGAAGCGTGCGCGGCCTTCGACGAGGCCACACGGCGATTCCCCGACTCGCCGCGAGCGCATTACAACCGTGGACTGTACCAGGCCGCCAACGGACAACTGGATGAAGCATTAGCCAGCTTCGACCAAGCCTTGACGCTAAAACCTGATTATCCCGAAGCCCATAACGCTCGTGGCATTGTGCTGGACACCACCGGTCAGGCCGACGCGGCAGAACAAGCCTATCGGGCTGCGATTCGCGCCCGCCCCGACTTCGCCGATGCCCACTCCAACCTGGGCGTGCATCTGAGTGAACAAGGCTGTATCCCGGCGGCGATCGATTCCCTCCGCACCGCCTTCAACCTCGCTCCCCATCCGCGGACCGCATCGGCCTTGCTGACCACACGCCTGGCCGCAACGGACCTTTCCGCGGAAGAACTTCGCGATCATCATATCCACTGGGGGCAGCAGTATGCCGATCCGCTGCGGCCCCGAGAACCAGTCCACGCCAACCGTCCGATCGGTGCCGCGGGACGCATCCGGATTGGCTATGTGGTGGGGGAATTCCGCTCCCAGGTAGCCGCGGCGTTTCTTCAGCAGCTTCTCCTCCATCACGATCGGAACCAGTTTCATGTTACGGTTTATGCGAATGTGTTACGGACTGCCGCCACCATCGATACCCTGCGTCACCACGCCGATACGTGGCGAACCGTAACGCACCTGAGCGATGAACAACTGGCGCAACGGATTTGGAGCGATGGTATCGACCTGTTGATTGATCTCAACGGCCATACGCCTGGTCATCGGCTGCTGGTGTTTGCACGCCAGCCGGCGCCGCGGCAACTGACACTTTTCGGCTATCCTGCCACCACCGGGCTTGGGGCGATGGATTACCGCATCACCGATGGTTACACCGATCCGCCGGGCAGCGAAGGGTTGTATGTCGAGAAGCTGATCCGCCTGCCGGAGGTGAGCTGGGTGTATCAACCGCCCGCGGATGAACCACAACCACCGTTGGCGGGGAATCGCCGGACTTTCACCTGGGGGTGCTTGAATCACCCGGCGAAGTTTTCCGAGCCATGCCTGGACGTGTGGGCCGAGATTCTCCAGGCAGTGCCGAAATCGCGGTTGGTCCTGCTGGTGGGGCAGTCGGTGCAAGCCGCCCAGGCACTGGCGGCCCAATTCACACGGCGCGGCATCGCGGCAGATCGCGTTGAACTGATCTATCGCCTGCCGTGGGCGGATTACTTGGCGGTCTATCCGTCGATAGACTTGGCTCTTGACCCTTTCCCCTACAGTGGCGGGGCTACCACGTGCGATGCCCTGTGGATGGGTGTGCCGGTTCTGACACTCGCGGGACGCGATGCCCGCGGACGGCGTGGGGTGAGCATTCTCCATGCCGTCGGCCTGCCGGAATTCATCGCCGATTCGCCGGAGCAGTATGTGCAATTGGCCACCACATGGGCGCAGCAGCGCGAAGCTTTGGCGGAGCTGCGCTGCACCCTCCGCGAGCTGTTGCGGCAATCGCCGATGACCGATGCACGGCGGTTTGTGCGTCATTTGGAAGCCGCCTACCGCCACGCAGCGGGGTTCGACGTTGCGCGTTGAGCCTGATAGTTCCTGGAATCGGCGTGCCGCGGCAGTGCCCATCATTCGACGGTCACACTTTTGGCCAGGTTGCGCGGTTTATCCACATCGCAACCACACAGCACGGCGATCTCGTAAGCGAGCAATTGCAGGGGAACGGCCGTGATGATCGGTTGCAGATATTCTGGCACATCGGGAACCGGAATGACATCATCGGCCACCGCAGCCACGTCAGCGTCGCCAGCGCTGGCGATAGCAATGATCGGTCCACCCCGGGCTTTGATTTCTTGCATGTTGCTCATCACCTTGTCGAAGACGTGGCCGCGCGGGACGAGGAAGACACTGGGGGTCTGTGCATCGACCAAAGCAATCGGTCCGTGTTTCATTTCGGCGGCCGGGTAGCCTTCGGCATGGATGTAGCTGATCTCTTTGAGCTTCAGTGCGCCTTCGAGGGCCACAGGATAAAGGTATTGCCGCCCCAGATAAAGCACGTTCTTGGCTTCGGCATACTTGGCGGCGATCTCTTTGACGGTTTCATGACAAGCCAACGTGCGGCGGACCATATCGGGAAGCGCTTGCAGGTCGTGAATGATCCGCTGTCCGTGAAGGCTGGACAGATGCCGCATTCGGCCAAAGTACAAGGCAAGCATGGCCAGCGTGCAGACCTGCGCGGTGAAAGCCTTGGTGCTGGCCACACCGATTTCTGGCCCAGCATGCAAATACACGCCACCATCGGCCTCCCGGGCAATCGAGCTACCCACGACATTACAAATGGCCAGCGTTGTGTGACCCATGCGTTTGCTTTCGCGCAACGCCGCGAGCGTATCAGCGGTTTCGCCACTTTGGGTGATGGCCAAAACCACGGTATTGCGGTCGATCGGTGGGTTGCGATAGCGAAATTCGCTGGCGTATTCCACTTCCACCGGCAGCCGGGCTAATTCCTCAAACAAATATTCGCCGACCAAGGCCGCATGGTAGCTGGTGCCACAAGCTGTCATGATGACGCGATCAATCTGCCGCAGTTGCTGGGCCGTGAGATTGAGGCCACCGAAGTGTGCGGTGCAGTCGGCGCTGTCAAGCCGGCCGCGCATAGCATTCGCCAAAGCCTCAGGCTGCTCGTAAATCTCCTTGAGCATGTAATGAGGGAACTCACCGCGGTCACGGTCGCCATCGCCGAGGAATAGCGCTATATCGTGCACCGGGACATCGATTGCGTCGCAATCAGGATTGCGAATGACATAGCTGGATTCATCGAGTTGGCAGAGTTGCCGATCGTCGAGATACACCACTTTCTCGGCAAAGCCGGCCAAGGCGGCGGCATCGGAGGCCAGATAGTGCCCATCGGGACCAATCCCGATCACCAGCGGGCTACCCAACCGCGCGCCGACGATAACGCCCGGTTCATCGCGGGCCATCACGGCTAAACCGTAGGTGCCCTTGACCAGTGCCAACGCGGCACCGACGGCGGAAAGCAAATCGCCGTGGTAATAGCGGGCGATGAGATGACACAACACTTCGGTGTCGGTGTCGGATCGGAAAATCACGCCGTCGGCGAGGAGTTGGTGTTTGAGGGTGGCGTAGTTTTCAATCACTCCATTATGAACGACAGCGATCCGCAGATCGTGACTCAGATGGGGATGGGCGTTACGGTCGGTCGCTCCGCCATGTGTGGCCCAGCGTGTGTGGCTGATGCCGTGGCACCCCGGAGCCGGATGGGCCGCGACCAACTTCCGCAATTCCGCCAGTCGTCCCGCTTTTTTGCGCAGATGCAGTTGCCGGCCGGTGCTCGTGACCAAGCCAGCACTATCGTAACCGCGGTATTCTAATCGCGCCAGCCCTTCCAAAAGAATCGGCGCAGCTTCCCGGCGCCCGGTAAAACCCACAATCCCGCACATAACTGGAACTCCCTTTCCCTGGGCCGCTCGAATGTAACGCACAAACAGGGACGCGGGGAAGAGGAATTGCGCCCCGGAGGATAGGACGCTGGTTCACGGCCGCGGTCGACGCGCCAACATCGATGCGGTTGGCTGCTGGGGTGGCATGAGGCCGGGCAGCCGGGCACCAGGGTTCACGGCCGCGGTCGGCGCATAAACATGGATGCGGGGAAGAGGAATTGCGCTCCGGAGTTGTGTTCACTGCATCTGGCTGTTCACTTCATCTGGCTGTTCACTTCATCTAGCGTCGTGGGTGGTCTGTGATGTTGGGGGGAAGAGCAATGGAGTCAGTCAATGTGCTGTTCGGAGGGATCG
>JANWYJ010000062.1 GCA_025055115.1 Gemmata sp.
GGTCCGTAAAAGTTGCTTGGGTTCCGATTCCGCCGTCGCGGTCAAGCCGTTGCCAGCCCAACAGCCACAACGGAGCTGGTCAAACTCGCGGAGAGTGTTCACACTCGATCGTTGCGGGGGAGTTTGTAACGGTTCTGTAACAAGGGGGCAGCCCAGGCGAACCTTGGGCTTCCCATCTGCCACTATAAAATTGTACAATAGCATTGTCACAAGGAGTTGCCCCATGCGTTGGCCATCTGCGGACGAAGAAAAGTGTTTGTTGGAATCGCTCCGGGTCGGTAATCCCCTTGCTCCGCACGACATCATCACCAAGTACCTGAGCCTGTTGGTCGGTTATCTGCAAAACAAGAATCCGAATCTCGATGAGCATCTGTTGAACACTGCGGCCGAGGAGGCACTGCTGAATTTCCTTCTTCAACCCACGACTTTTGATTCGCAACGCAGTTCCTTCCACCGCTTTTTGTGCATGGCTGCTCAGGCCGATCTGAAGAATCTGTTGGAAAAAGAACGCCGCGCCCGCCGGGCGATTTCGCTGGAGTGTGTCGCCGAACCGGGGTATGTCCGGAAGGATGAATGCGAGCCTGAGATCTCGTGGCAGCAGCCCCAACTCCAAGCGGAAATTGCCGCTTTGAATCCCCGCGAACGGGCCGTTTTGGAACTCATGAAAGACGGGGTCCGCGAAACACGCCCCTACGCGACAAAACTGGGGTTGACGCATCTGGACGAAAACCAACAACGAATGGAAGTCAAACGATGGAAAGATCGGATTAAGCGCCGCTTCCGCCGCGCTGTGGTTCAACGCACATGAACGATGCACAACTGGAGCGAATGGCCCGTCGGGCGAGCACTTCTCCGAATTTTTTTGGCTGGCAACTGCAGTTGTTTGCCCATGTTCGTGCTTTTGATGATCAAGCCCTGGCGGATTATCTGGGTTGTAGCCTGAAAACCCTCCATCAGCTGCGGATTTGCGGTGCTATCCGACCCGACCACTTTCGTGAAGACATTCTGACCCTCGCCACACGCTTTGGTCTGAACCCACACCACCTCGCGGAAGCGGCCAAGCCACTCTCTGCGGTACCCCAACCTCCCGCATCCGCTGCCGAAGCCGGAGTATTTCTTGCGGCGCGCGATCCTGGTGAACCGCCATGATTCTTCGCCCCCCCGTTTGGGTCTTCACCCTGGCGCGACACTTCTGGACACTGGTGGGTGCCCCCCCGCCTTATCCGCGCGATCTGCGCCAAGTGCTGTGCTGGCTACCTGAATTGCATGTGGTCGAGGTGCCTCACCTCACCGTTGCGTTGGCTGTGGATTGCGGCCGCCGCTTTGGCCTGCCTGTCCCAGAATTGACCGACACCCGACCCCTGGCGGGATGCTTCATCGGCTACGGCCATCAACAACTCATCATCTACGATCCGCTGCTCGACGCGGCCGAGTTACGCCTGACCATCGCCCACGAAACCGCTCATTTTCTCCGTGATTTCGATGAACCCCGCCGCCACGCCATCGCTCGCTTTGGCCCCAGCATCCGCGACGTTCTCGACGGCCGCCGCCCCCCGACCGACACCGAACGCCTCGCCGGGTTATTGACCGACGTGTGCGTGACCGGCTATCAACACTTTCTTGACCGCGATCACTGGGGACGACGGACTTCCGAAGAGACCGACGACGTGGAGACCGCCGCCCACTGGCTGGCGTGTGAACTGCTGGCCCCCTTCGATGAACTGCCCCACCCGGTCCTGGCTCATCGCCAGACACTAGCAGGGTTTCTGGTCGCCCAACGGGGCTTTCCTCCGACCATCGCGAACCACTATGCGGCTGAGATTATCATCAACGACTGAAGGCATGGAAGACAAGTCGTTTCCAAGTTGGCGACCAGACGAGAAAATCCGTCGATCTTGGACTCATGGATCGGAACACCGTCTGGGAGAGAAAGCCTGTGAGTGAACCTGCCATCATCGATGGACTTCCCGTGTCGCGGCCGCGTGGGGCCACTGCCGAAGCCTTTGCCTGCTATTTCAGCGAACCATTAGAACAGGTTCTCGACCTCAAGACGTGGTACACCGGCAGCAATCTGGTGCAAGAGTACCAACGCATCACAGAGGCCATCGAACAGGCTGTGCGCACCGAAAGCGAGCATCAACAGCGGGTGCGTGCCTGTGTGGTGGAAAAGCTGGCCACGCTTCCGGCAGCGCCCCCCCAAGCGGGTTACTGGTCGGTGCCACTCGAAGAGATTCGCACCATTCACCAACGATTCCTGTTCAACGGGGCGACTGAATGTTGCGATGGTACCGTGCAGATACATGAATCGTTGGCCCTGACGATCTACCAAATTGGCGTTTGTTTGGTTTCGTATGCTGGCAACCAGGGCAGTTGGAGCACTCGGCTTTTCCGCCGGGATTTGACGGAAAACCGCGGCGACCCCGTTGCGGAAACGTTGGCCCTCTTGCAGGCGCGAGCGCAGCGCTCCGGATTGAACCAACCCGACCGGCGCGACGGTCTGTCGGAACTTGCCGAGCGGGCCATCATGAGTTATGCCGAATTGGCGGTGCTGGTGCATCATGCGCAGGCGCCGTGGAAGCTCGGTCATGGTAGCCCCGCCCCTTACGAGCTACTCAGCGGCGCTGGCAACCCGGATATGATGATCCGCTCCGTGCGCCTGATGCGACACTTGATCGAAGAACACCAGCGCTTTGTCTTTGTGGCCAGTGAACCCAGCGATCGAGCCTATCTGACGATCGGCCAGGCCCTACGGCCGTGTGAATATGCCATCGTTGGGACGCTCGATCAGCGTATTCGCCGCTATGTGGAGGGTTTGCGGTTTTCCCAGCGTGTGACCGTGGACGATACTTGGGATGACAAGCCGCTGACACCGGAATTGTGGGTGCATCGCTTCCTGGAAGAAGTCGCTCCGCAAGTGGTAGTGGGGGTCTATCGGGCTTCGCCCTGGGCGTCACCGCAACTGTTCTACGCTCACGGCGATCATGCTCACCTGGCGGCTCGGATTGCCTTGGCCGATAGTGTGTTACTCGCCCACCGTGGCTTTCCCGCGTTGATTGATCTGGCCGATCGCACCTGTGCTTCCATCTACGGCGGCGGCAACCTGCAGGAGATCGCCGATACTGCCTATGCGCGCGTCGGGGCCGGCACCCGCTACATGAGTGAACGACACAACCGACCGGAGTAGCATCATGCCCGATACCAACGGCTCCCCAGCGAGGGTGGAACAACTCTTGGCCGAAATGGCCGCGACCGGCAGCCTGCCGGCGTGGCACGCCCCCGACGATGGGGCGGTGGGGGTCACGATGTTCGATCTTCCCGGCAGTGATGATCTCAACGTGACTGTTCTTCTGAGCCGCGAATCGCTCCAACGTGCCCCGTCCCAATCGCTGGTGCGCATCTGCAGCCGCAGCGACCAACGGAATTACCTAGGTGTCGTCACGGCGGGGCCTTTTGCTGAACCCGATGGCATTCGCGCTGATTCCGACATTCTCAAAGCGGTCGCCACGCATCGCAGTGACTATCTGCCTCCCTACCATGGTCGCATCCAGGTGACGCTACTGGGGGAGGAACGGCCCGATGGCACGCTGACACCAGCGCGATTGCGCCCGTTGCCCAATAGTCCGGTGTTCGTTCTCAGCGATCCAGAAGCCGTGAAGGTGCTGAATTGTCAGGGCGACATTCGCTTGGGGCTGGCCATCGGGCATCAGAGTGTCGAAGTGGCGCTGCCAGCGCGCCTCAAATCGGTTCTGCCTCGTCATATGGCAATCCTGGGCACCACCGGGGGAGGAAAATCGACCACCGTTGCCGGTTTGGTCGCCCGCGCCTGCGCCGCCGGTGTTGCTGTTATTGTGTTGGATGTCGAAGGTGAATACACCGCACTCCACGAACCCAACGATGATCCGGCGCTGCAGGCCCGGCTCCACGAACGGGGACTGACACCCGCCGGCGTGCCTGCCGAGCGGATGAGGGTCTACCACCTGGTTGGCCGCGAGACGGCCAATCCGCACCACCCGCACCGCCAACCCTTCTCCCTTCAACTGGCGCGGCTGTCACCCTATGCCATTATGGAAATTCTCAACCTCTCCGACGCCCAGCAGGAACGCTTCTTCAAAGCCTACGACATTGCCAAACCACTGCTGCGCGATTTGAATATCTTTCCCCAAAAAGGGCAACCCGAACAAGAACGCATCGCTCTGGAAGTCGATGAATTCGAACGCGGTTATCCCCGCGTCACCTTACCCCTTCTGATTGATATCGTCCGTGCCTGCGCAATACGGGCCGAATCGAAAGGCGAAAAGAAACGCAGCAAACGCGGTGACGACGACACCAGCGACGAACCCTGGGATTTTGAACCGTACTGTCGTGAACTGAAGCTACCAGAGGCCACAAACCATCTTGCCAAGCGCATCCACGCGGCCAACCCCCCGGGCCACGCGATTTCGTGGCATGCGTTACAAGGACGGTTGTCGCGTTTGAATCGGCTCAAGGTGTTCTTTGAAGAAACGACGTCGTGTGTGCGGCCATTGAATTATCACGAACTGATCCAGCCGGGCCGGCTATCGATCATTGATCTTTCCGACTCGGGGTTCAGTGAACTCAATAACCTGGCAATTGCGGATATTCTCCGCGGTGTGCAAGAGGCTCAGGAGGCCGCCTGTGCCCAAGCGGAGAAAAATCGCTCCACGCCCACACCCGTTCTGATTGTGATCGAAGAAGCCCATGAGTTTCTCAGCGAGGAACGGGTGAGCAAAACCCCGGTGCTTTTCGAACAAGTTGCGAAAATTTGCAAACGTGGACGTAAACGCTGGCTGGGCATCACCTTTGTCACCCAACTGCCGGGGCATTTGCCCAAGCAAGTTCTGGGTTTGTGCAATTCCTTCATCCTGCACAAGCTCCAGGACCCGCAAGTCGTGTCGCTGCTGAAACGGACGATCGGTGGGGTCGATGAGGCCCTGTGGAACCGGCTACCCAATCTGGCTCCGGGGCAGGCGATTGTCAGCTTCCCGCATCTGACCCGGCCCCTTTTGGTCTCTATCGATCCATGCCCCAGCAAACTCAAGATGGCGGACTAAATCTATCATCAGCAGCTTTTCTATCATTATGAAGATAGCGAATGATAGATTTCGTATGATTCCGAGTGAAAGAATCAATATCTGGTCGAGGAGGTCTCTTCATGGAGTCGATATTGATTCATGTTTATCGTGATATGTTGAATGACTATTGTGGGGCTTGTTCAGTCGATCGGATTTTGGCGGACCCCGATTTCCGTCAGGAATTTCTCGCCCGCGTGCGTAGGCATGGGAGTGAAAAGTCCGAGTTTGAAATCCTGCACGGATTGATTCTTCTTCGTAAACGCGCGCGATTACCGCGTCGCAGCGAGCGTCACTCGTCGATCGTCCGTTAATTCATGTTCGACAACGAGCGTCACTCGTTGATGGTCTGTTGATGGGTGTTCTCCCTCCGAGGTCATTATGTCCGATTCCAAGCCGGACCTGCTCCCGGTGCGCGCTCTTAATCAGGTGGTATATTGTCCGCGGCTGTATTATCTGCAGTATGTGGATGGTGTCATGCCGGTCAATGAGCATGTCGAAGCCGGTCTTTTCGACCACCGCCGGATTGCTGCGCCAGAACTCCAGAACAAAACCCGCACAGAACGCCAGACCGCGACCAGCCGCGGTATCACCCTCAGCAGTGAAGCACTGGGTATCACTGCGGTTTTGGATGTTATCGAAGAAAAGAACGGGGAACACTACCCTGTCGAAACCAAGCATGGCCGGGCCGCTTACGACGCCGATGGCCACCCGCGTGTCTGGGAAAACGACGCCGTCCAACTGTGCGCTCAAGCCCTGCTGATGGAGGAAGCCTTTGGACAGCCGGTCCGACGTGGCTACCAGTTTTGTGCGGGCAGTCGGGAGCGGGTGGAAGTCGAATTTACGGAGGAACTTCGGAACAAGACGCGGGATGCCATCGCCCGCTGTCGGGAAATTGCACAGGCTGACCGGCCACCCGAACCGCTTCCGCCCGAACAGCGGCACAAGTGCTTTGGCTGTTCCTTAGCACCCGTCTGCTTACCCGAAGAGACGCTGTTCCACATCAGTCAACCCACCCCTTCGCCGGCCGAAGAGCCATCCAGTCCGCTGCTGCGTCGCGTCATTCCCGCCAGCGACGCCGGCGCGGTGCTCTACTTGCAAGAGCCGGGTAGCACCGTCGGCAAACGCAGCGAGCATTTGATTATCAAAAAAGATGGCAATGAACTGGGACAAGTGCCCCTCCATGCTGTGCGCGATGTGGTGGTGTGTGGCAACGTGCAAGTCAGTACACAAGCCCTGCAAACCATGCTCGAGAATGATATTCGCATCTCGTATCTGACCGGTCATGGCCGTTTCCTCGGCGCGGTGGTGCCGGCGGTGGCGAAAAACATCACGCTCCGGGAAGCCCAGTTTCGCCGTTTCTCCGACCCGGCGGTCTGCTTGCAGCTCGCCAAAGCCGTCGTGCGGGCGAAAATTCACAATCAGCGGGCGCTTCTGATGCGCTGCTTACGCGGTGAAGAGGAACTGCGTGGTAGCGATGAACCGGCTGCCCGCGATCTGTGGACCGTCCTGCGCAGCCTCGATGCGGCCGATTCCCTCGACACTTTGCTGGGGATGGAAGGGCAGGGAGCCGCGCTCTATTTCTCCCAATTTGGCCGCTTCTTGAAACCCGCCCCCACCGGGGCTGCCTTCGATTTCCAATCCCGGAACCGCCGCCCTCCCCGCGATCCGATCAATGCGCTGCTGTCGTTGGCCTATGCCATGTTGGCCAAAGATTGCTTCGCGGCAGTGTGTACTGTGGGCTTCGACCCCTACAAAGGCTTCTTTCACCAAGGCAAACACGGCAAACCATCCCTGGCCCTCGATTTGATGGAAGAATTCCGCCCCGTGATCGCGGATTCCGTCGTGCTGACGCTCATCAACAACCAAGCCCTCACGAAAAATGATTTCCTCATCTGGCGGGACGCCTGCCAACTGACCGACAGTGGCCGACGCACCTTCTTTGCCGCCTACGAGAAGCGCAAAGCCACGGAAATCAGCCATCCCGTCTATGGGTACCGCATGAGCTATGCCCGGATGCTCGAAGTGCAGGCCCGGATGCTGGCCGCCTTTGTCCGCGAAGAAATTCCGCACTACACCGGTTTCATGGTGCGCTGATGGAATCGTATTTGGTCTGCTACGATATTGCCGATCCGAAACGTTTGCGCAAAGTGGCGCTCATCTGTCAGGATTTCGGCTATCGCCTGCAATTGTCGGTCTTCTTGGTGCGTATCTCGGCGACGGAATACGTCCGGCTTCGCTCCCGTCTCAGCGATGTGATGGATCGGGACGAAGATCAGATTCTCATCATTCCGTTGACCGAAAGCCATTGGCAGCAGATGGAAACCCTCGGTCGTCCCGCCGCGCGCTATGACAAGAACGATGTTGTCATCATCTTGTGACGACGCCAGGGCACGTTCCGAACATCCACCCAAGCCACGCGGGCGTTTCGCCGGGTTGTGGGCGCTAGAGGTTATTACACAACACCGGTGATGTTGTTAGAAGACACTTATTTTGCAGCCTTTTGGGGTTTGGCCACGGCCTTTAGGCAGAAAGCCTCAGCGCGGTATGTACGAGGCCAGATAAAGGATCAGGGCACAGCAGATGACGCCCAGGAACATGATAAGCCACGATTGGAAGAACAACACATAGACCCGGCGGTAAGGTGGGTAGGGGTCGGCGGGCAGGGGGGGCAGGGGTTCTCCGGCTGTGTTCTGGTCGTGTGGCATGGGGGCTATTCCCGAATCACCCGATCAATCGACGTCCCGGTCTATTATCGGTTGCTACAGTGGTCCATTCCAGTCGAATATCCCAGCTTTGGCCGCGAATGGAAAGTTGGCACTTTCATTCCCACCACAGACGTTTGCAAGCTAAAATTGGTATTATTGGTCAGGTGATGGCCTTGTGAGTTTCGGCATGGGGCGTTGATGCCCTAGAGAATGGCCTCTGTATGCAGTTGGGTACCGCTGAAGAACTGATTGCCGCCCTGGGGACCAGCGGATTGTTTTCGGAGGAACAATTCGCGGGGGTGAAACGGGAATTGGAGTCAGTCGGTTCCGATCTGCGAGCCGTGCTTCAATTCCTCCACGACAAGAAAAACCTCACTTATTATCAGTTGAAAAAACTTCTGCACGGGAAAGGTCCGGAATTGGTGGTTGGTCCGTACATCATCACCGATCGTCTCGGCGATGGTGGCATGGGGAAAGTTTATCGGGCCTATCATGTTGATCGGCCGCGCGAGACGATCGCCTTGAAGGTGGTTCGTGCCACGTTGGTCGCCAATCCTGTGGTCCGTGGCCGTTATGCTCGCGAGGTGCAGACGTCGGGAACCTTGGCCCATCCGAACATTGTGCGCCTCTTCGACGCCGGGGAAGCTCATGGCAAGTTTTATCTGGCGATGGAATTCGTGGATGGGATCGACTTAGCCCGCATGATGCGAGAATTCGGCCGCTTGGAGGTGGTCGAGGCCTGTGAGTATATCCGGCAAGCGGCTCTAGGGCTAGAACATGCCCACCAGAAAGGGTTTGTCCACCGCGACGTTAAACCCAGCAACATCGTGGTGGCTGGGGAACGGCATCTGCCGCAAGCACGGGAACCTGCGGTCGTCAAATTGCTGGACATGGGTTTGGCTCGGGCGATGGACCCCGACGATATGGTCCTGCCCGACCTGACCCGTGATCACACGGTGGTGGGCACACCGGATTACATGGCCCCCGAACAGGCCAAAAATTCGCGCGGCGCTGATCCGCGTTGCGATTTGTATAGCCTCGGTTGCACTCTCTACTTTTTGCTGGCTGGCCGCGTACCGTTTCCCCATGCCACGGCCATTCAGAAAATCCTGGCTCATCAATCGGAAATCCCGCCACCGATTCAATCGCTCCGACCGGACGTCCCTGCGGCGGTGGCCCAGCTCATCACGGCGTTAATGGCCAAAAACCCGGACCAACGCTTGCAAACGGCGGCCGAGGTGGCCGCTCGCTTAGCGCCCTTCTGTCGCTATGCCCCGCACACCCCACCGGTGAAAATCACGGTCCTGCGCGACGACACAAGCCGCGACACCCGCCGCTACGGGAGCACAGCTTCCGAAAATGCCCCCTTCGCTCCGCCCGCCCCGGCCGCGCCATCACCCCTGCAACCAGTCTTCCGCGGGTGGGACGACGACGCGCAGAAGACGGATGCGGCGAAGTCCGCTTCCGCCCCGCAAGCGGCTTCCCCCAGCCCCTCCGCGGCGAACCGCTCCTCCAAAGCCCCTTCTGCGTCGCGGAAACCATCCTCATCGCGGTCACGGGAGCCGAATTCCCGACCCGCGCCGCCCTCCCCAACACCCCGACCGCAGCGGCTGCTCATGTGGGGGGGACTCTCTGTGGGGGCCATCGGCGTAGTGGCGTTCTTGATGTGGCTGGTCCTGCGTTGATGAGGTTATGCGATGCTGAAGTGCGATGCTGAAGAATGATTGAACGCCAGGACTGGGTGTCAGCGCTCAAAGTTGTGTTGCGTTGAGGCCCGTATGGACTTTCGTTTTCTTTGGAATCGTACAAGACTTGTTGTCGGCGCTCAAAGTTGTGTTGCGTTGAGGCTTTGCGTTGATGCTGCCAGGCGGTACCGGCGAGTGATCGAACCGACATCACAAGATCGAACGAACCGACAGCACAAGATTGAACTGACATCACCCGACCGGGCGGATGTGCAGGATGGCTTCCGGAGCCAGGACGCGGCGTGTGGTGGCGTCTATCTCCAGCGCCACACCCGTGAAGGTGATCTCCCGGACCCGCCCGGTGAGTTCTTCCCCGGTGGTCAGTTCCACGATGGCCGGGCGACCCAGTAACCCCAAGCGCCCCTTCCAATTGCTTTCCACGGCGGCCTGTTCTCCAGCCCGCAGACGAGCATAGTGGGCGTCGAGGTGATGAATGACCGCTTCGGCGGCCTGCCGCGGCTCGATCCACCTTCCGGATGCGAGACTCAATGAGGTCGCCTGGGGAATCTGAGCCGCCAAGAAATCATCCCGACTTTGATTGAGATTCAGACCAATTCCGGCGATCGTCGACCACTCCGCCGCGTGGCCCGTTTGCTCGATGAGAATGCCACAACACTTCTGGCCGTCGAGAAGTAGATCGTTGGGCCACTTGAGTTGTGCGGGCTGGCCGATGAGTTGCTGGATCGCCTCGGCCACCGCGACCGCCACCCAAGCCGTCAACAGCACAGGCCGGCAGAGTTCCACGGGGGGGCGCACGATAACCGACATCAACAGGGAACAACCCGGCGGGCTGGTCCACACACGGCCATATTGTCCACGACCCGCCGTTTGCTGATGGGCGATAAGGACCAAGCCGTCATTGTCGCGATCCGAGGCCAGTTTCAGGCCGAGGGTGTTGGTACTTTCCACACAATCGTACAGCCAGACTCGCTGCCCGATGTATTGGCTGGGGAATTGCCACAACTCACGCGGTACTGGCACAGACGTCAACGCGGAGGGTTTCATGGAGTTCCTGAAATCCAAGACCCGGATGCCAGTGGGCGATGCCGCTTGTGTTCAATCGTTCGCATACGGTCGCTTGTGTTCAATCGTTCGCATACGGTCGGAGGATCGGCGGCACTGGCACATCGCGAAGAGCGGGGTATTCCCCGGCCAAGACCATCTCCGCAAGCTGCCGGACATCACGAAAATACCGATCACTGGGGCGTTGACCGGTCAAGCGCCGTTGCAAGTCCTGGCAGAGAATGTCTGCTGCCGCTTGGGAGACTTCCTCAGGTTGTTGACCGGCCCACAGGGCCGTTACCAACATGACGATCGTATCTTGCACCCGCTGCGACAATTCCGCCATGCGGCATTGCCGGTCGGCCAGTTTCAATTGGTGTTGGACCATGGTAGCACTGATTTCACGGCGGTGTTGGGCCAGACACTCGCGGGCGAAATCGACGTGGGCTTGCAGTTTGGCTGGCAATCCCACCACCGGTGTACGGTCACGCCGGCGGAAGTGCTGCGCCAGCCGCCACCGACCATACGACCACAGTTCGCGGCGGAACCGCCAAACATGCTGCGGATGGAGAGGGTTCAATGTTTTCATCTGGTACTGCTGGAGGCGGCGACCGATCGGCTCAAAATACGCCTTGCCGTGCTCCTTGATGAGGGACTTGAAGAAGGCTAAACCCAGCATCTCCCCCTCACCTTCATAGATACATGGGGCTAACAGATCATGGACGTTGTCTCCGAAGTAATGACCACCAAGGAAGGCCCGGCCGCCGTGGGTTTTCATCACCAATTCGATCGCAGCCTCTTTGAGCGCTTCGCTGCCAAAAATTTTGGCAATAATACACTCCAACTCGCCGCGATAACCCTCCTCGATCAGCCACGAACACCATGCTACCAAGGCATCGGCCCCAGCGATGAGAGCCGCCAGGCGCGCGATGCGACGCTGGACCAATTCCCGTTGGGCAATCGGAGCACCATACGTTTTGCGGAATTTCGCCCACGGTAAAATGCTGGCGAGCATGACGCGCATCGAACCGGCCGCCCCCGCACAGACCATGACACGGCCATGATTGAGGCCATGATAGGCAATCGTCAGGCCGTTCCCCTGCGCTGGCACCAGGAGATTGTCGCGGGGAACCTTGAAGTTGTTGAAGCGTAAACCGTTGTTGTATCCACGCCGCAGCGCATGCAGCTTGTAGGGGACGATTTGGAATTCGTCGGTCTCATGGGGTGGTAATTCCGCGATCAGTACCGCCGGTTGGCCGTGGAGCATCACCACCAGGCCGATGGTTCGGCCCGGCAGGCAATGGGTGATGAAGAGTTTTTCCCCGGTCACCGCGAAGTCATTGCCTGCCTCAATGGCGACGGTGCGCAAAGCGGTCAGGTCGGAACCGGCACCGGGTTCGGTCAGGGCGAAGGCCGAGCGGGTTTCACCCGTCGCCAGGCGGGGTAAGAAGCGTCGTTTCTGTTCGGGGGTTCCAAAGGTCTTCAGCGGGTCAACGGCGCCAATACAGCCGTGGACGGAACCCATCCCCGCGATCATCTCTTCGAGAACGGAAAGTTGCGTGTGGAAGCGGGCATAACGGGTGAAGGGTGCCCCCTGGCCGCCGTATTCGGGGGGAATCAGCAGGCCCCAAAAGCCGGCGCGTGCCAGATCGTCGATCACGGCTGGGGCGATTTTGCCGTTATCATCGTAGATGGTTCCGGCGTCGCGATGCTGCCGGACGACGGCCAGGCAGCGCTCCATGGCGGCATCGCACGGGGCCGTGGCGGGCAGGGGAGGCGGCTGAAACATCTCGAGAGGAACCTGGCGCTCCCATACCGCCTGGTGTACGGGGCTGGCCGCAGTCTGTAACCGTTGGGCGTAGAGCTTCTCAACATGCTCATCGGCTTTGTCTACGGCCCCGAGCCGCTGGGCTTCTTCTTCCGATTTGCCGCTCAGACGTAGGGCAGTTTCGGCAAAACTGGCCTGATCCCGTTCGGTTTCCGGTACCGCACTCATGAGGCACTCTCCCGAGTTGGTATATCGGACGATCACCTGGGGCCACGCTTTCATCCTACTCCAAGTGGTTGGTCGTTCGCACGGAGATAATTATTCGGATGGGTGTGTTGTGAAGTTTGAAACTTCGGGCCACAATGGGAGGTAGTGCCAAAAGCACCCGGCCGAGGGTGGCGACGAGGAAGGCGGGGTTGAAAACTCGAACATCAGCCAGGGAGAGCGACGATGAGAGCGTGGGTATTGGTGGCCCTATTGGGCACCGGGGGTCTGTCGGCTTTCGCCTCGGAGAAACCCACCCCCTCGCCCGGGGCGAAGATCGCCAACTTCACGCTGAAAGATATTCACCGCCGCCCCCGCGCCCTGAGCGACTACAAAGAGAAAAAGCTGGTGGTCATTGCGTTTTTGGATACTGAGTGCCCCCTGGCCAATCTCTATGTGCCCACTCTCATCGACCTCCACCAGCGTTACGCGGAGAAGGGTGTACAATTTTTGGGCATCAATTCCAGTCGCCAAGACCCATTTGTAGTCGTGTCGGCCCATGCCCAGGAGCGGAATATTCCCTTTCCGGTGCTCAAAGATTTCGAACACAAGGTCGCCGCGGCCCTGGGGGCCAAACGCACTCCGGAAGTCTTTGTTCTGGACGAGCAGCGCACCCTTCGCTACCGCGGACGCATCGACGATCAATACACCCTGGGTGCCCGACGCGACAAACCCACCCAAACTGAATTGGTGGATGCCATCGAGGCCCTCTTGGCTGGCCGGCCCGTGCCGGTACCGGAAACCGAAGCCGTCGGCTGCCTGCTGGAACGTGCCGAGAAACTGCCCCCTGCGGCCGAATTGACCTTCACCCGGCATATCGCCCCCCTGTTGCAGCGGCACTGCCAGGAATGCCACCGCCCGGGGGAGATTGGTCCCTTTTCCCTGCTGAGCTACGACGACATCAAAAATCGCACCAGGCGCATTCGCGAAGCTGTCATTGAAGAGCGAATGCCCCCGTGGCATGCCGATCCACGCCACGGTCGCTTCCGCAACGATCGTCGTCTTCCCCCTGAAGATCGCGCTCTTCTTCTGGCGTGGATCGACTCGGGAGCAGCCCAAGGGGACGATAAAGACCTGCCGCCGCCGCGGAAGTTCGTTGAAGGGTGGAAGATCGGTACGCCCGACCAGGTCTTCACGATGCCCCAGGAATTCCGCGTTCCGGCCAGTGGCGTCTTGGACTATCAACGTTTCACGGTTGATCCGGGTTTCCGCGAGGATGTCTGGATTGAAGCCGCGGAATGCCGGCCGGGCAATCGAGCGGTTGTTCATCATATTCTGGTGTACATTCTCGCTCCCGGGCAGCTCTCCCCCTACGCTCCCGATGGAACAGCCTCGATGCTGGCCGGTTGGGCACCGGGCGATATGCCCACCCTCTACACCCCCGGTTGGGCCAAGCGGATTCCCGCCGGATCGCGGTTGCAGTTCGAAGTTCACTACACGCCCAACGGCACCCCCCAAACCGACCGCTCGTCGTTGGGAGTCAAGTTCGCCAAAAACAAACCTCAGCATGAAGTCGAAGTGAACATTCTGGCCAATATGCGCCTGCGCGTTCCACCCCGCCAAGCACGGGTGAAGGGGGAAATGGTGTACACCTTCCGGGACGATGCCCTGGTGCTCTCTTTCATGCCGCATATGCATGTCCGTGGCATCAGCGCGCAATACATCGCGACTTATCCCGATGGCCGCACGGAAACGTTGCTGTCCGTGCCCGACTACGACTTCAACTGGCAAAGTGTCTACCGCTTCCAAGAACCCCTCAGGATGCCCAAAGGCACGAAACTGACATGGATCGGCTATTGGGATAATTCCCCCGACAATCCGCGGAATCCTGACCCCACCCAAGAGGTCTTCTGGGGCCTGCAAACCTGGGATGAAATGCAAAACGGCTGGATGGAATTGGTGTGGCTTAACAAGAAAAAGTGAACCAAGACAAGAATAGAGGCCGTTTGCAAACACCAGGATAGTTGCCGAATATGGCTTATCGTTCGGCTTTCGTCGGGTTTTGCAACAGTCTCTCAACAGTCTCTGAGTGAACGCCGTGCGATGGCGTGGGGGGGCATCGGTGGTGCGGATGGTTGTGGGTATTCGCTTGTGCGGGTGGTTGTGGGTATTCGTTCCGGTTTTGTCCGATGGTGTCAGCTGAGCACGTGGTGTGGGTTGCGGCCATCGTGTTCACCGCGGCCAGTGTGGTCGGCCCTGGGGTGATCGAGGTTCTGCGGATGATCGTTCACCACCGCCGAGCGCAGCGGGATGGCCTGGGGGGCACCCAAGATGTCGCCATGTGGGGGACGTTCGCCCTGTGGGGGGGCATAGTGCTGGCCGTGGGCTTGTGGGGTGTGTGGTTGGCGTTGCGGTAATCGCCGCCACATAGGCGCTGGCCAGACAGGATGGACTGGCTATCCGGAATTGAAGGTCTGCGGACAGCTTTTCGCGACAGTGCGGTGATGGCCGGAGGGTGATGGCCGGAAAGAAGGTGCCAGTGCGGGTGTCCGGGGGCTGTGGTGGGGGGCAACAGGATCAGGCTCAGCCGCTGCGCTGCTTGCGCGGTCGATGGTGCTTCGCGGGTGCTTTCACGGCGTCAATAGCTTATTGTTAAGCTTATTGTTAGGAACAGGGAGTCTTGATCTGTGCTGCGCGGGTGGTTTCACCGGGTCGATTGCTGATTCTTGTGACAAGGAGTCTTCATCATGTGGGTTCGCCAATGTGATCTGGATGCCCAGACCGACGCCCCCCTGCCAATTCCGGCCCGGATTGCGTCGAATGAGGAGTTCATTCCGCCGCCGCAAAGCCCGCAACAGAAAGAGTACGAAGCCCGGCTTCTGGAAATCAGTGATCGCGCCGCGCGGCGGCAGGGTCTGGCCCGGCGCGACTTCCTCCGCAGTGGCTCCGGTTTCGCGGCGGCGTTGTACGCCCTCAATCAGGTGTTCGGGGAATGCTACGATGTCAGCGCTGCCGAAATTGACGACCCCAAAGCCTTTGAGGAAAAGTGGCCGAAAGATCAATTCATCTTCGATGTGCAAACCCACCACGTCGATGTCGCGAAAAAATGGTACGATGACACCCCCCAGGGCAAAGCCACCCTGCGTTTCTTCCAGATGATGCGACCGTTGGCCGGAACCCCGGAAAAATCGCTCGAACTTCTCAATCGTGCCCACTACGTCAAAGAAGTTTTCGGTGATAGTGACACCGTCATGGCCATCATCAGTGGTGTGCCGACCCGCGAATGGGACAAGAACCCCTTGCCCCCCGATCAAATGGTCGCCACACGCCAATACGTCAATGATCTGGCCGGCTCGCAACGGGTCTTGTCCCACGGCTTGCTTCGTCCCAATCTGGGGGCCAAGGAATTCGAGGAGATGCAACGGCAGGTCCAGGAACTCAAAATCGATGCCTGGAAAATGTATACCGGGGCGGAATTGGGGGAAAAAGCATGGTTCCTCGACGATGAAAAGGTCGCCTATCCCTTCTGGGAAAAGACGCAAAAACTCGGCATTAAGAACATATGCGTCCATAAGGGCTTGCCGTTGGGTTTTTTCAACGAGAAAGCCTGCATGCCCCACGATGTGGAGAAAGCGGCGAAGGATTGGCCCCATTTGAACTTCATCATCTACCATTCGGCCTATCGCGGCCTGGGACCAATCGCCCGCGGTACCGGTGAAAAAGTGGAAGACAAGAAAACCGACGACCCACAGGAGATTTTTTGGATCAGTGATCTGCTGCGGGCGATCCGACGCAGCCAGCTCAAAAACGTCTATTTCGAACTCGGTTCCACCTTCAACATGCTCTCGGCGGCCAACCCGACATTGTGCCTGCATATGCTTGGGCAGATGATCCAAGTGGCCGGGGCCGATCACGTTCTGTGGGGGACCGATTCCATCTGGAATGGCTCGCCGCAGGGGCAAATTGAGCGGCTGCGCCGCCTGAAAATGCCCGACGCCCTCATCGAGAAGTATGGCTATCCCGAACTGACCGACACCATCAAAAACCAAATCTTGGGCCTCAACGCCGCGAAGTTGTTTGGCATCGACGTCAAAGCCAAACGCCAAGCCATCAAAGCCGACAAACTGTCGCAACTCAAACAGGAGTATCGGCAGAACCCCACCCCCAGCCACACCCAATACGGTTGGGTGTGGGTGGACGATGGTCGGGAACCGACCGTACCTGTCGGGGCATCGTCCTAGCGCTGGCCATGAGGACAGTCGAGCCGATGGGGCGAGCTTGGATGAGTGGCTCCTGCGGCACAGCGGTTGAGTCGATGCGGCGGGCTAGGCTAGGGTCCACGGCTCCGGCGGCGCTCGGGCGCCGCGCGGCGGTGTCACCACCCTGCTGATGTTCGGCAAGGCCACCCCACTGGAGCATTGCGGTGGCCTGCGGCTTCACGGGGCCATTTGGCAAAGGCGAAGCGGCACAGTATCCTATATCAGCGATATCCCCCGCCACGATGGCGGGGGCTTCCCACCCAACATCAAGCTCCCGCCACGGCTCGAGTCGACGAGGTACTCGCTCCATGCGCTGCGTGATTGGCTCTGCGCTTTTCGGACTGGTTCTGGCTTTATTCGGTTGTGAGAAACCACCCGCTGCGAAGGTCGATCCACCGCCGGCTCCGGTGGTCGTTGCCACGGCCCACAAGAAAACCGTTCCGATTCATCTGCATGCGATTGGCTCGGTCAAAACTCTGGCCTCGGTGGCGATCCGACCGCGGGTCAGTGGCGAACTGACCGGGGTTTTCTTCCACGAAGGGGATTTCGTAACACAGAATCAAAAACTGTTCACGATCGATCCCCGACCGTACGAAGCCGCGGTTCAGCAAGCCGAAGCCAATCTGGCCAAAAGTCTGACGATTCTCAAAGGGGCCGAACTCGACATGGAACGGGCCGAGCAGGCCCGCAAAAGCGGTGTGGTCGCGGGTATCGACTATGATGCCGCCGTGACGGCACTCGCCAACGCCAAAGCCACCGTCGATGCCGATCGGGTGGCGGTCAACACCGCGAAACTGCAAGCCGGGTTCACGACCATCACCTCGCCCATCAGCGGGCAGGTGGGTGAACTGCTGGTGTCGCGCGGCAATCTGGTGGATGCGAATAGTCCCTCCCCCTTGGCGGTCATCCATCAGATCAGCCCCATCACGGTCGCTTTTTCGCTGCCCGAAGAGCATTTGTGGGCTATTCGCCAAGCCCGCCAGCAGGGACCGGTGAAAGTCACCGCGGGGCCGCGCGGCGCAACGGCCCCTGCCAGCGGGGAGCTGACCTTCATCGACAACACGGCCGATCCCCTCACCGGGACCGTCCAGTTCAAAGCCACTTTTCCTAATACCGACCAAAAACTCTGGCCTGGGCTTTTTGTGGATGTGGTGGTTCATTTGGGTCAGCGTCCCGAGAGTGTTGTGATTCCCTCCGTGGCGTTACAAACCGGCCAACGGGGTTCCTACGTCTACCTCGTGACACCGGAACACAAAGCCGAGGTGCGCATGGTGAGTGTGGCTTTTGAGGACAACGGGGAAGCGGTGATTGCCACCGGCTTAACGGGAGGCGAAACGGTGGTGGTGGAAGGACAACTCCGCTTGGCTGCGGGGGTGAAAGTGGCGGTGAAAGCCGTCCAAGGGCTGCCCGATAGCCCGCCATCGACCGGATTGGCGCTGGAGGGTCGGAAGTGAACATTTCCCGGCCTTTCATTGTTCGACCGGTGATGACGACGCTCCTGACGGTCGGCGTTGTGATGGCCGGAGCGCTCGGTTATTCCTCGTTGGCGGTGGATTCGTTGCCACGGGTCGATTTCCCAACCATTCAAGTGACAGCGACGTTGCCGGGCGCCAGTCCGGAAACGATGGCTGCCTCGGTGGCCACACCCTTGGAGAAGGAATTCACAGCCATTGCCGGGTTGGAAAAAGTCAGTTCGACCAGTGCCTTGGGCATTACGTCGATCACGCTCGAATTTGCCCTCGATCGTCCGATCGACGCCGCCGCCCTCGATGTCCAAGCGGCCATTGCCAAAGCGGCCCGTGCCCTGCCGCCGGATATGCCCACCCCGCCGTCGTTCCGCAAAATCAACCCCGCCGACTTTTCCATTCTGGTGATCACCCTCCGTTCCGACACGCTGCCGCTTTATGAGGTCAATGAATACGCCGAGACGGTCTTGGCGCAACGTTTGTCGATGGTCCAGGGCGTGGCCCAGATTGTCGTTTTTGGTCAACAGAAGCGAGCGGTGCGTGTCCAGGTAGACCCTGATCTGCTCGCTGCCCGGCACATCGGCATCGACGAAGTGGCCACTGCGATTCGCAATGCCAATGTCAACCTGCCCACCGGGACTTTTCAGGGCGATAAACGGGCCTTCAACATCCAATCGACCGGGCAGTTGCTGACGGCCCGCGAATACCGCCCGGTGATTGTCGCGTACCGTAACGGCAAGCCCGTGCGCTTGGAACAAGTCGCCCGGATCATCGACGGGGTGGAAAACGACAAACTGGCCGCCTGGTTCACCCAGCGGCATGCAGATGGCACACTGGGGGATATGACCCGGGCGGTTGTCTTGGGCGTACAGCGCCAGCCCGGGGCCAATACGGTCGAAGTCGCCCAGCAAGTCAAGGATCTATTGCCAAGTCTGCAAGCCCAACTGCCGCCGGCCATTCAGGTGGCTGTCCAATCTGACCGGGCCGAACCGATCCGCGAATCCATTGCGGATGTGCAAATCACGCTGCTGATCGCGTTTGTTTTGGTGGTTGCGGTCATTTTCCTGTTTTTACGCAGCATTCGGGCCACGATTATTCCGACTTTGGCTTTGCCCGTCTCGATTGTGGCGACCTTCGGCCTGATGCATCAATTCGGCTATACGCTCAACAATCTGTCGTTATTGGCTCTGACACTTGCGGTCGGGTTTGTGGTCGATGATGCCATTGTGATGCTGGAGAACATCGTTCGCCATTTGGATATGGGCAAAACACCGCTGCGTGCGGCTCTCGATGGCTCCGCCGAGGTGGGATTCACCATCGTGTCGATGACGGTGTCGCTGGTGGCCGTGTTCATTCCGGTGCTGTTTCTGCCGGGCGTGGTTGGGCGGCTTTTGCGGGAATTTGCCGTCACCATTTCCGCCGCGATCATCATTTCCGGGTTGGTTTCTGTCACTGTCACACCCATGCTTTGTGCCGTTTTGCTCCGGGGCGGGCACGGGACCCAGGGCGGAATCCGGCCAGGTTGGCTTTACCGGGTCACCGAGGGGTTCTTCAACCTGATGGTGGCGATTTACGCCCGGACTCTGCGCTGGACCTTGCGTTTTCGTTGGGCGATGCTGCTATTTTCGTTGACCTTCATCGCGGGGACAGCGTACTACCTTGTGGTGTTACCCAAAGGTTTTTTACCGAGCGAAGATACGGGGGATATTTACGCGGCCACGGAAGGCCCCGAAGACATTTCCTTTGAAGGCTTGATGGAAGCCCAGCAGCGCGTGGCGGAAATCATCCGGCACGATGAGAATGTTTGGGCCCTCAGTAGTACCGTGGGGGCCAGTGGACCGACAACAGCCAGCAACGCTGGGCGGATGTTCATCCGTTTGAAGCCCCGGCATGAACGCGAATTGACGGCCGATCAGGTCATTGCCCGCTTGCGCCAGAAAACCGCGGCAGTGCCGGGCATTCGCGTCTATTTCCAAAATCCGCCGCCCATTCGGATCGGGGGGAGAGCCACCAAAGCGCAATACCAGTTGACGATCCAAGGACCGGACACTGACGAATTGTTCGCAGCTGCCACGCAATTGGAAGAGCGGCTGCAAAAACTGCCCCAACTGGCGGACGTGACCAGCGATTTACTGCTACGCAGCCCGCAGGTCAAAGTTCGCATCGACCGCGACGCGGCGACCAGCCGTGGTGTCAGCGCTCGCCAGATCGAGGATGCCTTGGCCAATGCCTACGGTGCGCGACAAATCTCTACCATTTTCGGGCCGACCAATGAATACCGGGTAGTTTTGGAGGTGAAACCCGAGTACCAACGCGATCCCGCGTTGTTGTCGCGGCTGTATGTGCGTTCCGACAACGGCACTTTGGTTCCCATGGACTCCCTGGTGCGCGTGGAGCGTGGTGTCGCCCCCCTGATGATCGCCCATTCCGGGCAATTACCAGCCGTCACGATCTCCTTCGACCTGGCCCCGAGCGTATCGTTGGGTGAAGCGATGAGCCTCATCGAACAAGCCGCGCGTGAGGAGTTGCCCGCCACCGTGACGATGGGGTTTCAGGGTAGCGCCCAGGAGTTTCAACGCTCCGCCCGCGGCCTGGGGCTGTTGTTGATAGCCGCGATCGTGGTGATTTACCTCGTCATGGGAATGCTCTACGAGAGTTTTATTCACCCCATCACGATCCTCTCCGGTTTGCCTTCCGCCGGCGTGGGGGCGTTAGCCACCTTGGCCTTATTCCACAGTGAACTCAATCTCTATTCCATGGTCGGCCTCATTATGTTGATCGGCATTGTCAAGAAAAATGCCATCATGATGATCGATTTTGCCCTCGATGCGGAACGAACAGAAGGTCAGTTGCCCGAGAAAGCGATTTACGACGCGGCCCTGATCCGCTTCCGCCCCATCATGATGACAACGATGTGTGCGTTGCTGGGGGCTTTGCCGATTGCTCTGGGGTGGGGCGCTGGGGCCGAGTCACGCCAACCCTTGGGGTTGGCGGTGGTCGGGGGCTTGTTCGTGTCACAGATTCTGACACTATATTTCACCCCCGTGTACTATCTCTATCTTGATCGGTTGCGTTTCCGCCGCCGCGGGCTCGCCGAAGAATCCGAAGCGGCCACCGCAGACCCCTCCTCATCACCCCGTCACGAAAGTCGTTTGTTGGGTGCGGGAACAAACTGACGCACTGCATCGCTCGCTCCAGGGACATCGGAAGATGCCGATGGAGCGCTGTTGGCAGCTGTTCGATTCGGCAGCATCCAGCACACCCGAGGTCAGGTGCTCACTTTTTGAACGCCTCGAGGCCAGCGAAGATTTTGATCCCCTTGCCTTTGACCTGAAACTTCGCCGTCAGCTTCTCGCCGCCGCTGATGCCGAGGGTGAGTCGGTCTTTCTCCCCCACGGGGCCAT
>JANWYJ010000066.1 GCA_025055115.1 Gemmata sp.
CCGCGGATGGCTGGGCTGAAGGGGGATGGTTGGGACCCGCACTTCATAGGAGCATTTCTTTGTGGAAACAACGAATCCGTTGTGCCACAATGGCTTCACCCTCTCAGAAAGGACGAGCCATGATTCTCTCCCGCCGCGAACTTCTCACCACCGGGGCTGCCCTCACACTGACCACGGGGCGAGCGGCTGCCGCTGGCGCTACCCAAAAACCGAAAAAACTCGTGCTGATCGCTGGCACCCCCAGTCACGGACCGGGCGACCACGAATTCAACGCTGGCATCCGCCTGTTGGCCCAATGTCTGCGCGGCTTCCCCAATCTGGAAACGGTTGTTTTTCTCAACGGCTATCCGAAAGACGATTCGGCGCTGGATACTGCCGATGCCATCGTCTGCTATGCCGATGGCGGCAATGGGCATCCGCTGATTCGCAACCAGCGCCTGGAGCGTATCGGTAAGCTCATGGCCCAAGGGGTGGGCTTGATGTGCCTGCATTATGCGGTGGAAGTCCCGAAAGATATGGGCGGGCCACAGTTCCAGGACTGGATCGGCGGCTATTACGAACACGCGTACTCCGTCAATCCCCTGTGGACACCCGAGTTCAAGAACTTCCCGCAACACCCCGTGTGCCGTGGGGTGCAACCATTCAGCATCCGCGACGAATGGTACTTCAACATCCGTTTTCGCGACAAGATGAAGGGAATCACACCGATTCTGGTCGCGAAACCGTCCGACGCGGTGCGCGATGGACCTTATGTCTATCCCCGCGGGCCGTACCAACACATCCAACAAGCCAAAGGGCGTGATGAAGTGATGATGTGGGTGGTGGAGCGCGATGACGGCGGCCGTGGCTGTGGCTTCACCGGGGGGCACACCCACCGGAATTGGAAGGACGACAATTTCCGCAAAGTCGTTCTCAATGCGATGGTCTGGTTGTGCCGGCTCGACGTTCCGGCCCAGGGTGTCTCGTCGTCGGTGTCCGAAGAGGAAATTCGGGCCAATTGGGACGACAAAGGCAAAAAGAAGTGAGACCTTCCGACCCTTCGTCGCCCCCGCGGCGTCTGCGCCTCCGCCCCGTCTGCCACTGGCCCAGTGGCGTCACTGGAATAACGCAACTGTTCCGCCCATCTTTTCTCGCGCCACTTCTGCCCTTGCTGCCGTTGGCCCGGTGCGGGCCGATCTGGGCTTGCGGTGGTTTCACAACACTGGGATAGTTGCCAAATACAGCTGATTGTTCGGCGTTTTTCGGGTTGTGCAACTTCACCAACAAAACAATCCAACTTCACGAACAAAACAACAAGGATCGACCTGACAAGAACGGCTGATTGTTCGGCGTTTTTCGGGGTGTGCAACGGCCGCGAGCAATCGCTACGGCCAACAATCGCTACGGCCAACAATCGCCACGGCCAACAATCGCTACGGCCAACAATCACTACGGCCAACAATCACTACGGCCAATCCTCGCCGCTGCCTCCCCAGGGGTTGCAGCGGCAGAGCCGCCAGACCCCTTTGGCACAGCCGAAGACCGGTCCGTGTTTTTGGACGGCCAGAATGAAGTACTCGCTGCAGCCGGGATAAAAGCGACACATCGGCGGCAACAGCGGTCGGATGAGCTTCTGATAGCCGCGAACCAGCAGAATCAGGAGACCACTGAGGGCGACAGCGGGTCCGTGCCATAACC
>JANWYJ010000077.1 GCA_025055115.1 Gemmata sp.
CCTGTGGTGGTATCGGCCACGACAAACGGATCGACCCGGGCCGTGGGGTGAATGAACAGCCGATCGGTCGGCCCCACCAAGCCGAAACCCATCGGGTGATAGCCGGTTTCGCTGCCGGCGCAGTGGGCGTCGAAATCGGCTTCGAGTTGTTCGCAGTTGTGGTCGATGAACTCCCAGGGGTGATTCACCACCACGCCGCCCACGTCGCGGCAGGGCAGCGTTTGGGCCCAATCGTGCAAGCAATCGTCTACGGTCGAAGGAGAAACCGCTTCCAGCCGCGGCGGATCGAGAACAGCACAGGCGATTTCCCCCTGAGCCAGGCCGATGAACGGTCCGGTGGCGAACCACGGGGTCATTCGGAGATGCGACCGAGGCGGCACCAACCAGCGGGTGTTGACGAGAATCGTCGGGGCGCTGCGCAGCCAGGTGGGGTCGTTGACCGGAGTTCCGGGACTGCGGCTACGGAGCCACTCGGCCAAAAGCGGCCGACACAAGTAACCGACGACCTGGGGAGCAAAATAGCGGATGTGCTTTTCACCCAAGGTTGTCATCCCGCAGAGAAGGTCCGAGGCTGGCCGCGTCAGCGTCAGCGGGGACAGATTCGCGGTGCGGCGATCTTCATAAAGGCAGATGCGCATCCCGGCAGCCTCCGCGGAAAAAGAAGTCTTGAGGGGGAAAAGAACTCCACGTGTGTTTTTCTGTCGCACGAAGTGGCGGCGGCTGTCAAGGCCGATCGGCACCGAAGAGTTGCTTCGCGGCCTGTTGCAGAAGATAATCCACAATCGCATAGGTTCTCGCACGTACAAGGAGCTGCGCATGGCACGCTGCGTATTCACTGTCGTCCTGCTGGCGGGCGGATGGGCTTTGGCCTTCGTCCCGGCCCCTGCCGCACCGCCCAGCCAGGAACCGACCATCACCTGGAAGAAAATCGTCCTCGATTTCCGCTTCCGCGCCGAAGGGGTCGCCATCGCCGATGTCAATAAAGATGGGAAAATGGACGTTCTCAACGGCGAATACTGGTACGAGGCTCCCTATTGGCAAGCCCACGAGATGCAGCCGTACCGCGACTACAAAGACGGCCTGAGCAACTACAGCCATTGCTTTGCTTGCTGGGCCGACGACATCAACCGCGACGGCTGGCCTGATCTGATTGTCATCGACTTTCCTGGAACACCCTGCTATTGGATGGAGAACCCCAAGGGCCAAAGCCGCGGTCCAGACGGCAAGCCCATTCACTGGAAAAAACACATCATCTGGCATTCGGCGTGTAACGAAACTCCGCTGTACGTCGATCTGTTCGGTACCGGGCAACGGGTCTTGGTAATGGCTACCCAACCCAAGGGCCAAGATACCCAAGGGCAAATGGCCTACTTCAGCCCCAACCCCGACGATCCCACGGCCCTGTGGATCATGCACCCGATCAGCGAACCGAGTACGCCGCCACAAATCCAAAACGGCAAACCGGTTCCCCAAACCGGTCGTGAAATCCCCGGTACACGCCGTTTCAGCCACGGTCTGGGCGTTGGCGATATCAACGGCGATGGCCGGCTCGACGTCATGACCAGCGGGGCCACCACCGGCGGCCTGGGGGCCTGGTGGGAGCAACCCGCCCCGCCCGACGGCAAAACCCCCTGGAAACAACATCCCCTCCAAGTTCCTGATGCCTGCGCCGATATGTTCGCCTACGATATGGACGGCGACGGCCTAAACGACATCCTCGCCACCTCGGCCCACAAATACGGCATCTGGTGGTTCAAACAACGCGGCGGCGCAAAAGGCGGCAGCCCGACCTTCCAAAAGTTCGAGTTATTTCCCAAACTCGTCAGCGAAACCCATGCCGTGCACTTCAAAGACATCGACGGCGACGGCCGCCCCGATCTGATTACCGGCAAACGCTGGTGGAGCCACGGCAAAAGCGAACCTGGTTCCGATGGCCCCGCAGCCATCTACTGGCTGAAAAACAGCCGTGGCCCCGATGGCCTGACGCAATTCACCCCCCAACTGATCGACGACAATAGCGGCATCGGCACGCAATTTGAAGTCGCCGACTTCAACGGCGACGGCTTGCTCGACGTGATTACCTCCAACAAAAAGGGCGTTTACATTTTCCTCCAACAACGGAAGTGATGACGCTTCTGGCACCCCATTCCTGCGGCAGGTGACTTATGCTCGCCCAACTGCAGACCTTCGCTCTGCTGGGCATCGACGCCGTGCCGGTGGAGGTCGAAGTCGATACCGCGCCGGCCCACCAGCCCAAAACGGTCCTCGTCGGACTGCCGGAACTGGCCGTCCGCGAGAGCATTCATCGGATTGAGCGGGCCTTAGTGAACCTCGGTTACAAACTCCCCACAGGGCGCACGGTCATCAACCTCGCCCCCGCCGACCTCCGCAAAGACGCCGGGGCCTTCGACCTGCCGATTGCCGTGGGGTTGCTCGTCGCCATGCAGCAAATCGCCACCGAACGGCTGGCCGACGTTGCCCTGGTCGGGGAATTGGCCCTCGATGGCAGTGTGCGGCCTGTGCGCGGTGTGCTGTCGATGGCCATGGCCGCCCGCCACCGCGGCCTGGCTCAGCTCATCGTTCCGACAACCAATGCCCGGGAAGCCGCGGTGGTGCGTGAACTGGAGGTGTACGGCGTAGGATCGTTGGCCGAAGCTGTCGGCATCCTCACCGGTTTAGCCCCCATTGATCCGGTGGCTCCCCCCGCGGAGGAACTGGCCAAACTCAACCACTACACCGTCGACTTCGCCGATGTCCGTGGACAGGAATTCGCCAAACGGGCGTTGGTGGTAGCGGCCAGCGGCGGGCACAATGTGCTGATGCTCGGCTCGCCCGGCAGCGGCAAAACCATGCTGGCGCGACGGTTACCCACGATTCTTCCTCCCTTAACGCCGGACGAAAGTCTAGAAACCACAAGGATTTACTCCGCTGTCGGTCAGTTGGCCCCCGGCGAAGCACTCCTGGGGACGCGGCCGTTCCGCAGCCCGCACCATTCGATCAGCTCAGCCGGCATGGTCGGAGGGGGCAGTATCCCCCAACCGGGGGAAATTTCGCTGGCCCATCACGGGGTGTTATTCCTCGATGAATTGCCCGAGTTCAGCCGCAGCAGCCTCGAAGCCCTGCGGCAACCCCTGGAAGAAGGCCGCGTCACCATCAGCCGGGCGGCCCACAGCACCACCTTCCCCGCCGATTTTATCCTGTGTGCCGCAATGAACCCCTGCCCCTGTGGCTTCCGCGGCGACCCCAAACGCGTGTGCAAATGTTCGCCCATCGCCGTGGAGAAGTACATCAGCCGCATCAGCGGGCCGCTGTTGGATCGCATCGACTTGCACATCGAAGTTCCGCCAGTGCCATTTGACGATTTAGCGCAGCTGCGCGACGGAACCAACAGCACCACCATGCGGCAGCAAGTGTTCGCGGCCCGAGCCATTCAGGCACAGCGGTTCCGGAGTCACCCTGGCCGCCTCAACGGGCGGATGACTTCCCAGCAAATTCGCGACTTCTGCCGTTTGGATGCCGACGGCACCGCCACACTCAAAGCCGCGATGGAAGCCTTCGGCCTGTCGGCCCGAGCGCACGACCGCATCCTACGCGTGGCCCGCACCATCGCCGATCTGGCCGGCAGCGAAACCATTCAGCAAGACCACATCGCCGAAGCCATCAGTTTTCGCACACTGGATCGGAAATGGTGGGAGACCTGAGCCACGGCAGCTCAGACCATGTACAGCTTCTGTTCACTTCCGGGCGAAATTCATCCGACCGTTCCGGTGTCACCCTAACGGCTGCCCGCTCGGTTGTTCAACTTCTGTTCAGATCTGTTGGCCAATGATGGCTCCGGGGTATTTCTCAAGGAGAAGACGGTCGACACATCGAATAGGATGGTAACGGCGAGTGGTACGAGGCGATTCGGCGCGAGGTACCATGAACACGGATAACCGGTCTGCGTCTGAAGCGACACCATCTGCAGCGCACAGTCTCACCCCGACGACGCTCGACACGCTCCGCGCCCGGGTGATGTTCCTATTCGGCTTCGGTTACTTGTTGCTGATCGCTGGATTGGTTCACCGGGCGGGCAGCAAGAGTGCAGCTCAGTTCGAGCTGGACATCATGATGGCGGGTCTGTTGGCCCTGTGGCCGGTATTTGTGGTGGATGTGGGCTGGGGGCTACTGCAACGGGATCGCAGCCGGCGACTGTGGCCGATGCTGCTGCGGGCCTTGTTGGTGTTGGCAATGCCGCCGTGGCGGATGGCGTTGATCGATCCCCGGACCGGGTTGGTATGGATACCGGGGCTGGGTTGGCAAGAACCGGGTCGGGAGCTTTTCAAGCAGCTGGAGAAAGCCTTCAGCGTGCCCATGCTGCTTTTTGCCGCCCTGATCTTGCCCATTCTGCTGATTGAATATCTGGCCAGCGAACGGCTCAAAGAACTGCCAGCGTTGGTCTTGGCCTTGGATGTGGGCATCGCGGTGATTTGGGTGGCTTTTGCGACAGAATTTGTGCTGAAGGCGTCGATTCACCCCAAACCGTTCAGTTTTGTCAAAGAACGTTGGTTGGATGTGGCGATTGTCGTGATCCCCTTGTTGGAGTTTCTGCTTACCCATTGGGCCGACGCGGCTCCGTTGGCGCGGTTGTTGCGGCTGAGCCGGGCGATTTCCCCCGAACAACTCGCTCGCATGCAGCGGCTGTACCGCTTGCAGGGCTTGGCCACGAAAGCCTGGCATGCCCTGTTGCTGATCGAGGGTGTGAGCCGGCTGTTGGGTTTCACGCCTGAAAAGCGGCTGGCGCAATTGGAAGCCCGCATTGCCGATTTGGAGGAACAATTGCAGCAAGCTCGCCGCGAAGCCGAAGAAATGCGGGCGAAAATCGCCGCTCGGCAAGCGAACAAGGCCGCCCCCCCCCAAACCCGCGACGAAACCCTCCCCTCCGCGGCCGAACCACTGTCCCTGCCCGCGGCGCGGTCGACAGTTCCCCTGCATCCGCCCTCTTGACGGCGGCTGCCACAACGACGTGCCGTCGATGTCCTTGAGGATCCGAAAATTCTCGACCTGCAGCCGCCCTCTTGACGGCGGCTGCCACACCGACTACCCTCGCCGGAGTCGTTCCGGTCCTGGTGGTGAGGTCGTCTGATGCGCTCGGATTGCTCGCGGTGGATCGTCCAGTTTGTGGTGATGGTGGCCAGCCTGGCGAGTGTGGGGTTCCCCCCACGCCCCAGCGCCGCTGCGGAGCCGGCCGTTCCGCAGCCCGACCAACTCCGGGCCATCCCGGCGGCGATGCAGAAGTTCATCGACGACGGCGAATTGGCCGGTGCGGTCACCGTGGTGGGCCGCAAAGACGGTATCCTCGCCTTCGATGCCGTCGGCCTGGCCGATCGCGAGGCCGCAAAGCCGATGACCAAAGATACACTCTTCCGTATCGCGTCGATGACCAAACCCATCACCGCAATCGGCATCATGATTCTCTACGATGAAGGCAAGTTGCACCCCGACGACGACGTCGCCAAGCACCTGCCAGAATTCACCGGGCAGCGCTTGCTGGTTACGGATGCGGCCGGCACGCCAACCCTGGTGAAACCGCAGCGGCCCGTGAAACTCCGCGACCTATTGACCCACACCAGCGGCGTCGCGAATTACCCGGTGGGCGTCAACGACGTGTACATCAAACGAAACCGCACCCTCGCCGAAACGGCTCTGGCCACCGCGCTGCAACCTTTGCGGTTTGAACCGGGTACGCAATGGAGCTACTCCAACCCCGGGATCGACACCTTGGGTCGCATCATCGAAGTTGTCAGCGGGGAGAAATATGAAACCTTCCTGCAAAAACGGCT
The DNA here is from genome assembly GCA_025055115.1 of Gemmata sp. Classification (GTDB taxonomy): domain Bacteria; phylum Planctomycetota; class Planctomycetia; order Gemmatales; family Gemmataceae; genus Gemmata. The sequence goes on from JANWYJ010000077.1 coordinate 5,823, forward strand.
GTTCGAACCGCTGGGAATGACCAATACGACCTTCTCTCCGACCCGGGCGCAGTTAGAACGTCTGGCCGTCACCTACGACAAGACCAAGGAGGGGAAGTTGGTGGCCAATCCCAATACGCTCATCTGTCTGACGGAAAATGCCCAGCATCCCATCCCCGCCGGCGGTTTGGTCTCCTGTGGCCATGATCTGGCTCAGCTGTACCGGATGATGCTCCACCGGGGGCAGCTCAACAACCGGCGGATCCTCAGTGAAAAAGCGGTCGCCGAGATGACACGCCTGCAAACCGGCACCCTGAAAACCGGGTTTGTGGAGGGCATGGGGTTCGGCTTCGGCTGGGCGGTGGTGCGGGAACCCCAAGGCGTTACCGCGATGCTCCGCCCCGGCAGCTACGGCCACGGTGGCGTCTTCGGCACCCAAGGATGGATCGACCCCCACCAAGACCTCTTTGTGATCCTGCTTATTCAGCGAACCAACCTCGCCAACGCCGATGCCTCACCGATGCGTGCCAAACTGCAGCAATTGGCGGTCGCCGCCATCACAAAGAATGAATAGGCCCTCCCAATGGCCGCCCCGCAGAGCCACCATCGGCTCCCAGCGTCTGACCGTTAGGCTCCCAGTGTCTGACCATTCCTCAACAAACGTGCTCCGCCCCTGTGGTGCCCGTGAGCACACAGCGACGGCGACTGGGGGGGTCGCCCAGGCGGTGTCACTTTTGCGGCGGCCCCACCTTGACGGTTGTTCGGGCGGTGCTTAGTGTTAAACTTTCCTGTTTTCTCGCGGAGTGTACTGCAACACGAGGCAAACTGTGGCCGGACCATCAGGCGAACGCATCCGGATTCGGATGGAAGGATACGATCACGAAGTCCTCGACCGCACCGCGGCCGAGATTGTCAAAACAGCGCAAGAGAATCAAGCGGAAGTCCGCGGGCCGATCCCCCTACCAACGCGGATTGAACGCTACACGGTGCTGCGGTCCCCCCATATCGACCGCAAAAGCCGCGAGCAGTTCGAAATTCGCACCCACAAGCGGCTCATCGACATTCTCAAGCCCAATCAGAAGACGATTGAAGCTCTCAACAAAGGGCTGAATCTGCCACCGGGCGTGGATATCAAGATTCGCGTCATCACGGGTTGATCCCGAGAATGGGATTGATCCCGAGAATGGGAAAAATGGGGTTGCCGCGGCCCACCGGCGCGGTAAGATGATCGTTCCCGCTTGTGCGAGAATTCCTCGCGGAACACTTTCCGCAAGCGGTTTCCGAATAGGCAACAAGCCCCGTTTCGCCGCCGAGAAGGGCTGCCATCAGCCTTGTCTCAACAGTGCGGTTACTCCGGGCAAGCCGGACGTAGGCGGGGCGTGGAGTGGTCGAATCCATGCCAGAAACTACGACGCCCCCAACCCCCACCAACGGGGTGGCGGCCTCCCGTTGCATCGCAGTGAAAGAACCGATCACGGTTCCGGTGTTCAACCGCGCTGGGCAGGAAGTCGGTACGGTGCAGATCGACCCGGCCGACTTCGGTGGCAAGATCAACCAACAACTGATGCACGATGTGGTGCTGATGTATCTGGCCAACCAGCGGGCGGGCACGCACCACACCCTCCGCCGTGGCCAGGTCGCCGGTAGCACCAAAAAGCTCTTCCGGCAAAAAGGCACCGGCAATGCCCGTGTCGGCAGCAAACGCACCAACAAACGCCGCGGTGGTGGCACCGCCAAAGGCCCCAAACCGCGGGATTACGAATACCATTTGCCCAAAAAGGCCGTGCGTGCGGCCACGCGCATGGCCGTACTGTCCAAATTCGTCGATGGCCAGGCGGTCATCCTCGACGAATTGGCCTTCCCGGCCCCGAAAACCAAAGACATGGCCGGAGTGCTCAAAGCGATCAAAATTGGCACCCGGACCACCGAGCAAGGCGAAAAACCCCTCACCCTGCTCGACACCACCGTCCTCATCGGCACCGACAAACTCGACCCCAACGTGTATAAGTCGGCCCGCAACATCGACGGGGTGAAGGTTCTGCCCGCCGCAGAATTCAACTGCTACACCGTGTTGAAGCAAAAACGGCTGCTGCTGACCAAAAGCGCCCTCGAAGTATTGCGTGCCAAACACTGAAGTATTGCGTGCCAAACACTAAAGACGAACCGGCCGCGACACGCTGAGCGCCTAACGACACACTGAGCGCATTGAGCGCATAACGAAACGGCGACACACGCATAACGAAACGGCGACACACTCCGAGTTGGAACGAGAATTTGTGCCATGGCCCGTTCACGACCCCACCCGAAGAAGTATCTCCGCAAACTGGCCTTGCGCCAGCCGTGCGTCCACGGCCGCCCCGGGTTGGAACTGAAGCCCTACCAGATTGTGCTGCGGCCCCTGGTGACCGAAAAAGGCACCCACCAGAGCACCCGCTACAACGCCTACACGTTCCAAGTGAACCCACTGGCGACCAAAACGCAGATCAAAAGTGCTATCGAAGAACTGTTCAACGTCCGGGTCGAAGCGGTCCGCACGCAAATTCGCGCTGGCAAGAAACGCCGCTTCCGCATGATTGTCGGCCAACTCCCCCACTGGAAGAAGGCCATCGTCACCCTGCACCCGGAAGATAAGATCGAATTCTTCTAATCGACCAGCGAACGAGAACGGCTATGGGTATCAAACAATACAAACCGACCTCCCCGGGCCGCCGCGCCGGCATGGTCTCCGACTTTGCCGATTGCACCTACCCGCGGGAAAACCGCCCGGAAAAGGCGCTGTTGGTTCCCAAAAAGAAAAAAGGCGGCCGCAACTTCCAAGGCATTATCACCGCACGCTTCCGCGGCGGGGGCCACAAGCAACGCTACCGCAAAATCGACTTCAAGCGTCGCCGCGATGATGTCGAAGCTACGGTCTTGCAGATTGAATACGATCCCAACCGCAGCGCCCGCATTGCCCTGATCGAATACCCCCGCGACCCCAACGCCCCCAAACCCGGCGACCCCAACTACAAACCGCAATTGTCGCGAGCCTACATTCTGGCCCCCAACGGCCTGAAAGCCGGCGACAAGGTCATGTCCGGCGAATCGGACGCGGTCGAACCGAAAGTCGGCAACTGCATGCCCTTATGGAAAATCCCCCTGGGCATGACCGTGCACAATATCGAGATGGTCCCTGGCAAAGGCGGGCAGCTGTGCCGCTCAGCCGGCTGCGGCGCCATCCTGACGGCCCGGGAAAAAGATTGGGCGCAACTGACCATGCCCAGCGGCGAAATCCGTCGGGTACCTAGCAAATGCCGTGCCACCATCGGGAGCGTCTCCAATCCCGAACATATGAACATCAGCATGGGCAAAGCCGGACGCATGCGCTGGAAAGGCCGCAAACCGCACAACCGCGGCACCAGCCAAAACCCCATCGACCACCCCATGGGCGGTGGCGAAGGGCGAACCTCCGGCGGTCGCCACCCCTGCTCGCCCACCGGCGTGCCTGCCAAAGGTGGCAAGACACGACACAAACGCAAACCCGGCAGCAAGGCCATCATCCGCCGCCGACCCGCTGGCCGCTTCCAGAATACCGCCTGATCGGCGACGAACTCGCAGCAAAGCCCCGGGGCAGCGACCCCGCTGGCGAAAATGCCCTGGTCACGCTGGCCTGCGGCTCCTAGAGTGAATAATCCGGACAATCGTCCCACGCGAACCCCTGCGGAACGGAACCATGAGTCGGTCAGTGAAAAAAGGCCCCTATGTCGATCTGCGGCTGTTGGCCAAAGTCGAAAAACAAGGGCTGAACAAAGAACCGATCAAGACGTGGTCGCGGGATTGCACCATTGTGCCCGAATTCATTGGTGCTACGTTCCTCGTCCACAACGGCAAAACGTTCCACAAAGTGTATATCACCGAAGATATGATCGGGCACAAACTGGGCGAATTCTCGCCCACCCGGACGTTCAAAGGGCACTCGGGCGGCAAGAAAGCCGCGGCAGCCGGCAAGTGAGACCCCCCTTCGGGCAACCCTCAACCGGCTTGTGATTCGTACAACCGCTAACAACTATGGACTACACAGCCAAACACCGCTACGCCGACGTCGGCCCCCGGAAACTCCGGCTGTTTGCCGACTTGATTCGCGGCAAAAACGTCGACGAAGCGCTGCAACTGCTATCGTTTTACCCCAACCGCGGGGCCAAATTGATGAAGGCCGTGGTGCAAAGCGCCTACGGCAACGCCGAATACTTGGAATGCCCCGACCCCGATAGCCTGATTATCACCGAATGTCGTGTGGATGGAGCGCCGATGTACAAGCGCATCCAACCCCGAGCACGCGGCACGGCCTTTGGCATTTTGCGGCGGATGTCGCACATTGTGGTGACCCTCTCGGACCCACCGGAGAACGATATCACCCCTCCGGCTCGGCCCCCAGCGGCCCCCACCACCCCGACACCACCTGCGGCCACGGCGGCCCCCGAAGCACCACCGGCGCCAGCCCCGGCCACCGCCGCCAATACCGACAACAACCCACCCGCAACGCCCAGCTCCGGCGCGTAGCGGCTCGAGAACCGACTACCCCAGGGGCCGGCACACCAGGTCCGGCCCCTCGGTTGTTTCACAATCCACGGCTCTCCCTGGTAGCTCCGGGAGAACCAACTACGATCAACCCCTACTCCCCCGAGTAGGCCGACTGCGTCGCAATGACGCTGAGGTGAGACGAATATGGGTCAGAAAGTTCGACCAACGGGCTTCCGCACCGGGATCATGCGGCCCTGGCGCAGCACATGGTACGCCAGCAAGCAAGATTATGCCGAATTGTTGCTGGAAGATGCCAAAATCCGCCAGTTCATCGTCAACTACCTGACGGACAAAAAAGACCGCAAACAACAACGACCCGGCATTTCTGACATCCGCATCGAGCGGACCCGAGAACAGGTGACCATCTACATCACCTCCAGCCGTGTCGGGGCCATCATCGGCAAAAAAGGGGAGAAGATCGAGAAACTGACCAAAGCCCTCGAAAAGCTTACCCGCCGGCACATTGAGGTCAAAACCATTGAAGTGACCCGGCCGGAAATCGACGCCCAACTGATCGCCGAAGACATCGCCGAACAGTTGGAAAAACGGGCGAGCTTCCGCCGCACCATGAAGCAAGCGATGCAACGGGCCATGGAAAATGGGGCCAAGGGCGTCAAACTGCAATTGTCGGGCCGACTCGGTGGGGCGGAAATGGCCCGGTGCGAAAAGAGTATGGAAGGTTCCATCCCACTGTCCACGCTCCGCTGCAAAGTCGAATACGGCTTCGCCGAAGCCGCCACGCCCCAAGGCAATATCGGCATCAAAGTGTGGGTCAACCAAGGCGACTATCTGACCGGTGAAATTGCTGATTCGACCGAAGCCGGAGCGGGCAGCACCCCCAAACGCCGGGGTCGCCGCGGCGGCGGACAACGACAAGGATAAACTCCCCAGGAGACGACCATGCCCCAGATGCCCAAACGGGTCAAATTCCGCAAAAGCCAACGTGGCGTGGTCCGCGGCCGGACCACGCGCAAAAAATACCACGGCCCGATCAAAGGTTTCGCCCACCGCGGCAACTTCGTCGCATATGGTGACTACGGCCTGCAAGCCCTCGAAGGCGGTTGGCTGTCGGCCGAATGCATCGAAAGCGGCCGCGTCACCATGACGCGCTTCGTTTCGGGGGAAGGCCGCTATTACATTCGCGTCTTCCCGCATAAGCCGATCACGGCCATTCCCGCCGAAACGCGCATGGGCAAAGGCAAAGGCGAACCGGAATACTGGGCGGCGGTCGTTCGCCCTGGCCAGATTCTCTTTGAAATCGGCGGGCTGCCCGAAAGCGCCGCCCGCGATGCCCTAGCCCGCGTCGCTTACAAAATGCCGTTTAAGTGCCGCTTCGTCACCCGACGGCCCAACGTGTAACACCGACGATGGGTAAGTTTGTTGATGACTGATTGTGGCATTCCTGCTGAAGCCAACAATCCAGGTCATCCACCGAGGTGGACTATGCCGAACCGCATGAAAGAATTTCGTGGGATGAGCGACGAACAACTGGCGCTCACCCTCAAGGATATTGAAAAGCACCTGTTCCAACTTCGGTTTCAGTCGGCCACCGACCGGCTCGAAACACCCTCGGAAATTCGGAAAGCGAAACGCGACATCGCACGGATTCGCACCCTGCAACGCGAAAAGGAACTGGCGAAACTCCAAGCGCTGCCGTTGGACCAACTGGCGACCCGGATTGCCGCGCTGGAAAAGAAAGAAGCGGAAAACGCCCCCGGCAAACGCACCGCCCACCGCCAAGCCCAACGGCTCAAGCGGTTCTACCTGGCCAAAGGCGGCCAACTTCCCATCCCCGAGGCCCCCGCGGCGGCGGCCCCCGCCACGCCAACGGCCCCGGCTCCACCGACACCCAAACGCGGGAGCGGTAAATAATGGCTGAAACCAATACCCCCAATACCCCCCAAGCCACCAAAACCACCGGACGGCGGATTCTCGAAGGGATCGTCACCCGCGACAAAATGGCCAAGACGCGCCGCGTCGAGGTCCAACGACTGGTCCGCCATCCCAAGTACGGCAAATACGTCAAACGCCGGACGATCTGCTACGTTCACGATGAAAAGAACGAATCGCGCCTCGGCGATACCGTGCAGATCATCGAAAGCCGGCCACTGTCGCGCACCAAACGCTGGGAGTTGGTCAAAATCGTCAAAAAAGCCCCCAGCCGCACACTCTCGAACCTCGAGGGCGCCGTGGTTGGCAGCGAACTGCCTGGCAGCGAACCGGCACAAGCGGACAACAAGAAATAACCTGCACGCGGTCCAATCCGTCGGCAGGCCATCAGCAGAAGCGGATAGGGCACGCCACGCGGCGTGTTGGAGACGGGGCGATGGTTGGAGGCTGGGTTACGCAAGCCGATCTGCCCTGGCTCCCCGACAAACCGTCTCCGCGCGCCGGCGAAAATTTGATCGCTTGTAAGCAACTGATAACCCGGCTACGCATGAATCCCGACGCGGGATTCCGAGGATACCATGATTCAAATGTACACTTATCTTGATGTGGCCGACAACACCGGGGCCAAAGAAGTGATGTGCATCCAGGTGCTCGGCGGCAGTAAGCGCCGCGTCGCATATCTGGGCGACATCATCCGTGCCAGCGTCAAGAAAGCCCTCCCGGGGGGCGATGTGAAACAAGGTGACGTGGTCAAAGGCGTTGTCGTCCGCACCCGGGTTGCGACCCGCCGCGAAGATGGCAGCTACGTTCGCTTCGATCGCAACGCCTTGGTGTTGCTCGATAACGATAATAACCCTCGGGGCACCCGTATCTTCGGAGCGGTCCCCCGCGAATTGCGCGCGAAGTTCAATAAGATTCTGAGTTTGGCCGCGGAAGTCGTATAACCGAGGCCGAGCCATCCCGTGGGTTCTGTGTGGCGTGACCATCGCCTGCCACACGATAACTATACGCATGAACAATATAATCATTCGACCGGATTTGCGAACACGCGATACCGTCCGACATTGAGGCCGCTATGTTTCTTCGGAAAGACGACATCGTTGAAGTCATTGCCGGTGACGATAAAGGCACGCGGGGCAAGATTTTGCGCGTCCTGCGCAAGGAAAACAAAGTGGTGGTGGAGGGCGTGAACCGTGTCTATCGCCACCTCAAACCGTCACGGCGAAACCCCCAAGGGGGGCGGTTGTCGAAGGAAATGCCGATCGCTGCGTCCAACGTGATGCTCATTGACCCGGTGCAGAACGTACCGACGCGTGTTGGGGTTCGCTATCTTCCCGATGGTAGCAAGGAATTGTACGCCAAAAAAAGCGGTAGCCGCTTGCGGCTTCTCAGCAAGCCCAACCCGAAATACGCCAGCAAAACCTAGCCGTCACGATCGGCCCACGAACCCCCGCCCCGCCGGGACTCCACGTGGGCGCGACCCACAAACGCCCAACGAAGGAACATCGCCACACGATTCAGGATTTTGAAGACGTTAGGACCAACACTGCGACCCACACCGGACCGGAACCCGTCGGCAATGGGTTCAGCCACGGTCGCCGAGGTAGGAACATATGGCCGTTGCAACCGCCAGCTATACGCCCCGACTCCTGGAGAAATACAACAAGGAGATCGTTCCGGTATTGCAGAAAAAGCTGAACCGCAACAACCGGCTCAGCCTGCCGCGACTGACCAAAATTGTGCTGAACATGGGGGTTGGCAAAGCCCTGCAGGACAAAGAGCGGATTAAGGTCGCTGCGGAACAATTGGCCCTCATCACCGGGCAACGTCCGCAGATCACCAAGGCGCGCTTTGCCGTCAGCGGCTTCCGCCTCCGTGCGGGCAACGAAATTGGCTGTCGTGTCACACTGCGCGGCAAGCGGATGTACGAATTCCTCGATCGACTGATCAATATTGCCCTGCCGCGGATTCGCGACTTCCGGGGTGTCAACCCGAAAAGCTTCGACGGCAACGGCAACTACAGCATGGGTTTGACCGAGCAATTGGTCTTTCCGGAAATTGACCCGGATACGGTCAACTTCACCCAGGGGATGGATATTACCTTTGTAACCACCACCCGCAGCGACGACGAAGCCCGCGAACTGCTCCGCCTCTTCGGCATGCCGTTCCGTGACGAGGCCAAGTGACCGCACACCGCCTTGGCGGGTGCTCGACGGACGCGAACCGACCCCCGCCGCCGACAACCCCCTGCCGCATCAGCGGCTTATCGCCAGCGACGACGAAAAGTGTCCCACGAATCCCGGAACGGCCAATTCCCTTGCGGGGTGGACCCGCAAGCTCCGAGTTGGTACGCCGCCCACGAGAACCCTTGCAATGTCTACGAATGCCAAAGAAGCCAAATACCGCCGGCAACTGAAAGCGGTCGAAATCCACAAAGCCGAGTTGAAAAAGCCGGCCGATCAACGCGACCCCCACAAAATTCTGCCGGGCCGCGAACTCATTAAAATCGTCCGCCGCTGCCAACTGTGTGGCCGCGGACGCGCTGTGTATCGCAAATTCGGCTGCTGCCGCATTTGCTTCCGCAACCTCGCCAGCGACGGGCTGATCCCCGGCGTGCGCAAAGCCTCATGGTAAGCGGAACAGGGGGACACCACCATGATGACCGACCCAATCGCCGACATGCTCACCCGCATCCGCAACGCCAACGCCATCGAACGGCCCTTCGTGGAGATGCCGGCGACCAAACTCAAAGTCGCCATCGCCAAAGTGCTGTTGGAGGAAGGCTTCATCCTCGGCTACCGCACTGGCAAATACGTCGTTACGACCACAGAAACCGGCACACAAAAGGAATTCCAAGAGGTCGACAATCTCGCCGAACCGAAATTGATCCTCCAAGTGTTCCTCAAATATGGCCCGGATGGCGAAAAGGTCATTCGCCACATCGAACGGTATTCCAAACCCGGCCGGCGGGTCTATCAGGGTTACAAGGAGGTCAAACGTGTGCTCGATGGGCTGGGAATTGCCATCCTCAGCACCAGTAAAGGCGTCATGTCGGACCGGCAGGCCCGGCAGCAGAAAGTCGGTGGCGAGATTCTCTGTACGGTTTGGTAATCAACCCCGCAGGAGGCACTGTCGGCGTCAAGCCGAATTGGCCTTCTGCGTATCCCTTACGGCTGCGCTCTGAGTCGTCGTGGCACTCAGTGAAGCCCCAGGAGCCTGAACAATGTCCCGGATCGGCAAACAACCCATTGCCATTCCCGCAGGCGTGAAAGTGGACCTCGCGGGCCGCACCATCACCGTCACCGGCCCCAAAGGCTCGCTGACGTTCCAATTTCACCCCCATATGAAAGTCGAGTCCGACGGCAAACACATCACCGTCAAGCGGCCCGACGATAACCGGCAGAACCGGGCCTTGCACGGCCTGACCCGAGCCTTGATCAATAACATGGTCATCGGCGTGACCAAAGGGTATGAAAAGCGGCTGAAAGTCGAGGGTGTGGGCTTCCAAGCCGCAGCCAAAGGCCCTGGGGTGGAACTGACCGTCGGCTACGCCAACCGCATCGTCCATATGCCCCCCAAGGGCATCACGGTGCAAGTGCCCGACCCCACCACCATTGTGATCAGCGGCATCGACAAACAAATGGTCGGGCAGTTCGCCGCCGAAATCCGTGCGAGCCGCAAACCGGAACCCTACAAGGGCAAAGGCGTTCGCTACGAGAACGAAGTGGTCCGCCGCAAGGAAGGCAAATCGTTCGCCGCCGGTGGGAAGTGATCGCCCCTGGCCTAGCGACCTTTCCTTCCGCCCGATTTTGACACAAGCTCTGATATTGCCAAGAGTTAAGAAACATGAACACGCAAAAACTGAAAGCGAAGCGGGCCCAACGGCGGCGGTTCCGCGTCCGCAAAAAAATCTATGGCACGCCGACCCGACCGCGCCTGAGCGTTCACCGCTCCAACTTGCACATTAGCGCCCAGTTGATCGACGACCTCCATGGTGTCACTCTGGCGGCCGCAACCAGCGCCGGGAAGAACTCCGGCCTCAAGCACGGAGCCAACGTCGCCGCCGCGCGAGTCGTCGGCCAAAAAATCGCCGAAGCTGCGAAGGCCCAAGGTATTACCGCGGCTGCCTTCGATCGTGGTTCGTACCGTTTCCACGGTCGCATTGCGGCCCTGGCGATTGCGGCCACCGAAGCCGGCTTAGTCTGCACCAACTTGGAGTCGATCCGCGCCAAGATGCAAAAAGCTAAAGCCGAGCCAGCCGCCGAAGCCAAAGCCAAAGCGGACAAAAAAGGCGGCGAGAAAGCCAAAGGCGACAAGAAGAAGTGATCGCCGCGCAATAGTGTGGCCAAGCGCAACCAGTAGTATTTTTGAAAAAATCGCCTTGCCAAAAGACGCTATATTGCGCACAATTGTACAGATAACTTTCCCGGTGGATCTGGGTTGAACCCCGACCCACCAACCGACTGTCACAACCTCGGCCGGCTCCTGGGTCTCCCGCAGCGCAGACCGGCCCTAAGACCTGAAGCGAGAATTCCTTCGGGAATCGTCCCATTCCCGATACTCAAAAAACGAAGGGTGAACTATGGCCCGTGAACGGCGTGAACGTGGTGAAACCGACTCGCGCGACACCGCATTGGTCGATTACGTCGTCAAAATCCGGCGCTCGGCCTGCGTGGTCAAAGGGGGTCGGCGCTTCAGCTTCAACGCGCTGGTTGTGGTGGGCGACCGGCGTGGGAAGGTTTCCTATGGTTATGGCAAAGCCAATGAAGTTCCCCCCGCGGTGGAAAAAGCTATCAAGGAGGGAGAAAGTAATGTCGCGCGCTCCAAGAAGATCGCCTTGCGCGGTAGCACGATTCCCCACCGGGTCATTGGCAAATACGGGGCCAGCAAAGTGATTTTGGTGCCCGCCGGCCCGGGGACGGGTGTTAAAGCCGGCCCGGGGGTTCGCGAAGTGCTGCAAGCCTGTGGTATCTCCAATATCTTGACGAAAGTTCACGGCAGCACCAACCCCATCAACTTGGTGAAGGCCACTCTCAACGGTTTAGCCCAATTGCGCACCAAAGAAGAAGTCATGCGGTTACGAGGCGTGGCGCTGTAAGGTTGCTTTTGTTGCGACACTCGCCGCGGCAGCGCCTACCCAACCCTGCAGATGGCTCTGGAAGGATATTCCCCATGGATCTGACCACTGTTTCCACCGGTATTCACAAACGCAAGCTCAAGCGGCGGGTGGGCCGCGGTATCGGCTCAGGTATCGGCAAAACCTGCGGGCTGGGTACCAAAGGCCAATACCAAAGCGCCGGCTCGGAATTGCCTGGCAGCCTCTTTGAAGGCGGGCAAATGCCGCTGTACCGCCGCTGGCCCAAGCGCGGCTTCAGCAATGCCGCCTTTGCCAAGGAATACGCCATCGTCAACGTCGGCGATCTCGACGCTCGCTTTGAAGCCAATAGCACTGTCGATATGGCCGCGCTGAAGCAAAAACGCTTGGTGGTCGGCACCTTCGATGGCCTGCGGATTTTGGGCGATGGTCAACTCACCAAACCCCTGACGGTGAAAGCCGATCATTTCAGCAAAACTGCTGAAGAGAAGATCAAAAAAGCCGGCGGCACGGTGCAATTGCTGCCCAAGCCGAAAAAACCTGTGAAAAACAAGATGGGTGCACGCCAGAAAGCGTTGGAAGCTAAATACGGGCCGAAGCCCAAGAAGTGATCTCGCCCCCCGACGGGAGAGCCGGCCGCGCCCCCAAGGCCCCCTCACCCTTGCGCAAGAAGGATAACGGATATGAACTGGCGGACCCTCAGCCTCTCGACCGGTATCTTCGCCTTGATCGCAGGCGTTTTCGCCTTTACTTACGGGGCTGAGTCGTGGTTGGGCTGGACTTTCATCCTCTTCGGGGCTGCCGCGTCGATCCTCGGACTGGTGCCCGACCAGCTCATCACCATCTTCAAAATCACCGAACTGCGCAAAAAGATTTTCATCACGCTGATTTTTCTGGCCGTCTATCGCATCGGCTACTATGTGCCCTTGCCGATGATCGACCAGGTCAAACTGGCCGAGAAAATGCAGCAAGCGCAAACCGGGGCGCTGGGCCAGGTTCTGGGTTTTGTGTCGCTGTTTTCGGGAGGCAACCTCAGCTCGGCATGCATCTTCTCGATGGGGATTATGCCGTATATCTCCGCGTCGATCATCATGCAGTTGTTGGCCAGCGGGGTGGTACCATCGCTTGAGAAATTGCGCAAAGAAGGGGAAGCCGGACGCAAAAAGATCAACGAATACACCCGCTACCTGACCGTGCCCATCTGCATGATTCAGGCCCTCATCATGGTGCAAACCCTCATGCGGCCCGAAAGTGCCGACGGCAGCGGCTGGGGGCTGACTCCCGAAGGATACAGTGAAGGGATCAATCTTTACTGGTTTGGGTTTGTGGCCATCGTCACCATGACCACCGGCACCATCTTCCTGATGTGGCTGGGCGAACAGATCGACGAGTACGGAATCGGCAACGGGATTTCGCTCATCATCATGGCTGGCATCGTGGCCCGCATCCCGGACGCTACCAACACCCTCCTGATGGACCCGACCACCGGAACAATCAAAGAATCGGTCTTCACCCTGGGTGGTGCCACCGGTGACATCAGTTTCGAGAAGCTGTTGGTGTTGGCGTTCTTATTCGTCGGGGTAGTGGTCGGTGTGATCGCGATGACCAAAGCACAACGGCGCATCCCCACGCAAAGTGCCAAGCATGTTCGTGGCCGGCGGGTTTATGGTGGTACCCGGCAGTTTTTGCCGATGAAAGTGAATGCCGCCGGGGTGATGCCAGTGATCTTCGCCAGCACGCTGTTGATTCTGCCGTGGTTCCTCTTCAACGCCCTCTACAGTCTCTCCGGCGGCGAACTGGCTTGGGCGGGCACGTTGTCGAACATTTTCCAGAATCACCGCGGCTGGGTGTACAACATCTGCTATATTGCGTTGATTTATGTGTTCACCTACTTTTGGGTGGCGATCACGTTCAACCCCAAGGAAATTGCCGACAACCTGAAAGACCACGGTAGCTTCATCCCCGGGTATCGGCCTGGCAAGGCGACCGCGGATTATCTGGAGCGGGTCTTGATGCGGGTCACGTTCGTGGGGGCCGCGTTCTTGGCGGTCATCGCGATCATTCCCAACATCATCTCCAGCGAATTGGAAATTCCCCTGCAAGTGGCGAGCTTCTACGGCGGAACCGGCTTGCTGATCGTCATCAGTGTGGCTCTCGACCTGGTTCAGAAGATCAACAGTCACCTTGTGATGCGGAATTACCCCGGCCTGACGGACGAGTGAGCAATCCGGCCCGGCCGCCAGCCCCGCGCCAGCGCACGGTACGCACGTTCCCACCCAACGTGCAACGGCCGCCACCCTTGCGAAGCACTCGGAGCGAACCGAGAATACGGGGGTGTGTGAAGAATTGGTGTCCCTCTCCACGACGCGATCCGGCTGGGTGTCCAGGATTCGCGAACCGCGACACGGCCGGGTGGCCGAAGGCGGGCGGCTCATGCGATTGGTGCTTCTGGGAATGCCGGGTGCCGGCAAAGGTACACAAGCCAAGTTGCTCGTTGAGCGGCTGGGGTTAGCTTATATCGGCACCGGCGAATTCTTACGCGATGCGATTGCCCGCGGCACACCCACGGGTAAACTCGTCGAACCGATCATGAAAGCCGGCCGACTGGTTCCCGATGCCATCGTCAACGAAGTGGTCGCCGAGCTGCTCCGCGGACCCAATCGCCCTGAAAAATTTGTGACCGACGGCTATCCGCGAACCTACGCCCAAGCCGAGGCCTTCGACGCACTGTTACGGCTAGAACATTTAGAACTCAATGCGGTGATCAACCTCAGTATCTCCGATGATGAAGTCGTTCGCCGCCTGTTGGCTCGCGCCCGCCAAGACGACACCGAAGCTACTATCCGCCAACGACTGGCGGAATTCCACGCCAACAACGACGCCCTGATCGACTTCTACCAGAAACGTGGATTACTCAAAACCGTCCCCGCGGTGGGCGAGGTCGAAGAAATCTACGCCAACATCCTGCGAGCCTTGGGGCTACTCCCCGAGGCCACGAAGAAATCCGCCACCTGATGCCTATAATGGCCTAGGCGGAAGAAATTCTTCCTTGCGGCCGAGTGTTACCGAATCGTTTCCATGTTACGAGCCAATACCAACCGCCCTCCAGAATTGAAGTCGGCCCGCGAAATCGCTTTGATGCGCGAAGCGGGCAAGTTGGTCGCCCGCGCGCTGAAGATTTGCCGCGACATGGCCAAACCGGGGGTCAAAACGATCGAAATCGATCAGGCTGTGGAAGCCTTTTATGCGCAACACGGGGCTATTCCGCTGTTCAAAGGCTATCCGGGCAAAACTCCGTTCCCCGCGGTCACCTGCCTGAGCGTCAATGAACAAGTGGTTCACGGTATTCCCGGCAATCGCGTCCTGAAAGACGGCGATTTGCTGAAGGTCGATACCGCGTGCAAACTCAACGGCTGGTGCGCCGACCGGGCCATCACCATCCCGATTGGTACGATTTCCCCCGAAAAAGCCCGTCTGCTCAAAGTGGGCGAAGAAACCCTGCAAATCGCCATCGACCTTCTCCCCAAACGCAAGTGGTGGTCGCAGGTGGCTAGTGAAATGCAACGTCATGTGCAACAGGCCGGCTTCAGCGTAGTCACCTCGTATGTTGGCCACGGCATCGGCCGCAGCATGCACGAAAACCCGCAAGTGCCCAATTATGTCGATCGCGAAACCCGCAAAGCCGACTTCCGCCTCGAACCCGGCTTGACTCTCGCCGTCGAACCGATGGTCAACATGCGTCGGCCCGAAGTTGATCTCTTGAGCGACCACTGGACCGTCGTCACCCGCGACCGCATGCCCAGTGTGCACGTCGAGCATACCCTCGCGCTGACCTCCAACGGCGTCATCATTATCACCGCCGATGAAGGAGCCTTCGACGATGAGCCGTCGCCGGCCACCCCATCGTGATGAACCTCATCGCCAGCCCCAGCGCAGCTTCCCAGCGCGATGAACATCACCACCAGCCGGCCATCACCACCAGCCGGCCATCCCCCAAGTTGGATGACCCCGTCACCGTAGGCCCCATATTCCCTGGTCGCCAGAAGACGCGGTATACCCTGCCGGCGGGTCGCCAGAAGACGCGGCATACCCTGCCGGCGTGAGATGCTCAACGGTGAAAAGGGCACCGATGTTACAAAAAACTCTCGACGACGATCTGACGCCGCTGCCGGTGCGAGGTGCTCAACGGTGGAAAGGGCACCGGCCAATTACCAGTGCATCACGAAGCCGCCATCCACGTTGATCGTCTGCCCCGTGATATTGGCAGCGCGGTCACTGGCCAGAAAAACCGCCATCGCCGCAATATCTTCGGGTGTTTGCCAACGGTTCAGCGGCACGAGCCGGGCGATTTTCTCAGCGGCCCAGGTTTCGTAGTCTTGATAAGTTGCCGGCGTTTGCCGGTCGGCCCACGCCTGCCACACAGAGCGGTTCAGCTCGGTAGCCACCATTCCCGGGCACAGGCAGTTGACCCGTACACCCAAGGGGGCTAGGTCTTTCGCAGCACACTGGGTGAAGTTGATCAGAGCCGCTTTGGCCGCACTGTACGGAGGATCGGTTTGCGAACCGATCTGACCGGCCACGGATGAGAGAAACAGCCACGTCCCTTGGCGGCGAGCCGCGAACAGTGGGGCGAAGCCGTGTGCCACGGCGACCGCGCCAAGGAAGTTCACGCGCAGCACCGGTTCCCACCGCTCGAACTCGACATTCCAAAACGGAAAACCGAACTGCCCCGAAGCCACGCCGACGGCAAACACCAAATGATCAACGGCCCCGAAGTAATGCCATGTTTCAGCCGCACAGGCCCGCACGGCGGCCATGTTGGTGACATCGAGCCGCCAGGCGTGTGCGGCCAAGGCCGTGGCGGTCGCCGTGACCTCCGGCGCGATGTCCCACAGACCCACGCGGCAGCCTTCCGCGGCAAAGAGCGTGGCGATGGCCCGGCCCAGTCCTCGCGCCCCGCCCACTACCACCACCACTTGCCCCTGCAACCCCAGATTCACCCGGCCTCCTTCCGTTGCCTGAGAAAGAAGTTCACGAGCTTCAAGGATACGACGGCCGCTATCCTAAGCCTTGCGTACCAGTGAAGCTCGGGGGATGAAAACGGTCGTTTTCCGTCAGTTGGTAGCCGGCGCTGCGCTACTGGCGGAAGGGGCTGGTGAGGGGGCCACGGGGGCAGGGGCGGCTGCGGTCTTGGCCTTGAGGGTTACTTTCTTCTCACCGGCTTTGAGGAGTTCAATGACCGCGGTGGTACCCGCATCCCCCAAGCGGCGGTAGTGCTGTTTGAGAATGCGGGTATACCCGCCCGGACGGTCGGCGTAGCGGGGTCCGAGTTCGCGGAATAGTTTCTTGAGGACTGTATCGGAGCTTTTCTTGGTTGAGGTGTTGAGCGGGTCTTCCATCCACTCGCCTTTTTTGTTCCAAATGCCTGTGCCGTGGGTGGGGCCGAGCAGGGCCATGGCCTGACGGCGGTAGTGCAGGGCGCGGATTTTGGCTTTTTGGACTTCGGCCTCGTCTTTCCCCGCCGCTTGGGCCACCACGAGGTGGGCGCGTTTGGCCAGAGTAATGAGTTTTTCCACAAATGGGCGAAGTTCTTTCGCTTTGGGCAGCGTGGTGGTGATCTGTTCGTGTGTGATCAGCGCGCGGCTGAGGTTGCGGAACAGGCTCCGCCGGTGGGCGGGGGTGCGATTCAGGTGACGACCGCGTTTACGGTGGCGCATGGCTTTCCCTCGTTTGGGTAGAATGTTCAAAGCAGCAGTGAGCGTAAGAACCCGGTGCCGTGCCACGGGTCACCGGGGATACGGTTGGTCCGTGGCCCCGCCCGGTGGGGCGGGGCTACGGATCACTCACCCACGTTAGCGTCGCGGGGGGGGCAAACGCATCCCCAACGACAGGCCACGCTCGGCGAGCTTGGCCTTGACTTCCCGCAAAGTGGTATCGCCGAAGTTGCGAACTTCGAGCAATTCATCCTCCGTGCGAATCACCAATTCGCGCACGGTGGTGATCCCTTCGCTTTCCAGACAGTTGGTAGCCCGGACCGACAGATCGAGTTCGGCCAGGCTCATGTTGAGCTTGCGTTCCAGTTCCGCCATCTGCGCATCGGCCACCGAGGCCGCCGGACCGATCTCGATCGGTTCGTCGAGTGGTACTTCCGGTCCTGGTT
This sequence comes from Gemmata sp., assembly GCA_025055115.1. Taxonomy (GTDB): domain Bacteria; phylum Planctomycetota; class Planctomycetia; order Gemmatales; family Gemmataceae; genus Gemmata. The sequence continues at coordinate 23,507 of JANWYJ010000077.1, forward strand.
CGGTGTATTGCACAAATGGGTTGAGGTGTTTGCGGAGAATTTTCGCGGCTTCGACCAGGGCCATTTGCGGTGTCACGGTGCCGTTGGTCCAGATTTCCATCACCAACCGATCGTAGTTGGTGCGCTGACCGACGCGGGTTTCTTCAATGTCGTACTTGACACGAACCACCGGCGAGAAGCTACTGTCGACGGGAATGACGCCGATTTCCCGTTCCTTACCGGCGTTTTCATCAGCCGTACGGTAGCCGCGGCCATTCTCCACCGTCATCTCCATCACAAACGGCACATCACTGGTGAGCGTGGCGATATGATGTTCCGGGTTGATGATCTGGATCGTTTCATCGTGTTGAATATCAACCGCGCGAACTGAACCGGCTTCGTGCTTTTGAATGCGAATAGTCTTGGGTTGATCCGACAAATTCTTCACCACCAGACTTTTGATGTTGAGAATGATGTCGGTCACATCTTCGACAACACCGGTGATGGTGGAAATTTCGTGCTGCACCCCTTGGATTTTGACGCGGGTGACGGCACTGCCTTCGAGGCTGGACAGCAGGATACGGCGAAGGCTATTTCCGATAGTCATGCCGAAGCCTTTTTCGAAGGGTTCGGCATAGAACTTGCCGTAAGTATCGGTCAGCCCTGCGGAGCGATCCGCATGAACACGACTGGGTAGCTCTAATCCGCGCCAGCGAACGCGCATGATCTTTTCCTCCGAACCGTCGGCTTTCCGCGGCCCCCGGCGACCGCAGGAGCAACGAGCCAGACGGAGAAACGCTCTCGGCGGGAGAACCGGATGATGGCACACCCGCAGACAGCGGCGAAACGAAACCGGCAGTGGGTCGCACACTGCCGGCAGCGATGGTGGGCGGTGGTGGGCCGTGGCCTTGCCACCGCGAAACCTTACCGCGTCGCAATTTCGATGATGAGTTGTTCGCGGATGTCGGTGATGCGTTCATCGACATCTTGGCGTGTTGGCAAACGGGTCATGCGGCCTTCGGGGGCTTCCTGGTTGTTGGTCAGTTCCAGGAAATCGGGAATCCGCACGGTGCCTTTGGCCAGGGTTTCGCGGGCCATTTTGAGGCTTTTTTCGCGCGTTTTGACTTTGATGACATCCCCCGGTTTGACCAGCATGCTGGGAATGTCGCACTTGGCCCCATTGACCAGAATATGGCCATGCGCCACCATCTGCCGCGCGGTGTTGCGGTTGATGGCAAAGCCCAACCGGTGCACGACATTATCCAAGCGCCGTTCCAGAATCGAGAGCAATTGTTCGCCGGTATTGCCGACGGTTTTCGTGGCCAGGCGATAGTAGCGGCGGAATTGGGCTTCGAGTACGCCGTAGAAGCGTTTGAGTTTTTGTTTTTCGCGGAGCCGCAGACCATATTCGGAGATTTTGCCGCGGCGGGCCCCATGCATGCCCGGAGGGAGGGCTTCTTTATCGATGGGGCATTTGGGGCTGAAGCAGCGGTCGCCTTTGAGGAACAGTTTCATCTGTTCGCGGCGACAGAGTTTGCATTTGGGATCGAGAGTTCGTGCCATGGGAGGTTAAGCCATTCCACATCAGGGGTCCAAAGACCCGCAGCGCGCGGGTCGGCCGGGAGGGGCGGCCGGTCGGTTGGGGGGATGGTCCGGGCGAACCCCTGCGTCGCAGCGGATCATTCCCCAACAACAGGGTGGTCAGCGGTGTTGCCGAGGCAAGCGACCCCTGACCACCATCGGCGTGCCACGCACAGACAGTTAGACGCGACGTTTCTTCGGCGGGCGGCACCCGTTGTGCGGCAGCGGCGTGACATCCTCAATGGCTTTGATGTTCAACCCCGCCGCCTGAAGGGCGGTGATGGCCGATTCGCGACCGGCTCCTGGCCCTTTCACACGGACTTCAATTTCCTTGACACCGAATTTGGCCGCTTTGGCAGCTGCTTCTTCAGCCGCTCGCTGCGCGGCGAAGGGCGTGCTTTTGCGGCTACCTTTGAAGCCGACGGCACCCCCCGAGGAGTGACACAGCGTATCGCCGTTGGTATCGGTGATGGTGACAATCGTATTGTTGAACGTACTTTGAATGTGGGCGATGCCCCGGCTGACGTTCCGCCGTGTTTTCTTCTTTTTGCTTTTGGCCATAGCTTCGCGGAGTCCGTGGATAAACGTCGATATCGAGGATGAAGCCTCCGGGGGCCGCTGGCCGTAGCCGCCGCACGCTGTAACCCCAGAGGCCAACGATTAGCGCAGGTCTTTGACGCCCTTCTTGCCGGCCACGGTTTTCCGTGGCCCTTTGCGGGTACGGGCGTTCGTCTTGGTGCGTTGCCCGCGTACCGGCAGGTTCTTGCGGTGCCGCTCGCCCCGGTAGCATTTGATCTCCTTCAACCGAGCGATATTGGCCGCTTCCAACCGCCGCAGCGGACCTTCGACCAGGTATTCCTTATCGAGCAGGGCCGCGATTTCCGCGATTTCTTTGTCGGTCAGCGTATCGGCCCGGCGCATCGGGTCGATCCGCAGCTTCTCACACACTTCTAACGATGTCGTCGGGCCAATCCCGCGGATGTAACGCAAGGATATGTGCACGAGTTTTTTCGGCGGAATGTCAACGCCTTGAATACGCGGCATAGTCGATTACCTACACACTCTGGAGTTCGGAGAACACCGCGGCGTGATGCAACACGCCCGCTTAACCCTGCCGTTGTTTGTGACGGGGGTCTTCACAAATGACCCGCACAACGCCTTTGCGTTTGATCAACTTGCACTTATCGCAAATGCGTCGGACGCTCGAGCGCACCTTCATAACCCACCTACCATCCGCACAATCCGCAGATTCCGGTAAAATTTCAGCATATCAGCCCTCGGCCCACCGACAAGGGCGACTTGGCGAATTCCTCCGGCCGACGGCACCCCTCGAGGGCAAGTGGCCACTCGTTACAAACCCCCACGCGGCTTCCGAATATGATGCCAACACCCGGCGGTACGGCCGGAGGTTCCCCACAGGAGTTTCAACCATGTTCCATCTGGCACGTGTAGCTCTGGTGGCTAGTGTCGCGTTCGCCCTGACGCTGACCGCAGCGGTCGGCCAAGACCGAGATGAACCCAAGAAGGGTGAATTGCTGAAAACCGTGATCAGTGCCAGCCACGAATTCACTAAAGACAAAAAGAAACTCACTCTCACCGCGGTGGGCCAAGTGCCGACCGGCGGTTGGACCGGCGCCAAACTGACGCCCCGGAAAACCACCACACCCCCCAAAGACGGCATCTATGAATTCGATCTCACCGCCATCCGTCCGGATGGGATTGTCACGCAAGCGCTCTCCAAAGTGACCGCCAAGTACGAGTGGGAGAACCCGCCTGCCGATATCAAAGGCGTGAGGATTTATGGGGCGGGCGACGGTATCAAGACGATCACCTTCGACAAATAGCTGCTGACCAACACTCCGTGGCCCCCCGCATGCGGCGGGGCCAGGCGGGGCTTGCGCCAGCTACGCTGGCTCCGCATCCGATACGCCGGCTCCGCATCCGCCGACTCATTCGACTATGACCAATGCTTTTTCGTCCACCACTTCCAACTGCGGCTGATCGTACTTGTTCATCTGCACCTTGCCCGTAGCGCGGATGGTCTTGCCCAGAAAGCTCTCCGGGGCCACCTTCTCCCATCGGCCGGTTTGGGCTTTCGGCGTCAGGTGAACGGCGAAGTTGTCTTTGGCGCGGAAATCTGGGTGCGAATTCAGATAAATCGTTGTTTTACCGCCCACCGATCGCACCAGGAACTGCACGGTGACGGTTTCGCCGGGTTTCTGGGCGGCTTGGTCCGGCGTCAGTACGCCTTCAGGCCGCGGCGGCTCCACGCCCCGGGCCGAGTTCTTCAGCGTGCTGAGCCGCACCTTCACACCGCACGCAGTTTCGCCGTCTTCATCGCGGATTTGCAGCACTAGCCGCGGGTTGTCGTCGTTCCAATCGATGGTGATGAAGCCGAAATTGTCGCCATAGGGCATGCCCGCGACGCGGTAGGAATTCTTCTCGGGTGGCCGCCAATTTTTGGACGCTTGATTGAACCCGCTGCTGGTGATGTCGTACAGCGGATAGCCGATCGCGCGGGTATCAACGCTGATATCGGCCAAATGGCGATCGCCGCTGAGAATCACGACACCATTAGCCCCGGTGCGCTTCAGCAGGGCGTAGAGTTTCTCGCGTTCGTGGGGGAAGTTCGCCCACTTCTCAAAAGGGTGTTCATCCGCGATCACCTGAATGCTGGACACCAGCAGCCGCACTTCTGCAGGTTTCTTCAATTGCTCTTCCAGCCACTTCCATTGCTCCGGGCCCAGCAGTGTCGCGTCGGGATCGGTATTGGGCAGATACGGGGTGATGCGAGTGACCGGATCGAATTTCCCCTTCTTCAGCGGGCTGCGGAAATAGCGAGTATCGAGCAAGATCACCTGCAACCGCTGGCCCACGGGGCCGTAGATGGCGGCGTGGTAAATGCCCTTTTGCTGGCGACGTGGATCGTTTTCTGGGGTGCCAAAGAAATCGTGAAATTCCTTTTGCGCCGCATCTTTGTGTTGCCATTCCGCACCCGCATCGTTGCGGCCGTAATCGTGGTCGTCCCAGGTGCCGAGAATACGCGGACAGACTTGCTTGATCTTCACGAACCCAGGCACTTTCGCCAAGATGTGATATTTCTCGCGAATCACCTCGGGTGTCACTTTCACAGTACGGTCGAGATCGGCATACATGTTGTCGCCAATCATCAAAAAGAGGTCAGGCTTGGTCGCGGCGATCGTGTCGAAGATCGGTACCGGTTTATCTTGATTGACACAGGAACCGAAGGCGATCTTGCGAATGATGGTGGGATCGTCGGCCCGCAACACCGGGACGATTCCGACCGTGACGAGAAGTCCGACAAGCCAGCGGTAGCGCATAGGAAGATTCCGTGTCGAGCAACCAGAAAAACGCCACGGCGTCTATTGAACGCCGTGGGTTGGGAGTGGCAACCGGGAATCGGTCTTCTGGCAGGGCTTTCACAGCATCTTCAAAAGCGGCGCGTGGGTCGGCGTTGATGGGCTGAAAGCTGGGCCAGACGCGGCAGCGATGATGGGCCAGACGCGGCAGCGATGATGGGGATAACGCTCCGTCGCGCTCGGCCACCGGCGAAAGGCCATTCAGCGCAGGGCGTAGTCGATCCACCCGCCACCCAGAACACGTGTGCCACTGTAAAAGGCGACCGCTTGCCCCGGTGTCACAGCGGGTTGCGGTGTCGCGAACAGGACTTCGGCACCACCGTTGGGAAGCGCGGTGACGGTGGCTGGCGTGGCGGCATGCCGGTAGCGAATCTTGGCCGCACAGGCCAGCGGCCCACTCGGCGGGTCGATCAGCCAATTCACCTGTGAAGCCCGCAAGCCCCGGGCCAGTAAATCGGCTTCCTCACCGACCACCACGGTATTGCTTTCGGGCAATAATTCCAGCACAAACCGCTTTGCGCCCGTGGCCACGCCCAGCCCCTTGCGCTGTCCGATCGTGAAACGATCAAGACCATCGTGTTCGCCGAGAATGGTCCCGTCTTTTGTCGTGATCGGTCCACGCCGGACCACGTCGGGCCGGCGGGAACGAACAACATCCGTGTGCCGCCCACTGGGGACAAAGCAGATTTCGACACTGTCGGGTTTGTTGGCCACAGACCCTAAGCCGGCTTCGCGCGCCAATTGGCGGATCTGCGCCTTGGTGTACCCGCCTACGGGAAAGAGCAGATGCGGCAGTACGTCCCGTTTGATGCCGTGCAGCACGTAACTTTGATCCTTATCACGATCAACCCCCATGTGCAGTTCGGGTTGCCGGGCCGGGGCGGTCCGCGGCGCATCGGATTCGCCAGCAGCATCGCGAATCTGGGCGTAGTGACCAGTGGCGATGAAATCGGCCCCCAGTTTCTGGCCGAAAGCCCACAGTTGACCAAACTTCAGCCAATTGTTGCACACCACACACGGGTTAGGAGTGCGGCCGCGGGCGTATTCATCCGCAAAGTAATCAATAATCTGCTCAAATTCTCGTTCAAAATCGAGCGCGTAGAAGGGAATATCGAGCCGATCCGCGACACGCCGGGCATCGCCCGCATCGATCGCCGAGCAACAGCCCTTCTTGTGGTCTTGGCGAACGTCGGCTTGAGCGTGGCCGTGTGTACCAGTGCGCATAAACAGGCCGATCACGTCGTAGCCTTGCCGCTTCAGCAGCACCGCCGACGCCGAACTATCGACCCCGCCACTCATCGCTAAGACCACACGCGGCATACGCACCTCCTTTTCTCAGTATAGAGGCACAACCGCACAACCGTGTTCGGAGCCGACAGCAAAACCTGCGGATGATTCCAGCCGAATCACCCGCAGGCTCGCCTGTTCACCAAGACGTCGCCATCTCACGTGGATCAAGCCACCACACTGACCGGGCCGTGATGATCGCAGTGGCCATTGTGCGGATAGTGCAAGTGGCCATCGACGATGTAGCAGATATGGTCGCCATGAGGAACTGCTTCGTGACCACAACCGGGGCCATGAACATGGCCGGTGCTGTGGGCAGAACAAGCATGACCGCCGGAGCAACCACCCGGGTTGGTCGCGTTCACTTCTAAGCGATGTTCGTGAACGCTGCCGTCGGCTGCGGTGAAGTGCAAGTGGCCCTCATGAACGTAACACACATGGTCGCCGTGCTGAATACCGGTGTGCCCGCAGCCGGGGCCGTGCGTGTGCGGGTGATGGGCATGGCAAACGGGAGTCGTCATCAATCATCCTCCGACGGGAGTTGAGAAATCGTGGGCGAATCCAATTCCCGGGCATGTGCCAAGGCGTTGCGCAGCAGGTCTTTCACATGGTCGTCGGCCAGGGCGTAGTACACATGCGAACCATCGCGGCGCCGCCGCACCAATCCTTCACTGCGAAGAATCCGTAAGCGTTGCGAAATCGTGGAGAACTTGTCCGCCGTCGCCGTCACGATTTCGCTGACACACGTCTCGCCACGCAAAAGCAGATGCAAAATACGCAGCCGCGGCCCATCGCCCAACGCCCGGAACAGTCGGGCCGCCCGTTCCAGCGACTCGGGGTCCACAACCGGAAGAACCGGTGATGCGCTGTGGGTGTGCGAACACGTCAAAGGTTGTTCGTTGTTCATCATTTCCACAACTCACCATTTCATCATTTCATAAAATAGCAAAATTCCATCCGCCGTCAAGAGACAACCATCCGCCGTCAAGGGACACTCGCTTTTTTCTTGCCGCGATGCATTCCCACAATCAGCTGACCCCCGAACCGAGCTGTTGACACCCGGCTGACCCCCGGACCAAGCTGTTGACACCCGGCTGACCCCCCGGACC
>JANWYJ010000083.1 GCA_025055115.1 Gemmata sp.
TCTCGGTCACTTACCTGGCCCAACACGAAGCGGAAGAAGACGCGCTGATGGCCGAAACCGTCGCCCGCCTCCAGCGTATGAACCTGCAATTCTGAAAAATTCCATTTTTTCAGAAAATTCTATTGGCTTTTTGCGCTGCCATAGCTCATAATTGTACAGTATCGCCCTCCTGGCGAAGTTAGTGAAGCCTCGCCCCCACGCCGTCGCATCCTTTTTCCGACAGAAGCGGTCGTAGCGAAACGGTCGATCCTACGACCCGTTGATCCCGGAGTTACGCGTTTGCAACTTGCCCCTACCGCGCGTACCATCCAATTTCATACAGTGAGTTTTCGCATTCTCTCTGGAATTGTTGCACTATGTTCCGCAATCTCTCCGTTGTTGTTGCAGCGCTGGTGATCGTAGTTGCATGGCCGGAATTTCTGCCCTCGGCGCGATTGTGGGCGCAGCGGGAATACGGCTTCGATAATCGCAAGTCGTCGGGGCAGCCATACTGGAAGCCCGAGGAGACGGTCGCCCGCTTCCGAGTGCCCGAGGAATTCGAGGTCAAACTTTTTGCTGGCGAACCGATGGTGACCAACCCCGTTGCGTTCACCATCGATGAGAAAGGCCGGGTATGGGTGGTTGAATGTTTCGAGTACCCCAAACGCACGCCCCCCGGCCAACAACCGCGCGACCGTATTGTGATCCTGGAAGATACCAACGGCGATGGTATCTGCGATAAACGCACCGTGTTTGCCGAAGGTCGCGACTTCCCCATCCCCGAAGAACGGAAGAAAGCGGGGCTGGGCGCGTTCGACCTATGTACGGGTATTGAAGTGGGCCACGGCGGCGTCTTCGTCGGCGCGGCCCCCTACTTATGGTTCATCGAAAACCACAACGACAAACCCGGCCAATTTCACATTCTCCTCAAAGGCTTCGGCAGCCAAGATACGCACGAAACCCTCAATACCTTCCAATGGGGACCCGACGGCTGGCTGTACGGCTTGCACGGCATCTTCACCAACTCCGCGGTCCGGCCGGCGGAGGCCCTCGACGGCCCCGCGGTGCGCATGAACGCTGCCGTGTGGCGTTACCATCCCCGATGGAAGAAGTTCGAAGTCTTTGCCGAAGGTACCAGCAACCCCTGGGGTATGGACTGGCGGAATACGGATGGCCAGTTCATCCTCTGCTGTTGCGTCATTCCTCATTTGTATCACATCGTGCCGGGGGGTATTTATAAACGGCAAGCTGGTGCCAGTTTCAACCCGCATGTCTACGGTTATCTCAACGAAATTTGTGATCACACCTTCCACAAAGAAAGTGGCTGGGCGCATGCTGGGCTAATCTCTCTCGATGTGCCCCACATGCCAGCGCGCTTCCGCAACAGCGTCATCTTCGGCAGCATTCATGGCTGTAGTATCAAGCAGAACATTCTCAAGCCCAACGGCAGCACCTTCACCGCCAGCCGCGGCGACGATTTCCTCGTTAGCGGCGATAAGAACTTCCGCCCCATCAATATGAAATGGGGACCTCACGGCGATATCTTCCTCATCGACTGGCACGACCAATACCCCTGCCATCAAACCCCAGCCGATGCCTGGGATTACGAGCATGGCCGTGTTTATCGCATTCAGTTGAAGGGAACCCCAACGAAAAAAGCCAACGATTTGAGCCGCCTGAGCACCGCGCAACTCGGTGAACGTGCTGTGAACAGCACCAACCCCTGGGAACGGCGCACCGCCCTGCGGCTGTTGGCCGAACGTACCGACAATCTGCGCGTGCCGAATATTCCCATCGAACGTACCCTCGAAATGCTCATCCTGGCCCGTTACCGCGATCGGCAACTCGACGACGACGCAGCCCGCTTTTACCTGCGAATGTTCGATCTGTACCCGCAAAATGCCACGCAACGGGCTTTCATCGCGCGTACTTTGGGCGATGTTGTGGGGCCGTGTGAATCCCTGGTGATGGGGTTGAACCGACTCGCCGCGACCGAACCGGAACCCGCCGTGCGCCGGGAAATCGCCTCCGCAGCCCTGCGACTCAGCGGAGCCAACGATGTCGCCCCCCTGCTCCGTACACTCCTGACCCACCAAACCGATGCCCGCGACCCGGTGATTCCCCAACTTGTCTGGCAAGGTTACGAAAAACTGCTCACCGATGAGCGCACAGCGCAACACAAAGCGCAGGAACTGGCGTGGCTGGCGGAACAAGCGCCGCACAATAGCTTCGTGCGCGAGCAGATCGTTCCGCGGACGATGCGCCGGTTGGCAGCTACCGGCGTCGCGGCCGACCTGGCCCTGTGCATCGACTTCATCGCCAAAACCCACGATTCGGCCACGCGGGAAAAAGCCTTGGAGGGTCTGGCCATAGCCCTCGACAAGCAAACGGTTGTGCCGCCCGAGTCGTGGACCGCACTGTATGCAGCAATCCTCAAGGACAATCAGCCCAAACAAGTGGCGTTGGCGAACAAGTTGGCGGTTAGCTTCCGTGAAGCGTCGGCGATTCAGCGGGCATTGGCCACAGCGCAGCAGGCGGAACTGACACCCGAAGTGCGCGCGGAAGCCATTCGGCAAATCGCCCTACTCAAACCTACCGACGGTGTCCGAGTGCTGTTGGGGTTGCTCCGCAGCAATGCGCCGGCCAGTGTGCGCAGTGAAGCGGCACGGGCTTTAGCCGCCTTCGACGACAAGAATATCCCCGGTCAGCTGCTGGCCGGCTGGAAAAACTATCCCAACGCCGTGCGCGCCGATGTCGTCAACACGCTCGCCGCGCGGAAAGATTGGGTGAAAGCTCTTCTGCAAGCACTCCTCGACAAAACCATCGACCGCAGCGACGTGACCGACAACACCATCCTTCGCATTCAGGCATTCAATGATAAAGAACTCAATGCGTTGATCGAAAAAGCATGGGGCCGCACACGGTCCACACCCACAGAGCTACAAAAGCTCATCGACCAAACCCGCGATTCCCTCTACACCGCGCCGGCATCGTTGAATCGTGGGCGAAAAGTGTTCGAAGCCAACTGCGCCAAGTGTCACAAGTTCGAGGGGCAAGGAGCCGAGGTCGGGCCAGCGCTCGATGGCGCTGGCCGCGACATTGAGTACATCCTCATCAATGTTCTTGATCCCAACCGCGTCATTGGCGCACCGTATTTCGTCCGCACGGCCCGGCTACTCGATGATACCGTCGTCCAAGGTATCTTGGCTGAAGAAGACGAGCAAACCATCACGTTGAAGCTCGAAAACAACGTGCTGAAAAAGATCAAAAAAGACGACCTCGCCGAGCCGGTTCGCGTCGCCGAGAAATCCCTGATGCCCGAAGGGTTGGGGTACAATATGACGGCGCAGGATTTCCGCGATCTGGTGCGCTATCTCATGGCACACCCATTTCTGACGGATGTTCGCATCAACGGTGAACCTGCCGCGTTCGGTGTGCCGGGGCGTATGGTCTTCCCCGATTCGGGGGGTGAACCGATTGTGATCGAAGCCGACTTCACCGCAGCCAGCGCGTTCAAAACGAAACTGCTCATCGGTTCCAGCGCCAACTATGAGGTGCGGCTCGACGGTCAGGCGATTGGCACCGGTCAAGGGGCCGGCAAAGACCTCCGCCCGGACCGCGACCACTTTGACGTCGCGCTGACACCCGGTCGGCATCGGCTCACCGTTGTCCTGAAAGGCCGCGGTTCACACACGCTTTATGCCCGCTTCCTCGACCCGGATCGTCAGCTCAGCTACCCCGAGTTCAGCAACGGTCCAGCGCCCAATTGAAATGACAGCAAAAACTCGCGCAGCAGTCCTTCGGGGTACCACACCCACGCATAATCGCGGCGATGCAAGATCGCATTGGCCGCGACTTCGTTGCGCAGCTGCGTCAGTTGCGCTTGTGCCGCTGACCACTGATCGGCCACCCACGGCCGCAACTTTTCCTTCAGTTGCCGCAGTGCGTTGAACCATTCGCGCCGTGCGGTGTGATCGGGCCACGGTGGTTCACGGGCCACCAACTGCGCGTGCTGTTCGAGAATGGCGCGAACGTTCGGCTCGGCACACTGTTCAACCGTCAGGCAGCGCTGGGGATTCCATTGCAGATCACGAAGCCGGCGAATGGCTCGGGACAAGTCGGTGGTGGTCGCAGCAAATCCCGGCAATGGCAGATGCAGTGTCGCGGATAACACCTGGTAGGCAGGCGGATCAATTCCGAAATAGTCACGGATGATGGCATCGGTTACTTCGTCGTACTTGCCACCGCCGATACCGTGAATGAAGAAATCGCCCACACACAGTCGCACAAAAAGGGTCAGTGTTAGGGCACGCGGGCGGAGAGTTCGCACGTCGGAGGCGCGAGTGGCCCGCTGGCGTGAACCGTTGGCTTGCCGGACCCAGAAGGGCGCTTCGTCTTCGGCCAGCTCCGGAGCCGGATGATTCGCACTGCGAATGCCATTGGCGGCGCGGTAGGCCCGAATCGCCGCATTGTAGACGCTGCGGAAGCGTGGCAGATCGGCGAGAATGTGCTGCGCGAACTGGGCGAAGGCCTCCGTCTGCGACAAGCGACTGACGGGCAGCTCCCAGTTGCGGCAGCCCCACCGGCTTTCGCAACCGCGGCGAAGTCTGGTGAAGACTTCGCCCACCCGCTGGCCGTGGCTCCAGCAGGTGTTCAATAACGGCTCGTAACCCCAATTCGCCCACAACTTGGCCGCGCGGGCAGGAAAGGAGCGGAAGAGTTCGTCGTTGAGGATAGCCCGATCTTCGTAAGGAACTTCACCACTGAAGGAATCAAAGGGCAGACTTTCTAACCGCACGGAATTGGCGTCACCGGGGCGGAATACCGGCAAGCGCAACGTCGTATGCTTGAGTGTGTCGTTATCGACAATCAGATGGAGTGGAACGCCGGCGAGTTTCCTCGCCAGACCATTGAGGGCGAAGTTCTTGACCCACACACCAGGATGGGCCAATTCCGGTTGATGCCCGGTGATCAGCAGAGGGCGATCGTCGCTGGGGCAAGCAGCTGATGGCGATGGATCGGTCGCGTGGCGGGCCAATTCGAGAATTTCGCGTCGCGCGGCGGTTCGGAATTCGCGTAAAGTGCGCCCAGCCATGCGAACGTCGCCGGAATTCAAGCGGCGTTGATTGGCGGCGACCAACTCCGGCAGAATCTCCCAAGGCGGCTCACTCAGCACCGCGCGATTGGCGGCCGGAGCGCGATAGACACGGCTCATCCCCACGACCCCGGTGCCAGGCAAAGCGTCGGACATACCCCCGGCAGTTCATCGTGTTCGGCAGCTGCTAACACGGCACGATAATACGCCAACCGCTGGTCCGGATCATTGAGAACGCCGCCGAAAGCGCGATGTGGATCAAGATACAGCCGCGGCACGCCAATTTCCTTAATGCGGAGCCTTTGCCGTGCCGCTTGGACCCACAATTGCAGGGGCATACCCCAACCGCGTTCGGTGATGTTGAGCTTCTCAATCGCCTTGCGGCGGTACGCTTTGAAGCCGCAGAAGGCATCGGTCAGGTTCAGGCCGTAACGGGCGTTGATTTCACGAGTGATGGTGGCATTGATGAAGCGACGATCGCTGGGTGCTGGCATGTCTTGCCGGAAGTCGCGGAGGTAACGTGAACCAGACACAATATCGCAATCGTGAATGGCTTCCAGCAGAACGGGGATGCGTTCGGGTTGATGTTGCCCGTCGCAATCCATCGTCACCAAAACGTCGAAATCGCTGGCCAACAGGAAGCGGAAGGCGGAGATCAGCGCGGCTCCGTAGCCGCCGTTGGTCGGGTGGTTGATGCGCAGCAATCCCGGTTCACGATCGAGCAACTCCGCGGTGCCGTCGGTCGAACCGTCGTTGACGACCAGGATGTGCGGACTATAACGACGCACCTCGGCCAACACGCTGCGCACATGCTTCGCCTCGTTGTAAACGGGAATCGCAGTCAGAACACGCATAAACCACTTTCGTGATGGTACTGTGAGTTGACGCACTCAGTGTATGCTGAAATAAACCGCACGGGTCACGGATTCTTTCACAACCGTTGCGGAATTGTTCGTATTGTCGGTTGTCCTCCGGCCCAACGCAACGACGAACCATCGGTTCGCAGGCCCCACGGGAATGAAGCCATGCTGCGAGTCGTTCGCCACCTACTGGAATTGATTCGCTTCAGCCACACCATTTTCGCGCTGCCGTTCGCGTTATTGGCCGCGGCTTTGGCGTGGATGGATGAACCATTCCGTGGGCAAGACCTGTTGGGGATTGTTCTGTGTATGGTGTTGGCCCGCAGTGCTGCCATGGCCTTCAACCGCTTGGCCGATCGGCACTTCGATGCCGCCAATCCCCGCACCGCGATGCGCCACTTGCCCACCGGTACACTATCGGTGGGTGTGGTGTGGTTGTTCACTCTGGTGTGCGGTGTTGGTTTTGTCGCGGCCACGCTGTTGTTCTATGAGCGGCAACCGCCAAACCCCTGGCCACTGTATCTGAGCGTGCCGACCCTGCTTTTCATTCTCGGCTACTCGTTGGCGAAACGTTTCACGAGCCTTTCACACTTCTGGCTCGGCGCCGCGCTGACACTGGCCCCTGTGGGGGCATGGGTGGCGATTCGTGGCTTCACCGCGATGACAGTACCTCTGCTTTTGGGCGGCGCCGTGGCCTTCTGGGTCGCCGGCTTCGACATCCTCTACGCCTGCCAAGACTATGCCTTCGACAAGCAAGCGGGGCTTCACAGCATCCCAGCTCGCTTGGGGATCGCCCGGAGCCTGCGCATCGCCGCCGCGTGCCATGCGGTGATGTTCGGGTTATTGGTGGCCCTGCTGTTCGCGTCGCCCCATCTGGGAAGTGTGTTTGTTGTCGGATTAATTGGGGTGGGCGGGCTGCTGGTGTATGAACATCGCCTGGTGCGGGCCGACGATCTGACGCGCGTCAACCGAGCCTTCTTCCATGTCAATGGTGTCATCAGTTTAGGACTGTTGGCCGTGGTGTTAGTGCAGTTGGCCGTGAAGTGACAGTTGTACTACTGCGGGTCATCCCGCGTACGCTTGACGACTGCATCTCGCAGTGCAACTGGCCGTGAAGGGATGATTGTACGGCCACAGCTCACTTCAGCCACAGCAACATCACGATGACCGCTAAGGCCAGAACCAAGGCCACCGAGAGGGTCACGAGAAGCACCGTCGGCCCCCGAGAGGCCACGGGTGGGTTGAGGGAGGGAGCCGGGGGAAGCGGGCGGTGGTGATAGTCGAGCGGGGTATCATCCTCCAAAGCCCGCGTGGCCGGCGGTGTGTGGCGAAGGCCGTGGGCGTCCGAGTCGAGACCGCCGGGTTTCGGCCAATCCGGTGTTGGCGTCTGATCGCGCCGCATATTGGACGACGAGGAACCACTCCCCGTGCGGATGGCGGCGACGAGAATTTGCGAGGTGGAACCGGCTGTCGAGGGGGCCGCCAGGGTAGGAAGGCCCCGGGCGACAGCCACACGGGCCGGCAGGGGGGGCAACCACGAGGGATCCGGCGGTGGCAACGCATCGGTATCGAAGGGTGCCAGGGCTTCAAAGACTTCCGCGGCGCTGGCATAACGGTCGGCCGGCCGCTTTTGCAACATCGTGTGAACGACCAACCCGAGCTGCCGCGGTACCTCGGGCCGCAATTGTGTGATCGGAATGGGGTCGCGCACTTGCTGCCAGACGAGCTTTTGCGCGGCCCGGCCTTCGGGAAAGAGGGGTCGCCCCGTTAGCAGAAAATAGAGTGTGGCCCCCAAGGAATAAATGTCGGCCCGGGCATCCACTTGCGAACTGTCGATCACTTGTTCGGGTGCCACATAATCCGCAGTACCCAGAATGCGGCGGTTTTCGAGTTGTTTGGTCAGGCCGCTGTCGGCTTCTGCTTCCGAGCGCACCAAACCCAGATCGAGAATCTTGACCAATCCGCTGCGGTCCAACAGCAAGTTCGCCGGTTTGATGTCACGGTGAATGAAACCCATCGCGTGCGCGTGCTGCAGCCCAAACGCCACCTGACGCGTGTAGTGACACGCTGCTGTCACGGGCAGCGGACCCTGCCGCGCGACCAGGGCATTGAGGCTCAATCCCTCAACATATTCCATCACCAAAAAGAGAATCTTGCCATCCTGGCACAGATCGAAGACACGAACGATATTGGGATGATCGAGCGTACCGGCGGCTCGGGCTTCGCGGAAGAAGCGTTCTCGGGCCACAGCGTCGTTCTCGAATATCTGCGGCAACAGCACCTTCAACGCAACCAGGCGCCGCATAGGAATGTGTTCGGCCAGGTACACATGGCCCATCCCACCACTGCCCAGTTGATCGAGAATCAAATAGCGCTCGCCCCCCAGCAGAAAGCCTTTGTATTTCCCCTGCGCCAGCTTGTTGGCATGAAACGGCGTGAGCAGTCCTTCGGCGACCAACTGGGCTAAAACGGTTTCGGGAGATTGCGGCGACGCTGTGGGCAGACCGGCCAGAAAGCTATCCAGCCGGGCAGGCGGAATCAGCCGGCTTTTCCGCAGCCGTTCGAGCAATTCAGGAATCGTACTGGGCGCAGGCATAACCCATCCGACCAGGTCAGAATCCACACCACCGAACAAACGCTCCGACCGCCGGCGACAACCCTCAAGCCCGAAAGAATCGGGGCGGCCCGCTTCACAGTCTTGGGGTAGCATCCGACAGACCGCAATCGGCCCGATGGAGTCAAATTACCACAATTACCGCCGCCGCGATACTCCTTCGGCTCACGGTCGGCCCCTGATCCGCGACTCGACCACTGCTCGACTACAACCGGGGGGTGATGCTTGTTACCATGGGTAGCGTCAAATGATGTGGAGATGATCACCTACCACCGTCACTGAAGCTCCCCACACCAGCCTCCTGCCGGCAAGCAAAGCCACTGGCAAGTACTTTGATCACCCAAGAATAGTACACAATTCCTGATGATGGCCGATTTCCGCTGGTTCCGCTTGCCTTCAGGGATCGTGTGTTCTAGGTTTGAACGGCTCGAAATGATGAATTCTAACGGTTCTGCCGATTATTCGGGCAGACGATATTCCTTCCCTACACCAGGTGAACGATGCGACCGTGTGGGACTCCTCCACGCCGGGGTGTCGCGGCGATCGAACTGGCGTTTGTGACCACGCTGCTGGTGGTGCCGCTGTTGCTAGGAATCTGGGAAGTGGGCCGGCTGGTGCAAGTCCAGCAGATTGTCAGCAACGCGGCCCGCGAAGGAGCGCGCTTGTCGGCCCAAGCGTTCACGATCAACACGGCCGGTGTACCCACGCAGATCAAAGTGAACACCGGCTCAGTCAACGTCCGGCATGCCGTCTACGACTACCTCCACGGCGCCGGGCTGACACGCTTGGAATTGTCGGATATTCAGGTCGATTTCATGTTTTTAACGCCACGCACAACCAATTACGTTCCCATCGCCACCGACCCCCCCGGAACGAACTACCCCGCGGGCAGTCTCCCCCCGGAACCATGCTACGGCGAAAAAGGGATGATCTTTACTGTTCGGGTGACCATTCCGTGGCATAAAGTTCGCTGGATCAACCTCGGCTTGATCAACCCGACTCATGTGACGTTCACCGTCACTTGGCAGATGCTCATCGACGAACGATTCAACATCAATGACACCATGCCGTCGTGGTAAGAACCAGCCTCGGCCTATCCGTGAGTGCCTACTATGCGCTGCAGGATTGACTCTGGTCGTCGGTCCCTTCGTCGCGGTATGACTGTGGTGGAAGGTGCGCTCGTGATGAGCGTATTCTTGCTCCTGCTGTTTGGGATGTTCGAGTATTGCCGCTTTTTGATGGTTCTCCACGTCACCAACAACGCCGCCCGCGACGGCGCTCGTTATGCCGTGGTCAACGTCGATAAGCCGGCCAACTTCGTCACCACCAACTTCACCGATGCTGGTGGAACGGTTTATCCCTCCATTCAGCAATACGTCACCACACGCATGGGGGGAGTGCAGCGGAACATCCAAGGCTTCCGAGTCACCAGTTATGCTGTTGATCCAGTCGGGTTGACGCTGACCCCACCGGTCATTCGTCCGAAGGCCAAGTCCACGGCTCCCACCGGCGTTTACCCGGACCCGTTCAACCCCTCCGATCCGTGGGCCGTCCCGTGGAATAGTGCCACATTTACGGAGAAAATCGCCGTCACCATCGATGGCACCTACCGCCCCATCCTCCCCAGCTTCTTGTTCATGCCCAGCACCATCTCGGTACGAACGACCGCGATCATGGGCAGCGAAGGCTGAACAAACCAACCCACCGATTCCCCGTTGTGGTGTGTCCCCGTTGTGGCGTCACCGCGTGTTGGCATGGGCCGGCCACTCCCTTATGGCTGCCGCTGGTAAGGAATCGACCGCGGCTGCCGGGGGGTGGCCCTACGGGGTGAGGCGAGCATTGTGAAGGGACGCGCAGCAACTGGGGTTTCGTCGTGCTAGTGAACGATGGAACTTCCCCGGCCTTCGCAGCGTGTTCAGGAGTTGGCGGTTCTCATCAAGTGTGAACGTTGGTTCCTTCGAAGAATCTCCCCGGCCTTCGCGGCGTGCTCAGGAGTTGGCGGGGGCTTTTTCTGAGCCGATGTCTCTGTGCGGATGTCGGCTTGTGCTGAAATGTTCCTCATGAAACGTCGGCGAGTGTGAGAATGTCGCGCCGAAGTGCTTGTCGATATTGAACATAAGAGCGCTTGTCGATATTGAACATAAGAATACCATTCCTATTTCCACCAGGACTCCGTTCCAAAGGCCCAGCAAAAAGCCAGCGCGGGGATCGATTTCGGAGCCGTTCCGATCCCCGCGCTGCATCCACCCACTAGCGGACAAACAGGTGCATGTAGCGGCGACCGTCCGCCCCCATGACCCACGCGGCCCCGGCATAGGTGTAGTGGTCGTAGACGCAACAACTCATCCACCCATACGACGCAGGGTAGGCGGCGCAGCCAGCGGCACTGGCCGACGCCCCCGCAGGCAGGAACGCGAAGTCGTTCGCCGTGTGGCCGAACAAGCCATGCTGGGCGCGGAAAGCCGCACAGGCATAGGCCGCTTGCGTCAGGCTGTCGTCGCGAACAAACGGCGGCAACCCACGGGCAGCACGCTTCGCGTTCACTTCCTCCAGTCCATCGCCCGATACGCCTGACACCGCCGCCGTCTCGGTGCCCGCGATCAGCAACGAGCTGGACTGGGCGGTGAAGGTGGCGGGCGTCAGGGGCGCAGCAGCCGAAGTCCCGGCCACCACGACCACTGGCGGCGCATTGGAATACCGCGGCAGAGTCGCGGCCCGCCGGCGTAATGGACCGGCCGATGCATCCACCACCACGATCGCGAAGGCCAACAGGGCGAGCAAACACCGTAACATCATCACTGAGCCTCATCAAGTTGGGGCGAATGGGCGAACTCCAACGTATTATCAGACGTGACGAATTTGGACAGCCTTTTTGCCCGAAATCCTTGTGCTTGCTCAGGTTGTAACACAATTGCAGAGGCAAGCGAACATCCCGAAACACACCCCACCGCCCCATAGCCCACGAACTTCTCCTAGGACATGCCATTGTTCCGCGGTATGCACAAACCCCTTCCGGACACATGGGGCGCTGTACAAAATGTGAACAAACGATCATTCCTGCTCTCGGTTCAGATTCTGGATACATGGGGCGCTGAGATTCTGGACACAGGGGCGCTGTACAAAATGTGGACAGACGATCACACTCCCTCGGTTCAGACTGGGGAGCATGCGACGGCCCAAAGGCGCGGAACCGGTGTTAGTCGTTGTGCTGATTTCCCGTTAGCGCTCGGGTGCCGATGCGTGCCAGGAAGCGCGCCTTTTGGGTCGCGGTCAGTTCCTTGGTGTAGCGCTCGCGCACAGCTTCAATCCAACGGATTTTCCGTTGGCCATAGTCGGTGACAACGCGCACCAGGACCGGACCGTGGTGATCCAAAGCCCCCCGCAGTTTCGCTTCCAATTCGGTGTGGGTAGCGATCTCGGTATAGGCCACACCCAACCCTTGCGCCAGGGCTTTGTAATCGAGCCGCGCCAGGATCGTCGCCGTTGTTCGCAGATAGGCCGGTTTCTGCAACATCTGCATGTAGTGGTAGGCCTGGTCGTCGAGAATCACAAACTTGACCGGCAGATGTTCGCGGGCCGCCGTGCTTATTTCCAACGCACTCATCAATAGGCAGCCATCGCCGGTGAGCGTGACAACCGTTTTGCCGTAGTGAACGCGCTGCGCACCAATGGCGGCCGGGATACTCCACCCCATCGCCTGATTATCCACCGGATTGAAGTAGGTGCGTGGTTGCCGCACCACAATATGTTCGGCCGCCAAATGCTCGGCCACGCTGACATCCGTGAACAGCAATGCGTCCGGCGGCAACAGTTTCCGCAACGCGGCCACAGTGGCCAGCGGATCGACACCGCATTTGCCCGGCGGAATGTGCCCCAGCGACTGGGCCGCGGCACGTTTCCGTTCGCGAATAGAATTCAGGAGCTTGTGGTCTTCATCGCGGCGAAGTTTGTCGGCACACGCCAGCAGGCGGCTCAAAAACAGACCAGCATCGGCATGAACTGCAACATCGGTTTTGAGAATTCGCCCTAAGTTGCACGGGTTGGCATCGACATGAATCACCCGCTTGGGCTGCGGGTTACTGTAGAAGCCGGTGGAAACCTCGCTGAACTTCACCCCGATGGCTAACAAGGTATCGACCCCGGATTGGAGGGGATGTTTCCTGTCGCCGGCGAACACTTTCTCAGCCACTTCGCTGGCCTGCGGGCCGAAACCCCAACCCACCGCGAGCGGATGGCACTCGTTGATCACACCTTTGCCGCTGACACTGGTGGCTACCGGGGCTTGCAGCAGTTCCGCCACCGCGGTCAGTTCGTCGCGGAAGTCCATGCAGCCGAGGCCGGCGTAGATGCCGATGCGGTGCTTGGGGTGGGCCAACAGCGATACAGCCTTCGCGAAGGCGGCGTCGTCGAAGGGCCCCGGGGGCTGTGCCGGTGGGGGCGTGCGGAAATCGTGGGTCTCGATGAACAGATTGTACGGCACGACAACGGCCACCGGGCCGGGTTCGCCCTGCGTGGCGGTCACGAACGCTTGCCGCACCGCAGCAGCAATCTGCCCGACGGTCTGCACTGGATAGATACACTTGCACACTGGGCGGAGCAGGTCCACTTGGTGCAGGGAATGCACCTGAAACGGCCGCGCTTTCTCACCGCTGGCCACATCGCCGACGATGGCGACAACCGGTGAGGAATCGAGCAGAGCTTCGCCCAAACCCGTCAGGGAGTTAGTCACCCCGGGACCGGGCACGACACACAGCACCCCCGGCCGACCGGTGCTGCGGGCGTAGCCATCGGCCATGCATGCAGCACTAAATTCATGCGTGACAAGAAGATAAGGAATGCCTTGCTCTTTGAAGGTGTCCCACAGTTCGTTCTCTTGCGCCCCGGGGATGCCATAGACACAGCCCACCCCTTCCAGCTTCAGCGCTTCAGCCAGAGCTTGGGCCCCGGTCATTTTGCCGACCACCCAGCCAGGGTGCCGGTGGTGACGAACGGTTTGCAAGGGTCGGGCGGAGGCGTGGGCCGCCACCATGCCCACGGCGGCACTGCCCTGGAGCAACCCGCGGCGGGAAAATGCGAAATCCATTCCGCTTTCTCCGTGTTTTGGCTCCTCGGCGCCATCCCGGGCACCCACCCATGCGACGGAGAGCCTCTGACAGGATGTATCGGCCAACTGCCGGGGGAGAATTCGCGCAGACTACGCGATCATGAGAGATTGGCGGGTTTTGCCGACGGGGGCAGAAATGATGGGCAACGCCGCACGATACCCCAAGCAACGCCTACGTCTCTTTCATTCCCACCCTGTAGCGCCCCGCGACCGCGGACGAAACGCTACCGTCAACCGATGTGTTCTCTTCGATTGCGCTTGCAAGCTTCAGCTGTGGCGCCCCGCGACCGCGGGCGAAACGCTACCGTCAACCGATGGGCCGGCAGTTGGTGTTGCTACCGCCCCGGATACGTTTCCACAGCGAACGCACCAACGCCACCACGGCGATTACGGCCACGGCGCCAAAATACAGAGCGACCGTCCGCATCGATACCGGCAATTCCGGTTCGTCGGCGACCGGCGGAGCCATGTTCGCCAACCGGGCGACCGCTTCGCGATGTTCCATCAGGGCTTTGCGGTTGCTGTATCGCCCCGAATCGACACATTCATTCATAATGTCCAGCGCCGTTTGGAAATCCCCCTGGGCCGCGTACAGTTCGCCCAAAAGCCAGTACAACCGGGTGTCGAAGGGGAACCACAAGACCAACTGTTGGACGGTGGCGAGGGCCTCGGTGAAGTGGCCACCGGGCAACTTGGCTTTTTCCGCAGCGGCCAGTTGCCCCGGTTCATAGTGCCCCGCGTCGTTGACGAAGCGGATTCCGAACAGATCGTCGGGCAGCTCCTCTTCGGGTGGGCGTTTCGGGCCTTTTTCTTCGTGCAGCCGCAGTTGGATCAACTTCATCAATGAGCCGCGGTTGAGCTTTCCATACCAGGCCAGTTGGGCGGCGGAAATACCCGGCAATGGCGACGGCACCGGTTCTTCGTTAGCAATGTCGAGATAGTCCCAGGCTTTGGCCCACTGCCCTTGGGCGATCGCCAGGTGCGCCAACGTGACGTTGGCCCAATACCCACTGCGTTCGCTGCCCAGAATGCCTTGGGCCTCCTCGGGGCGGTTCAGACGCAGCAAATCGACCGCTAAGGCCACTTTCTCCTCCAGCGTGCGGGCGGCAGCCGGCTTCTGCAACGCTTGCTTGACGCGCGCATCCACCTTGCCCCGATCCGACAGCACCGGTTGCCCGGTTTTCGGGTCGCGGACAATCTGTTGGGTTTGCGGGTTCGTCTCCCACAGCGGCCAGGCCGGATTGCCGATGTTGCGCAACACCAGGCGGCGGCGTTTGAACTCGTCAAACGGATACGGCTCGGGTTGACCTTTCTCATCGACGAACACGCGGTCGGTGCGGTCGTCCGGATGATACAGCGCGGCGTGCCCGTCGGAAACAATCACCCCAACGACAATTGACACAGCCACGACAATGGCCCGAACCACGGTGCCGCCCTCACGGGGGAAAAGCCCACGCCAGCATCACCACCAATGCTGGTGTAGGAATTGTAAGCCGTCATCACCCGCCAGGACACGGTTTGTTGCGGTCATGAGGACCTTGCGGTCAGAAGGACGCCGTGTTGGCCGCTGGCGGTTGTCCGGAGAAAGTTGACGCCGAATCGGCTGTGGAGCTGGTCGTGGCGAGAACCTCGGCGGTGCAATCGATGCCGCCGGTGAGGTTCACCCAAATGGCCCAAACCGTGCCGATCAGTCCCCAGGGAATGCCCCACGGCCCCAAGAGCAGCGACATCAGGCTGAAGCCACTGCCGGTGAGCAGTCGCTGACGCCACGACTCGGTCCGATACACCCGGGTTTGGCCGCGGATGGTGAGGACCAGCAGTGACCAGCAGACTTCGAAGCGGACATAGCGGCCACCGGGTGGCAACGGGCTGCACAGTTTCTCAGCACGTTGCGGATTTTTTGTGCCAGAATCTGGCCATTCACACCCGGAAGTGGTATTTTGGCCTATGATTTGCTGGGTAGTCATTGGTCACGGAATACCGGTGGTTTTGCTCACTCTCCCATCACTTCTCGGGTCTGGCTGCCCGAGAGATCAGCAACAGCCGGTGAAAACTCGCACGACCCCTGCAGGATTTCTGGTCAACCTCGGAGTACCATTCCCATGCAATTGACGGAATTGGTGACCCAGCGGATTACTGAACGCACAGGCCGTCGGGTCCGGAACTTGGTCGTCGAAATCGAGGCCGATTCGGTCGTTCTCCGCGGACACACCAATAGCTTCCACGTCAAACAACTCGCCCAACAGAGTGTCCGCGAAACATTGCCGCATTTCCAACTGAAAAATGCCATCGTCGTCGACTGAGCCGACGCCGTGTGAATGGGGGTTCCCACCGATCCGGAAACGGCTCGTCAAAACTGCTATCCGCGTTGACGGACTGGGCTATCCCGGGTGGGTCACTGGACCCTCGCACCGCAGGGCTGCCCCGAGGAGAACTTTTGCACAGGCCATCGTGACTCGTCCACAGGCCACCGCAACTCGGGTTCGGAGAACCGGCCCTGCGCCCGGGGGCGAACTCCCGACGGGGGTTGTCCGCTACGCTCGTTCGTAGCTGCAGGTGACGGTGGTACGGATGCCGCCGCGTGGGGTCCACTCGGAGACTACCTTACACCGTACCGGTTGGCACGCCGCGACAAAATCATCGAGCAACTTATTGGTTACTTGTTCGTAAAAGATGCCTTGATGGCGGTAGCGCTGGAGATAGAGTTTGAGCGATTTCAGTTCCACACATGTTTCCCCGGGGGTGTAGAGGAACGTGATGGTGCCGAAGTCCGGCTGCCCCGTTTTGGGACAAACACTGGTGAACTCGGGACAAACGATCTCAATGGTGTAGTCTCGACCGGGTCGGGGGTTCGGGAAGGTTTCCAATTGGTCGACCGAAGGGGTTTCTGTTCGTTCCATACTGCGCATCTCGTCCGGAATTGCTATCGTGATCACTAGAGCTGTGATAGATAGAGCCGTGGCCAGAATCTAGAGAGAACGCCTTTCTCCCTCCTTGCGCCGGGTTCAGGCATGAAAGCGGTGGTCTTACTCAGTGGCGGGTTGGATAGTGCCACAGTGTTGGCATTAGCGCGCAGGCGCGGTTTTGCGTGTTATGCGCTGTCGGTGGATTATGGGCAGCGGCACCGTCTCGAATTGGAACGGGCCGCGGCGGTGGCCGGCGCGTTGGGGGCCATCGAACACCGTGTCGTCACGCTCGATTTGCGCGCCATTGGCGGTTCGGCTCTCACGGCTGACCTCGCCGTTCCCAAAGATCGGGACGCCGCCGCCATCAGTCATGGTATCCCGATCACCTACGTTCCGGCCCGGAACACCATTCTTCTCGGTTTGGCTCTCGGCTATGCCGAAGTTCTTGGGGCGTTCGATCTGTTCATCGGTGCCAATGTCCTCGATTACTCGGGTTACCCCGATTGCCGACCGGAGTTTCTCACCGCGTTTGAACAATTGGCCAACTGTGCCACTCAGGCCGCAACCGAAGGACGGGGTACCTTCCGCGTCCATGCTCCCCTTTTGCGGATGACCAAAGCCGAGATTATCCGCGAAGGCGTTCGCTTGGGGGTCGATTATTCCCAGACGCTCAGTTGTTACGATCCAGACACACGCGGGCGAGCCTGTGGCCGCTGCGACGCCTGCCAACTGCGGAAGAAGGGATTTGCCGAAGCCGGCGTGGCCGATCCCACGATCTATCAATGAAGTGGACGAAATCTATCAATGAAGTGGGCGAACCGTCGGTACGACGTGCCCACTACCTTCGGCGAACACGCGCCGCAGGGATCAACCGTTGAACCGTTCCGAACAATCGCGTTGGGCGCTAAGAGGTGAACAGCGCGAAGGGGTGAACAGAATTCGAACACCGCCACCACGAGGCCGCCTGAACGGAGATTCTCAGAACGACCAGCCATGCGATGGGGTGAACAGAATTCGAACACCGCTATGGCCAGCGGACTTTCGGCTTTCCTCGGAAATACTTTCGATGGAAGAAAGGTGAACAGAATTCGAACACCGCTTTGGCCAGGGGACTATTCATCCTAGGGCGGAGAGAGGGGGGAAGCCGACTGCCCCCGGATAAGACAGGGGGGCAAGCCCCCTGCCCCGGATAGCCTGAATTCATCGTCACTCAGCCTCTCCGTCCACCCCAAGAGGGAGCGAGAGGGTCAGTTCACCCCAAGAGGGAGGGAGAGGCGAGCGAGCACCGGTTATTCGCCGCCATCGTTCTTGCACAAACCCATCGCCATCGTTTCTGCTTGGGTATTGGGGCAGGCACCGGCAGTTCTGCTTGGGTATTGGGGCAGGTACCGGTTATTCGTCACCACCTTTCTTGGGGCCGAAGCCGCCTTTGCCGAAGCCGCCTTCCTTATCCAACTTGCCTTTCCATTCCTTGAGTTTTTCCGGATCGAACTTGCCAAAACCGCCTTCTTTCCCGAACTTGCCTTTCATCTCTTTGAACTTTTCGGGGTCGAACTTGCCAAAACCGAATTTACCTTTCATCTCTTTGAACTTTTCGGGGTCGAACTTGCCAAAACCGCCGAAGCCGCCGAACTTGCCCTTGCCACCGGGTTTCTTGGCTTCGTCGTCAACCGCGCGGGGGGCCGGGGCTTCGTCCGCCGCATTCGTCGTGGCCGACAACAGAATGCCACTGGCTAACAGGAACAAACCGAGCACAAAGAGTTTCCGGTTCATAGGTGATCTCCTGATCGATGAGAAGCGACCGACACCTATATAAACACCAGATGTCCCGGGGGAAGACCGCCGGCGACATGATAAAGCCGTGAGAAACAATTGTGGGAGAAGGATCCGCTCCAATGGTCGATTTGAGCGTTTCGTTGGGCCGGCTGACGCTGCGCAATCCGGTGTTGGTGGCCAGTGGAACATTTGGCTACGCTCGGGAAATGGCCGGCCTGATCGACTTTGCTCAACTGGGTGGTATCATTCCCAAAACCGTCACCCAATCGCCGCGTGCCGGCAATCCCCCGCCGCGCACCGTCGAAACCCCCAGTGGTCTGCTCAACGCCATCGGTTTAGATAACGACGGCCTCGAACACTTCCTCGCCCATCACCTCCCCTACCTGCGCACACTGCCAACGGCCATCATCGCCAACATTGCCGGCAAAAGCGAAGAGGAATTCGTCGCGATGGCGGCCCGGGTGCATCAGGACCGCGCGGGTTTGGCCGCTCTGGAGTTGAACTTATCCTGCCCGAATGTCGCGGGGGGCATCGACTTTGCAATCGATCCCGAACTGACACGCCGCATCGTGCGCCGCTGCCGCGACGCCTGCCCCGAATTACCTCTCATCGCCAAACTCACCCCCAACGTCACCGATATTGCCTGCATCGCCCGGGCGGCCGCCGACGGTGGGGCCGACGCGGTCAGCGCGGTCAATACCTTCGTAGGAATGGCCGTCGATTGGCGGCGACAGAAGCCCATTCTGGGGAATATCACCGGCGGGCTGAGCGGACCGGCGATCAAACCGTTGGCCCTGCGCGCTGTCTGGCGCATCGCCCAGCTGAAGGCCATCCCCGTGATCGCGGTCGGCGGAATCGGCACCTTGGATGATGTGATGGAATTCCTCATCGTGGGAGCCACCGCGGTGCAAATCGGCACGGCCAACTTTTACGATCCAACCGCCTGTGTGCGGATCGCCCAAGCTCTGCCCGCCGCGATTGCATCCCTGGGGGCCAACCAACTGACCGCGATCATCGGCACCCTGCGAACCGGAAGTGACTAAAGGCCGTTCCAAAATCCGAAAGAAGCCGAACAATCCGGGATTTTTCAGCCCCATCACCGATTCCAACAGCCGAGATAAGCCAGACCATCAGGAGGGTTCAACCCCATCACCGATGTTGGCCAACAACCGCGCGCCTGTTGTTGGCCCTTCGTAGGCCATCAGGAGCACCCCTCGACCCCAGAATCGAACTCACCGGGTGTGAATTGTCCATCGGGCGGAATTCAGAGCCGTTGTTGGCCCTGCGCAGGCGACAATTCGCACCCGCCGACCACGGAAGGGAACTCCGCGGGTGTTAGTAGTCCATCGTGCGGAATTCATAGGCTGATAAGCCCAGTGTTGCGGCAGCAAATGCTAGCGAACTGAGCACCGACAACTCCGGCTGAAAGCCCCCCTGCGCCCACACCGCTTCCACCTCCGGCACCGGCGCTGTATAAGCCGCCGCATTCATCGCCTCAAAGAAGATACCGCTCATGTCCAATGGTTTGGGCAATACCCAATAGCCCGCTTCCACAAGCAGCGAAGCCAACGGCGTCAGGCCCTCCAACGGAAACGCCATCAGCCGCAGATAGGTAAAGTTCATCGCCCAGCACAGGATCCAAAACAGCAACGTCCCGAAGATGCTGACCACCGTACTGCGCGTGACCACGGCCAGAAAGGCACTAACGGCATAAAAAACCGCAAAGTTGACCACCAACAGCGGCACCGCCAGCCAATAGTGAATTTCCCACACCCCGGTGGTGATACCCAAACCCAGCCACGTTCCGCCCACAAACAGCAACGCCTGCAACGCGACGAACAGCACCACCCCGACATATTTGCCGGCCAGAATTGCCGATCGCGACGCGGGTTTGGCCAACAGCACGGTGATGGCCTGGGGTTCCAGAAAGGTGGGCAGGAAACCCGCCGTCCACAGTAACGCCAGCAATACGCCCACGGTATCCGCAGCCACCCCGGCCAGCCACAATTGCAGTTCGCGCACGGAATCATCCCGGCTTTTGCGGACCGGATACTTCACCAACCCAAAACCGAGCGCGACTTCCCCCCGCGGTTCCGGAATGCCATCCGCCCCCTGACCGGCTGGCAAATACAGCGGCAACTCGTAGGGGTGCCGTTGCAGCGGTTCATCGCCATCGATCCGCACACTCCCGGTGAACGCCACACACAGCAAAGTCAGGCCGAACATCACCCACAATAAGCGTGACGCCAGCGACTGACGGAACGTATCCCGCACCATCCAGCGAATCGTGCGCAGGGTCGTGGGCCACGCGTTCATGCAGCCTCCCGGCGGTACAATGATTCCAAAGCGGCTTCCAGCGATCGTGGCGAACCGAAAGTGGGGTCGCGTAATAGCTCGGCCAACGGCCCCTCGAACACCACCCGGCCCGAGACGAGAACCGCCACAACATCACACAGTTCTTGAACTTCCGTCAGCACATGGGAAATGAGCACCACCGTCTGGCCCGCCGCTTTCCGTTCGCGAATCACTTGTCGCAATAACTGCCGGCCGAGCCAATCCAAGCCTTCGGTCGGCTCATCGAGAAGCAACAAATCGGGATCGTTGAGCAACGCCTGCGCCAAGCCCAAGCGCTGCACCATCCCTTTGCTGAAACGGGCGATCGGTTCGTTTTGACGATCGGCCAGGCCGACGCGCTCCAATAGCGCCGGGATGCGGGTTTCTAGCACCTCCACCGGCACCCCGGATAACCCACCGTAGAACGCGAGTAACTCCGCGGCCGACAAGTAGCGGGGAAAAGCATGGTTTTCGTGCATATAGCCCACACGGGCCAGAGTGCGGCGATCGCGCAGCGGAGCGTCCAACCGCGTGATCTGACCCGCGGTGGGGTGGGTCAGCGAGAGCAAAAGCTTAATGAGGGTCGTTTTCCCGGCGCGATTGGGGCCAAGCAGGCCGAAAACGCGACCAGTCGGAATGGTCAGCGACACACCCCGCAGGGCGGGAATACCCCCGCGCGGCCAGAGGCCGCTCGGGTAGGTCTTCACCACCTGATCGAACACGGCAGCGGGCACGGTGCTCTCCCGAAGCGTTGACACAATGTTTCCTTTCCGAAACATAGTTCACGCTCACGGCATCGGCGGAAAGAAAAAAGCCCGTTCCTCGCCGGTGGAACGGGCTGACCCCAATCTGGGCCAACAACACGGCATCTGAACAAAGTGATGGATGGAACAACACGATATCTGAACAAAGTGATGGATGGCCTACTCGACCAAAACGACCGACACCCCCCCTTGGAAGATCCGTTCGAGGGTGTTGCGGAGGCGGTCGATGCGTTGTTGATAAGGTCCGGTGATGATCTGTTCGGTCGGCAAGCCACCGGTGCCACCGAGAGTTCCGCACTGCACCAAGAAGTTCAGAGCGGTGGGGCGGAACGTGGCTCCCGGCGACAATTCCGCGTCGAACAAATCCCCGAAGGCGATGGGGTAGACCCGAGCGGGGGCGTTGGGCAAACTCAGGCCACTATCGGGGCCAACCGTGGTGGTGGTTCCGACAAGGGCCATGGGTTTGACGATCTGCCGAATGACGTCATAGGCGTAATTCATGCCCACCGGGTCACCGTTTCCGGCACTGACGACATTACCCAGCGTGTAGTAGGAGTTAAAACCCCGGGGTACGAAGGTGGGCACCCGATAGTTGTTCGGCACACCGTCGGTTTCGAAGATGATGATTTTTTGGGCACCCCGGCGGCCCCCCCCTGTACCCACTGCCTGGGCCGCGGGAATCGTGGACGACGACAGCAGATTGTAGGCATAGGCCAGGCCGGTTTGTGGGTCGGTCCCGCCGGCGGCGTTGGGGATTTCTTCGGCGCTATAGCCGCCCAGCGAGGTATTCGTGTAGGGGCGGATTTCCGAGGTGATGTCGCCATTGAGAATGTTGGTCAACAGGGTGCCGCGACGCGGGTAGAACAAGGCATTTTTCAGGCGGGTGAAGTTCTGACCCATCGGTTCGCGGACACCGTTATGGTGGGAGGTCGCGAAAAACACTAAGCCCGCGAAATCGTTGGGGTGGTTGTTCTTGATGTCGTCCAACACGGAGTTCACAGCGACTTTCAACTGCCAACACTGGGCTTCGGTGCATGTGCCCGGCAGCCAGTTGCCGCTGGTGGCGCGCGTCAGGAAGTGAATCATGCTCAACGGGCCAAACCACATGTGCAGCCGCGGACGTCGCGGACTGTCGATATAACGCATGTACGGACGTGCACCGCTCTTTTCCCAGGAGAAGGTGTACAAAGTCAGATCGGAGGTGGTGATCGACGCGGCACTGGCGCTCCAACTATCAGCGCCACCATAGAGATTGGCAGTGGCGGTGTAACTGCCAGTACCCAGGACAAAGTCGATGTAGTTACGCCAGAAAGCTTTATCCAGCCGTTCTTGCGTCGTTCCGGTGTTGATATTCACATCATTGGGGATCGACGAGTAGTACAGCACCCGCCCGGCACGGAGGTTGGGGGGCAAGACCTGCGGCCCGCTTTTGATCCAGCGGAGAATCGCTTCGTAATTCACCTGGTTCGACGCCAGGGTGAGCGTCATCCCCGAACTGCCAGTGTTGAAAAGGACTTCGTTGATACCGTCGATGGTGCCGGAAGCGTTGGTGGTGTTGTTATCCGCCTGCGGATCGAGTGGGCCGCCGGACATATTGAAGAAATAGCGTCGCCGCCAATCGCCCGGCACATAATTGGCATCGCCCGGATGGCCTACCGGAGCGCGGGGATCGGGAGGCCAGATATAGAATGTCTTGCCCCAATAACCAGGACCCATCGAGTAGCCGACAAAACGATCTTCCGGTGGTACCAGAATGTTGTTCACATTGTTGCCGTTGTTGGCGAGATAGGTAGCCGGGTTGAGAGGGCCGTTGGCACCCCGTTGACTGCGGTATTTCACAATGTCGAGGTCGTAGCCATACTGTTCCCACACGGGATCGCGGAAGTTCAACCAGTTGGTGCTGAACGCGGGGTTGACACCAGTGGTCGGGGGGTTGGAGCCGGTGTAGCCGAGCAGGTCGGCCGCATGCAAAGCCGCCCGGGTGGTGGGGGAACTCGTCGCCCAGGTCGTATCGGTTTTGTTGATGGCTCCATTGCCGCGCCGCCATCGGTCGCCCAGATAAGGAATGCCCGCGACATCGGTCATCGTGCCAAACGATGCGGGAGCCGGAACTGGACCTTTCGGGTTCGGTTCGGTCCCGTTGTGGTTGGGATTGTAGCCGGTCCAATCGTAGTCGGGGCCGATGTAGTTGGTGGGGTCACCCCCGCTTTCGGGTGGATTCCAGCGATGGAAAGCGTTCACCAGATTGGGGCTGCCATCGGCTTTGGTCGAAAGCGGAAACGCCGGAATCGCCGGATTGCTGAGATTCGAGGGGTCGAAGTAGAAGCCTCGGATAATCGGCGGCCCGCCGGGAGTCGTGATGGTGTAGTTATTGCGCTGGATCGCCTCGCCACTGGAATTGGCTTCGTTGGCCGTGGAGATCAGCATATTCTGAACGGAAACATAGTGCCCCATACGGGGTACGTTCGTATCCGGATTGTGCGAGCGGTTGTTGAAGTTGAACGTGCTGCTAAACGCCATCGAACCGGTCATGTCGATGACGAAGGCGATATCGCGGGGACGGTACACCGCGGTGGCGCGGGCGCCTGTGGGCATCGTCGTCACCCCAAAGACGCGCATGAAGTACGTCGGCTGAGTGACACTCACCGTCACACGCATCGCCGTCCAAGAGCCGCTCGGCGCGGTGATCGCCCCGTTGTTCGTAACATTCGTCCAGGCATTCACCCGGAAGGTTTGTGAGGCGTCGTCATACAAATATTGCCCCACCTCAATGCGGCTCACATGCGCTGCCGTGAAGTGACTGCTCAGGTGCGGATTGCTCATCACCGCATTCCGGGCAGCCACAATAGCCGCCGGCAGGTTATTGAAACTGACACCGTCTTTGTTGTTCAACGTCCGCGTACCGACCAAGGCCGCGACATCGGCCGCATTCTGCGATTGTGTCCGCGAGACGGCCAACATCCCCAAATCGACCGCCAACGCCACAAATCCGAAGAGCCCAATCAGGCATACGCCCAACACGGGCACGACTGTTCCCAAACGATGGCATTTGCCCCCACGGTCTGGCTGGCGCATGACACAATGCTCCCTCTGCGGTGCTCGTCGCGCACGATCGGTTAGTTCCAGCGTAGTTCACACTTCCCATTGATGCGGAACGATCCGCGGCAAAAGAGGGTGATGCGCGCAGAGAAGTAGCGCCGGAATTTCTGACAGCTCTTCTCCAATGCGATCGACAGACGAATGATCCCAACGGTGTTTCTCTGCGGCGTGTCAGAAATTCCGACACACGCCACCCGAACGCTGTGCCCGATTGGGCGGAGTTGGCGTATGGCTCACGAACGATACCGGCTGACGGCTACAGCCCGGATGATCCCCTCACTGTCGAGGTGCGAGGGACATATCGCTCAGTTCTTATCGTTCCGTTACGCCGTGCTTGCGCGCCTCACAGAATTAGGCGGCGAAGGGTTTGGCGACGAAGGCTTGGGGAGGCGAAGTGGCGGATCACTCGTTCACTTACGGGGCGGGGGCATCCCGTTCGGCAAGAACGGCCAGCTCGGTCAGCTTGGCTGCGGTCATGCCGATACGTTCAAAACATTCGGCTACGATACTGTTGGGCGTGGTGAAGAGGGTGATGAGCAGATCCATCGGGGTGATGCACGTTCGTCCGCCGTCGTTAGCCCGGCTGTGGGCCTCGCGCAACAGCCGAATGACGTTGTCGGACAGAAATTCACGATTCAACAATAACGGTGGGACGGGTTCGGCATGGGGTTGATGGAACAGTTCCCGGAATTGGTCGAGCAGGTCGCTGAGGTTGGCCCCGAGGCGGTTGGCCCATTTGTAAACGCCCGAATCGGGGGCGGCCAGCAACCCCATGAACAGATGCGGCGTCCGCACGCTATCCCAATTCGTGGCCCGGGTGTAGGCCAAGGCCTCGCGCAAGACACGCGTGGTGGCCTCGTCGAGGATATCCGGGCGAAGGCGACCACTGGGTAGGAAAATGTCGTCCACGGCAGGACCTGTTTCCATCGCGAACACCGGGATGATCCGTGGGGTGGCCGTCGGACTTGGTAGCCGTGCGTACCCCACCTGTCAGGGCGATTGCATCACCCGTAAGTTGCAGTGATTATGTCGCGCCGACCCCCAAGCCGCAAGATATGGTTTTCTGACTTCCCGCACTTTTTCCTTGCTGGAGCTGGCGTTTTGCTCCACGATGATTCAGGACGGACCACAGGAGGCACGACGATTTCGCCCAGATCAAAAAAAGATGATCTAACCTCGTATAACCAGTGTTGCCCGTCGCACCACACACCGGTGCGCATCGGCAACACTTTTGCCGAGGGACTATAGCATCGCCCGAAGCGGTGTTTGTCAAACCCGAAAGCCTCCAGCGACCGCCGGTGTGCTGGAGTTTCAACACGACAATGTGTTTGTGAGGATAGCGTCATGAGGCTGGGGCGAGGGGTTGTGGCCAGCAGCGGATGGGTAATCGCCATCGTGAGCATCACGGCGATGGCGGCGGACCCTCCTCTGACGGCAACCGTCGTGGATGCGGAGAAGAATTCCTGGGACGTGAAGGAACTGAAATTCGGGATGGGAACCCGTCGGCTGACGTGGCTGGCCGATCCCCAAGGCGAAACGGACGACGCCCGCAAAGGCCCTTTGGCGCTAGAGGTCCGTGAACCCCATTCCACGACCTACAGTAAGGGCATTGTCACTTACGTCCCGCTCGCTTCGGTCGCATCCATCCACTACGATTACGACAAAAAGACAGCAGCCATCGCTGTGAAAGGACGGGAAGCCCCCCTTATCGGCACCCTCGAATACAAAGGGCTGAATGTCTTAGGCTTCTCCGGTCAGGTGGACGGAGTGGCCAAAACCTTCAGCGGTGGCGCGTTCACCAAAGGGAACATCCATGCGGTGGCCTTTCCCCAGCCGGTTCCTGTTCCCGCGCGCAAGTCCTTGGCTGCCTGGCACATCCAGATCGATCAGCCCAAAGCCATGAACCCCACCCTGACCGTGGGCGACATGAAGTTTCTTTATCAACTTAGTAATGGATCGGAGTTTCTCACCGAGGCCGCCGCGGTGTACAAAAGTGAACCCTTGCGCTGCGACGCCACGCTAACCAGTTACACGACCCTGGCCATCGATCCGGCGTCGCGGATCATCACGGCCGAAGTGTACGGGGGCGATCACGAGCGGATTGTCGTCATCTTGCCAACAATGTCCAAGGATGGCCAAACTGCGACCCTCGTCGGCCTGGTGGCCGAAGTCGATGTGGGCTGGAAGCTCTTCCCGCTGCACACCATCAAAACCATGAAACGCCCTCGCCGCGACTGAGTGCCTTTTCGGTCGTGCAACCTCGGCCTGTCGGTCGTGCAACCTCGGCCTGTCGGTTGTGCAACCTCGGCCTGTCGGTCGTGCAA
>JANWYJ010000015.1 GCA_025055115.1 Gemmata sp.
CGGTCCGGGCGGCGGTGGCCCTCCCGGTGGCGGTTTCGGTGGGTTTGGTATGGGTCGTGGCCGCGGCATTTCGCCCGAACAAGGTTGGCAAGGCCTGCAATTCCTCACGGGCAGCTCGGGCGATACGGTGGATTTGGGGAAAATCCCTCCCCAAACCCGCGCCATGCTCAACAGCATCACTGAACGCATGGGCGGGCTGCCCCTACCTGAATCCGGGATTATGACGAAAGACCAATACATGGACTTTTTTGCCCGCAGTGAGGCCGCTCGGATGGCTCGGGCTGAAGCCGGAGGCGGTGGTGACCGTGGTCGTGGGCCGGGGGGGTTCGACCCGGGAAGCTGGGGTTCAGGAGGTTGGGGCAATTGGGGCCAAGGCAACTGGGGCGGGTGGAGCGACCCCAACCGCGACAGCCGCAACTCCGATCGTCGTCAGCCGACGAATGAAGAACGCCCCGTGGCCATGCGTTATGGCAAACTCCCCCAAGGCTTGCCAAATTGGTTCAATGAACTCGACGTCGATAAAGATGGGCAAGTCGGCCTCTACGAATGGCGCAAAGCCGGCAAAGACCTCAAGGAATTCATGGAAATGGACCTCAACGGCGATGGGCTTGTCACCGCCGATGAATACCTCCGTTTCGCCCGACTGAAAAATATCGAAACCAAAGTGGCGGCCTACGAAAGCGGAGAACGCGATCCGGGCAACTGGGGTTTGGGCGAAAAACTCGACTCCGGCAGCAGTTCCTCCAACGGCAAAGGGAGCTGGGGATCGCCCGGCGGCTTTGGCAACTGGGGACCACCGGGGGGTGGCTTCGGCGGTTGGGGGCCACCCGGCGGGGGTTTTGGCGGTTGGGGATCACCAGGTGAAAAGGGCGAAAAAGGCGAAAAGGGCGGCAAAGGCGATAAAGGTGATAAAGGCAGCAAAGGCAATCCGTGGCAACCTCGGCGCTGATCCAAACCTGGGCTGAACAACGGCGAAGAACCGAAAAAGGTCCGCGAAGCCAAGTGGCAACCGCGGCGCTGATCCAAACCTGGGCTGAACCACCCCGCGGTTGAAAAAAGCGTTGCCTCGCAAGAACCGCACCACTGACGCCAACGAAAACCCTAGCGGAGCCATTTCCCGTCAGAGGTCTCCGCCCCGGAAGCTGGGCGGATTGCCAGGCTCCGCCGGTGTATGGCTCGTCGGCTCTCCCCGGCGAGCCACACGCCTTTTTTGGAGCTGTCCTTGCCCTTTTTTCGGTGTTGTCCTTGCCCTTTTTTCGGAGCTGTCCTTGCCCTTTTTCGGTGTTATCCTTGCCCTTTTTTTGGAGCTGTCCTTGCCCTTGATGTTAGTTGATTTGGGAACTTGTGAACTTTTGTCCCAGCCGCGGGAGAGCAATTGGCCAGGGAGTTTCGCCCGGATCGGTTGGCTTTGGCGTGAAATATCTTTGGGAACGGTCTAGCCCCTCAGCTAATAGCGCTATTGATGAGCGTTCGGTCGATCGGGCGCTAGCGTCCACTTGTTGTCAACCGCGGTGTTGGCGTTAAATGGCTGACGTAGGAGGCCGGAGTCGCGTAGTCCACGCGTTGTCAACCGCGGTGTTGGAGCCACCGGCCGTGGCGGGACGCTCGGCCTTGTGGTGCAGTTTGGCCCGTGCAACCTTGTGGTGCCGTTGGCCCGTGCAACCTTGTGGTGCCGTTGGCCCGTGCAAGGAACCGTGGGCTGCCTCCGGAGGTCGGGGAGCCGATGACTCCGCAACGTTGCCGTTTTCGGCTATTTGCTTGGTGGAACCCCCGAGGGTTTTCCCGGAAGTCGGAGAGCTGATGACTCCAGCGCCTCAGTCCGTGGCGATACCCGGACCGAGCAAAGCGGCACCAAGACGAGCAAGCCGGGGCGTCTGTCAGCGGATGATTCCACCAGGGGGCGTGGGAAGTTCGTGCATTTCTTCACGAACTTTCCGTAAACCGATGGCACAGATCTCAAATTGCTCGCTGAGGCGGCGGAACAGTTCCGCTTCGGCATCGTGTTGTTGTTGTTCCTCCATGCGGCTGGTCATCAGGTAACCGCGTTTACCTTGCGCGGTATAGCTGACCATCGCATCCTTGCAGACGCGGGAGCGGAGCCGTTCGAGGGCTTCGGGGAATAACCCGGTCCAAAACAGGGCGAAATCGCCGATATGGCGGTAGTATTCGGTCTGTGTCCGGCCGCCGGCCGGCAGGCGTTCGGCTTCGATGACCATCTCGGCCAGCTCGGTCAACGGTTGGCCCATTGCCCCGCGCAACCGGTAAACTTCATCGTAGTGAACGAAACGTGTTAACAGGCCGGAGAGATAATCGATCAGGGGCGGGTCGGCCACGCCCAAATGCGCAAAAAAGGCGTGTTCCGTTAGCCCCGCGAACATCCGCCGCAGCGGGTGTTCCAGGGGTGGGTCCCACATGACTCACCAACCTCCTTCTGCATGTGGAAAATCCTTCTATTGATCAACATGCCGCGTCGCCGCTAGAAAATCAACACCCAATCGGCAAGGGGACAAATAGTTTTTCTTCGCGCTGACGCAGCACTGCTCATTTCCTCAGCAAAAGAACGCGCCGATGATGCCCAATTGCGCAATCGCAAGTCTTTCACGACATTCGGCTCGCTCATCCGTTAAATACATTCCATGATTCACTCATTCAGCCATGGCTTTCGCCCTCGATGCCAAGACCTTATGTTTGCATTCGCAATGCGCTGGTGTGTGTGCGGCGGTGTTCTGATCGCTATCGCCTGCATGGGGTATAGCGGTGGCCACGCGGACGAAACAGCCCCCCCGCCACGAGTCGTGCCCAATCACCGCGATGGTGACAAAGCCCTGGAATTGCTTGGTGTCGGCCGCACACGGGAAGACATTCTCGGTGTTCTGAACCAACTGGCGGAGGAATGGACCGCTATCAAGGGGCAATGCCAACTCATTGAGCATCAGTTCACAGAGTGTGTGCAGCAGCTCCGCAAGGCGCGCGAACAACTTCAAGCATTGGAGGAGCCGAAGGCAAAAACCGTGCCGATGATTTTCCAAGTGGCCGATGTCGAAACAGCCCTCGTCGCTGCGCAGCAGCTAGTTGATTATCAGACCCGTCGGCAGCAACGGCTCAAAGCGGTCCAAACTGCGGCGCAAGCCGTTCTTGACGCGGGGATCGACCGCGATCTCACCTGGGCGCGGGCGCAGAAGCATTTGGCTCGGATGGAAGGCGCGGCCCGTTGGGCCGGCAAGCAACCGGACATCCCTCTGCTGCCGGCCTTCGCCCCCACGCGATTGATCGAGGAAACAAAGTGGCTGGCGAATGTCAAAAATAACGCTAACCCTCTGCCTAATATCGACTTACGGCAAATCGAGGAGGAAATCGGGGCGGCCGCCACGGCGGCGGCGGCTTACCAAGCCCAGCGGGAGCAGTTGCAACGTTCCCGGGACCATCTTGTGGCCATCCTGACTTTCCGCGACCAGTTGAAAGCTCTGCCCCCGGCCCAACTGACCGACGAATTCACCCGGCTGCAGGCCTTGCTCCAGGAGAAACTACCTGCCCTCCGCGGCGACCAAGCCGATTACACCCGCGCGGTCGAGGCCCTTAGCACCGCCAAGGCCCAACGTGCCGCTCTCGGCGAACCGCAAGTCGGTGAAGAGACCCAGCCGCTGCGTGGTTTCTCTCATCAATCTATCATGAATTGGCTTTTTCTGGCTCAACAGCATTATTCCGCGCGTATTCGCATGGCCGAAGAAGCCACGGCCAGAACCCAGGCTTTGATCGAAGCCTATGAGAACGCAGAAAAGCGGGCGCAAAGCTATGCGAACACCCTTGCTGCAACACGGCTGGTCGCCGATCAACTCGCCGCCGTAATCGCCGAAATCGAGCAACGGATCGGTGCCGGGCTTCTGGATGTGACGAAAGCGCCGCCGGGCTTTCGCGACGCAGGCTCCCGCCTTCGCCTGCGCGAAGAGCTGACGGGGCAGGCCCAAAGTCTGGCCGAAACTCTCCCCCAATGGGTCTCGCAACGGATGGCGTTGCGGAAAACCGATGACGAAGGCGACAACATTCAAGCCCTCACCAGGGCTTTGCTCAGCCACGTCAGCCAACGTCTCGACTTGCTCAGTGATCTGAAGAAACTCGATGACCGCTACACGACGGCTTACGCCAATCGTTCCGAATCGGAGCAGAAGCGCCTCGAGCAGCGGGCTGCGGCCCGTTGGCGGAGTGAATCCACCCCATGGGACTGGCTTTGGGCCTACGACCGTTCCCAAACCGCGGCCGAGGGCGAGAATTTGCTCAAAGCCTACTACCGTGAGCTGATCGACCTGGAAGAGAAACAAGACCTTCTCGAACAACAGAAACAACGGCTGGAGAAACTGATCGAACTGACCCGCAAGGAAGCTAGCGATATCGCCAAACTCCGGACCGTTCTGGTATCCCGCGCCGCGTCATCCGAAGCGGTGCGTCCGTGGGACCAATGGCTCTCCCACCGACTCGCACCAACCGGTTTGGAGGCAGAGATCGAAGCTTATCGCGAGGAAACGGCACGGCTGAATACGCTTCAGGGAGCCAACGCACGCCGCATCGCCGAGCTGATCGGCCCGGCACCCGCCGAACGCGACACACCGGACCTACCACAGGCCCAACGACCTGCTCGTGGTGGTGAAATCGGCCGGGTACGGGCGGAATGGCTCGAGACCCGCCTTCATGGCTGGCGCGGAATCGGCATCCAAATTCTCATCGTGTTGGTGGCGGCGTGGCTCACCCCGCGGTTGATCCTCTTTTTGCTCCGCCGGCGCCTGCGCGGCGGAAGCGACGCAGCGGGCAATCCGTCACCGGTTCTGGCCGCTGTGCGGGGTCCGCTGCGGCTCGCTGTGTGGGTGGCCGCCTTAGCCCTGATCCTGCATATTCTCGGTTTCGATGTCACGGCGTTGATCGTGGCTTTGGCGATTGCCGCTTTGGCCATCGCGTTGGCTGCGCGTCCGATGATTGCCGATGTTCTTGGTGCGCTGGTGATCTTCGGTGAACGCCGGTTCCAGGTGGGCGATGTGATTCGGTTGGGCACTGGTGAACCAGCCCGCGTCACCGGCTTGACCTGGCGTTCAACGACGTTGAAAAACGCGCACGGATTGGTGGTCAGCGTGCCGAATCGCCACATTCTCGAAACAACAGTCGAAACGCTTTCGCGCGGGGCCGAGACCTACGACACGATCAACGTGACCATCACCACCGACAAAGACGCCGGCAAAGTGATCAACGTGATCCGCGCTGCGATGGCGCAGTGCAAAAACTTGACACCCGATCACGGCGTCACCGTATTGAGCTACAACCAGAAGGGCCATCAGAAGGTTGTCCAGTACCGGTTCTGGTGGTTTCTGAAGGATTATGAAGCGCGCAACAAGACGCGCGACGAGGTCTTTGCCCGCGTCGCTCTCGGCCTGGCTCACGAAGACATGGGCGGCATTGAGCTAACGATGGCGTAGCCGAAGGGCTGGAGCAACAATTCTCGTGCCCCGCAGTTGACGGCTCAAGTGTTTCAAAAAAATTCGAGTAGCCGAAGGGCTGGAGCAACAATTCTTGTGCCCGGGGGGCAATGGAGAACTTGGGAAGCTCTAAGATTCACGCTCGAATCAAACGCTAGAGTAGGTAATACCACCCAACCATGAGGTGCACCAATGCCCACACCTCGCGCCTGCATCCAGTGTTCACGTCCCCTCACGTCATTGTCGCAAAATGGCTTGTGCCCCAGTTGTGACGGCAACCGTATCGAAAACGACCAGACCGCCACAGCCCCCCCGGCCGCGCTAGTGGCTGGGTTGACGAAGCACGACATCGCCCAAACGAACGTGGCGCATGCTCCGACAGTAACCCAGGACCCGGGCAACATGATCGGTACCGCAAGTTATATGCCACACCGCAAGTTATATGCCACCGGAGCAGATTTCGTCCCAAAACGGTGACGCCGGGCTATGGTCCGACATCTACGGATGGGGGGCCATGTTGTACCACTTGCTCACAGGGGCAGCCACCCTTTCGTGGGATAAACCCCCAGGAAACAATGTGGCACGTCTTGGTTGAGGCTCCGCGGCGTCCGTGCACTGTGCGCCCCGAAATCCCACGGGAGCTGGAAGCGATAGTTCTGACCTGATCGAGTTTGATGCTGTCGCCCCCCTGCGCGAGCAGACCGTGGTGCTCCCATAACCCATCCGACATTTTGGAGGGTTAGAAACGCCTATAGCTCACTGCGCTAGCAGACCGTGGTGCTCCAATAACCCACCTGCCCCCGTTTGCGTAACGCAACGCTGCTCCAGCGTGTGAACCGGTCGTCGGGGGTTCTCTCTCTATAATCCTCAGCATGACGCCGGTCCTACGCGGCGGCGTTTGGCTCGGACGCTGATTTGAGGAACCCAATCGATGGCGGATGTCATTACCCCCCGCGCCACCAATTACTCTCAGTGGTATCTCGATGTCGTCAAACACGCGGGCTTGGCCGATAACTCCGATGTGCGCGGATGTATGGTGATCAAACCCACCGGCTATGCCCTCTGGGAGAAGATGCAGCGCGGACTCGATCGGCTCTTCAAAGACACTGGCCACGTCAACGCCTACTTCCCCCTGTTCATCCCCTTGAGCTATTTGGCGAAAGAAGAGCAAATGGCCGAAGGGTTTGCCAAAGAATGTGCGGTTGTGACACACTACCGGCTCAAAGCCGAACCCGGCCAACCCCTCCACGTCGATCCGGACGCCAAACTCGAAGAACCTCTCATCGTGCGGCCCACTTCGGAAACAATCATTTGGAACACCTACAAGAAATGGATTCAGAGCTACCGCGACCTGCCGTTGTTGATCAACCAATGGGCCAACGTGGTTCGCTGGGAAATGCGGACACGGCTCTTTTTGCGCACAGCCGAATTTTTATGGCAAGAAGGACACACCGCGCACGCCACCGCCCAAGAAGCGGAAGAGGAAACGCTGCAGATGGTGCGCGTCTACCAGAAGTTTGCTGAAGAATTCATGGCCATGCCGGTGCTGGTGGGTCCTAAAACCGAAGGTCAAAAGTTCCCCGGCGCAGTTTATACGCTGTGCATCGAAGCCATGATGCAAGACGGCAAGGCGCTGCAAGCGGGCACGTCGCATTTCCTGGGCCAAAACTTCGCAAAGGCTTTCGACGTCACCTTCAAAGACCAGAACAACCAGGAAGAATACGCCTGGGCCACCAGTTGGGGCGTCAGCACCCGCTTGATCGGTGGCCTGATTATGACGCATTCCGACGATAACGGTCTGGTTCTTCCCCCGCGCTTAGCTCCCACCCATGTGGTCATCGTGCCGTTGGGCAAAAACGACGCCGAGCGGGCACCGTGCATCGCCGCGGCGGAAAAACTCGCCACCGAACTGCGTAACCTCCCCCGCGACGAATTCTTCGGTTATGAGCCGCTCGCCGTGAAGATCGACACCATGTTCGATAAACAACCCGGCTTCCGCTATGCCGAATACGAAGTCCGCGGGGTTCCCGTCCGGGTCGAAATTGGCCCCAAAGACATCGAAAAAGGAGCCTGTGCCGTAGCACGACGCGATGTACCCGGCAAAGACGGTAAGCAATTCGGCATTCCACTGGCCGGCGCGGCCGAATACATCAACCAACTTCTGCGCACAATCCAATCAGCCCTCTACCAACGAGCCCAGCAGCGTCGCGACACCCGCACCGTGACAGCCCACACGCTCGACGAATTCAAAGACCTCTTCCCCGATCGCGACGAACACGAAGAAATGCCCGTGGAAGCCCTCAAATTCGTCTACGCTCACTGGGATGGCACCCGCGAAACGGAAGAATGGGTTCAAAAACATTTCAAAGCAACGATTCGCTGCTTACCGTTCGATGCGCCGCAGGAAGAAGGTCGATGCATCTTCACCGGTAAGCCGTCGAAACGACGGGTCGTCTTCGCCCGGGCCTACTGAAAAATGGCCATCGGTTTTGGGCAACCGTCAGCTTCCTGGACTTCTGTTACGGTCAGCTCTACTGTACTGAAATAATGGCCATTATTACTGAAAAAAATGGTCATTATTGTTTGACAAGCTTAGCCGGATTGCGCAGAATACTACTGTATGCAAGTTCAGAAAATGTGAGTGTTCGCTGCACAGTTTCTGAACTGTCCCCCTTGGGCCCCCAGGGTCTGGGTCCGATTTTTTTCCGTTTTTTCACGACTTTCTCATGGTGTGTCGCCGGGGTGGCCAATTATGAGAAAAAACCCTGATGAGCAAATAAGGAATCATGGACTTCTCGTTGGTAACGCGCGACCTCCTGCGGTGAAGTGACATTACTGGTTCTGATCGCGTCGTCAGAACGGTGATGGTTGGTCCCAGTGGATCGGTCCAGTGACAGCGGTTGGGTGACAGTGGTTGTCGGACCGACACTCTGGGATGCTTCACACGAGGTCGCGATGAGATTGCCGCATTGTGGTTTTGGGGATCATCGGTGCGTGCCGGTGGGGTTCTGGGGCTGCGTCGTGCTGGGGCTGGTGCTAGGATGCGCCCCGACCGAGAACTCGGAGTTCCGTTTATCCGAACCGAAAGCCAGCACGCTGACCAATCACCCACCGCCCTTGCCGCCGACC
Organism: Gemmata sp.; assembly: GCA_025055115.1. GTDB lineage: Bacteria > Planctomycetota > Planctomycetia > Gemmatales > Gemmataceae > Gemmata. The sequence goes on from JANWYJ010000015.1 coordinate 8,589, forward strand.
CGTCCACCCTCGGAACCGCGTCCCGCTGGCCTGTTGCTGAATGATCCCCGCGCGTTTCACGGCTATACCCTGATTGCGCCGTTGATGTCCACCAAGACGTATCTTATCGACATGAACGGGCACATTGTTCACACCTGGACCAGTGATGCCCTCCCGGCGATGAGTGCCCGCTTGCTGCCGAATGGAAACCTGCTGCGGCCGTGTCAGTTACCCGAGAACGAACGGCACTTCACCCACTCTGGTGGCGGTGGTCGCATCCAAGAGTTCACGTGGGATGGGGAATTGGTGTGGGACTTCCGCTTCCACGATGCCCGGCACTTGCCACATCACGATGCCATCAAACTGCCCAATGGTAACGTGCTGCTGGTGATCTGTGAGCGAATCCCGGTGAAAGAGGCGGAGGCCGCCGGGCGTAAACCCCATTCCATCGATGGCGAGTATCTGCTCGTGGATGCGTTGGTGGAAATTCGGCCGACCGGTCGGACCACGGGTGAAGTGGTGTGGCGCTGGCGTGTCTGGGATCATCTGATTCAAGAGTTCGACCCCACCAAACCGAACTACGGCGCGGTCGCCGACCATCCCGAACGGATTGATCTCAATTATGGTGTGGGAACCAATGGCGTGGTGGTGGCCAAAGGCGCAGATGTCGCCAAATTGCAGGCGTTGGGTTATCTTGGGTCGAAGTCCAGCCCTGCCCCGGGCACACTGGGCAACGCCGACTTCACCCACATCAACTCCGTCGCCTACAATCCCGAACTGGATCAGATAGCCATCACCGGTTTGACATTCTCCGAAATCTGGATCATTGATCACTCGACAACGATCGGTGAGGCCGCCAGCAGTTCGGGCGGTCAATCGGGCCACGGTGGCGATCTGTTGTATCGCTGGGGGAATCCGCGTGCCTATCGCCACGGTACCAATGCCGATCAACAACTGTTTGGGCCGCATGACGTTCAGTGGATCGCCAAAGGATCACCAGGGCATGGGAATCTGTTGGTCTTCAACAACGGCGTCGGCCGTCCGCGGGAGATGTATTCGTCGGTGGAGGAGATTCAACCACCCCGCGATGCCACGGGGCGGTATCAACGACCACCGCATCGTCCCTTTGGACCCGCAAAACCCCTCTGGAGCTACCACAATCCGGTTAAACCCACATTCTTTTCGCCCACGTTTTCCGGAGCCCAGCGGTTGCCCAATGGCAACACTCTGGCCTGCGTGGGAATGGCCGGATGTATTCATGAAGTCACACCCCAAGGCAATGAGGTATGGAAATTCTCTCTCAGCCATCGTCAGAACGAACTGCCGATGCTCCCACCGCCCCCGGTGAACGCCCCCCCACTACCACCTGGTGTTCCCGGAATGCCTGCACCAGCGACACCGATGCTGGTACCGGGCGAACCGCTGTTCCGTGCGCTCCGCTACGCTCCCGACTATCCCGCTTTCATCGACAAAGACCTCTCACCCAAAGACAATTCGATGGCGATGGTCGATGCCGAAGGATGAGCCAGCGCCGGACGCGCCAGCGCAAGTTGTACTTGAGTCGATGCCGAAGGATGAGCCAGCGCCGGACGCGCCAGCGCAAGTCGTACTTGAGTCGATGCCGAAGGATGAGCCAGCGCCGGACGCGCCAGCGCAAGTTGTACTTTCGGAGGGAGGGGGCGTCCTAGCCCTCATCGAAACCTGCCGTAGCCGGGCCGGTGTCCCCAGCGTGCGTTGAAATGGGAAGGAAGTCAATCAGTTCCTACTATCCTTGATCTCTTGCCGTAGCCGGGCCGGTGCCCCCAAGGAGCATTGAACAAGGAGCATCGAAAATCGCCGGTCAGGCTGTGGCGTGGTCGACTTCCTCACACAGAGGGGGCCATCACGTTGGCCGGCATTGGTGGGGCGAAAAAAATCGGACCGCGAGTGTGGAATTCTGGGGATTCACACACCTGGTCCGGAAGGACGAGCGATTGGAGGAACGTAAGTGCGACGAGCTAGCCGATCGCGGTGGCGTTGGGATCGAAGGGTTGAACGTTGATCCGTTTGCCACCTTGATCGAAATACACGGTGCCATCGACCAGGGCATGAATATTGCAGTTTTTGGCCATGCGGACGAAGCGGCCCGGAGCAAATTTCGTCCCGCATTGGGTCACGAGGATGCTGCCGACCTTCACCGCTTGGCCCCCATAGGCTTTCAGTCCGCGACGCTTCGGCAGCGAATCGCGGCCGTTTTTCACCGAACCTTGACCCTTTTTATGCGCCATGAGCAGGAACTCCCACACCGGTTATGTCGTCGAATCATCATGGGAAAAGCTATTGTAGCAGCCGAGAAAGAAGTGGCTACCGAAACCCGTCGCGTGCCAAACCAATCCCGGCATCGGCACTCCGGCCCTGCGACTTTTCATTTCTTTCTCACGCTCAACCGATTACAACTCGGATCGATACAATGGTTTGGTGTGATTCGTTCCCTAACCGGTGATCTGCTGCCATGACTCACTTGCGTCTTTTTTCATCGGTTCTTTTGTTCGGGCTGGCTCTTTCCACAGCGCGCTCGGCGCCGGAAGTCGCCCCCTACCCGACTCCCGCCGGGTATAAAACGGTCAAAACCGCTCTGTCCATTAAAGACAGTTCGCCTGCTCCGGCGGCCAATACCGCGGCGGGGTATTTGGGTGTGGTGATTGGAGAAAAGAACGGGCGGCCCATCATTGATGCGGTCGCCCCCGATTCACCCGCCGAAGCTGCTGGATTCCAAGAGGGCGATGTCGTTCTCCGTGTCGACGACAATCACGCGATTTCTGCGGTCTGGGTGCGTGACTGGCTACGAACCAAACTCGCGGATGACCGGGTGTCGTTTGTCGTCGAACGCGCCGGTCGCACCCTCACTCTGACGGCGCGCCTCAAAGCCACCAGTTTGCCGATGCGCGCCGGCGAAGGCGGCGGCATGGGTGGCAAAGGTGGTCGCCCCAGCGGCTGGGACGACCGGCTCCGCCGGGCTTGGACAAAATCCACCTATCGCCTCGCCATCATCGGTATTGAATATCCCGATGTCAAACACAACCCCAAGATCAAGGATAGCGATTGGGAAGAGTCGATCTTCAGTCTGGGCACCTACACCGGCAAAAGCGCCACCGGTCAACCGGTCTACGGCAGCATGAACGATTACTACCGGGAAATCAGCTACGGCAAGCTGAAGATCGAGGGGAAGTTCGTGGGTTGGTTTGAGGTGTCGAAAAAGCGCATGGACTACACCACAGGCAGTGGTACCAGTGCCACTGAGAAAAGCGCTCTGTTGGTGGAGGCTCTTGATTTATTCACCAAAAAAGAAGGTAAAGAGGCGTTGAAGGACTATAACGGTGTCTTTTTTCTGTATGCCGGCGGCCGCGTGCAGACGACTCGCGGCGGTCTTTACTGGCCGCATCGCGCCAACATCACCTATCCGCCTCGCACCGGGACATCGATTCCGTATTTCATCGTGCAAGAGGGTGGCAACACCATGACCGACATCAGCGTGTTCTGCCACGAGTTCGGTCATATGCTGGGTCTGCCCGATCTTTATGCCCGCCCCGAACAACCGGGCAGCGAAGGGGTGGGCGTGTGGTGCGCGATGTCTAATCAAATCGGTGGTGGCCGGCCCCAGCATTTCTCGGCCTGGTGTAAAGAGCAACTTGGTTGGATCAAACCAACCGTGATCGATCCCTCGGTGCGGCAAAAACTCATCCTCGCCCCGATCGAAGACGACCCCACACAATGCTTCAAGATCAAAATCCGGCCCGACAACAGTGAATACTACCTGCTCGAAGTACGTAAGAAGATCGGTTGGGATTCCCAATTGCCCGGTGAAGGGTTACTCATTTGGCGGGTGGTTCGCGGCAAGCCGATTCTGGAAGAGTCGCACGGCATCGAAGGCCCCGAGGGCCCTCGGGTCTACCTCAGCAGCGTACCTTATCCAAGTGCGTCGAACAACAGCTTCACACCTTTCACCATCCCCAGTAGTAAAGGCCAACTGGGAGGTGATACGCCGGTCTACATCACCAACATCACCCGTCTGCCCGATGGCCGCGTGACGTTCCACATCGGTTTCGAGTATCAATAGGGCAGTCCACCGAATGTTTGGGAGTGTTGTGTGGCACGGCTACCCACAAAAGGGTAGCCGTGTTGGTTAGGAATTGGGTCCATCGTCGCGGGAATTCCTCTCGACACCGTCTGTTCAATTGCTATACAGCCACGTTCGATACTGTTCGGGGAGCAGTCATTGGGCTGGCTGGTGTGGATCGTCACACAGCGGCCCGGTGGAGCATAGGCAGTGGGGGTGAACTTTCGGGGGGAGGGGAAATGAAACGACATTTCATCGTCCTGCTGTGGGGTTTGGCCGTGTGGAATAGCGGTTGTGCTTCATCCGCTCGGTATGTGCAGAAGAACGATTTGGAAGGCACGGGAATTGTCGCGATTCCGGCGAATACGAATGAGTGGCCGACCTATCACCGACGGGAGGCGCTGGCGAAAATTCAAGAACATGTGGGTCCTCATTACGAGATCATTTCCGAAATGGAAGTGGTGACCGGTCAAACTACGATCAGTGATGCCCAGGTGAATACGGAATCGCTCAACCAGCGTCGTTTTCCGCGTGGGCTGAGTGAATTCCAAACGGTGCGTGGTTCGTCCACCACCCGCGACATCACCGAATGGCACATCCATTATCGGCGCAAGCCGCTGCCAGCAGCGAGTTTCAACAGTGTGGGCAGCCTTGGTGGGAACCCCACCGCGCCAACCAGTGGTCCGACGCCTTCGGGTCCCTCCCAGCCCGCCAGTGGGGTGATGCCTGCCGGCGGAATTCCTCGCACGGCCGCGCCACCGCCGGGCGTTGTGCCCAATGTCCTTCCCAGCGGCGGCCCGACGTCGTCCTTCACTCCGCGGCATCCACCGATCCCAGAGAAAGCGAACTGTTCAACGTGACAATTGCGCTGACAAGCGCAGTTGCGCTCTAGGTTAGCAGTATGAACGAGACACCTGAACTCCGCCGCGATCCGATCACCGGGCGGTGGGTGCTGATCGCCCCCGCGCGGGCGCGACGCCCCATCGCCCTGACCGGTCATGTACCCCATGCGCGAACCAACGGCGAGCGGTTCCCGTGTCCGTTTTGTGCTGGTCAAGAGGCCGACACGCCCAACGAAGTCTTCGCTTACCGCCCACCGGGCAGCATGCCCAACGGTCCGGGTTGGACGCTGCGGATCGTGCCGAACATGTATCCGGCTGTACACGTGGAAGCGGCACAACCGGCAGCAATTGTCGCCGAAACCTTCCTCGAATCGGCTCCGGCAGTGGGTTATGCCGAAGTCCTGATCGACTGCCCACAGCATATCGACAACCCCACGCAACTGTCCGACGTGCAGTTCCGAGATGTCTTTCGCGCTTATCGGGAGCGGATGCGAGCGCTGGCGGCTGATGGGCGGCTGGCTCATGTCGCGGTGTTCAAAAATGTCGGTGCGGAAGCTGGAGCTTCGCTTGGTCATACCCATTCGCAACTGATTTCCACGCCCATTGTGCCGGAACTGGTGCAGCACGAACTCACCGCTGCCGAAGGCTACCACAGGCGCTACGGGCGATGCGTGTATTGCGACATGATCGAACGGGAACTGGCGGACGGTGCTCGGCTGGTCGCTCGTTCCGAGCATTTTATCGCCGTCACGGCCTTCGCTCCGCGGTTTGCATATGAACTTTGGGTTCTGCCGGTTGCTCATCAAGCGCGTTACGAAGCGATTTCCGATGAGGAGGCGTTGGAACTGGCGGTGTTACTCAAGCGCGTGCTGGGTTCTCTGGATCAGTGCCAGCATTTACCGGCGTACAACTGGTTTCTCCACACCACACCGCTGCGGGCGGGCGAACCGCGATATTATCATTGGCATCTGGAAATCACGCCGCGCACAGCGCGACCCGCGGGGTTCGAGTGGGGGTTCGGCTGTCACATCACCACCGTGGCTCCGGAAGTGGCGGCCGAACAACTCCGCGCTGCGCTGCCGCCCCCATAAATTAAGCGGCAACCACTTCCCCCCCGGGGAACATGGTCCACGACGACGGCACGAACCGACGGCTCGTGATACCGCCGGGGAGTAGCCGCAGACGAACCCGACAGACAACCAACACCCATGCGTATCGGCATCTTTGGCGGCACCTTCGATCCTGTTCATGTCGGCCATCTCATCGTGGCGGAACAGTGCCGGGTCCAGGGGCATCTAGATGAAGTGTGGTTTGTACCCAGTGCTCAGCCACCCCACAAACCCACCGTTATCACGCGCTTTGAACAACGCTGCGACATGCTGGAACTGGCCATCGCGGGCCATCCCGCCTTCCGGGTTAATCGCATCGAGAAAGAACGAGCGGAACCAAGCTACACTGCGGTCACGCTGGAACAGCTTCATTTGCGGCACCCCGGATATGAGTTTTCCCTGGTATTGGGGTCCGATTGCCTGCCCGATCTGCCGGGATGGTATGAACCGCAGAAGGTGATCGCGTTGGCCGAACTGATTGTGGTGCCCCGCCCCGGGGGGATGCTGTGGACGGGGGAGCGCCTGGCCCGCGCCTTACACATCGCGGCTACGCAAGTACGGCTGCGTTTCGTGACCTGCCCGATGATCGATATTGCCAGCCGGGAGTTGCGCCGGGCCGTGAGCGATGGTTGGAGTATTCGTTATCTGGTCCCGCGGGCGGTGGAGGAATACATCCGCGAACGCAAATTGTATGTGTCGGGTGGCTAAGCGATTTTATCGTGTTAGTCGGTCGAGGGCTTCTTGGTACTTCGCCAGCGTTTTAGCCACCACTTCTGCGGGTAGGGGCGGGGGGGGGCTTGCCTTGTCCCAATTTGTCGTTTCGAGCCAATCGCGAACGAATTGCTTGTCGAAGGATGGCGGCGACACACCGGGGTGATAGCGATCTTTGGGCCAATAGCGGGAACTATCGGGTGTTAAAACTTCGTCGATGAGAATGATTTCCCCGCTGGGCAGCCGACCCCATTCGAGCTTGGTGTCGGCTAATAGAATCCCGCGGGTTTCGGCATAGTCGGCGGCTCTTCGATAGATATCGAGCGTGCGCGCTTGCAGGGTGCGGGCTGTGTCGCGGCCAACGTGTTGGGCCATGGTGTCGAAGGAGATGTTTTCATCGTGCCCGGAGATGGCTTTGGTCGCCGGGGTGAAGATCGGCTCGGGTAAGCGGTCGGCCAGTTGCAGCCCGGCGGGCAGAGCAATGCCGCAAACGGTTTGCGTCGCCTGATACTCCTTCCACCCCGAACCCGCAAGGTAACCGCGGGCCACACACTCGATGGGAATGACGGTGGTCTTCTTCACCAACATGGTCCGGCCTTCGAGTTCTGGTTGTCGGAACTCGGGGGGCATGTCGGCGAGGTTGGCGCTGAGGAAGTGGTTCGGCACGCCCAGCCACTTGAGCCAAAAGAGTGTCATGGCGGTCAGAATGCGGCCTTTCTGGGGAATACCTGGCTCTAACACGTAATCGAAGGCACTGATGCGATCGGTGGCGACGATCACCAGTTGCTCGCCCAGATCGTAGATATCGCGGACTTTGCCGCGTCGCGGCGTGTAACCTGGTACCTGACTGTGCACAAGGGCTTCCGTGGGCATATCGTCAATTGGAGCGTGAACTCTGAAACCACCTCGGGCGTCGGCTATTGTAGGACTCCGTCGGGGGACAAGGGCGATTCCATCAGGACCGACTCCTATGCTCAAGCACGAAACGAAACTGATCAATCCCGATGCGGCCATAATCCCGATGCGGACATGATCGCAACGACCCTGTCGGCTTGCGTGGCCGACACCAACAAAGACTGCCTGGTCCGCCAACTGAAAGACAATCCCGTCAAGTGGCGCAAGCTCGCACGCCGGGCCACCAAGATAGCCGAAGGCTGGGAGATGTTTCGCGCGGGTCGTGGCGGCGTTCCGGCCACGCAGATTCTTATCGCCTGGTGGACCGATCCATTGGGTCGTAAGCATGTGGTCATCCGTGGTTGGCGGATCGAAGACACACTAGCCAGGGAGATGTTGGACCGCAAAGCCTTCGAACCCCTGCCATCCTTACTCCATGCCTATCCAGAATAGGCCCGAATACGTGTGTTTACGGAAGTTCGCTGGACAACCCGAAGAAGTGATCGGTACCTGCGGCTGTGGTGCGGTGGGATCCGTGGCATCGCTCGCGTGGATGGGGGCAACCTGCGGCCCATGCTTCGACCGGCAACAAGAAACGGCGCCGAGGCTTTGTACCGTCATACTCCAGGCATGCTGGACAGCGGCCGCGGATCCCTCCGCCACGTGGCTTGCTCACCGGATGGCCAGCGTGTGGCCGCTGCGGAAAGCAAATATCGCCAAATCAATCATCTCCTCACCTATTGGGATTGGCCCCGACGAACCCAAACCACCTAGCAACTCAACGGGAGTTATATAACGGATCTCGCCATCACCAGCGATGGCCGGCACTTGATCGCTGTCGTTGTGAGTGCCCCATACAACGACAAGGGTTGTCCCGCCCCCGGCGTGATAACCGTGTTCGATCTCAACGCTGATCCCCCGGTACGCGTCGATCTGAACATGTCGTCGATGCCACCCCCCTACCGCGTTAAGGCCCTACCTGATCCGAACTTGGCGATCGTGTTGCACCGAGATTCGTCGGGCGTGCAATCGGTCAGCATCCTGCAGATTCCTAGCGGAATATTCGGCCACCAATCGACCTGCCCCCATCCCCCCGTCAACAACGACCGTCAACAATGCCCGTCAACAACGACCGTCAACAACGCCCGCCAACTCAACAACGACCGTCAACAACGACCGCCAACAACGCCCCGGCGCCCGCGTCGGCGCTTCACCGCGACTGCGGGGGCTAGGATCATGGATGGCATCTGCGGTCCACGGCCGTGAAACCCATGGCCGTGAGACGCGATCCTGATGGACTGCCGTGGACGGAAAACGCGCTACCGGCTTACTTCAAGGGCTGCTAGCACCTTCAAGGCATGCTCTCACGCCGCGGCCGCACGCGGGCAATAGCCGGTGGATAGGCAATGCGCTGTCGGCTTACTTCAAGGCGGCCCGTTTTTGGCCGATCAGTTGGATGAGGGCCTTGTGGGGATCGGCGAATTTGGCCAGCCCTTCGCGCATGAGGGTTTCTTCCATCTTCACGGGGTCCACCTTGGCGTCGATCTCGGCCAGGACTTCGGGGGGCGGTAGTTGATCGACCATGCGCGTGAACGTATGGCCGCTTTTGAGCACCGCTTCGTTGGTTTCCGGCGGGTTGGTTTCGATGTCGCTGCCCGCGAACGCGACGACGTACTTGATCGGGTCCGGATTGGGGTTCTTCTTGGTCTTTTTGGCCCCGGTGCTGGCAAAGATCATCTCCTGCTTGCGCGGCATCCTTTTATCGGCCCAGAAATCGCGATTCAGCTTCCAAATCCGCTTGGCATTCACAATTCCGACCATACCTTGCGCCGCGGGGGATAGCTCCGGCACATGCTCCTCGGTGTAAACATCCACCCGACTGACGAAAATACTGTACACCGACTTGACATTCTCCTTATCGGAACGACGTTGAATGCCGCGCCAGACAGCATCGCGGGCGGCCAGATACTGCCGCTCGCTGAAAATGAGGGTGATATTCGGGCAGACACCAGCGACAACCAGTTCCTCAATCGCCGCCAGGCCGGCCGGTGTCGCGGGAACTTTGATCATCCGGTTCTTGTGCCCCGCCGACCATTTCTTACCCAACTCGATGTACGCTGCGGTTCGTTCTGCAAGGGTTTTCGGTTGATCCTGATCTTCGAGCAGTGGATCGAGTTCGAAGCTGACCCAACCATCATCACCGCGTGTGTCGCTCCAGACATCAAGGAAGACATCTTGGGCCATTTTCACCAGTCGATCGGTCATGGCCCAAGCCACGCCTTCGTCATCCAAGCCTTGGTTGAAGAAAGCTTTCATATCGTTATCGAAGCGGCCGCTGTTGATCAGCCCGGCGATGATGATCGGGTTGGATGTGGCTCCTGTGGCGCCATGGCGACGATTGAGCTGAATCAGATCGGGATCAACCGAATCGAGCCAGAGTTTGGTACCCGTCGCCACGAGGGATTGCAACGGCGTCATAGCACGTTCTCCGTGGAAAGAAGGGGCGTGGGCCATCTTAGCCCATTGTAGCAGTTGGCAGTAGGTCTGCTGCGAGCGCAGCGCCGGGGTCGGCGCGGTCCGACCGACATTCGGAATGGGCCTCGGGGCTAGCTCCTGGCGTGCTCCGTTTGGGCGTGCGCCATTAACGAACCACCGGCTGATAGGTGGGCGTCCCGGGACTACGGAAATCGGGCTTGTGCAGACCCAGTTCCCGGCGGAGCCAATGAACAGCTTGCTGAGCGACCGTGGGATGATATGCCAGATACACCAGGCCAGCCAGCAACAGCACGGCGATCAGCGTGACGGATACTTTGGGCATGGCAGGAATTCTCCAGCGTGTGGGCCTTCACAAGCCTAGAACACACGGGCTATCGTCGCGCCCGCGCCAGTAACTCAGCGCGAACCGGTTCGGGCAAAAACTTCGACAAATCGCCTCCCAGCGTCGCAATCTGCCGCAACAGCGATGAGCTGACATGAGAAAATTCCTCTTTGGCCATCAAAAAGACCGTTTCGATTTCGGAATCCAAGTTCCGGTTCATCAGCGACATAGTGAACTCATACTCCATATCCGACAAGGTCCGCAGGCCACGGAGCACCACGCGAGCGCCGCATTGTCGAACAAACGTGACCGCCAACCCTTGGAACGCCAGCACTTCCACATTCGACCAGCCGCGTGTCACTTCGCGAATCAGCCGGACGCGTTCATCGGTGGTGAAGAGGGTTTGCTTATCCGGATTGATGCCGACCCCGACGATGAGCCGTTCGAAAAGGCGGCTGCCGCGTTCGATGATGTCCAGATGCCCCCAATGGACCGGGTCGAAGGTTCCGGTATAGACAGCGATGCGCGGATTCAGTGCGCTGTGCGGCATGGGTTCTCCTTCAGACGCGCAAGAACCGGTCGATTTCGTCGGTCGTGTTGTAGGCGTGGGGGCTGGCGCGCACACGCTGGGCCCGCATGTTGACGGCCACCCGGGCCGCCCGACAGCGCTTCACGACTTCTTCGGGCGGAAGCGTCGGATGCAGCAGGGAGACAATCCCCGATTTCTCCGCCGGCGTCCGGGAACTGAACACGGTCCATCCCCGGCGCAGAGCTTCCTCACACAGGTAGTCGGTCAATGCGAGAACACGCTCGCGGATATTCGCAATGCCGACCGACAAGAGCAGTTCGAGACTGGCGCCCAGCGCCGTGATGCCGGCCAAGTTCAAGGCCCCACCCTCAAAACGGCCCGCGTGCGGCTTGAGGCGCAAGTCGATGGTGCTGAAATCCCAAGGATGGACCACGCTGAACGCTCCGACCCCCCACGGATGCAAGCGGTCCACCCATTCGCGACGAATGTAGCCAATGCCAGCCCCTTCGGGACCCAGCAACCACTTATGCCCATCGGCCGAAAGCCCGTCGATCGGGGTTTGTGTGACATCGAGAGGGAATACACCCAGCGATTGGATGGCGTCGACGAAAAAGAAAATCCCGTTGCGACGGCACACATCCCCCAGCGCGTCAAGGTCGTTGCGAAATCCGCTGGCGAATTCAACCGATGAGACGGTCAACACAGCAGTCCGGGTGTCCATAGCGCTGATGAGATCGTCGATGGCGATGCGGGAACCCCGACTGGGCACCCGGCGGACTTCCACACCGCGATGGGCCAGGTTCATCCACGGGTACTGGTTCGCGGGGTATTCTTCCGCCGCCACAACCACGTTGTCGCCCGGCCGCCAGGGGAATCCTTCGGCCACCACGCTGATTCCGTAAGTGGTGTTGGGAACGAAATACACATCCTCGGGGTCGGCCCCCAGCAGTTGGGCCGCGCAACGGCGGACTTGGGACACCCGCCGCAGCCACTCACTGACCACAGTCACACCATTGTTGGCAAGGCTTTCGGCATACTGAGCCATGGCCGCCACTGCGGGCGTCGGCAACGGGGCAATCGCCGCGTGGTCGAGAAACGCCCACGACGCGGCCACCGGGAACTGCGAACGGAACGCGGACCAATCCATAAAGCTCTACGGTAATCCCGATAGATTCCAGGATAAGGAGCCTCAGAAACGACCAGGAACAACTTTCACTGGCCGTGGCAAAAGCTACACGTCGGACGCTTTAGCGGCCAACGACCCGGCAAAGACCGGGGAATCGGCGGTGATCGTTCCTACGCCTCGGCCCCCTGCCCACCGCGGCCCTGCCCGGTGATCGTACGACTTTCCGTGAGGACAAGGTCCATGAAGACATCGTGTTCCGCCACTGGAATCCGTTCAAAGATTTGACAATCGAAGGCCAAACCCACCAAGGGAGCGTCGCGGCGGGCACTGGCCAAGAGGCGATCGTAATAGCCCTTACCCTGCCCCATCCGCCCACCGCGCACATCGAAAGCCGTTCCCGGGACCATCACCAAATCCAACTCGTCAGGCCGCACCTGTTTGTGAGGAAGTTGCCGCAATTCCACGCGCGGTTCAAGAATTTTGTACGCCCCTTCGACAAGCTCCTCCATGCTTTCCAGATGAAACAACTCCAACTGGTTGCTTTCCACAACACACCACGGCACCACCAACCGCTTGCCGTGCCGTAGCGCTTCCGGCAGGGTGTGCCGTGTGCGGACCTCGCTGCCCGCATCGACGTACCACATCACCGTCCGGGCGGCGGCATACGCCGGCAAGGCCAAAAACTTCGCACAGATGACCCGGCTGATTTCGTCTTTATTTTTTTGCGCAATCCGGTTTTTTCGCGCCAGATCGCGAATGAAGGTTTTCATCGTCTGCGGGTCGGTCATTTGGGTTTTTTCGGGGTCCATAGGCGATGCTCCCCACGAGAGTTATCAGTTTACCACGACAGACTACTACTGACATTCCAACCAGATACCGTCAGGATAAAATTTCTTCAGGAACATTGATAGGCAGTGCCATATGGTCGCTCCAACGCCAAACTCGCCATCCCCGCGGACCGTGGTCACTCTCATACTGCCGGGTCCCGATTGCCGGCGGTCGCCGACACGGTACCGTTATCGCGTTCGCTTTCGCAATCCGTTCATGCACCAACCCGGTTGCGTGATGACATGGGATGTGCTGGGCGGCCGCGACTCTTACCAAATCGCCGCTGAGCGAACCACCGACGAACGGCTCGAATGGCACTGCACCTGCCCCGATGCGGTGTACCGCAGTGCCCGGCAGCCTCACCACCGTTGCAAACATGTTCAGGGGCTGTTGGCCTGGCTCCACCAGCGTGAAACCAAGCCTCTCGCAGCCACCTCATCGCACAACGGCTAGCTATTCTTTTTTTTCCACGGTCCCTTTCTGCGGATTCTCGGGGTACATACGATGGCAACATGAACGAATGGCATCTTGCGTCCGGCTACCGATTTGCCGGAATTGCCAGTGGCTTGCGTTCCGAACCCGATCGGCGCGATTTGGCCGTCATCATCAGCGATGCGCCGGCCGCGGCTGCGGGTGTGTTCACCCAAAACCGCGTGTGTGCCGCCCCGGTACAAGTCAGCCGGGCGCGCCTGCCGCGAGCCGATGCTCGGGCGATTGTCGTTTGCTCGGGCAATGCCAATGCCTGTACCGGTGAACAAGGTCTGCGCGATGCCCGCCGGATGACCGAACTGGTCGCCGATGAACTGCAGTGCTCCCCCGAACAAGTGTTGGTGGCTAGCACCGGGGTGATTGGCCGGCCGCTGCCTATGCCAATTCTCGAAGCGGGTATTCCGCAAGCCATCCGCGCCGCAACCACCGGGCGCGACGCTTTTTCGCACGCCGCCCATGCTATTCTGACAACCGATACCGGCACGAAAGTCGCCACCCGTCGTTGCGGAGCCATCACCCTCACCGGATTCGCCAAAGGCGCGGCCATGATCGGCCCGAATCTGGCCACCATGCTCGGGTTCATTCTGACCGACGCCGCCGTCCATCCCTCCGACCTGCAACGCATTCTCAAGATCGCCGCGGAACAGAGCTTCAATTGTATCTCCGTCGAAGGCCATACCAGTACGAACGACTCGGTCTTTTTGCTAGCCAATGGGAGTGGACCACGCTTGGCGGGAGCAGAACTGGAGGCTTTGGCCCTGGAAGTGCGGCATGTGTGCGTGGAATTGGCACGCAAAATCATCATCGACGCGGAAGGAGCCGAACACATCATCACCATTGAAGTGGATGGCTGCCGCACCGATGCCGACGCCCGGCAGATCGCCAAAACCATTGCTGAAAGTGCCTTGGTCAAGACGGCTGTGTTCGGCAACGATCCCAATTGGGGCCGCGTCGTCTCGGCGGCGGGTTACTCCGGTGTCGCGTTCGAGGAGAAGGATTTGTCGTTGTGGATGGGCGACATGCCCCTGTACCGAGCGGGAACCCCCCTCCCCTTCGACAGCGCCGCCGCTTCTTCGTACCTGAAGCACAATCGCGAAGTCCACTTCAAACTCCGCTTCACGCTCGGCACCGGCCGCTGCACCTTCTACACCAGCGACCTGACTTATGAATACGTCAAACTGAACGCCGACTATACAACGTAACGCACCGATGCGGGCGAACCGCAGATCATTCGGGCCAACAACCCCTAGGGCGACCGACGTATGACCGGCGGCTCTCTTCTGATCGAACTGTGGAATCTGTCGCGTTCGTTTGGTTCCTTCACCGCCTTGGAGAACATCAACTTGGCTCTGCCGCCGGGGCGGATCGGCCTGCTAGGCCCCAACGGTGCCGGGAAATCGACGCTGCTGAAGATTCTCATGGGGTTGATTCCACCCTCGCGCGGTGGTGGACGGGTGCTCAACGAGGAACTGGGTAGCGACCGGGAGAGCGCGGGCAATTGGCGGCTGCGACGGCTGATTGGTTTTATGCCGGAAGCCGATGCACTGGTGCCCGGCCTGACCGGGGTCGAGTACGTCGCCTTGGCGGGCGAGTTGTACGGCATGCCCCGCCGTGATGCCACGCGGCGCGCCCACGAGGTGCTTTCGTATCTCGAATTGGAAGAAGCCCGCTATCGGCGGATAGAAGAATATTCCACGGGCATGAAACAGCGTGTCAAACTCGCCCAAGCCCTCGTTCACGATCCACCGGTTTTGCTGCTCGACGAACCCACCAGCGGACTCGACCCGGCCGGCCGCGACGCCATGTTGCGGCTCATCCAATCGTTGGCTGTCGAGCACGATAAATCCGTTTTGCTCTCCACCCACCTGTTGGCGGATGTTGAAGCGGTGTGCGAGCGCGTTGTCATTTTGGCCGGTGGCCGCCTCCGCGGGCAGGGCACCGTGACGGAACTCTGTTCCCGCCGCCTCGATCGCTATCGCATGCGCGTTCAGGGTGATGGCCTTGCGGCTTTCCGCGACGCATTAGGCCAGGCCGGGGTGACGATTCTCAACGATGCGGGCGACGGAGAATGGCGGGTGGCCGTACCCCCCGGTTGGGCCAATCTGCGGTTCTTTCAACTGGCCGCCGTCTGTGGAGTTGTCATTCGCCTTTTGGTTCACGACGACGAAACGCTCGAAGAGTTGTTCCTCCGCACCGTGGGCAACAGTTCGCGCTTCAACGGGCTGGGCTGACATCTGCGGTTTGGGCCGCCTGCCATTGTTCCACAGTACCAATTGGCAGCCAATAACTGGCCGAGACGACATAAAACGGCTCGTGGGCGGCCAACTGAGCCACGGCATCGGTGATTTCGTACTCTCCCCGCGGCGACAACGGTAGGGTCAGATCGAAAACCCTTCGTGGAAAGACATAGCCGCCGACATTGGCCAGCTGCGGTGGTTGCAAGCCTGTTGGCTTCTCGACGATCCGTTCCAAGGTGCCATCGGGGCGGCGGAAGAGAATCCCGTAGTTTTCTGGTCTTTCAACCGGGTGAGCGAGAATGCCCATTGGCACGGTCGCAAGTTGGGCCAGGTCGGCCCGCCCGATGAGGTCGTCGCCATTGAGGACCATCACCTTGTCGGCACGGATGGCATCGCGGCAACTCATCAGAGCGTCGCCGGTGCCGCGGGGTTCGGCTTGTCGGATGGTGTGCCAATTCCGCACATGGGTTTGCCGGGTGAGGTACTCTTCCACCTGCTCCGCAAGGTAATTGACAACAACGACCAATCGTTCGATCGGCGGAAGGGCACCCAGAATCCAGTCGAGAATGGGTCGTCCTTGAACGAACAGCAGCGGTTTGGGAGTCGTTTCGGTGTACGGTCGCAGGCGAGTGCCTTTGCCTGCGGCCAGAATGATGGCATCCATGGCGGTTGGTCCTTTTCCGACGATGTCGGGCCCTGCCGTACGTTCATTGTAAGCATTGTAAGCCATGCCCAACGCAGAATGCACGGTACGGCCAGGAGAATGCAAGTGCAGCCTAGCAAAGACTTTGAGATCATCATGCCCAACGCAAAATGCGAGTGTACGGCCAGGAGAACCCGTGCCGGACACTCGCCGGACCGCTTCTTGGAGGACTGAAGTTCAGTTCCCAAGAGGCAGCGTAGGTTGAGGCAGCGTAGGTTTTTCAGTTGGCGCAGGTAAGTCGACCGGACTTAACGAATGTAAATCGGGGTGGGGCAGCGACCATTGGAGCAACCGCCGTAGACAGGCGTTGCCGGGTAGGACGCAGGGACAGGCGTTGCCGGGTAGGACGCAGGAAGGATGGTCGTACCACGGCCACAGCTGCCACCGGAGCAACCACCGACGTAAACCGGAGCTTGGTAATAACTTGTGGCGGGAGCACCCACGGTCACGGTCGTGGTGGGCGTGCCTGTGGCGGTGGCGTAGGTGAGCGTGTGTCGGGATAGGTCGCGGGCGGTGACTGTACCGACCTGCCGGAGAGCTTGATAAGAGCCGCCACAGCTGCTGATGACCAAACCACCGTTGGGCATTTGGAATTCACTCGCCAACGCCCGGCCGGCTTCAGTTTCGAGATTCACGGCCACACAGACACATTTCTGGGTCAGCAACTTTTTGGCTTCCGCAGTCAGGTTCGCGTCATTGAGGAGAGTCGCGAACGCATTGCCTTGGGCGATCAGCACAACCACCGGCTTGTTCTCGGTTGCAGCCCGCTTCATGGCGTGGCTGTAATCGCTGTGGGCGTGGAACCCGGGGGCGGTGGGAACCAGAGAGCCGGCCAGGGCGATGACGGTCAGAAACGTAGTGGTCATCCTCGATGTACCTCCTGGTTTAACCACTGAGAACTTCCCGCGACATACATGCCCGGGAAGGAGCCATTTATAGACAAAACTGTACAGAAAGTGAACTGGCAAAATCCAAATAAGTGACAAAACCGCTACAACCACTCATGGATACACGAGCGGATAAGCCAAAATTCGCTTGAATAAATGGGCAGGATGGGATGACTGCGCAAAAATACCCCGCGCTGGGTCTGGGCATTATCTGGCCATTTCCCGGTGAACCTCTATGCCTTTTTGCCGCTTTGATGCAGCAACAACTGGCGCAGCAAGTGCATTATTTGGCCATTTCCCCGTGAATTTCTCCGCTCCAACCACGGCTGGTCTGTCGCCGGCGCGACGAAACGCTATAGACAACAAGACTTTCTGGTGACTTCGACGCATTTCTGGTGACTTCGACGCCCCAACCACGGCTGGTCTGCTGCCCCGAAAAAGTTGCCAGTACGAACCGTCTGGGATGGATTGTTCCTGGGTGCCGCTAACCACGGCAGGTGGATTGCCCCGAAAAAAGTTGTTAGGGAGCGCAAGGGAGAAAGAAGGATCAATTTACCGGTTGGCGAGAGTGGGACTTGCGGTTCAGCCAACAGCAAATTCTGGACAGAATTTTCACTGGTTGTGGATTGTTACATCCGATTTTCCCAGTTACGCTGTTGTTGAAACCCAAAGGATGATATTCTGGAACTGAATCCCATCTAAGGAATAGGGGTTTCCGACGGTTGTCACCCGACAGAACGCCGCCGGGCTGCCGCGATACTCCCTCATCTATCGGGTGGCCTGGCGATCAACACCTATTAGTGAGTGGAGTCGTCCCCGTCAAATCGATGGTGCGAGGCTACCATGCGACGCTTCTCATGGCGAGACTGGTTTTGGGACAGCGTTCCACAGCGGAAAGAGTCTCACTGCATTCTTCATGTCGAGCAGTTGGAGCCGCGGGAAGTTCTCTCCTTCATGGTGTTACCTCCTGAACCGTCAGTTCCGATTGAAACCAACGAAAACCAGCCCGTTGCGGTCCCTTTTCGGCTCTTTAGTTTTTCCTCGGATGCGCACACCATCACCATCACTGCGACCAACGGCACGGTTGTGATCGATGAAGCTTTGGCTGCTGAGAATAATGTCGCCATCGACAGCAATAATTCCCCCACGGTCACTTTGGTTGGAATACTGGATAACTTGAACACCGTTATTGGCAACGGGTTGTTCTTCAACCCCACGCCCTTTTTGAGCGGCGATGCCGCGATGACACTCACGGCGACGGCCCCCCCCAGTTTCAACAACATCACCGATACGGGTGTTCAAGAGATTGCGGTCCAGCCGGTGGTCTCGGCGGCCTCGATGGTGGTCGAGGCATCTGGCGTGGTGTTCGCCCCCGCCGCGGGCTTTGCGTTCCCGCCAGGGTTTGTCAGGATTGCCGGTTGGGCGGATGCCGACGGCTCCGAAACCATCACACTCGACATTTTCGTCTCGCCCGCGGCGGGCACCAACGACACGGAATTCACCCTATCGGCCAACGGCACCCCCATCGATCCTATCGAGCCGAACCAATGGCGCCTCAGTGGCAATAATCCGACGGCGTTTCAGGCCCTGCTCGATACCTTGGTTCTGACGCCGTCATCGGCACAGCCGTTCAATGGTACGATTTTTGTTGATTTTGTGGGAAGTCTGGTGGATCGGGCTGTCTTTGGTCCGACGGGGAATCGCCCTGACCCGCTGGAAGTGACGACCACGCCGCGGAGTTTGGGGTCTGCCGTCGTGCAGGTGCGCTTCTTCCTCGGTGGTTCGGTCGCGGTGGCACCGATTGTCGCTCCCGAAGGTAGCGCCGTGGATTTGGGCAGCGGTCGGTTGGTCGCCAGTAGCCCCGACGAGCAACCCGGGGACATACACATTCTTTCACTCACTGTTCCGAACGGCTCCCTGGTCTTTCAGAGCACTGCCATACCCTCGGGATTGATGATCGATCGTTCCGTCGCCAGCAACGGCAGCACAACCCTCCGCCTGATGGGCACGATTGCCACCATCAATCAGTTTCTGGCAGTACCCAATAGTGTCACTTACACCGCGGCCCAACCGGGATTCAGTGGATTAGTTCCCCTGACGGTTGGTTTGGTGAATCAACCCGGATCGGGTGCGAACCCCATCACCGTTTCTTGGCCGCCCAATATGGGTTCGGGCAACACGCTGACCTCTGGCGGCAGTAGTCCTTCCCCACTGGATCCGACCAGTGGTGGTTCGTTGTTGCCGAATGTGCCCCCCTCGGTCCCGAACTCCCTCGATCCACCACCCCGGAACGCTACGAATCCCTTCACTTTGGTCGTGGCGATGCAGTTGACACCGGTGGCCACACCCGTGGTTCCTTCGGCGCTGGATGTCGTCACCACGCAAGATACGCCAGTGGGGGTGTTCATCAATCTGTCCCCACCATCCACCGATCCATCCGAGAAGGTGGAAATTCGGATCACGGGGGTGCCCCCTGGAGCCGCGTTCAATCGCGGAACGAATTTGGGGGACGGGCAGTGGTCGTTCCAACCGGCGGATCTCGACGACTTGCTTTTCATTCCACCGCCCGGCGTGACGGGAACGTTTCCTCTGGTGGTCACCGTCCTCGTGACCGATACGAACCTGCAACTGGAATTGACCGACACGGCCACCCACGCGACGAACTTCACGATCACAGTGGTGCCCGTTCCGGTAACGCTTGGGGAACCGCCACCGGGTCCCCCGCCCCTTCCGCCGCCGCTATTTTTACCCCCCGATCTGGGAACATCCCTCAGTGGCATTGTGCTCGACAACGGCCGCAACGACTCCCGCCCACCACGGACCGATCCGGTCGTCGAGGGTGTGGTGTCGGCCAACACGGCCCGACCCGAGACGTTTCTGGGTTATACCGGCAGTTCCGGAGAGTCGGGATTACCGTTGGGTCAATGGCCGGCAGTGAAGCTGTCGGTGCCATCACCGGAATCGTTATTCGGGCACGCGGAACCCGCTGTGCCGATCTATGCCGGTAGTGAGAAACACCCCCTGCCGCCCGTGTTGCCCCTGGATCAGACCCTTCCGGTGGCTGGTTTCACCGATGCGGGCGGGGATAGCTTCACCCTGGTCGATATGGTGTATCGCGAAGCAGGAATGTCCCGGCCGGTCTCGGTGGCCCCCCCGCCGCACGCACCGGGTGTATCCCAGCCAGTCTCGGCGCTGGTGCCATCGGTTCCCTCCCGTGTCGCTGGCAGTGATACCGACCACATGACGACCCAAGTGGCCGCGGCCGCTAATATCGAGGAACCATCGCGCTGGTGGTCGGTGGGGATGGGTGTCTTGATCATCGCTGGGACCATCGCCGCGTGGGGTGGGCTGAGTGCCCGGTGGGGCGGGGCTGTGGGGCGGACGCTCCGCCGCCTGTGGACGACTCTCCTACGACCTTCTGTGAAGAGGACCGCATGAATCCGCACAATTTTCCGGAAACCAACACCGTTGTCAGCGAACCGCCGACGACGCCACAATCGCCATCGTCCACCGAAATCAGTGGCCTGGCGCAAACGGCCAATACTCCGGAGGCCACCGTGGTGCGGGAAACCCATCCGGAACTGACGTCTGCCAACACGCCCTCGCCGTTGCAGCCGCAGCACTTTGGCAAGTACGAATTACTCGGCGAGATTGCCCGCGGCGGGATGGGGGTCGTCTACCGGGCCCGGCAGCATGGCCTCGATCGTCTGGTGGCCCTCAAGATGATTCTGGGTGCCAACCCCAACGACGACAGCACCCAACGCTTTCTGCAAGAAGCCCGCGCCGCCGCAGCCATCGATCACCCCAATGTGGTGCCGATTTACGACATTGGCGAAATCGGTGATAAACCCTACTTCACCATGGCCCTGGTCGAAGGCCCCAATCTGCGAACGTTCGTCGAAGCGCAGGGCATACCGTCAATAGCGACCACGCTCTCGTTGTTTTCGCAAATTGTCTCGGGCGTGGCGTATGCTCACAAATTGGGTATCATCCACCGCGACTTGAAGCCGGCCAACGTCCTGATCGATCGCGATGGCCGCCCACGCGTAACCGACTTCGGCCTGGCCAAGCGCACCACGGTGGATACCCAACTGACCGCCACGGGGCAGGTCGTCGGGACTCCGCAATACATGGCACCCGAACAGGCCCGCGACAGCAAGGATGTCGGCCCGGCGGCCGATGTTTACGCCCTCGGCGCCATTCTCTACTTCATGCTCACCGGACAGCCACCGTTCCACGGCGAGAGCTTCACCGATCTTCTCATCAAAGTCGTCCATGAACCGCCCATCCCACCGCGGCTCAGCCACCCGGAGATTCCGGAAGATTTGGAAGCGTTGTGTCTGAAGTGCCTGGCCAAATCGCCCCACGAACGCTTCGCGGACGCCAACGAATTGGCCGCCGCTTTGGTGCCCATCGCGGAACGCTTCATCGGGCCTTCAGCCATCCTTACACCATCCCGGGGGAGCTTACCCAAAGTCCACGCGACGCCGTCTCATAATGGCATCCCCAGTTTGAGCGAAACCACAGCCGTCCCCAGCGCCGCGCTGGCCAGCCCCTCGATCATTGCCCCCACTGCACCCGACGAACGCCGCCCCCGCACCCCATGGCTGGTCGGTCTGGTCACAGTCGCAGTGTTGCTCATGGGGGTTGTGGTGTGGCTGGCAACCCACACCCCCACGACAGATCATTCCCCAGATGCCCAAGCCGACCCAAGCCCCTCCCAGCCCAACACCCCTCCGCCCAACACCACACCCAGCGCCCTCCAACTCAACTGGCCCCCGATCAGCCGCAACGACTTCGCTCTCGATGTGCAGATGATGCCCACTCCCCAAAACGGGGTGTTGCCAGTGCATCAGGAAATCTACATCCAGTTGAAGGCCGATCGCGATTGCTTCGTCACCGTCTGGGTTTTGGATCACGAAGGGGCCACACTCCTATTTCCCAATGAAGATGAACGCGACTGTACTCTGAAGGCCCACGAGGTCCGCATCGTGCCTGGGAAGAACACCGGGACTATCCTCACCACCCCCACGGTGGGCGACCACGACCGCCTCCGAGTCATTGCCAAAACCGGTAGCCGTCCCGTCCTGCCACGGGGCCAGCTGGAGGGCAAATTCATCCGCTATCTTAGCCCGGCCGAGCAAGACGCTGCGGTTTCGACCATGCGGGGGTTGGTCTACAAAAAAGCGAATCCCACTGCCGAGGAAGGTTTGGTCAGTGAACGCGAATATGTCTTCCGCGTGGTGCCGAAGTAACGCCTTGTGGCTCTGCAGCGGCTCATCAGCCGCGCTGCCGCCCCACCGGAGCAACCCCGATTATTGCGTGCGGAGTCGTTGTGTCATGTTTCCCGTCGTCTGGGTTGTGGTGGTCGCCGCTGCGCCACCGCTATCGGCCACTGACCTGGCCGAAACCTACAAACAAGCCGATAAGCTCTACGCGGCGGATCGTTTCGGCGCCGCCGAACCGCTTTTCCAAGCGGTGTTGAAAACCGACGATCCGTTCCTCAAACGCCAAGCGTTCAATCGGTTGCTCCAACTCTACATCCGTTCGGGTCGCCCCGATAAAGCCATCGGCCTATCGAGCACGTTTCGGGCATGGCTTCAGCAGGTCGGCGATCCCGACATAGCGGCGCTCGAGTTGCTCGTGGGTCGGTGTCGGTTGGAGTTAGGCTATGCCGAACTGGCGGATCAACATCTGCGGACCGCGTTGCAAGCCCGTCCGCCGCTATCACCCGAAAACCGCCTGGAAGCGCTGCGCTTACGCGCCGAGGTGGCCTCACTGCAGAAAGATGACAAAGCAGAGCAAGCCCGGTGGCAGGAATTGGAACGTGCGGCCCAAGAAATCGCCCGCGACGCCACAAATGCCCAAAACACGCCCTTGCGCCTCCAGGCATGCCGGTACTATGCGGAAGCCTTGCTCCGCCGCGGCGACATCGACACCGCCCTACAAACGCTGGCGGAATTCCCGGCGTGGCACCGCCAGGTCCAAGACTCCTTGGGGTTGCGTGATACGCAACGGCAGCGTGCCAAACTATACGCCGCCCAAGGCAACTATGCCCAGGCGGCGGCACTCTATCAGCAAGCTCTGGAGCTGCACCGGGAAGTCAAACCGCACCAACGACTGATCGCGGGCGATATTTTGGCCGAATGGTCATCGGCCGCAGTCGCAGCCAAAAAGCTCAGCGAGGCGGCGAAACTCCGTAACGAAGCCGCCGCGGAATACCGGGCCGTTCTCGAAGCACCCGCCGAAGACCCTGATACCGGCGGCCCGCTGGCGGCCTTCAACCGTTTACAAACGCTGACGCGCTCAGCCCGACAGTTCCAACAAGCCCTCGAGGTCACCTTGGTGGCTGGAGAGCGCTGGTCGCGGGATGCTTTGGTCGAAGCCCGGCTGCAATCCGATCGCGGCGGACTCGAATTGATGACCTCCGCATATCCGACCGCACGGAAATTACTCACGGCCGCTCTGGCAGACCTCGACGCCGCCACGCCGAAAAATCTCCGCCTTCTGCCGCAAGTGCTCGTCAATCTCGCGACCGCCGAACTGGCCTGCGAAACGCCTGAAAAAGCCGATGCGTTACTGGCCCGGTGTCTGGCGCTGTACGAGCACCATCACCTCCCCACCGACGCCGTTCGTGTGGAATGCGAATACCTTCTGGGGGTTTCGCAACACCGCCGTGGCGATTACGCCAAGGCCATCGTTCATCTGCGTAATGGCCTGCGGCTAGCCGAAGCCGTTGGCCCCACCGCCGACCCGGTTCGCTTCCATCTGTGGCTGAACATCGCCCTCATCTACAAAGAACAAGGCCATACCACGGGGGCCTTGGACGCCCTCCACAATGCCGCCACCATCTTAACCACTTTCGCTGAACCCGACGACCTCAGTAGTGCCCTGATTCACGCTGTGCGCGCCGAGTTACTCCTGACCCCCCGTGCTCGCAGCAGCGTCGATATCCGCCGCCAGATCGCCCAAGCCATGGAATTGGTCCCCCGCATCGAAGCCGCTTGCGAAAAACACCGTATCCGCAGCGGCTACTTGTGGGCAACCGCTCAACATGTTCGCGCCATCGACCTTCTTTCCCGAAAAGAGACGCGCGCTGCCGAACAAATTTGGTTGGCCCTGGCAGCTATTCAGAAAAAAGAAGGCCACATTCTCTACGCCCGCACGTTGAATTGGCTGGGTACCTGCGCGGAGTTGACCGGCCGCGACAGCGAAGCCCGCCAGCGCTTTGAAGAAGCCCGGGCCTTCCAAACCAACCATCCCCGCTGCCCCCCCGTCACCTGGGCCATTACCTTGTGGCGGCTCGCGATTCTGACCGACAAAGCCGGCCAGTCCGACGAGGCGAAAAAACTGCTCGAAGAAGTCTTCACGATCGCCGACCGCGCTCGGCTCAATACCTTCGGGGAAGCATCGCAGCGGGCCGAATTCTTTTCTCAGTTCGCCCCGGCGTTTGAACTTCTGGCAAACTGGTATGCGCGTGATCACAACGGCGACGGTTTGCTCCGCGTTATCGTGCGCAGCCGCAGCCGCACTCTGTTGGACCAGATGCTGGCTGCCGGAGTCGATCCACGCGCCAAGCTGACTGGACCGGAACGCGACGAACTGCTAGCCCGCGAACGCGCCGCCCGGCAGCGCGTCTCGCAATTGCGCCTTCAGGCCATGCTCATTCCCGCCGACGGCACCAACGACCCGGTAGCCCAGAAACTGTTGGCCGATCTGGAAAAAGCCCAACGCGACTTCACTGACGTATGGCGCCGGATCGCCGATGCCGATCCACTGACGCAAATTCTGACAGATTCAACATTTACGGAAAAATCACTCACCCAAGTCCGCCAGGCGGCCCATCAGGCCGGAGGGGTATTGCTCACCTACATGATCGGCCGCGAGGCCAGCTACGCCGTTCTGAGCACCGATCCGGCAGGCCCACTTCAGGTCTTTCCACTGACTCTTCCGGCCGCAATCGCCAACGACCTCGGGGAACTACCCGAAGGCCCAACGGTCGCCGCCGGCGGCCTCCGCGGCCTCGTTTACAAGCCCGCCAGCTCCCAACCCGAGCGCCCCACCACAACAACCCGGGGCGAAATGGTTCCTCTGACCGACATCGTCACCACCCGGCTCACCGCGCACTATCTGCGGCAGATCGCCGATCCTTCATTTCAACCCACACGCGGATTGGTTTTCGTCTCCCAAAATCCGCAACAGAAAACAGTGAGCCTCCCCGAAGTGCTGGGCGATGCCATCCTGCCACCGGCACTGCGGGAGAAACTCCGCAATCCCCGGATCCAACGTGTGGTGATTATTCCCGATGGCGCGTTACACAAGTTGCCCTTCGAATGCTTGCTGCTGTCCGCATCACCAGCGCCACGCTACGCCCTGGACGAACTGCCACCACTGTGCTACGCCCCGTCGATCCCAGCGTTGGCCGTTGTTCTCAACCGGCCGCGGAAACGGGATGGCGAAGCTACCTTGCTGACGGTGAGCGACCCCGAATATCCGCACGGGGCCGGATCAATGCGTACAAGCCTACCACGACTTCCTTATACCGCCCAAGAAAGCCAGAAAGTGCGGCAGTTTTTCGCCCCCGACCGCGTGACGGCATTGGCGGGGGCGGAAGCCACGGAAGCCCACGTCGTGGCATCTCTGCCGGGTCAGCGATTCGTTCATCTGGCGGCCCACGGCTTTGCCGACGAAGCCTTCGGCAATGCGTTCGCCGCGATCGCCCTGGCTCCTCCCCGAGGGAATCTGGAACCGAGCAACGACGGATTTCTGACGCTGCATGAAATTTCACGCCTCCAATTAACCGGTTGTGAACTGACCGTCCTCAGCGCTTGTGTCACGAATGTAGGGCCGCAGCGACCGTTGGAAGCGGGCGTAACCCTGGCAGGGGCTTTTCTGGGGGCTGGCGCCCGCGGGGTGCTGGCCAGCTGTTGGGCTGTGGATGATGCCGCGACCGCGGAGTTGATGGGGGCCTTCTTTAGCGCCATCCGCCCCGCCCAAGGTCCGGCGTTGACTTATGCGGATGCATTGAAACAGGCCCGACTGGCGATTCGCAAAAAACCCGGCTGGGAAGCCCCGTTCTTCTGGGCGCCGTTTGTCTATCTCGGACCGCCGGATTGACGCTCAGACAGTATGGTGCGTTCCGGACTTCCCCCACACTCCGTCGTCAGAAGCACTCGCGACGCCTTTATCAGTCGGAAGGTCTGGTTCGTTCGGAAGGTCTGGTCTGGTTCGTTCCGGACTTCCACCACACTGCCGGTTGGTGATGGTCGAAGTTCCCAGGATCGATGCGACAGCGGGGTGGCTAGCCGGGGGCAACCGGGGCCGATGATGGTTGGTCGATTGGAGGTCGCCCTGTTTATTGGCTGCTGGCGATGCCAACCGCTCCGCCGAGCACACCCTCTTTCTCTTTGACGTTCTCTGCGGCCGCTCACTCTTCCACCAGCGAAGCGGACGAAGAGTGGAACCCTTTACGTTCGTCGTGGCCGCTTCGCCGTGGCCGCTGGGTCTGCAGGACCTGCGGCCACGTCCGCCCGCCCAGCATGCGCCGTTTCACGTTCTCCGCCGGCCCTTCCATTCCGCTCTCGACAAATCTGCGTTCCGATGCTATCGCTCCGGTCCATCGCGATGGAGAACGGGTATGAAGCCTCGGCTGGGTTGGATTGGCGGTGCCGTCTTGTTCACCCTGACCGCCGGTTGTGTGAACGACGGGGAATTTTCGGTCCGCAAAGCCCTCGGTTGGGATGATGAACCTCCCCGTGGGCTGGTGAGTGTGCCGAAAAACCTCCCCCCCGCGTCGCTCGAAGCTGCGGAACGGGTGCAATTGCTGGGACGGCAAATCTTAGCCCAGAATACTTTCACGGGGATTGAACCCCTCTTCATGACCATTGGGGTGAAAGACGCGGTGCTTTTTCATGTGGGGACCGAGCAACTGTGGATCAGTGAAGGTCTGGTGGAAAAATGCGGTACTGATGCCGAATTGGCAGCCGTATTGTGCTGGGAATTGGGGCAGATGGTCGCGGAGAAACGCGCTGCGCGGCGGCTGGGCCGCGATGTTGATCCCATCCCCGACATCCGCCCCGGAACGGCGGCCGCAACCCCCGGGGGTAGCGCTTACGACGCGGGCCAGCAAGCGAACCTAGCCTTCCACGAACGGCAATTTCCTCGGGGAGCCAAAACGCCCGCCCCTGATGCGGCAGCCATTGCCCGTGAACTGCTCCAAGGAGCCGGTTACAGTGTGGCGGAACTCGACCGGGTCGAACCGTTGCTCAAACCTTCCGAACGCGGCGAGAAACTCCGCAAACAGCTCGGCGGAACGACCCCACCGCCGCAGTGGGAAAAATGACTCTCCAACCACCTTCCGCCCATAGCCAAGCCGGGGCACCGTCGGCGGTGCCTAGGCCGTAAGGAAAAAGGATTCTCCCAATATCTCACACCCACTTGCGGCCACCTACTTGCGGCCCCCTTCGCCTGTGTTCAGGGCAGCGCGTGGGGAAAAATGATCTTCCCACCACCTCACGCCTATTGTGCCATTTTCCAGCCGTGGCCCACGTAACGGTTGGGACCGAGGAAAATGCCAGAAAATGCCATTGGGATGCCGACCCCTCTGGGTTTCATCCACGCGGGATGGTACAGTAAGGCCACCTCTCCGCCGCAGTGCCTGTGGAGGTCGCCATGCCGCGTGAACCCATCCCGACGTGGTGTTTTGCCCTCGTGGTTGTCCGCAAAGGCGAGCAATTTCTGCTCATTCAGGAAAGCAAATACGGTGAACCGTGGTATCTGCCGGGCGGCCGCACGGAAGCGGGCGAATCGTTTGTCGAAGCCGCGATCCGGGAAACCCGCGAAGAAGCGGGCATTCCCATCCGTGTCGTCGGTATCCTTCGCATCGAGCATTCGCCAACCCCGGCTGGCGCGCGTGTGCGGGTCATTTTCCTGGCGGAACCCACCGACGACACTCCGCTCAAAGCTGAACCCGACGATGAATCGCTCGGTGCCCAATGGGTCCGGCTCGACGAATTGCCCCGCTATCCGCTCCGCGACCCCGACGTGGCCGAGATGTTCGCCTATGTGGCCGGCGGTGGCCCGGTCTACCCCATTGATCTGCTGCAACCCGAAGGTACACCGTTTCGCGTTGGTTAACCGCCAGGCCGCCACTTCCCACCCGCGGTGGAATTTGTAAACACACAGTACGATTTTCGTGAATCTCTCCCACAAACGCAATGGTGACACCGTGTTTGGGCTGCTGCGTGTCTCGGTCGTACTGGTTCTGGCGGTCATTCTGGCCTGTCTTCCCGCGTGTGGGAAGAAGTCAACCGGCCAAATTCGTATTGGTATTGTGACCAATTGTACTGCCGATTTCTGGAAAATCTGTGAAGCTGGAGCGCGGAAAGCGGCCCGGGAATACGACGTGGAACTCCAATTCCGCGAACCGAAAAACGCCTTCGACGCGGCCGAACAAACCCCCATCATCGAAGCCTGGGAGAAACAAGGCTTCGATGGGATCGCCGTCAGTGTCATCAATCCCGAAGGGCAGACGGAAACCCTGGCCCGGATTGCCAAGAAAATTCCTCTGATCACGATGGATAACGACGCCGAGAAGACGGGCCGGCTCTGCTACATCGGCATCGACAACTACGAAGGTGGCAAAGCGGTGGGCCGCCTGGTGAAGAAAGCCTTACCCCATGGCGGTACGATTGCGATCTTCATCGGCAGTACGAAATCCGCCAATGGCCGGGCGCGCACTCAAGGCGTTCTCGACGAACTGGCCGGCCAAAAAGACGCCACCGGTGAACCTGCGGTCATCACCAACGGCAACGAAAAGATCGAAGGCCGCCGCTTCGGCTCGTATTTCCTTGTCGATGGTGCCGCCAAGGAAGACGGTGCCCCCACCAATGCCCAAGCGACGGCCTCCGGCGTCTTAAGCCGCGTAAAAGGATTACCGAATTTGTGCATGATTGGGCTGTATGCCTATAACCCCCCGGCCATTCTCGCCGATGCCCAAGCGAAAAAAATGGCTGATCAGATCAAGATCATTGGCTTCGATGAAGACTGGGAAACGCTCAAGGGTATCGCTGCTGGGCACATTGAAGCCACCGTGGTGCAAGACCCCTTCCGCTACGGCTATCTGTCGGTCGAAGCTCTGGCCGCCAAAGCTCGGGGCGACAACTCCAAGCTCGTCAAAGAACCGATTCCCTACCGAATCGTCACCCGCGACGGTGGCCCCGATGAACTGGTCCGTGGTCTGGTGATCAAGAACCTCAATGTCCGCGATTTCGAGAAAAAACTCCGCGACGACCTCGCCTCGGTTCCCCACGACGAGTAACTCCCCTTTGTGAGAGAATCCCCGGCTTGGGGACCGCACGGATTCTCGTGACCTCCACCATGTCGACTGCCCGCCTCGAAGTTCGTGGATTGCGGAAACAGTTCCCCGGTGTGCTGGCCCTCGATGGCGTCGGCCTGACGCTGGCGCCGGGGGAAGTGCTGGCCGTTGTCGGGGAAAATGGCGCCGGGAAATCGACACTCATGAAAATCGTCGCCGGCATTGAGTCGGCCGACGCGGGCGCCGTCTGGCTCGACGGCCAACCCGTTCACTTCCGCACACCGGCAGAGGCGATGACCGCGGGTGTGATTCTCATTCACCAGGAATTGAATCTGGCCGAAAACCTCACGGTCACGGACAACCTGTTTTTGGGTCGGGAAGTGACGCACGGGGGTATGGTTCGCGTTCTCAACCGCCGCGCCATGCGCCAACAGGCGGCCGCGCTTCTGGCCCGCGTGGGTTTGCCGGCCTCACGGGCTGCTGTGCGTGTCGAATCCTTGTCTCCTGGTGAAAAACAGCTCGTGGAAATCGCCCGGGCTTTGGGCACTGCGGTGCGTGTTCTGATCATGGATGAGCCGACTTCGAGCCTCACCCAACGGGAAACGGAACGTCTCTACGAGGTGATTGAGGGGCTGAAAGCCGCGGGTGTATCCGTATTGTACATCTCGCATCGGCTGGCGGAAGTGAAGCGCGTGGCGGATCGCGTCTGCGTTCTGCGCGATGGTCGCTTGGCGGGAGAGCTGCGTGGCCCTGAAATCACGCACGAGAACATGGTCCGGCTGATGGTTGGCCGGGATTTGCGCCAATTTTATCCGAAGGTTCACCGCCGCGGCGGGGGCGGTCTCCCGGTGCTGCAACTCAAGAATGTCTGTTGGGCCGGTGGTAGCTCCGAACCTGTCTCACTGGAAGTGCGCGCCGGGGAGATCCTCGGTATGGCCGGACTGGTGGGGGCCGGCCGTACCGAACTGGCCGAAGCGGTCTTCGGGGTGCGGCCTCTCAGCGCCGGTACGATCGAGCTGAACGGCCAACCGCTGCGAATCACCTCACCGACCCAAGCGATTGCCGCCGGGATTGTGCTTGTCCCTGAAGATCGCCGCTTGCATGGGCTGATTCTTCCTGCGAGTGTCGGCTTTAATTTGAGTCTTCCGAATCTCGATCGCTTAAGCTCGCGCTGGGGCGTCAGGCCACGGGCCGAAGCCGAGCTGCACCGTACGTGGATCGAACGGCTCCGCGTGCGTACCCCCAGCGCAGCCCAGCCGGTGGCGTTGCTCTCGGGCGGCAATCAGCAAAAAATCGTCTATGGTAAGTGGTTGGCCCGTCAGCCCCAGGTGCTGATCCTCGATGAACCGACCCGCGGCGTCGATGTCGGTGCGAAAGCGGAAATTTATGCCCTGATGGATGAACTGGCGGGTCAAGGCGTGGCCGTGTGGATGATCACCAGCGATATGGAAGAACTGTTGGGCATGGCCGATCGCATCGTGGTGATGCATGAGGGCCGCATCGCCGGAGAACTCGTTGGTGCTCAGCGCCGCGAAGAAGCCGTGATGCAACTGGCTACGGGGGGAAATACCCGATGACACGGATTCTGGGGGTTCTCGGTGTGCTGGTTCTGCTCTATGGCGTGCTGTTCAACACCCACGAGCGGGCCGGCAGCCTGAGTAATCTGATTGACGTTGCGAACTATCAAGGCCGTTACGGACTGATCACGCTGGGGGCGGCGCTGGTGATCATCGTCGGCGGCATTGATCTGTCGATCGGTTCGGTGGTGGGCTGTTCTGCCATTGTGTTTGGTGTGCTGATGATGGAGGGGGTTCACCCGTTTGCCGCGGTTCCGCTGGTCATCCTGGGGGGCAGCTTGATCGGGGCGGTCAATGGTTTCCTCATCACACGCTTGCGGCTGCAGCCGTTTTTGGTCACACTCTGCGGCATGTTCATTATCCGGGGAATCGCCCGGATTGTCGCCCAACCCAGCCCCCATCGGGGCACCGTGAGTCTCTCGAATGTCCGGGAGGCGCACGCCGCCTTTGAACAACCGCTTCTGACGCTGCGATATTATCTCATCGGCAAATCCCCCCTCGATGGTGAATTGCTCTTCCCCGCGCAATTTTTCCTGTTGTTGCTGGTAGCTGTGGTCATCGGTTTTTTTCTCCATCGCACAGCGTATGGGCGGTATTGGTATGCGATTGGCCACAGCGAGTTGGCCGCGAAATACGCGGGGGTGAACGTCAATCGCCACCGTGTTACGGTCTACATGATCGGTTCGGCGTTGGCCGCGGTCGTGGGGGTTCTGCTGTTCCTCAATGAACCATCGATTCAGTCGGACAATGCCGGGGTGGGATGGGAATTGTACGCAATTCTGGGAGCCGTGTTGGGGGGATGCAGCCTGCGCGGTGGCGAAGGCACGGCCGTGGGGATGGTGCTGGGGGCGATGGTGTTGCCGGTCATCGAAAATATCGTCAACTTCCGGGGAGCCAAAAGCGATGTGATTCCGTTTATCGTCGGTGTCACCCTGTTATCGGGAACGATTCTCGATGAACTGATTCGGCGCCGCTCGCGCGTTTACCGGTAATGGACCAATGGCCGGAACGTCGAAGCGGCCGGGCCGAAGAAAACGCCAGACACCATCGGTCGTGCGAGAAGCGCCGTTACAAAGATGTGACAATGTTGAGATAATGGCGTTCTTCGGCTTCCTGATCGAGCCAGTCGTCCGAGAAGCGCCGTTACAAAGATGTGACAACGGCCCCCACGGCTGGAGCGAATAGGCCACTGGCTGTGGTAGGTCCAAAGCGCAAGGTTGTGGACGGGTTTGCTGCCCCCTGCTTGATTTCATCCGCCGCCGTCCCTACCATCAAGCCCATCCGAGTTGTCGTGCTCTGTGTGACAGCACGACCCCAACGGCCCTTCATCGGAAGAAGGGCCTCCAATTTCGCCGACTATCGGCCAACCGGCAACGACGCCTGTTCTCTCCACCAATCGCGGTCGGAGGCGATTATGAGGAGGAAAAAAGTGGAGGCCTCCCCGGTGACGCTCACATCACTCCGCGCAGCACGGCTTTATCGTTTACTGCGGTTACTCGGGAGCGGGCCGCACAAACGCACCACACTCACGCGGCGGCTGAAGCTCGATGTCCGCGGCTTCTATCGGGATTTGGAAGCCCTACGGCTGTTGGGCATCGAAATCACCACCACCGGTGATCAAACTCGCTACACTCTCGTGGGCGAACTCGACGAGGCCCTGGCCAAACTCCCCTTTCCCGACCCTGGTTTGAACTTCCGCGATGTTCAACAATTGGCCAACGGCAACACCGCGGCGCACCGCAAGCTCAAACAGCGTTTGGCCTTCTTCACCAGTACCCCCCGGGGCGGACCCAACAAACCGCGCTAGTTCACCACCGCCGATTTTCTACACCAACGGGCCTGGCCGTTGCCGCCCCCCAAGTGGGCCTGGCACCTCACCTTGTCGGCAACGGCCGGTCGCGTTCTAATAGCATCATTTCACGTCTCGACAGGGAGGTCGGTGATGGCAGTCGCGATTGTGATTCCCGCCCGGTGGGCGTCGTCCCGGTTGCCGGGTAAGCCACTTTTGCGCGAAACCGGCAAATATTTGATCGAACATGTCTACGAACGCGCCAGCCAAGCCCGCTGCGCCTCCGAAATCCTGGTGGCCACCGATGATCCGCGCATCTTGAGCGCCGTGCGCGAATTCGGCGGGCAGGCCCGCATGACGCGAACCGATCACGCCTCGGGAACCGATCGCGTCGCGGAAGTCGCTGCCCAGCTTGCCGCCGACGTCATCATCAACGTTCAGGGTGACGAACCCCAGATCGATCCGCACGCCATCGACCAATTGGCCGCGTTGATGCACGATCCCGTGGCGGATATGGCGACGTTGGCCGTTCCGATTACGAACCTCGAAACGTATTTGAATCCGAATGTGGTGAAAGTGGTTTGCGATAGCCGGGGCCGGGCGTTGTACTTCTCCCGTAGCCCCATCCCGAAGGTGCGCGACGGCAGCCCGGACTTCACGGCTCAGCCGCCTTGTTTTCTCCAGCATCTGGGCATTTATGCCTATCGGCGAACGTACTTGCTGCACATCGCTGCGACCGCGCCCCATCCTTTGGAACAACTCGAGAAACTCGAGCAACTCCGCGTGTTGGGCAACGGCGGGACGATTCTCGTCGGGCAGGTAGCCCATGCCCATCGTGGTGTCGATACCCCGGCCGATTATGCGGCGTTCGTGCAGTGGTATCGGCAACAGGGGGGCAACGCCACCGGCAGCTCCCGCCGCGTGGCCTGATGATCTTTTTCGGCCGGAATCCCTCGGGGCGGTAATTGGTCCACCCGAGGCAGGACGATATAGTGACAGTGGAGGCATGGCTCCCGGAAGGATGTCCCGATCATGACCAAACATATCTTTGTTACCGGTGGTGTCGTCAGTTCCTTGGGGAAAGGGTTGACATCGGCTTCGATCGGGATGTTGCTGGAACGGCGAGGGCTACGAATCCGCATGCAGAAGCTCGACCCGTATTTGAACGTCGACCCGGGCACAATGTCGCCGTATCAACATGGTGAGGTCTACGTTCTCGACGATGGCACCGAAACTGATCTCGATTTGGGTCACTACGAGCGGTTCACCCACGCGGTTTTGAACAAGGATTGCAACTACACCACGGGCAAGATTTACCTTTCCGTCATTGAGAAAGAGCGCCGCGGCGACTATCGCGGCAAAACCGTGCAAGTGATTCCCCATGTGACGGATGAAATCAAGAATTGCATCCGCAAAATGGTGGCTCCTGATGTGGATGTTGTGATCACCGAAATCGGTGGTACCGTCGGCGACATTGAAGGCATGCCCTATTTCGAAGCCATTCGGCAATTCGCGTTGGATGTGGGCAAACAGAACTGCCTTTTCGTTCACCTGACATTAGTCCCCTATCTGAAAGCCGCCGGCGAGTTGAAAACCAAACCGACGCAGCGCAGTGTCCGCGACCTGCGTGAGATCGGCATTCAGCCAGACATTCTTATTTGCCGCAGTGAACGGGAAATTCCCGATGAGGAATGCAAAAAAATCGCTCTGTTTTGCAACGTGGAACGCAGCGCAGTGATTGAAGAACGGGATAAGGAATTCAGTATCTATGAAGTGCCGCTGTCGTTAGCCGACAATCGGCTTGATCAGCTGATTGTGGACAAACTCGGGCTGACGCAGGCCCGACCGCTCGACATGAGTGATTGGCGGGCTATGCTCGACCGCATGCGCAACCCAGCGCACGAAGTGACGATCGCTTTTGTTGGCAAGTACATCAAGCACCGCGACGCCTACAAGAGCGTCTACGAGTCGCTCGATCATGCCGGTATCTTCCACAATACGCGGGTGCGGGTCTTACGCCTGGAGTCGGATAAACTGATCGCCGAAGGTGCTGAGCAAGCGTTGGCGGGGGCCGATGGTCTGCTGGTACCGGGCGGTTTCGACAAGCGCGGTATCGACGGCAAAATCGAGGCCATTCGCTACGCCCGCGAAACCGGTTTGCCGTTTTTCGGCATCTGTTTGGGTCTGCAGTGTGCCACGATTGAATTTGCCCGCAATGTGGTCGGGCTGGAAGGGGCCAACAGCACTGAATTCGATAAAGACACACCGCACCCCGTCGTCTGTTTGTTGGAAGAGCAGCAAGGCGTGACGAAGATCGGCGGCACGCTGCGGTTGGGTGCTTATCCGTGCCACCTGAAAGCTGGGACGAAAACCCGGGCCGCGTATGGGGCCGAGGTGGTCAGTGAGCGGCATCGGCACCGTTATGAGGTGAACAACGCCTACCGCGAGCGTCTGGCCGCCCACGGCTTGATCTTCTCGGGAACCAGCCCAGATGGCTCGTTGGTCGAGGCGATCGAACTGGCCGATCACCCGTGGTTTGTCGCCGTGCAATCGCATCCCGAGTTTTTGTCGAAACCGATGCGACCGCACCCGCTTTTCCGCGAGTTCATCCGAGCCAGCTTGGACCGCCACCGTGCCAAAAAAAGCGAACGGCGCAGCGCCGGGGCCGCCATCGGCAGCTAATCCCCGTCGGTCCATCCAGCAGTTTGTGGCATATCAATAGTTTGTGACATATCAACGGATACTGACCGAACATCGCCCCGCTATCGGCAGCTAATCCCCGCCGGTCCATCGAGAGCCGTCGCTGCGACTGCGAGAAACTCCTCGCCCGGGTGAGTCGGTGTCACCCTGACCTGAGGTAGCCGCGGAACTGATCCGTCGCATTCCGACGAGTCCTTTAGTTACATTCCGGCGAGTCTGTCGCATGCCGACAAGATTGCGCCGCGGTGGGTCGGTGTCACCCCGACCTGGGGTGGCCGCGGCTCACCGCGACCCGAGTGAGTGAGACTTCCGCCTCAATTTTTCGGGCTGACATCAAATTCGATCTGTTTCAGGTCCGTCACCGGTCCTTTGATCTCGATTTCTTCGCCAAAGCGGCCTTCGCGTCCGCCGCGAACGCCATTTTCGTGCCAATAGACAATGCGGAACTTCCCGACGGGGGCGTTTTTGATCTCGAAGTTCCCGTTTTCATCCGTGACCGCGTAGTACGGGTGGTCGAAGATGCGGACGTAGCCGGTCATCCAGCCGTGGATGGTGCATTTGTACTGGATCGGTGGGCCTTCTTTGCGGAGGGGTTTGGGCATCTTCCATTGTTCGTTCTTGGGGATGGTCACGTTGTATGAATCGTTGTTGGCGCTATCCCAGAAGAAATTATGCGCTACCGGAGCGGGGTTCTTGACCACCAGGGTATCCCCGACGCGGGCGCAGGTCACTCGTTCCACGAACATGCAACAGGGCTGATCGATAACGACTTGGGCTGGTTGGCGTTTGGCATCATCGGGATGGATCGCGTCTTTGGGGAAGTCGGTAACGTCTTTATCCGCCGGCCGCAGGAACACCACCACGTTCTTGATGCCACGGTTCTTGGGGTTGACAAGGACCGATTCATCGAGAATGTCGCCCTTGGAGAGGCAATGCTCTTTGTCTTGTGTGACTTTGAGGGGTTCGCGCTTCGGAATCGCCTTGTTGGCGGGGAAAACCACCTGGCCTTTGATCGTTGCCCATTTGTCGTCGGCAGCCCAGCCCCAGGTGGCGGTAGCCAGCAGCACGCCGGCACTCAGAGTCGTCCACAGTGTGCGTTGCATCGGTCATTCACTCCATTTTCGAGGAACAAAAAGTGAGGCAGTTCGGGCGATATTATTGTTGGCATAGGGACTGACGCAGGCCACTGCGAGTCCGAGACCCACGGTGGCAGCTGAGGCGACCACCGGTCGTCAGTTCGGGGGGGGGGTGAGGATGCGGAGGACATCGGCATGGAGTTTGCCGTTGGTGGCGACGACATCGGCCGTGTGGATGGTCGCTTGGCCACTCCAGTTGGTGAAGGTCCCCCCCGCTTCTTCGATGATCGCTTTGGTGGCGGCAATATCCCAGGGGTGGACACCGTGTTCGATCATGATGTCGGCTGCGCCTTCGGCCACGAGCACAAAGCCGTAGAAGTCGCCGAAGCCGCGTTGCCGCTGGGTTTGCCGGTAGAGGCTGTGGAATACGTCTTCCCGTCCGGCGCGGGTGAACCAGCCCATGCTCGAGTAGCACAGCAACGACTCGCCCAATTGGTCAACCGTCGATACGTGAATGCGGCGGTGGTTCACATAGGCACCATCGCCACGCAGGGCGCGGTAGGTCATGCCCAGCACCGGGATATACACCACGCCGCCAATCTGTTCGCCGCGGTATTCCAGACCGATCAACGTTGCCCACAGTGGGATGTGGCGAATAAACGATTTGGTGCCGTCGATGGGGTCGATGATCCAGCGGAAGCCGCTGGAGCCGGGCTGATGGCCAAATTCTTCACCCAGAAGGCCATCGTCGGGGAAGGCCGCCGCAATCCGTTCGCGAATGAGTTGTTCGGCTTGCTGATCGGCGATCGTGACGGGGCTGCGATCGGCCTTGTGGTTAATCGCAAACGTCGATTCATAGTAGGTACGGGCGAGATCGCCGGCTTGGTGGGCTATTTCGACAGCCAATTCGTAGCGTGTTCGCCAATCCGAGTTCATGGACCGCTCAGTAGTTGGGGGCGGGAGGAATTCCGGGTACCAGCGCCGATCATTACGCCACCGACGCGGCAGCCGTCGCCGGGACCTGTGCTTTGATGAATGCAGCGCAGCCGACGATGCCCGCATCGTCGCCCAATTGAGCGGGCACACAACGGATGCCCGTGGCGGCACCCGGCAGGGTGTAGCGCTGCGCAATTTCCCAAATCCGTTCGATGAATGTATCGCCCAAGGCCCCCGCCACGCCACCGCCGACGACAATCACCTCCGGGCTGATGAAGTTCACCAACCCTCCCAAAGCCGCACCCAGGGCCCGGGCCGCGTCGTCGACCAATTGCACCGCCACCGGGTCGTCTTTCTGATAATACTCGGCCAAGAGTGAGCTTCTCACAGTTTGCAGATCGACGCCTTTCCATTCTTTGCGCACCCGTTTGGGGGCGTCGTCGAGAATTTCTTTGGCCCGTTTCATCATGTACTTGCGGCCCGCGATACCTTCCAGGTGCGTCCCCTGCCGCCAATGGACGATCAGGTGCCCGATTTCGCCCGCATTGCCATTGAAGCCCGTGTACAGTTCCCCGTTGAGGATCAAACCGCCGCCGACCCCGGTGCCGACAAACACCCCCAGCACGTGTTTGGCCCCTCGGGCCGCTCCGTGGGCAAATTCACCATATGTGCCCATCCGTACATCATTTTCCACGATCACGGGCCACCGCCACGCCGCCGGCAAAAGTGGTTGCAAGTCAACGTCGCGCCAGTCGAGATTCGGGGCGAATTTGACTTTCTTGGTCCCGATTTCGATTTGCCCCGGCACACCAATGCCCATCCCGCGAACCAACGATGGCTCAATGTTCGCTTCGCGTAAAACCGCCTCCACAGCTTTGACGAGATTGGCCACCACCCCCGGCGGTCCACCCTCGGGAGCCGTGGGTTGTTTGGAGCGAGCCACGAGCTTCAGATCGTCGTCGAATAAACCGGCCAGAATTTTCGTTCCGCCAAGATCGACGCCGAGCCAGTATCCGCTACTCATGCTGGGCGGTTCCGTGAGTCGGTATTCTCCCAGAGAATGTCCCACGCTCTCCTAGCGCGGATATTGTAAGACCAGGGACGACTGACGCAACGCCCAGCCCATATGAAAGTTCAGCAAAAATCCCTTCAGAAGGACTACACAGGATATGCGGCGCTAGCACGAAACGCACGCACACCCGCCATGATGACACAGGCTAGCGGCGTACGGACTGGTAATGATCGGATCGGAGACGACCAACGACAGTGAATAGCCCCGCAACGGGCCCTATTCTCTGGATGTCCAAGCTTGATCGTTGTGACATCAACCTCGTCTGGTGTGAATGGCTCCACAACAAGGCCTATTTCACGGAAGTGGCTGTGAATGAGTCAGACACCGGAGGGGGTGGGCGACGACGCCTCCTCGGTCATTGCTCTACAACCACTTCCAACGCCGCTCAGCGCATCAGGCCCGGCGACGACAGCAAACGAACCCGGGGACCATGCCTTTCATGACGCTGATGGGGTGAAGCACATCCAGGCCCGGCGACGACGGCAAACCAACCCTGTCAGGCCCAAGGCAGCCAATACCCCCAGGGTCGCCGGTTCTGGTATCTCCGGGGCGGCGACTTCAAAATTCGTCGTCGTCGTCTGGCCCGCGATGGTCCAACTGATGTTGTCCACGGCACCACGAAACTGGCCGTTCCAGCCGCTGCCCACACCGGAACTGAAGCCCAAAATGACCGCGTTGGGTAATTGCGCCTGCCACTGGGCGAGCGTTCGGTTGAAGACTTGTGGTCCAAATAATCCGCTCGTACTGCTATTCCATAACACGGTGTTAGGGCCGATGGTATCGCTGACCCATTGATCGGTCAGAGTCGGCAAGGCGTTGTAAGAACGCTCGAAGATCAGGTAACCACGATCGCCCGTTGTCGCCAAGTTACCATCGGCATCGATCAGAATGCGCAAGGCTGGGTGTTGCGCCGCCGGGTTGGTACTAGTGCCATCCCGGTACCAATCGTAGGACATCCCTTGAAAAGCGGCAAAGCTCCCCAGCGAACTGGTCGCCGTTGCATTGCCGAAAATGTTGGTCACAGCCCCACCGAGAAACTCGATATCCGCCTTACCACTGCCACTGGGACTGATGAAAAGTACCGAGCCATCGCCCAAGCGGGGATAGGCTGTGTTGATACCAACGACGCCCCCTCCGCGCACGTTGTTGTAAAACCAGCCACTTGTACCCACCGCTTGCCCAGCGGTAAAGAGGGTAAATGGGTTCGTGAACGAATCACCCGGCGCACTGCCGGCATTGGAGTAGACAATCGCAGCATGCGCTGGCCGTGCCGCGGTGGCAGTTGAAGCGATCACGGCTGCGACTATAACTATCGATCGATGCATAGAGCCAATTCTCCTCAGCCATCATAAAATTTCATGCCCACCGCAAGTTAGAGCCTGTTCCTACAAATAAGTTCCGAATTTCAATCTGAAAAATACTAGAAACGACCGACAAAAAATTCAGAATTTTCTTCTCTTAGTATAAAATCACGAAAATTTGAATAATAGTACAATAATGGTATTTGATTTAACCTCAATTCCGGCGAGAAATTTCGATCCCGACAAAAATTCCTCTCTCACCCGAAGAAAATCCCTAGGCGGGTGGGTTCCGAAGTGTTTGTTTTTTGAACATCCGCAATAGCCGCCGCCGCTCACCCAAACGGGTGCTCATCGACCAACGGTAAGCGCTGTGTCTCAGGCCAGCGATTGTGAGTTCGCAGAATCACGTTGCGACTTGGGAGCGTGAGGAATGTGCAAGTCATCGTCGGAGTTTCATCCTTCGTGCAACGTCGGCATTCCGTCCCGTCCGCGACGTTAGGGGAGAGCTGTTGACGGTCACATCTTCATGGTCACAGACCGTTGCCAACGCTCTGTCACTGTTCTGAGAAATGTCAGGGGGCGTTCTTACAGGCCACGAGCGACGAGAATGGATGGCAAGAGGCTTGCTTGCGTGCCCCTCTCTTGCGACTGCCAGCGAGTTTCTCGGTGTTTACGACCTTGGTGATGAAGGACCTGCTGTCGCCCGCTGGAGAGCACTCACGGAAAGCCCTGGATGTTGGGGAAAAGCTCTGGGCCGGCCATTATCGGCTCGGTTCGTGGATGAGCCGGCACAATAACTCCCCAACACGAGCGACGGCGCGATGGGCATTGATAAGGACTTCGGCATGCGCAAGGGTTGTTTCGCCCAATCCGGCGGCCTTGTTCGTGATGCAGGAAATGCCCGCCACTTCCAAACCCCATCGTGCGGCCTCTTCCGCTTCCATGGCTGTGGACATACCTACAGCATCGGCGCCGCAGATGGCCAGGGCGCGGATTTCGGCGGGGGTTTCGTAACTCGGTCCGGTCAGAGCCGCATAGATGCCACTGAAAAGTGTACGGCCGTGCGCTTGTTCGTGAGCATGCAAAAGCTGAAGCAAGCGCGGCGTGTACGGCTGCGAAAGCCCTTGGCCACGGGCCAGTTGCCGCCAGCTCTGGGGTGTGAGCCAGGCCAGATGCCCCCGCAAGGCCATCACGCTGCCGGGCGTCAACGCCGGGTGAATACCCCCCGCGGCATTCGTGAGGATGATGCGGGTAATGCCCCATTGCTGGGCCATGCGGATAGGGGTTGTCACCATCGACCACGGATGGCCTTCGTAGAAATGCAAGCGACCCTGGAACAACAAGGCCGGGGTCCCCCCCCATTCCCCCACGACGACGCGGCCGCCATGCCCGGCAACTGTGGGTACAGCCCATCCGGGAATCGCCGCGAAGCTCACCGCGGCATGCTCCACAAACGCCGCGGCGGCCCCCGCCAGGCCCGAACCGAGAACAATCGCGGTTCGCGGGGCCAATGCGGCGACCGCTTGAGCGAACGCGGAATAGGAGGTCATTTATCCGCCCGTCAATTCTTCCAAGGTGTCAAGCGACGAATTCTCGTGGGCGGGGGTTTGTGCCGCGAACGGGGGCTTGGCGCGGATCGCTCCACACACCACCTGCGCGGCCGCCTCGATGCCCAGCCGATCGGAATTCACCACGATGTCGTAAGCCGTGAGATCGGCTGGATCAACGCTGAGCATCTGATCCAAAAACGCCGCCCGCCGTTCATCCCGCGCGCGCACTTCCGCGGCCGCTTCGGGTCGTGTCAAACGCAGTTCTTGGGCCAGGTAAGCGACGCGCGACTCCAACGACGCGATCACACGCACGTGAAGCGTCGTTTCGGGCGGGAGCAAGAACCCGGCCGCTCGGCCGACGATCACCACATGGCCCCGGGCTGCGATGTTCAACACCAGCTGCACCAGTGGCAACACTTCCCCGGTAGCATTCAAGCCGCGGTCGCGTTGCAGATATTGGAGTTGTTCTGCGCTCCACGCCAGCGCCTTGGGCGGAATCTCGGCCAGGAGTTGTTCCCGCGCAGTATCGGTTTGTGCAAGGTAATCGAGGGTATCGTGATCAAACAATTGCCAATCGAGAATCGCGGCGACTTTGCGGGCGATGGTCGTGCCACGGGCACCGGCTTGGCGGCTGATAGCAATGGTCAGGCCACAGGGTCGTGTGCGTGCAGAAACGTTCGTATCGCCGCGAAAGCCATGAAGCGGGGCCGCCGCCAATTCGATGGGTGAGGCAGTCGTCGAGGGGAGCATAACGTACTTCTCAGGTATCATCCCGGTATTCCCACCGGGCGAATAGCCACATCCCGAAGCCGTTGAGGCCAACGATCGCCAGCGTCAAAACTGCCCACGCCGTCGGACTCGAAACCGCTTCCGTCATCGCCGGAAGCAGTTCCACCGGATAACCAGCTTCGGCGGCTTCATTATACATCAAGGACCGGGCGTAAAACGTAAGACTCAGTAACTTCAAGCTCCCCGGCAAGGCGGCAACCACGGCCTCAAAGAAGAAAACATACACCAAACCGACCACCACCGGCCGCCGGAAGATCGCTCCCATCAGGTGAAACAGCGACGCAAAGGCCAGCGTCGCCATGAGGGCCGCCGGCCAATAGCGGCTCAGCGCTTCGCGCCCCGGTGCCCCTCCGGCATAACCAATCGCGACAAATCCTCCCATAGCCCACAGCAAGCACCACGGCAACGTGCCGAGAAACTTCGCCAAATAGATGCCGCTGCGGGGTATAGGCCGGGTCATCAGCCAGATCAGCACCCGGCTTTCGCGATCGCTGCCAAACGCTCCGCTGGCGTAAGACAACGTGAACAAAGGCAAAGCGAAACCCAAAAAGACTAGGTGCATGACCCATCGTGAATAGGTCATGAAGCTCCAACTGTACAAAAATTGATCTGATTGCAAGACCGCGTAGGGAATCGACAGGATCAACGAGCGGAAGGCTTCTTCGGTGGGCTGAAGCGGATTGGGGATTTCATACGGTCGCGGCGGTGTGATGAATTCTTCATCACCGGTGGCCGCCCAATAGCGGTGGGTGGGCAGTAAGCGCAGAGCTTCTTGCTGATAAGTGCCCGTAGTACGACGCACACGTCGTTCGGCCAGATTCCAGCCGTTGCGCTGCGTGACTAAGGCCACCCAGAACACAATCAGCGCCAGAAGCCCCAGCGCGACCCAACCCATCTGCCGTATCCGCCAGTGGCGCTGGAAACTCTGCACGACCAGAACCCCGAAAGCCCGCACCACGGAGGGCTGTTCCGACCGCGGATGGGTGTGGAGGGCGTCAGGAACTTCCCGGGCCATGCGATGGTCTCCGTAGGTCGGTACGGGGAGGATGGTTTATGATCGAATGTTCAGTTATATCATGAGTGTTGTGAGGTTCCATGAGTTGTGTGAGGTTGCATCGGACGTAAGGCGGCCGCCGGGAACAAAAGATCACTATCTTCCTGCAAATCGTCAGGTTTTGCCGCTGCCGCCGAGGAGATAGCCCAAGATGGCGTGGGCCGATTCATCGAGCGGCTCGAAGCGACGGATGTTCAGACCGTGTTGCACCACCAGTTGTCCGAATTGTTGATAAAACCGCTTCGGATGGGTGGCTTTGACGACTAATGTTTCCGGGGATTCGTGCGGAAGGGGGGGCGCGACGTCCACCGCCAGCACATCGGGCAGGTTTAACAGCAACTGGGCGACCTCCCGCGGCTGGGGCACATCGATACGAACTGAGAGGGGGTAGTCGTCGAGCAGGTCGCGGATTTGTGGCAGTGTGCCCACGGCGGCGATTCGCCCTCGGGCCATGATGACCACATGGTTGGTTAATTTTTCCAGCGCTTCCAATTCATGGCTGGAAATTAGCAAGCATTTCCCTTGCACAGCCAGCGATTGGAACAGTTCGAGGAGTTCTTGCCGCCCGATGGGATCAATGCCGGAGAGCGGTTCGTCGAGAATCAACAGTTCGGGGTCATGCAGGAGGGCTTGGGCGAGTTTGATCCGTTGCCGCATGCCTTTGGAATAGCCGCGGAGTTTGCGCTCGGCCCGATGGGCCATGCCGACACGTTCCAGAACCGCTTCGGTACGACGGGTGGCTTCCCGCCGCGTGTAGCCGCAGAGGCGGGCCATGGTCCAGACAAACCGACGACCTGAGAGGTCTTCATAAAAGGCATCGACATCCGGGCAGTAGCCGACTAACCGCCGTGCCCGCCAATCCCAGGCCTCGACGCCACGAATGGTCACGCGGCCCATCGTCGGTTGGATTTGGCCATTGGCCATGCGTAGCAGGGTCGATTTCCCGGCTCCGTTAGCGCCCACCAGGCCGGTGATGCCGCCTGTCAGCTCTAAGGTCACTTGATTGAGGGCCAGCACCGGTCCGTACCACTTCGATACGTGTTCGAAGAGCAAAAGTGGGGGTTCGAGGGTGGCCCGCTGGGGCGGTGCAACCGAT
This sequence comes from Gemmata sp., assembly GCA_025055115.1. Lineage (GTDB taxonomy): Bacteria > Planctomycetota > Planctomycetia > Gemmatales > Gemmataceae > Gemmata. The sequence goes on from JANWYJ010000015.1 coordinate 53,093, forward strand.
TGCGCAGCGCTGGCGTTGGGTTCCCCCAGTAGCTGCAGGTTACCGGCCGGTCCTCGGGGAATTCGTTGTTCCACAGTCACGCCACAATCTCCACGGCTTGAATCCGCCGGCGTAGGTACATCCCGCACACCAGGACCCCCCCCCCCACTGCGACCCACGCCATCCAATAATCGGGCTGCGGGGATGGGCGAATGGTGGCGTGATCGGTTTGCAAGCAACTCAACCCGCACAGGTACAGATTGTTCCACAGGTCGATCAGTCGCCAACGTTCATCTTTGGTAGCTTCCACCAGCCAATTGGCCAGCATCGGCAGCAGGGCGAACAATGCCATCCAGACCATCGCCAGGGGAACGGTACGGCGGAGCCACACCGCGGTGGCCATGACCAGGGCACTGAGGGTCACCGTCAGGACCAGGCCATATCCGATGATACCGACCAGCAGTGAGAGATGGTTGACGTAGTAGCTGCGCCAATCGTACAGCAGCCCCGCTTGCACCCACAGAACTATCGCCGGCCCGGTGGTGAGAAGGTTGATCAATACCCCCACCGCGAGGCTTTTTCCCAACAGGTAATGCCAGCGGCCGATGGGTTTGGAGAGATAAAACGGCAAGCTTCCGTGGAAGAAATCGTTGCCGATCAATACCGAGCCGGCCAAGGCCAAAACGATGACGAGAACATAGCCCTGATACCAGATGAAGTTCCCGAAAGTATGATCGCTACCGTTGAGAGCGAGCCGATCGAGGAAGCGGGTCAGGTTCTTGGCATTCACCGGCACACCGGCGAAGCGGATGGTGTCGGTGGCCAGTTGGTTCTCAATCCAAACAACAAGATATTGGGCGTAGAAGAAAAAGAAGAACACGAGTAACGCTAGCGCCAACAACCCCCACATGAGCCGGCGGCGCAGCAACAGCTTCAGCGAGGCGCGGGCCAATGCCACCGACGCATACAGCGGCCCGTGCGGAACTCCACGCCACGGACGATAGCGGAGAAGAGTGTCGGTGTGTGCCATACTACGTGCAGAGAAGACACTTGCGGCAGCGGAGAAGTTGATGTTAGCCGCCACGATGCTAACACCGGTTGCGATCACGACTTCAAAACCGTGGCGGTTCCTTGCGGACCAGTTCGTTGGCATAATCGAGGCTGTCGAGCGTGCCGGCGTCGGTCCAGTAGCCTTCCAGATGGAAATAGCCCATCCGGCCTTGGCGGATGTAGTGGTTATTCACGTCGGTGATTTCCAGTTCACCGCGGGCGCTGGGTTTGAGGGTCTTGATGATGCCAAAAACATCCGGCGGGTAGATGTAGATGCCCACGACGGCGTAATTGCTTTTCGGATGAGCTGCTTTCTCTTCGATGCCGACGAGGCGATCGCCATCGAGTTCGGCCACGCCGTAGCGTTGGGGGTCGGGCACTTGTTTCAGTCCGATCCAGGCCCAATCGGGGCGAGTATTAGCTTTTTCCAAAAGCGGCACCAGCGGATCGCGGAAGATATTGTCGCCCAGCAACACGCATGAGCGGCTACCCATGCAAAAATGTTCTGCCAAACCCAGGGCCTGGGCGATCCCCCCGGCTTCGTCTTGCACACGGTAGGTCAGCCGGCAGCCGTGATCCCGACCGGAACCGAGCAATTCCACAAAATCGCCCATGTGTTCGGTCCCGGAAACCAGGAGAATTTCCTGCAATCCGGCCCCGGTGAGTTTTTTGAGCGGATGGTACACCATAGGCCAGGGGCCGACCGGGAGCAAATGCTTGTTAGTAACGCGCGTCAGTTCGCCCATCCGCGTTCCTTTGCCACCGGCGAGAATCACGCCACGCATCGACATACCTACCTCAGAGTTGGCCGTACTGTTTCTGATAATAGTTCACATAGTCCTTGTTTTTTATGGAAGCGACCCACGCCATGTGGGTTTGGTACCACGCGATCGTTTCCGCTAAACCGGTCTCGAAGGGAACTTGCGGCCGCCAACCCAACGTTTGTTCGGCTTTGGAGCAATCAATCGCGTAGCGGCGATCATGCCCGGGGCGATCGGCGACGTAGCGAATCAAGGATTCGGGTTTGCCCAACAGCTTCAACAGCAGTTTCGTCAGAACAATATTGGGCATCTCGCAGCGGCCACCGAAGTTGTACACTTCACCGGGGCGGCCATACCGCCACGCCGCTTCCACACCCCGACAATGATCGAGAACGTGAATCCAATCGCGGACGTGCCAACCATCGCCGTACACTGGTACCGGTTGATCCTGAAGCAAGTTCGTAATAAAAAGCGGAATCAACTTCTCCGGGAATTGATACGGTCCATAGTTGTTGGAACAGCGGGTGATGACCGTCGGCAAGCCGAAGGTGTGATGATAGGCTTGCACTAACAAATCCGCCGCCGCTTTGCTGGCCGAATAGGGGCTATTGGGGTGAAGAGGCGTTGTTTCCGTGAAGTAACCGGTTTCGCCCAAACTGCCGTACACTTCATCGGTGGAAATCTGCACGTATTTGTTGACCCCAAACTCGCGCGCCGCATCCAGAAGAACCTGCGTGCCGATCACATTGGTGCGAACAAATGGCCCGCTGTCGTGGATACTCCGATCGACGTGACTTTCCGCCGCAAAATGGATGATGTCCGTAATGCCCTGCTGCATGGCCATGCGGACATCGTCGCGGTCGGCCACATCGCCACGGATGAAGCGATAGCGCGGATGGTCTTGGAGATCCGCCAGGTTGGCCAGATTCCCAGCATACGTGAGGGCATCGAAATTGACGATTTCCACCGTAGCATCGGCTGCCAGCAGATAGCGGATGAAGTTCGAGCCGATGAACCCACAACCGCCCGTGACCAGAACACGCGCCATGCCGTTTCCTCAGGCCCAATACCCGTCAGTGCCGTTTCCTCAGGCCCAATACCCGTTAGAGAGTTGTAAGTGCCAGCCGGCGAGCTGTCCAACGTGGCTCACTGGTGAGGCTGGTTCGTCGTCCGCTGCGCTTGCCACTTCTGAAAGGCAGCTTCGCGCCTTTCGGGACTTGAGAAATAGAAGCGCGTGTAGGCATAGGTCCGATCCGATTCGCTGTTGCTACCGTAGCGATCGGTATAGCCGTAGTCCGAGAGTTTTTGCCCGGTCAGTTGAATGGCCACCGCCAAGGCCATATCGCGTGCTTGAATCTCGTAGGTTTGCAGGGTGGTTTGGCCATCCGCCGTCAGCGTGTGCAAGCGCAACGTCGCAACGACGGTGGTATCGGTCAAGGTTTTGTCCAGCAGTGGAAGATGTTTTTCACTCCCATAGCTGATGAGGTTACTGGCAGCCCGACCACGGTATGTCGCGCTGATCCCCGGGCTGGTGAGTAACTTGACCGCTATCGTACACAGTTCGTCGGGCTGGTTTAAGGAACTGGCGATAGTCATGGCGTAGTACATATCGCGGGGATCACGACGGGAAACCAACCACGCGGTCGCAATGGCCCGATACACCCGGCCTTCGTCGGTATCGCGATTGGCCGCAGCGATCAACCCGGAGGAGGTCAGCAGGGAACTGATGGATGTATTGCGGGCCGGATAGACGTTGGGCACCAGGGCTTCGGCAAAGAGCAGGACTGTGATTTCGCTGAGTGTCGGATCGCGTCGTTCGACACCGGGGATACGGCCGTATTTACGGTTGTAAAGTTCAACCCGGCGTTCCAAGACCCGGTTGCGGAAGTCGAAGTCGCGTTGCGCCGCGGCGAAGATGAGGCGGCGATTATCGGAGTGGGCTATCAGCTCCGTGAAAACGGCCTTGGCGGCTCGATCCAACGATCGGTCGCCACGCAGTGTATGACCAAAGAGCGTCCAGTCGTTGCGGACGAGGGCCAGGAATGGCTTCCAACCAGGAAGGTCGTGTTCGTAATCGCCGTTGGTATCTGCTAGAAATGTGTCGAGCCGGGCTTGCAGTTCCAGAGCCTGCGCCTGCGGTAGCAGAAGCGTGCAGCGGTGGCGCACCTCCGGATCCGGGCTATGGCTAGCGCCATGCAGCAGTGCGGGTCGGGCGAAACGCCCCAGCCGCGTCAGTTCGCGTTCGGCCGCTTCGCGTTCGGCAAAAATCTCACTTCCTAATTGCTCGACCAACCGCTGCGCGCGGGCGTTGACCTCCGAAGGAACCGCCAAATCGGCCGGGTTGGGCGAGACGTCGGCCGCCCACGTCGCTGTCATCGTGGTTATCAGTAGCGCACAGCAACAGCCCAACACGAGCAATCGGCGCATGGCTTTTCCCCGGCGGTCACTGCAAACGACGCCATTTTCACTCGGCCATTTTCACTTTATTGTGTCGCAAAATTCAGCAGGTCGCTAGCCTGGGGTGTGGCGGAGATTGTGGGGCAGAGTGGCTTGTGCCGTTCACCCCCAGGGCTGTGGGCCGGAGGTGAACGGACGAAGACGGGCCGTCGCAACCACCGCTAGTTCGGGGAAGAAGCTTTGGCGGGGAATTACCCAAGGTTCATGGACATCAGGAATTCCGCGTTCGATTTGGTCTTCTTCGCTTTGTTGACGAGCAATTCCATCGCTTCGACCGGGTGCATATCGGCCAACACACGGCGGAGAATGCGAATCTTTTCATGCTCTTCGGGATGAAGAAGCAGTTCTTCCTTGCGGGTACCGCTGCGGTTGACATCGATGGCCGGATAGACACGTTTTTCGACGAGCCGCCGGTCGAGATGCAGTTCGCTATTGCCCGTACCTTTGAACTCTTCGAAGATCACTTCGTCCATCTTGGAGCCGGTGTCGATGAGCGCGGTGGCCAGGATCGTCAGGCTGCCGCCTTCTTCGACATTGCGGGCGGCGCCGAAGAAGCGCTTGGGTTTTTGCATAGCGTTGGAATCCAACCCACCGGAGAGGAGCTTGCCACCACCGGGGGTCTCGGTATTGTGGGCGCGCGCTAGGCGGGTGATGGAGTCGAGGAGGATGACCACATCTTTTTTCAGTTCCACCATCCGTTTGGCTTTTTCCAGGACAATTTCGGCCACATGGATGTGTTCTTCGGCGGGTTCGTCGAAGGTGCTGGCCACGACTTCAGCATTGGCACCTTGCACCAGCCGTTGCATTTCGGTGACTTCTTCGGGCCGCTCATCGACGAGTAAGACGAACACATACACTTCGGGGTGATTGCGCAAGATGGCATTGGCCATTTTGGAGAGCAGAATCGTCTTGCCGGTGCGCGGCGGAGCGACGATCAGGCCGCGTTGGCCTTTGCCCACGGGGGTGATCAGATCGACAATCCGCATGGAGATGTCGTCGGGTGCTCCTTCGAGTTTGAGCCGCTGATTGGGGTGCAGCGGCGTGAGGTCTTCGAAGTTGGTAACGCCGGTGACTTCTTCGGGGGGTCGGCCATTGACCAGTTCGATCTGCATGAGAGCGAAGTTTTCTTGGTTTTCGATGGGCAGCCGGATCGGCCCTTCGACCACCAAGCCGGTGCGCAAGCTCATGCGCCGAATCTGGCTGGGCGAAACGTAAATATCTTCGGGGCTGGCCAGGTAGTTGTGCGCCTGACTGCGCAGAAAGCCGTAGCCATCGGGCAAGACTTCAAGGGTACCCGATCCGCGCACGACTTCACCCCGTTCAATCGTGCGGCGGACAATCCCAACAATCAGTTGCGCCCGGTTCATGCCGGTGTGTTCGTGGATGCCCTCTTTTTCCGCCAACTCGAAGAGTTTGGGCATGGGCATGTTGTACAGATCATTGACGCGCAAGCCCCCCGGCCGGACGCGTTCGACCCGCTCGAGGCGTTCCCCGCGCTCGACGCGGTCGGCGCGTTCCCGCTCAGGCGGTGGCGTCAGGGGAGCAGGGGTCAGTACGGGAGGCGGCCCAGCCGCTGGGGCTGGGGCGGCTTCCGCGGATTTCCGAACAGTCCGCTTGGCGGCAGCGGCACGCAGAAGTGCGGGACGCGGCAGTGGCGACCCGTCGACGCCTTTGGCGTCGGGCATAGCAGAGGTCCTCAAATAGAAGGGGTTCGTACAACTAGTAACGGGGATCGTTACCAGTCCGAATTGGCGCTGGTGCGCCACCATCAACATGTTCTGAGAAACCGTTTCTCAGAACGTGAGTTACAAACGCAGTCAAAGGGTTCGCACAGACTTCCCTGTTTTACCAACGACGATTACGGTTGTGGGCGTTGTGGCGATACACTGCCAAAAATCATGGAGGGAAGTCAAGATACGTTATGAGCCATCATGTGCTCACGACGTCAGAAGGTGCGGTCTTCCAACTTCTTCGGGAGTTTACGCCATCCCAGCGTATCGTCAACTGAATTATAGCCACACCCCCCAGAAAAATCTAGTCGGTTCCCAAAATCTCCGGCATCGCCTCGACTCATGACCCTCCACAACGGCACGGCGACAAGCGACTTGCGCCGAGGGTTCCGAAAATCCCCTGACCAGTTCGGTGGGTGGTTCACAGCCACCGCCAACGACGCCACCGTCACTGCTTACTTGGTCGCGGATAATCATCCCCCCAGCCATCGCGGATAATCATCCCGCGGATAATCATCCCCCCAGCCATCGCAGCCATGAATAATCAAGAGGGCCAAGCCGGCAACGACCATCAACGTAACAACCAGAAGCCCCCGACCAGTCGCTCCCTATTTTTGCCGATAGCCCCGATGATCTTGCGTGGGTGGTGTGGCAGGTTGAGTGATCAAGCGATGCGGGCTTGCGTCAGTTCGGGTGGAAGCTACGAAGCCCCCAGCCCCCAGACAGCCCTCAGACAACGATACTCACCTCTCCGCGGCAATAGCGCCGGCATACCGCCGGTTCCCAGGCCATTGCAAAACCCGAGCTGAGCGGGAAAATCAGGGAGGTTCCGCAACGCCATCGGTTGTGAAGCGACCTTGAGGTTCAGTGCGAAGGGGGTTCGTCGTCAGCATGTTCCATCGGGTACCATGCGAACCCTGGTCGGACGATCGGCACACGGTCAACCGCCCATTCTTCAATCTCCTCGAAGAATACCCGACTTCAATCTCCCCGAGCCGGCCCGGACGACGGCCAGTACGGCTGCAGTTTCGACTCGGCCCTAAGGGTCTGAAGAGCGACGTCCGCGGCAGTCTCAGCATCGGCCGCTTCAACGAACCGAATGGTGTAGAATCCTACCGGTCCAGCTTCACCCACCAACTGGCCAGGAAAGTTCTCCCCACCGATAACGACGCGGAAAAAAGCCATGCTCAGCACTCCGCGCTGGGTCGCCAAGCAGTTCACCGACTATTGTTATTGTGCGCAATGTCGCCGTGAAATGCTGCAAAAATCGCAAAAATTTTCGCTTTTAGCGCGAACGAAAACATCAGCGCAGAAATTAGTGATCTAATGTTTAGTTCTCACCCGGTCGAACCAACACAACACTGCCGCCGACGGTTGCCGCATGGTTTGCGTCTACTCCTTCCTGATTTTGCGTCTATTCCTCCCTGATCTCCTCCCTGATCGGCCCCGCATGACAAGACGCTGTAACGGTTCCGATCGTGAGTATCGAACTTCCTGAAGGACATGCCAGATCGTCGAACCGCATAACAAGACGCTGTAACGGTTCCGATCGTTGACGCCCAATAGGGTCATTGCGATGAGCAATCGAATGAGGAGTCGGGGCTGAACCGCCAAGAATGGATGTCATCGGTCGGAAGTGGATTGTTTCAGAGCCACCTCAGGGATTCGAACCCTGGACCCCCGCTTTACGAAAGCGGTGCACTACCGCTGTGCTAAGGTGGCCTAGTTCAGAGAAAGACGGTGGTGGCCCCCCCTTTGGTTCGCGGTCATTGGTCCTCGTCGGGTGGGTCCTATCTTCCCAGGGGCTTTTTCTCGTTGCAAAATCGCTTTGAGGCCGCTGGGGTGAACAATTCACCATTCCGCTCTCATGGCGGTCATTTTACTGTATGGCCGCGGTTCGACAAGCAAACCCCGTGGGGAATCGTCGTCTCAGAGATTGTGACAATCCCGACAAAGTATGGTGGCCTCAGCTATTCTGGTGGCCTCAGCTATCAAGGGCGCGATGAGTGATTTCCTACGAGTGATTTCCTGCGACGGTGGGGCCATGTTATAACACGCGGTGGACTTCCAAAGCTTGTGTGTCAGGACAATCCCCATGCGTTGGTCCCTTGCTTCGTCCGCTTCTCGACAACCTTGGGGAAAGCGATTGTGTGAAAGGACAATCTCCATGCGTTGGTCCCTTGTGGCAGTTGTCGGCGGGTTGACAATCGGGATGTTGGCAATGGCGGCCCCCGCGCTGGCCCGGCCGAATATTGTCGTTGTGCTCGTCGACGATATGGGCGTGATGGACACTTCGGTTCCCTTCCTGACAGACGCCCGTGGCCAACCGAAGGTTTATCCGCTCAATGAGTTTTATCGCACGCCGAACATGCAACGACTGGCCGACCGGGGGATTCGCTTCAGCGATTTTTCATCTATGAGCGTTTGTTCACCGACGCGGATTTCGCTGCTCACTGGTCAAAACGCCGCCCGGCACCGCACAACGAATTGGATCAATCCTGATCGCGACAACGGCGGTCCGGCCGGGCCGCCCACGTGGAATTGGAAAGGGCTGAAGAAAACCGATGTTACCCTCGCGCGATTGCTCCAAGCGGCCGGTTACCGCACCATTCATATCGGTAAAGGACACTTTGGCCCGCGGAACAGCGAGGGCGAAGAACCGAAAAACTTGGGCTTTGATATCAACGTCGGCGGTTGTTCCATCGGTGCCCCGGGGAGCTACTATGGTCAGCACAACTATGACAACCCCAAGGGCCAAGTCCTGCGGGCCGTTCCCCACCTCGACAAGTACCATGGCACCGAGACATTTCTCACCGAGGCTTTAACCCGCGAAGCGAAAGCCCATATCCGTGCGGCGGTTGACGAGAAAAAGCCGTTTTTCTTGTACTTCGCTCATTATGCCGTCCATGCTCCCTTCCAGGCCGACCCGCGCTTTGCGGCCCATTACAAAAACTCGGGTCGTCCCGCGAATGCCCAAGCGTTCGCCACGCTGATTGAAGGCATGGATCACTCTCTCGGCGCGATTCTGGACCATTTGGAACAATTGGGCGTCGCAGAAGAGACGATTGTCTTTTTCCTGGGCGACAACGGTACCGATGCCCCCGTGGGCGGGCCGCACGAAGTCGCGTCTGCCGCACCGTTGCGTGGGAAGAAGGGTTCCCATTACGAAGGCGGAACACGGGTCCCCTTCATCGCTGCTTGGGCCAAACCCAAAGCCCATCACCCTCTGCAAAAGCCGCTGCCGATTCCCGCCGGGGCGATTCAAACTCAACCCGCGGCGGTGTACGATCTCTTCCCCACGATCCTCAACCTCGCCGGCGTGGAGGTGCCGAAAGACCATGTGATCGACGGTGCCCAGCTCAATAGACTGCTAACGGGCCAGTCCGACCCCACCCGCCGCTTCACGTTCTTGATGCATTACCCCCATGCCCCCCACCGAACCGACTACTTCACCACCTACCGCGAAGGCGATTGGAAGGTGATCTATCATTACTTTCCTTCCGAAGTTTCTGATAATTCGCACTACGAACTCTTCCACTTGGCCACCGACCCATTTGAGTCGAAGAACCTGGCCGCCACCGAACCTGAGCAACTGCGGGCGATGATGAAAGGCCTGGTCGCGGCTCTCGAACGTCAACAGGCGCTGTATCCTGTTGACCCCCACGACAAGAAAACCCCGCAGAAACCCAAGATTCCCTAACCGACGCGGTGGAAATTCTGGGCCTGGAAAGGCAGTGGCCCGAAGGGCAGCGATCCTTTTTCCCCGACCCGATGATCTTCGTTCCCCGACCCGATCGCGGAATGGATGTACTGCACCTGCTGGCAAGGCCGTGGCCTCAAGGGCAGCGATCTTCTCGCACAAGATGGCCTCAACGGCTCAGCCGATGCGTTAGAACACGCTCCCGGCCCTCGGCCTCAGCGGTGGTTGGAAGGCCCATAGATCCAAGGTTGAGGGGCATGCCGCGAAGCTTCGGTTGGAAAACTCGGGCCGCGATGATGGGAAGACACAGAATGATGGGAAGACACAGAGATAAAGGAGCTTCGATCGAGGGGCTTGCACACAGTCGCTTCCCATTGGGCCCTGCCCTCGGCGCTCGTAGTGGTTGGAACGCCCAGAATCTCTCGATAACCTCACGAGCAATATCCCCATGCTGTTGACTCGGCGCTGGTGGTGGTTGGAACGCCGAATCTGGTGCAGGTGGAGGCAATGTCCGCCGTCCCGTTCGAGTTGACTCGGCGCTGGTGGTGGTTGGAACGCCCCATCCCTCCCGCTGTCTTTGAAACGCTTCCGGGGAGGTTTCTGCTTGTATCGCTGGTTTCTCTGGCGATAATCGCGGACAGTTCCCGGACGGGTGGCTATCGGTCCACTCGCCCTTCCTTCCTGGGGAGTCGTCCCATGTCGCGTAGCTCTCTGCATCGTCGCCACTTTCTGAAAACGGCGGCGGTGGTGGGGTCCGGTGTTTTCGCCGCCCCCAATTACCTCCGCGCCCGCAACGCCAACGAAAAGCTCAATATCGCCATGATTGCCTGCGGTGGCCGCGGTGCGGCGAACATGCGCGCGGTGGAAAGCGAAAACATCGTCGCGCTGTGTGATGTCGATCAAACCGCTGTCGACAAAGCCGCACAGAAGCACAAAAACGCCTTGAAATTCACTGACTTCCGGCAGTTGTTCGACAAAGCCAGTCAGCGCTTCGATGCTGTCGTCATCAGTACCTGTGAGCATACCCACGCCATCGCAACGTTGATGGCACTCCATCACGGCAAGCATGTTTATTGTGAAAAACCGCTGACGCACAACATTTGGGAAGCGCGCGTCGTTCGCGAAGCCGCGGCCAAAACGAAACTGGCCACTCAGATGGGTAACCAAAACCACGCCAGCGAGAACTTCCGCCGCGTGATCGAACTGATTCGCACCGATGCCATCGGCCCGGTGACGGAAGTGCACGTGTGGGTTTCCCGCGCCTGGGGTCTGCAATCGGTCGAAGACGCCCAAAAATACGAAAACCACCCCGCCTTCAAGGATGAAATGGTCGGGCTGACCGATCGCCCGAAAGACCCAATGACAGTTCCCGCCCATCTCGATTGGGACTTATGGTTAGGGCCAGCACCGCAACGGCCGTTCCATTCGGTGTATGTGCCTGGGCCGAAGTGGTACCGCTGGTGGGATTTCGGCAATGGCACCATGTCCGACCTGGGTTCGCATTGGAACGACCTGCCCTTCTGGGCCTTGAAACTGAAAGCCCCCATTTCCGTGGAAGCGCAAGGGCCAAAACCGCATCCGGAAATCGCCCCCGCGTCGATGCAGGTGATCTATGAGTTCCCCGCCCGCGATAACATGCCCGCGGTGAAACTGACGTGGTACCAAGGAACCCTGAAACCGGCGCTGTGGACCGAAAAGAAAATCCCGCAATGGGCCAACGGTATCCTCTTCATCGGTCGCAAAGGCATGATCTTAGCCGATTACGGCAAACATATCTTGTTGCCCGAAAAGGATTTCGAGGGCTTCCAACGGCCCGAACCATTCCTGGAAAAATCCCCGGGCCACTATGCCGAATGGATTCACGCCTGCAAAACCGGGGCACCGACGCTGTCCAACTTCGAGTACGCCGGATGGCTGACCGAGTCGAACCATCTGGGTAACGTCGCCTTCCGCGCCGGCCAAAAACTGCTGTGGGATGCCGACCAGATGAAAGCGACGAATTGTCCCGCCGCCGATGCCTTCATCCGGCGCGAATATCGCAAAGGATGGAAGTTGGTGTGAGCCAAAAGTATCCCGGAGTTACGCCCGATGGTGAAAGGCACCAATATCGCAAAGGATGGAGGCTGGTGTGAGGGTAGCTTTGCTCGGTTCACGGCCAGGCGCTAACGGGCAAGGCTGTCAACCCGATGGAAATGGGTGTGTGGGTAGCCCCATGCCGTTCGCGACCAGGGTCCGGGAGGCCGGGTCGCGCCGGGAGCGCACCAGGGGGCTCCCCCCCAGTCCCAACTCGGACGGCAAGGCCGCCCGATCAGGCCGCCCGATATCAGGCCGCCCGATCAACCAGGGTCAATGCCGGCACGAGGACCAAGGGCGCCCCCCAGTCCCAGCCCGGACGGCGTTTACTTCTTCAGCATCTCGGTGGTGAAGGTTTCAGGAGCAAAGGTGGGGTTCAGGATGATGTCGCGGAAGTAATACGCCCCGACCAGAACGCGGCTGCCATCTGACTCGGTCCGATACAACTCCGTGCCGACTTGCAGCCACAAGTGCGGGTCGATGAAGATGGTAACATCTGTAAACCCTTCCGCGGCAATAACTTTGGGATCGGAACTCGCGGTGCCGCCGATCTCGAAGGCGTCGATCTCCAAACGTGGACAGTGCCGCCGAATGATGAGGCATTCGCCGCCTGTTTTGTCGCTGTGTTTCTTGCCCAGATAGGCGCATTTCAGTTCACCCGCGTCTTGGCGTGCCTTCCAGGCCTCATAAGTGCGCAACATGGTGCGATACAAACCGGCATCGCGAATACAGTAGCGTGATTGCTCCTGCGCCGCTTTGCTATTGGGCAACATGGCCGGCCCCAACTTCAAACCAAACGCCTTGGGCCGCCAGGTCAGGACCTTACCATCCAAGCCGTTTTCGGCCTCCGGCTTTTCACTGAACAAAGTCGCGGTAATCTCGGAGCCAAGAGCTTTCCGCGCCCCCGACTTCCACTTCATCAACACCTCGATAGCCGTGGCGTGGGTGTGCGGGTCCGGAACATCACCGCGAACCCACAAGTCGATCACTTCCACCGGGGGCATTTCGGGATGTGCCGGGCGTCCTTTGACCCGTTCTTGTTTCTCCAACGTGCAATGAATGCCCGTTTTCACTTCCCGCTGATAGCGCATCAGGCACTCGGCGAGTAACTTCACCGGATCGGTTTGGGCGAGCTGCTCGAAGTCGATCTGTGTCGCCAGTGTTTCGCCCGTGTCCGTGAACTCCGGCGCTGGTGGCGGCGGTGCCCCCTGAGTGAGAGTGTGATAGGCAAAAACCGCTGCCCCCGCAATCAGTGCCACGACCATTCCGACGATCAAGATTGTGCGCATGGTTCCGGTTCCTCCGGTTCGACCGCGGGATATTGGGGACAATGTAGCGTTGAGTCCCGATGAGAACAACACGACCCATCAAGGCAACAGCGTTGGCAACCTCGGCCGGACCTGGGGCGGGGAAAACCCACGACATCCCCTCGCACTTCGACCGCACCGGGTCGGGAACTTCCCTTGCAGTTTGGACGCCGGATGATTATGGCCTGCGTGGACGCCGGATGATTATGGCCTGCGTGGAGAGATGGTACACTCCAAAGGTCCAGAAGGCCGCGGCACGCGTTGGACCACGCGTTGGACCACGAACTGGGACCAAGCGGAAGGAGTACGACGGATGCGCACGCTGGGATGGAGCCTGTTGGGAGTCGTTGTGATGGGATGGGGAACTGCGAGGGCGCAACCGGCGCCCGTGGATTCCCTTCCGCCCATTCCACCTCTGCCCGCATCGCCCGCGCCACCGCCCGCGCAGCCTCTGCCACCGTTGCTCCCAGTACCCGCGAACGAACCGCCACTGGCCGAAGTACCCCGACCGCAACCCACCCTCGGAATCGACTACGACCCCGCGTATCAATATTTGCCCGAATACCTTCCCACAAAGCCCCGCCGGGATGATGCCTGCGCGCCAGCCGGACGGTGGTGGGTAACACCCGCGTTGGAATTGGGCTGGATGCCGCGCGACGCGGTGGCGACCGATTTGCGAGTGCGATTCAACGACCCAGCAGGGCTTTGGACCAATTTTCCCCGACCGGTTCTACCAACCGCCGGGACCAATTCGGGCGTCTTCGGCGCGGGGATGAGTTTGTCGGTCGGTCGATGGATGGGCACGAACAATATCCACGGTGTGGAAGGGAACTTTTATTTTCTCAATTCCGGCACAACGTACGACGCGTTCATCCCGGGGTATGTGGTCAGCTTTCCACGCAGCGGCGGAAGCGTTGCGGCACAGATTCTGCCCTATCCACCAGCCTTCGCGCCTGTGGTCGTGGGTACATTTCCCTTCACGCTCGACACATTGTTTGCCACAGTCGATGTCAACTACCGCCGGAACATGATTTGCACGCCCCATGCCCGGCTCGATCTGGTCGTGGGTTACCGCTATGCCTATCTGGGCGATGAGTTGTACTTGGGCGATCGTTTTGATGATTACAACGATTACCGCCACAACCGCTTCACCGTGGCCAATCATTTCCACGGCGGGCAAGTGGGTCTGGCGGGGGAAATGCGTTGGGAGGGGTGGTTCGTCGCCGGCGCGGCGAAAATCGCCCTGGGTGGAACCACGCCCGAGCTGACCACCACCGGAGTGTTCGCCGGTGCCGAAGGGCAGGTCGGCAACCGTTTTCGCCGCCTGGGAGCACTGGATCAGGACGAGCGCACGGAATTGGCAGTGCTGCCAACGGTGAACCTGCAGTTTGGGCACCAGTTGGGGGACCGGGCGCGGCTGTTTGTGAGTTATTCGTTGGCCTATCTCAGCCACGTCACCCGGATCAGCAACGCCACCCGGCCCGGGTTCTCGGCCCTCAATACCAACGACTTCTGGGTGCAGTCGATTGGTTTCGGGGCCGATTTCCGGTTTTAGCCGATCATTTCACACCCGCTTTGCGGGCTTGATCGGGGTCGATGAGTCGGAAGGCGGTTCGAGCGGCGGCGGCTAAGTCTGGATCGCGGGCCTGGATGAGCGTGGCGATGGCGGGCACGGCGGCTTGGGCTGGCGGCCCGATGCGCCCCAGCGCACGAACGATCATGTAGCGTTCGTTTTCGCTTTCAGCCCCGCTGAGATTGGCTTCTTCCAGACTGCGAATCAGAAAAGGAATCACCCGAGCGTCGCGGTTGGTCTGCCACAGTAGCTCCGCCGCGGTGATCCGGACCCGATAATGGCGGTGCGTCAAACCGCGCTGGGCCACCGGCAAGCCAGTTTCGTCACCCGCAAGCCGATATAACGCCAAAGCGGCATGAATGCGGACCATCGGTGCGGGATGCTCCAGCTGGCGTTTCAGGAGGGTGACAACGGGTTCTGTTTCCGCAGGCTTGATCAATCCCAGCGCCTCGCAGGCCGCCGATTGCACCGAAGCGGGTTCATCACCTTCCAGCACAGTCAACAGTGCGGGAACCGCCTCCTGGGCGGCGGAGCCGATGCGGCCGAGGGCCTCCGCCACAACCAACCGCACATCGGCACGCGAATCAAAGAGGCGTTGAACAAGTTCCGCAACCGCGGTTTTCGCCGCCGCCCCAAACTCCACGCCAAGTTCCAAGGCCGCCTGCGCCCGCAGGCGGGCATCGGCGGAGTGAAGCGTTTTCACCACTGCCGCCAGGGCCGCTTTGTCTTTGTTGAGACGCCACAGGGCCACTGCACACGGCAACCGGAATGCTTCGTCGGGGCTATCGAGCGCCAGCAGCAACTCCACGGTGACAGCCTGGCCGGGGGGCAGGAGCTGGCGAATCGCTTCGGCCGCGGCCACGCGCTCGTCGCGCGTCTCGAAATACTCCAGAATCGCCCGGGCATGTTCTGGCTTCGGGTCGATCTGATACATCGCCACGGCCACCGGCAGCGGTAATTGCCCATGGGCATTGCGTAACTGAGCCAATGGTCCCAGCGCGGCGTGGGCCTCAGGGCCGATGCGACCGAGAATCACGGCAGCGCGCAAGTGATCTTCCAATAAGGCCTTACGATCTTTGAGGATGGCGACCAGACGCGGCACGGTATCCGGCGCTGAGTGGCCCAGCAGCTCGGCGGCAAACAGGACTTCGGACCGACGGTCGGATTTGAGCAGGGCAGCGATCTGTTCGCGGGTTTGTGGTGTGGGGTTGATGCGGAGAAGGACCGGGTGGGGCGGCGGGAGCAGTGGCCGGTTGGCGTCCACAGCCTCGCGCAGCAGTGTGAAAGCCAGCGGGTCGCGGTCGATCCGCCACAGCGCTATCGCGGTCGGTGTCCGCAACAACGCTATGCTCGGATTGTTCTTCAGCTTGTCCTTGATGAGGGGTACAAGTTCCTTGGCCGCCGGGCCGATACGGCCAAGCGCCTCAATGAGGCGGAGGGTGGTGAAACTTTCCGATTCGCCCAAGGCCCGATGGAAATCGAGTAGTGCGGCTGTCGCTTCCGGCCCCAGTTGTCCGATGAGCCACGCGGCCTGCTGTTGCTCCTCGGGGCGTGGGGATTTCAGGGCTTGCGTCAGTACCGGGAGTACCACTTCGGCCGCGACTCCCAGTTCAATCAGTGATTCCGCGGCCGCCAGGCGGACACGGGCGGCGTCGTCTTGGAGGGCCTTTTGCAGGGCTGGAATGGCGGAGTAGGCCTCGAGAGACGCTAGCGCCCGCGCGGCGTCGCAGCGCAGCTCGGCGTTGTTCTCGTCGCGCAGCAGGCGTGTCAGGGAAGGAGCCGCACTCCGGGCGTCGGCCCCGAGCATGGTTAGCAGTTTCACACACTGCCGCCGTCGGCTGAGCGAATCCGACCACAACCCCCGCGTCAGGGCCGGAACCGCGGCAGGACCATAGCTCCATAAGCGGACAGTGGCCGCATGCGCCGCGGCACGATCGGGATTTTGCGTTTCGAGAAGCGTTTTCTCGATCTCGACTTCTAACCCCGGTCGTTCTTGGGGTTGCGACGGTTGGCCGGCCGCCGTGGTCACCACCATCAAAACCCCGATCAACACGCCCCAGGTCATCCGACTTTGCATGGCTACACCTCGCTTAGCCCCGATGGGATGAGGAGTTGAGGGGTTGTAACGTGACGCGAAGAACCTGTGGGTTACAGCGGATACGGATCGGTTCTTTGCCGCTGATGCCGCGGCTGACGATCATCACGGTAGGGTTCTCATGAAAAACGCCCCCATCAAAACGGCGACCGTATTTGCTGGGGACGAAAATCGAGCCAATCAGCGGCACCCGTATACCGCCGCCATGAACATGGCCACAGAACATGAGCTGGATTTTCTGCGCCTGCGCCCAATAGAAATGGTCGGGCGTGTGGCTGAGGCAGACGCGAAAAGCATCGCCGGGAGCTTCGCTCAACTCGGGCGGCGGCGTCAACCACGGCCCTTCATGCCCCACCACCACACACGGCACGCCGCGGATCGACACCCGTTCCCACCGGTTGCTGAGAACGGTGTACCCAGCACGGGTTAATGCCGCGCGGACCCGTGCCGGGTCGTGATGAACATCGTGATTGCCCAAAATCGCCCATTTCGCGTCCCGTGCTGGCAACCGACCCAGCAGTGGCTCAATCCATTCGTGATGAACGTCGGTATCGAGATAGTCACCCACCAAACAGACAATATCCGGCGTGGGTCCACGCAGGAGTTCTTCCATCATCCGATCGAAGTAAAGCCGGCTGGGGGTACCATGGAAGTGAAGATCACTCAAAATCAGGTATGTCAGGCCGTTCCAAGATCGCGGTAAATCGGGAAGAGCGACCGTGTATTCGGTGATGTCGAGGCGGAAGACGCCGTTGCCGGGCAGACGAGTGAGGAATCGACCTTTTCCATTACCTATGAGGGCGTGGCCGTATTCGGGCCACCAATCGAGCGTGCGCGTCTGCTCCGATTGGACACATTCAGGCGGTCGGCGAAGCCCACGCTGAATCGTCACAACGACAAAGACCGCACTGAAGCCACAGCAGACCAAACCATAAAGCCCCACGATCCGCGCCCACCCACCCGCGAACGCTTCCGCCAACGATTCCGGCGGAATCGCCGCGATCACCGACCCCATCACGAGCGGAAAGGCGAGGATGAGGACCGCGGTGAAGTACCGCCACCCTTTCAGAAACGTCTTGGGCAGGGGGCGGGCGTACAGGTTGTTCAAGATGCCTGTCCAAAGGTAGGCGTGCCCTATCCAAGCCAATCCCAGAAGAAGCAGTGTCAGTCCGTGCATCATACCCACCATCCTACCGCGAGCGAGAAGCCGTGTCTTGTGGAACACGAAATGGACCACGTCGTCTCCGGAACGACCAGATTCCGTTTAGAATCATGGCGGTTATTCCCTTCACCCAGTCCGTTCGGGAGTTCCATCATGAGGTCCTTCGCTGTGGTGCTGTTTGTGGGTGGGATGCTGGCGTTAACGTCTCTGGGTTCGGCCCAACCCCCCGGGGGGCAACCTGGCGGCAAAGGCGGCAAAGGCGGCTTTCCTGGCGGCAAGGGCGGCTTCGGCGGCTTCGGCGGCTTCTTCGCCCCAGGAATCGGGCAAGTCTTGCCGAGCTTTCTTCAAGAACAACTGAAACTGACCGACGCACAAAAGAAGGAACTGGAAGCCCTTCAGAAGGATGTCGACGCGAAACTCGAGAAAATTCTGACCGAAGAACAACGCAAGCAGCTCAAACAGATCAAAGAACGCGGCCCGGGCCTGGGCGGGTTCCCGAATTTCCCCGGTTTCCCCGGCTTCCCTGGCCAACCGGGCGACAAGGGCAAAGAGAAAAACCCCTAATACGCCGAACTGTAACGGCCCATTTCATGCGGGGTGATTCGGTGCGACCAGGCGTTCGTGCCTGGTGATTCCGATGGGCCATCGTCGAGCCGCGACCACGGGCGTTGTAATACAATGCGACCAAGGGTTCGTGCGGGGTGATTCGATGCGATCAACGGAAGGGCAAGTTCCGGGCGAGCCATTCCATAGCCCCTTTGTGTCGTTCGTGCTGGGTGATTCGGTGCGACCAACGGTAGAAGCCCCCACACAGCGCGTTCAGCCATAAATCATGGCCCAGACGGAAGATACGATAGCCCAAACGGAAGATACGATACCGCCGGCCACCAGCCAACGCCTAGACCACAACCGCGGCTGAGTCCGCGGTTTTTCCTTCCATCGCCCGGCGCAAAGCCCGCCGGTGTTGTTCCTGGCGGCATTCGTCCAACAACGCACTGCGCAATGCGTAATCCCCGCCGTAGCGGTCCCAGGCCAGAATCACCGCCGACGTCGCCGGATTCAAGCCGGCCACCCGCGACAACCAGAGAACCCCGGCTTCGTGATGATAGTGACACGTTCGAGGATGATTCCAGGCAATGTGCGACGCCAAACACCCCATCGGCACCGCCCGCGTAAACGCCCCATGAATCAGCAGAGGGCTATCCTTTTCCAACAACTCGATCAGTCGGGCCAGACCATCATCGGTGATATGCGGCAGCCACGCTGCGCGAAACTCGGCCATTGCAGCAGGAATCGGCATGGTGATGGCCCTCCCGAAGCAGACCGCCACGGACGATCGACAATCTACCGGAATGTTACGTAAACGCTGGTGTGGCCAGATGATAGGTCACAATCACCGGCACTTATCAACCCAGGCGCGAAAGGCAGGAGCGGTGCGCCGCGGGGAAGTGAGGGCATCATAGAAGGCGGTTTCGCAACATGTCAATAGCCCGCCGGGAGATCAAAATTCCTATGACTATCTGAAAGTCCGCGTCCCGCGCCGGTTCCAGGTGCTAGGTAAGCAGTTACGACCGAAGGCCGCAGCGGAAATGGCCCGAAAAAATTTTGGCCAGAAAAATCGCCACGCAATCTTCGCAAAGATCATCAATTTAGTCGTAATTATATTCGTTTGTGATTCTCCTCTGTCGCTGACCCGGCAAAAAGTCCTCGGTTTTCCCCAATTTGGCGGCCCTAGCCTCACAAGCACCGAAACAACTGCCGCTGGTCAGAATGACAACCCCCTGTCACTCGACGCAGCGGCCATGGTTTTATGGGTTTTTCGAAGCGGGCGTGAACGGGCCGATGGTCTCGTCCCCCGATCACGAAGATGGTTCCCGAAGGGCTAGTGCCATTGGACAAATTCGGACTGGAAGACCAGGGACGGTCCATCACCGATCACGGAGGTGGTTCCCAAAGGGCTTTTCCCATCCACCCTGGCGTGAACGGGTTGTGTCGTCGCTCGATCATTGGCCCGTGCGGTTGTACTCCTGGTCTCGATAGGCTTATGGCTGCCGCTCGGGGCGCAAGGCACGCACTTGGGCACCCGCTTGCCACATCTCACTGTCTGCGATGGCCTGCAGTTCCTTCTCTAACTGCTGCCGGTAGTCGGGGCGGCTGTTGGCTTCCAAGACGCGGCGTGTCTCTTCGCCGCTGGCGACGGCCTGGTAAAGCTTCTCGAAGACGGGTTTGGTCGCGTCGCGAAAGGCTTTGAACCAATCCAGAGCGCCGCGTTGGGCGGTGGTGGAACAATTGGCGTACATCCAATCCATCCCCTTTTCTGCGATCAACGGATAAAGGCTCTGCGTGGCTTCTTCAACGGTTTCGTTGAAAGCTTCGCTGGGGCTGTGCCCGTGTTCACGCAACACTTCGTACTGCGCAAGCCACAGCCCATAGATGGCCCCCATCAGAACGCCCCGCTCCCCTGTCAGGTCGGAGATGACTTCTTTCGCAAAGGTCGTTTCAAACAAATAGCCGGAGCCAATGGCAATGCCCAAGGCCAGGCAGCGTTCCCGGGCACGGCCGGTGGCATCTTGGTGAATGGCAAAACTGCTATTGATGCCTTTGCCTTCCAAGAAATGCCGCCGCACGGTGGTGCCACTGCCTTTGGGAGCAACAAGGATAACGTCAATATCCGGCGGCGGAACCACTCCGGTTTGATCGCTGAAGACCACCGAGAAGCCGTGGGAGAAATACAACGCCTTGCCCGGAGTCAGATGGGGTTTGATTTTCGGCCACATGTCCTTCTGGCCAGCATCGGACAGGAGATACTGCACCACCGTTCCGCGCGCGGCGGCTTCTTCGAGGTCGAATAGCGTTTCGCCCGGCTTCCAGCCATCTTGCAAACACAGATCGTAGGCCTTGCCCCCCGGCCGTTGCCCGACAATGACGCGAATGCCATTGTCGCGCATGTTGAGCGATTGACCCCGTCCTTGAACGCCGTAACCCAGAACGGCCACGGTTTCATCCTTGAGAATCTCGCGAACACGTGCCAGCGGATAGTCGCTCCGCTCGATGCAAACTTCCACAGTGTCGCCAATACGAATCTCTTTCATGGCTCTTCTCTCGGGAGAGGGTCTGGTGTATCCTCTGTGTTAAGTAGTAGGGCTATTTATCTTGACGTCAAGAATTCTAATATGGAAGCGACTAATACCGACTGCACTGCCGGGGTTGCTGACCCCGGCGCGAAACCTTCCCCCGATACCATCGACCGCCTCATCGCCCGCTGGCGGGAAGTGCGGCCCGATCTTGACCCGTCCCCGCTGGAACTGGTGGGCCGGGTTCTGGTGTTGGCCGAGCACCTCAAACGCAGCGTCGAAGCCGCCTTGGAAAAGCACCATCTGACCCTGGGGCAATTCGACATTCTCGCCACGCTGCGCCGGCACAGCAGGAAGGGCGGCCTGACGCCCTCGCAATTGCTCGAAAGCGTCATGCTCTCCAGCGGCGGAATGACCGCCCGGCTCGATGCGCTGGCAGAAGCTGGTTACATCGTGCGCAAGCCAGCCCCCGAAGACCGCCGCATGGTGGTGATCGAACTGACCGCCAAAGGCCGCCGCTTGATCGACCAAGCGACCAAAACGCGCTTCCAAGAAGCCCACGATTCCCTGCCGCCTCTCAGTGCGGAGGAGCAGAGGCAACTGGCGGGGTTGTTACGTCGGTGGCTGGTCCAAGTCGCCGGCTAGTGGGAACAATTGTTCAATTACTGAACAGCCTGACCCTCTCCGCGGGTCGGTTTTGCGCCCTGTTCATCGACGACATCCTCCAGGCGCGAAATCGCCACCACCCTCATTCATCGACGACATCCTCCAGGCGCGAAATCGCCACCACTTCGCTGCGGCGGACAAAAACTCGCTTGCGGTTCCGCTTGATACCCGTGGCGACCGAATCGGCAATGTACAGTTCCCGGGTCGTCTCGGTATCGCGCAGATCGTGCAGATCGGCATTCTTCAACTCGAGGAAATGCTCATCGATCCGCACCAGCTTGCCCAAACACACATACGGGCTGACCAAGTCAATCACCACTTTCTGTTCCAAAAGCTCGTCCAGCATATCCTCCCCCCAGGATACGACACGGATAGTTTATCAGCCACCATGGGGCCAGCATGACCCCGGTTTTCTTCTGCCAAGGGGTGTACAGATAGTGTACACCCGGCACGAACGCCGTGAACCTGGCCCCAGGGTGCGTACAATGGGGAACATGCAACCTGGCGCAGGATGGCCCTTGACAACTGCTGCGGAGAATCCGCCGTGGGCGCACTCGATTCTATTTTACTGGCCACCGACTTCCGCACCGCGAGCCAAAAAGCCACGGATGTCACCATTCGTTTGGCCAAAGCCCTCCATGCCCGCGTCACCGTCCTGCATGTGCGCGAAGAGTATCTGACATGGCCCGTTTCCCCTTTTGAAAATCAGGACCAGCTCACCGACTATCTCAACCAGCAGGAAGTGGCATTGGTCGAATTCATGGTTCATGCTGGCCCGCCGGCCGATTTGATCGTCCGCAAAGCCCGGGAAATCCCCGCCCAACTGATTGTGATCGGCGCTGGCGAAAAAATCCGCCACGACCAGCTCGCCGTCGGACCGATCGCCGAAATGGTCCTCGAACACGCCGAACCGCCGGTGTTGGTCGTCAATCCCTACGGACCCGAGTTACGGTTTGAGCGGATATTGTGTCCGGTTGATCATTCGCGTGTTTCCCGCCGCGCTTTGGAGGATGCGATCCAACTGGCCCGGACGTTCCACGGCCAACTCATCATCCTGAGCGTGGTTCCTGAAGTCAGTTGGTTGACCGCGGCGGTCGAAACCGGCCAACTCACCGATGCCAAACTCGAACACGAAGCCCAATGGATCAAAGAGTTTGATGAGTTCCTCACCACGGTATCCTTGGAAGGAGTGTCCTGGGTTCGGGATGTGCGGATGGGCAAACCCGCTGAGCAAATTGTCGCCGCGGCCCAAGAGTATCAGGCCGATCTTCTGGCGATGGGGGCCACAGGACGCACCGGATTGGTTCGCGTTCTTCTCGGGAGCGTGACGCGGCGTGTGCTGCGGCAGCTGCCGTGTTCGCTGCTTCTGGTAAAAGATCAAGCCGCGTTCGAACAGCAGTTTCTCTTGGATTGGGAAACCATCAACCGGCTCATCGCCGAAGGTGACGAATGCCTGTCCCGTAGTGCCTGGGCCGAAGCCGCGGGGAAATTCCGGCAGGCATTGGCCCTCGACCCCTACAATACTGCGGCTCTGGATGGCCTCATCCACACTTGCGAACAGCTCGGCCAGCACGAGACCGCCCAACGTTATCGCCATCGCCGCGACCAACTCCGCCAACGCTCCTGAATACCTCCGGACATTCCCACAGGGATTGTCAATGGTGACAAAGACGAGAAAGATAGTGAACTTAATCACACCGAGAGCAAGAATCGTTACTATACCGATAAACATAATGTTCAAATATCCACAACTACTCCGACAGAAAGGATGTCCGCGATGCTTGTTCAAGTCAGCACCGATAATCACATCGATGGCAGCCTGGAACTGAAGCAGAAAGTGCAAGCGGAGGTCGAAGCGGGTTTGGCCCGCTTTCGGAATCGTCTGACGCGTGCCGAAGTGCATCTGAGCGATGAAAACAGCACGGTTCGCAAAGGATCGGATGCCATCCGCTGCCGATTGGAGGCCCGACCGGCCAGTCACCAACCAGTGGTTGTCTCCGCCGATGCCGACACGGTCGATCAAGCGGTCGCAGCCGCCATCAAAAAGATGCAGCGGCTTTTGGATAGCACCTTCGATAAGTTGGACGATGTTCGGAGCTAGAGAATCCGTGGGGTCGCTGCATCCCTCACGGCGTTATGCTGGGTGCTAGGATGCCTCTGGGGGCCATTCGGCTGCCCTTGGCAGTGGCCACGGTGCCACAACCGGCACTGCGTCTAGCGCCGCGGTGACCCGTTGCGCTGAGGAGCGGGTTGGGCGCCAGCTTTTGCGCGATGGCCGTTGGATTCGGTCGGGTCTGGCTTGACCTGCCCCTTGGTAGGGTGCGAACATAACGCGGAGGAGCTTTTTCGAGGCCTTAATGGCTATATTCATGTCCCGACGAGCTGCGAAACGATCGGCCCTTCCGGAACAATTGATCACCCATCCGGCGCAACTGGCGTCCTGTCTGACCCATCTGGCCCAATCTCCGGTGGTCGGGTTCGACACCGAATTTGTCGGGGAGGATGCCTATCGGCCCCAACTCTGCCTGCTGCAATTGGCGACGGCGGAACAGTTGTTCGTGATCGACCCTTTCAGTTGTGGCCCGCTCGATCGGCTGTGGGAATTGTTGCTGGAGCCACAACGTATCACGGTGGTCCATGCGGGGCGGGAAGACATTCGCATATGTTACTTTCAATCCGGTTCTCCTCCCGCGAAGGTCTTTGATCTGCAGATTGCCGCCGGCTTGGTGGGCATGACCTACCCCATCGGTTATGCCGGCTTGGTCCACGATCTGCTTCAGGTGCGGATGCCGAAAAGTGAAACACTCACCGATTGGCGTCAGCGGCCGTTGACGCCGGCCCAGGTACGCTATGCGTTTGACGATGTGCGTTACCTGCTTCCGGCCTACCACCGCTTGACGGAGCGGCTGAAGCAATGGCAGCGGCGGTCGTGGGCCGAGGAAGAGTTTGCCACCGCGGTCAAAAAAGCCCTCCTCGACGACATGAGTGTGGAAAAATGGCGTAAGATTAAGGGGATTGGCGTTCTCGATCGCCGCGGTCTGGCGATTGCCCGGGAACTTTACTTGTGGCGCGATCAATTGGCGGAGCGCCTCAACCGCCCACCGCGTGCCGTGATGCGGGACGATGTGCTGGTCGAAATCGCCCGGCGGGCACCCTCGAAATGGGAAGAGCTGCACGCGGTCCGTGGTTTACCGCGGGGTCAGGAAACAGCGCTTCTGGACGCCGTCCGACGAGGCCGCGCGGTCCCCCTAGCCGAATGCCCCGAACTGGAACAGCGTGAAAGCGAACCCCCGAATATCACGATTTTGGGGAATCTGTTGCACGTGGTGTTGACCGATTATGCCACCCGTCATCGCATTGCCGCCAATCTTATGGCGTCGGTGGCAGATTTGAAGGCGTTGGCCCGGAGCTATTTGAATGGCGGCACCCTACCCGAGGGGCCTTTGACGCGCGGTTGGCGCGCGCAGTCGGTCTTGCCGGAATTGCTTGCGCTTCTGTCGGGTGCCACCGCGATCCGCGTTGCCAATCCCCGTGCCGCTGACCCGTTGGAGTTGGTCGAGCTGGAACCCGACGACGCCGTGGCCTCGCCGGACCGTGTCAGCTCACCTGCTCTGGCTGCCGACACCGCCGTGGCCCCGCCGCTGACGGAGGAACTTGCCGTCATGCCGACACCGCCGCAGGAATCCGTATGAACCCGATGCTGAAATGCCCCAATCCGTCGTGCCCGTATATCTTTGACCCTACCCAGGTGCCGGCGGGCGTGATCCTCTGTTGCCCTCGCTGTGCGATGCAATTTCAACTTGCGCCAACGCCACCGGCCGCCGCACCGTCACCCGCCGCGGCAACAGCCCCCGCCTCCCCACCCGTTGCGCCGTCCGCGTCACCACCGGCCCCCGGCTGGGACGAGGGCTTCCCACCCCGTGGGGCCAACCGGTTCCAAGCGATCATTCTGGCGATCATTGCCATCGTGCTGATGTCCGGCAGCGCGTTGGCGGTCATCTTTATGATCACGCGCCGTTCCGAACCGACGGCTCAATCCACCCTGACGCGCTTACCCGATATCAACATGGTATTGCACGAAGTGCCCGCCGGTTGGCAGCGCGATGAAGAGTTACGCGCCAAGCTGGCCGGTCCGTATGTGTTGGCGTTCCGCCATGAACAACCCGAAGCTTACGTCGCCATAGGAGCATGGGAGCCTAAGGAAAAGGGCCGCATGCCGCGACCCAGCGAAATGCGCGCCGACCTCGACGCCGCGTTTCCGAAGCTGTTCGACGTGCAAACGGTCGATAAACAACCGCCCCACGAAACGGCATGGTTGGGCCAGACGATCGCCGCCGGCATGGGCCATACCTTCCGCGCGCAATCTCAGGATGGCCTGATCTGGCGTGGAGAAGCCTACGCGGTTGCGTACAAAGGCCTGGCGTATTACTGGCTCAGTTGGTGTGGTGAGAACGATTACGACACCATGAAAAGCCACTTTGCCGAATTCCGGGGAAAGTTCCAACTGCTGGACTTGCGGAAAAATTGGAAAGAAACACGTTCGAACGTCACCCATTACAAAGGTGAACAAATTCCGTACACCCTCACCGATGCGGATGATCGCTGGCGCCCGGTTCCGGCCAATGAACTACAAATGTTCAAAGAGGCCGAAGGGGAACTCGATCAGCGATTGCGGATCGTCATAACCCCGCGTAACGACCCCAGAGGCCAACCCGCAACGGCCGAACTGAGTGTCTATGTCCTGGACACCAGCGGCGGTGATGCCACCCAGATTGCCCGGCAGTATGCAGAAAAGCTCGAAACAGCCCGCGTGGGAGCGGCGGGACCGCCCACGTTCCACGAACTGACCGACGAAGTCCAAGGCGACCCCATTCCTACGGATGTTCCCTCACCCACTCCGGTTATTCGCCTGGCCACCAACGTGAAGGATGCTCAGAATGCCAACCGGTTGATCGTCGTTTCCGGACTGACGATTGGTAACAAAACCGTGGTCGTTGTGTGCTGGTGTCCACTGACGGAACGGGCGCGCTTCGAGAAGCGGTTGGTGCAGATCGCGTCGTCATTGCGGTCTTAGCCTAGCCCCGTTGCGCTCCGTCGCCCGTCGAGGTACGATAGCGCAACAGCGTCAGCAGTTCTGCATGGGAAGCACCACCGTGTTTGCGAACTATTCAATCCGGCAGTACATTGGGTATCACGCCCTGGGGCGGAGCCGAGTTCGGCAAGGGTGTTGGCGGGGGTAATGGAGCGGGCGAAGGTCCGGGGGCTGAGGGTTGGCGCGGTGGGCGGGGAGCGGCTGGCCGTTCGGCGGGCGGGAGCGTCTGACCGCGGCGGCGCAATTGTTCGGCGGCGCTGAGAATATCGTCGGTACGCGGTTTGGCAGCGGGTACCATTTCGATGTAAATGCGCCGAGTGTCGCGGATCGGGAACGGCCAGACCACTTCGGCCAAAAAGTCCAACGGAGGGTAGGCATACCAGGGAGCCGCAATCCGCTGACGCAGCACGACAGTTTCATAATCCGGATGAACCGCCGTGAAGGTATAGTAGCCATAGTATTCAAACGGCGCATAAGCCGGTGCGGCCCCGATCGGTTTATTGTCGATGCTAATTTGGGCATTGGGGACGTTCGATTCAATGACGAACTTCCGATCGACGCAACCCACAGCGGCCACGCCGGCCAAGACGATGGAGAGCCGGAACCTCGGCGTTCGCGTCATTCGGCGGCCTCCCGGCCTTGTATCCGGAGCAAATATGATAAAACCCCCATAACGCGAAGACCTGGTCCCGTCAACGCCAGCCCCCATGGCATCCGCCGGATGGAAATTCGGACCGTTGCTGTGCGGATTTCGACGATCGTCGCAGCAGAAACCGAGCCGATAGCATAGGATGGAACAAGGACCAATTACCGAGGTGGTTTGTGTCGGTGTCTGAACAAGTCCATTATGCCGCCTTGACCGATGTGGGCGTGAAGCGCAGCCACAATCAAGATGCGTGCGCCGCCCATCCGGCGGTGGATTCGCTCGGCTTTCAAACTCATGGGCATGTCTTTGTGGTCGCGGATGGAATGGGTGGTCATGCCGTGGGCGAAAAAGCGAGCGCCAAAGCGGTTCGCGATATCCCGTTTATCTACACCAAACATGTTAAAGATGGCGTCATTCCGGCCATTCGGCGGGCCTTTCAAGAAGCCAACGCGGGAATTTACGCCATTGGCCAGCAGAACCCCGAGTTCCGCGGCCTGGGAACCACCAGCACCGCGTTGATCCTGCGGCCCGAGGGGGCCTGGATTGCCCACGTCGGTGATAGCCGCGCTTATCGGATTCGTAAGGGTGTGGCCGAACAACTCACCTTCGATCACTCGTGGGTTTGGGAAATTGCCCGGCGGCAAGGTGTGGACCCGGATCAGCTAGGCGACTTCAAAAAGAACGTTATCATTCGCTCCCTCGGGCCGGATCCGGAAGTGGAGGTGGATATTGAAGGCCCACACCCGGTCGAACCAGGCGATGTGTTCTTGCTCTGTAGCGATGGCCTGACCGGCGTGGTCACGCCGCAGGAAGTGGGGGCCATCGTCTCGGTGATGCCAGCCGAAGAGGCCGTGCGGTTTCTGGTTCACCTCGCCAATCTGCGCGGTGGCCCCGACAACATCACGGTCATGATTGTTCAGATTCCGGACAGCTCCCCCGAACAAGCCTCCACGCCACGCACTCGACCCAGGGGGCTGGCCGCGGCCTGGCAGGCGTGGAAGCGCCGTGTGCCGTGGCCGTTTACAGTTCTGGGTATTGGCTGTACACTAGCGGTTCTGTCATTATTGCTGCAATGGAATGCAGTACCGGGGGTGACGGTGCTGTTTGTCATCGCGGCCTTGTGGATTCTGGTTGGCCTGATTGGATTGTTGATCCAATTGCAGCAGGAGGAGCCGGCCGAAGCGACCGAGGTCGCTGCGGATTGGCCGCGCGAACTGCACGTTTACAAAAAACACGACTGTTCCATCACCCCGGAACTGGTGGAACAGTTCACCCAAATGGAAGCCTCTCTGTTGGAAAGCATGCGGCAACAAGGTGTTGCGGCCGATTACGACACCCACGCCGTCTTGGCGGATGCGGCTGACTCGGCCAAAACCGCTGAGCTGGCCACTGCGTTCCGCAAACGGTGTGAGTCCCTGGCCTTCCTCGCCGAAGCCTTCCACAAAGCCCGCCACAAACAAGAAGCCTTCCGCCCCAGTTGGACCCCCAGCCCGTCATCACCATCCTGAAGCGTTCTGACTCCCCTCACAGTCCACCCGTCTTCAATGACCCCTGGGGGTTGTCCTCGGCGTTACCTTGCTGGAGGCGTTTTTGACTCCCCTCGGTCCGGATTTTCGGATACACTAAGCCTGAATTGATAGTCCCTCCAAAATTCCCTCCGGTCCTGACTGTTACCGCCATGGTCTTTGCACGTTTTTTCACAAAGTGTTGGGTGGTCGCTCTGTGTGCAGGCACCCTCAGCCCAGCCGTGGCTCAGGTCCCCAAGACGATCGATTTCAACCGTGATGTCCGCCCTATCCTGTCGAACAATTGTTTTCAATGCCACGGACCTGATGAGAAAACGCGCAAGGCGCGATTGCGGCTCGATACCCCCGAAGGCGCGGCCACGGCGATTGTTCCTGGCCAACCCGATGCTAGCGAACTGATCATCCGGATTACAGCCAGCCCCGACGACGCCAGCCGGATGCCTCCGGCCAAAACGGGTAAAACCCTCGGCCCACGGGACGTCGCGATTCTCCAGCAATGGGTGCAACAGGGCGCAAAATATGCCCCGCATTGGGCTTACGTCCCGCCGAAGCCCCCAGTAATACCAACAACCCAGTTCCGCACCGTCAATCCCATCGATGCCTTCCTCTGGGCCCGTTTGGAACAAGAAGGGTTGAAGCCCCAACCCGAAGCGGATCGTTACACGCTGGCGCGGCGGGTGGCTCTCGATCTGACCGGTCTGCCTCCCACGTTGGAGGAAGCCGAAGCCTTCGTCACCGACACGGCCGCCGATGCTTACGAAAAATTCGTCGACCGGCAGTTGGCCAAACCGGCCTTTGGAGAACATTGGGCGCGGCTGTGGCTGGACTTGGCCCGCTATGCCGACAGTGCCGGCTACGCCGACGACCCCCTTCGCACCATCTGGAAGTACCGCGACTATGTCATTGAAAGCTTCAACGCCAACAAGCCCTTCGATCAATTCACCATCGAACAGCTCGCCGGCGACCTGCTTCCGCAACCGACCATCGAACAACTGGTCGCCACCGCCTTCCACCGCAACACCATGACCAACAGCGAAGGCGGCACCAGCGACGAGGAATTCCGCAACGTCGCCGTTGTGGACCGCGTCAACACAACCTTTACGGTGTGGATGGGAACGTCGATCGGTTGTGCCCAATGTCATACGCACAAGTATGACCCGATCACGCAGAAGGAATATTTTGAAGTTTTCGCCTTCTTCAACAACACCGCCGATGCCGACCGGCCTGATGAAAGCCCCACCCTGCCCTTTTGGAGCTTGCGCGATTTTCTGCGGAAAATGGCCTTGGAACAGCAGATCGCGGCGCTAGAAGCCGAACTGAAAGGGAAAAAACCCGAGGAGCTCAAGCCCCAGCGCGACCGTCTGGCCACGCTCAAAAAGGAACTGGCCGCCCTCAAGCCCGCCACCAGCGTGCCGATTATGAAGGAGCTGGTCGGTCCGCAACGCCGCAAAACCCGCATCCAGTTCCGCGGCAACTTTCTCGATTTGGGGGACGAGGTCCGTGAAGGGGTGCCCGCGGTGTTTCATCCTTTCCCCGAGGGTATGCCTAAGAACCGCCTCGGGTTCGCCCGATGGCTCATCAGTCGCGAAAACCCCCTGACGGCGCGTGTCATCGCCAACCGGTTCTGGGAGCAAATTTTCGGCACTGGAATTGTCCGCACCAGTGAAGAGTTTGGCATCCAAGGCGAACTGCCCAGCCATCCGGAGTTGCTCGATTGGCTGGCCCTCGATTTCCAGCGCGACTGGAACGTGAAACGCTTTCTCAAACAACTGGTGATGTCGGCAGCCTACCGGCAATCGGCCGCAGTGACCGCCGCGCAGTACGAACGTGACCCGGATAATCGGCTGTTGGCCCGCGGCCCTCGGGTGCGTCTGACGGCTGAAATGATCCGCGACCAGGCTCTGTTCGCTGCCGGGTTGTTAAGCCCCAAAATGCTC
Organism: Gemmata sp.; assembly: GCA_025055115.1. Taxonomy (GTDB): domain Bacteria; phylum Planctomycetota; class Planctomycetia; order Gemmatales; family Gemmataceae; genus Gemmata. Next base: position 83,921 of record JANWYJ010000015.1, read on the forward strand.
GGTCCGTCGGTCCGGCCATTCCAGCCCAGCCTCGGGGTGAGTGCGGCGTTCGGCGGTTCGATCGATTGGAAAATGAGCGACGGCGAAGACCGCTATCGCCGGGGCATCTACACCCAATGGCGACGGTCGAACCCCTATCCATCGATGTCGACCTTCGATGCCCCCAATCGCGATACCTGTGTGGTCCGCCGCAATCGGACCAACACCCCCCTGCAAGCCTTGGTGCTGATGAACGACCCGGTGTACGTCGAAGCTGCCCAAGCACTGGCGCAAAAGGCGCGCACAAGCACCTCAACACCGGATGAAGCCGTGGTGATGATCTTCCGCCGCTGTTTGATTCGCCCGCCATCGCCAGAAGAACAGAAACGGCTTGTGCAACTTTTCACCGATGCCCGCGCCGCATTCCAGAAAGCCCCCGCCCAGGCGCAACAGTTCGCAGGAAACCAACCCACCAGCCGCGACCCGGCCACCGATGCTGCCCTGACTTTGGTGGCCAGCGTCGTCCTGAACCTCGATGAAATGGTGATGAAACGCTGATCGAATAGCAGCGGTGGGCCTGCCCCGCCAGCCGACTTCTCCTCCCCCTGCCGATGTACAATACCATGAAGCGACCGACTTCCGAACGTCTGCTCGAGGCCACACGCCGGACCTTTCTGGGTTCGTCCTCCCTGGGATTGGGGGCACTGGCGTTGTCGTTGCTGTCGCCCGCGCCGGCCCCAGCCGCCCGTCCGTCGGACAATCCCCTGGCCCCGAAAAAGCCTCCCCGTCGACCGACCGCGAAACGCGTGATCTACCTGCACATGTCCGGCGCGCCGCCACATTTGGACATTTTTGACTACAAACCCGAACTGCAGAAACGCGACGGCCAGAACTGCCCGGCCGAATACCTCCAAGGCAAGCGCTTCGCCTTCACCAGCGGCGTGCCCAAACTGCTCGGCACCCGGCAACCCTTCCGACGCTGCGGCCACGCGGGGATTTGGATGTCGGATGCGGTCCAACCACTGCATGCCGTGGCTGACGACGTCACCGTCATCCGGTCGATGAAAACGGATGAATTCAACCACGCCCCCGCGGAATTGCTACTGTTCACCGGCTTTGCCCGACAAGGGCGGCCGAGTTTCGGCGCCTGGACATGCTATGGTCTGGGCAGCGAAAACGACAATCTGCCTGGGTTTGTCGTCCTGATCTCCAACGGGGTCCAACCCAGCGGTGGGCAAGGCTGCTGGGGCAGTGGCTTTTTGCCCAGTGTGTTCCAAGGGGTCCAGTGCCGCAGCAAAGGCGAACCAGTGCTGTATCTGTCCGATCCCCCCGGGCTGGACCGCGACCTGCGCCGCTTGGGTCTGGATGCCCTCAAAGACCTCAACGAATGGCAGCATCAAGAACTCGGCCATCCGGAAACACGCACCCGTATCGCTCAGTATGAACTCGCCTTCCGGATGCAGCTTTCGGCCAACGAAGTGATGGACATTTCCCGAGAGCCGCAGAAAATCCTCGACGCCTACGGGGCCAAGCCCGGCGCTGGCAGCTTCGCCAACAACTGCCTGCTAGCCCGCCGGCTGATCGAACGTGGCGTTCGCTTCGTGCAACTGTTCGATTGGGGTTGGGATTTCCACGGTACCAACCCCAAAGAAGACATCCGCGACGGGCTGACCCAGAAAGGCACCATCACCACACAAGCGGTCGCCGCCCTCATCAAAGACCTCAAAAGCCGCGGCTTATTGCAAGATACCCTCGTCATCTGGGGCGGCGAATTTGGTCGAACCCCCTTCCGCGAAGGCCGCACCGCCGGTGGCAGCATCCTGGGCCGCGACCACTATCCCGATTGCTTCTCGCTTCTACTCGCCGGCGGCGGCATCAAAGCCGGCTACACGCACGGCGAAACCGATGAACTGGGCTTCAAAGTCACCCAAGACGAAGTCCACGTACACGATCTGCAAGCGACACTGTTGCACTGCCTCGGCTTCGACCACACCCAATTGACCTTCCGTTTCCAAGGTCGTGACTACCGCCTCACCGACGTTCACGGAAAAGTCGTCTCCGCGATTTTGCAGTAACCTTACCCCCCGACTCTGAAGTCGCGTCGGAGTTTCCTCCATGTACGAACTGACTAGCCTGTTGCTCATTCACCTGCTCAGTGGACCGGCGCTGACGCCCCAGCTCGTCCCGATTGCCGACGCCAGTGCCCGAATGCAACCTACCACCACGGACAAGAAAAACGACCCCCGCGACGAACCACGCCAAGGCACCGTCACTGGGATTGTCACCGCCAAAGGCGACACCTGGATTGAAGTTCTCGCCGACGGCGAAGAGAAACCGCGCCGTTATGTGCCCCACTGGAAAGGCGGCCTGCCCCAAGATGGCGGCGGTTTGGACAAAGCCATGCTCGCCGAAATCCAAAAAGTGCCTCTCAAAAGTCGTGTTGAGCTGAAATGGTCGTTTGAAGAACGGCCGCGGGTGGAGGCGATAAAAATTCTCAAAAAAGGTGATGACAAGAAATAACGTCGTCGTCAAATCAATAGGAAGAAAATTCCAAAACGAAAAACTATTCGGTGACGGCTCCCCAGCGGTGGAAAACCCCGCCGCTACGTCTCTTCGCGCAGCGTGGGCGGATTGTGAAACTGAGGATTGTGAAACGATCGGAACACCACACCCCCCCGGAGGTCCTGATGATGCAGCGGTTTGTGCTGGTCGGTGTGATGTGGCTCAGTGTTTGCGGTTCAACGGTCGCTCAGTCGCGGCGAACCGATCCGGCCAAGTATGGTTGGTTCACCGATTATGCCACCGCCAAGGCGGAAGCCCAACGCACCGGCCAACCGCTGATGGTCGTATTCCGCTGTGAACCTTGAGGCGACTGTGCCACCCTCGACGAGCAGGTTGTTCGTCTCGATCCCGAAATTGCCGATGTCGCCAAACGCTTCGTCCGTGTCCGGCTTGTGAAAATCGCCGGCATGGACCTCCGCCGCTTTGAATTCGACTACGATCTGACGTGGTTCGTCTTCTTCCTCAACGCCGAGGAAACCATTTACGGCCGTTACGGTGGTCGGGACGCGGCCGACGCCGAAGCCCGTCTGTCGCTCAAGGGCCTGCGCTTCGCTATGGAGCAAGCGTTAGAACGCCACCAAGACCCACCCAAGCCACAAATCCTGACTGGCCAACCCCTTCGGGCAGAAGACTTCCAGGCCGCCCGGAAACACCGCGGCTGCATCCATTGCCACAATGTCAATGAATTCCGCCGGGCCGACCTGCAAGCCGAAGGGAAGTGGGATCGCCACAGCGTGTGGGTTTATCCCCTGCCCGAAAACATCGGAATTACGCTGGATGTCGATCAGGGCCGCTTGATCAAGACCGTCAGCCGCGCTTCACCCGCCGACAAAGTGGGGCTGAAACCCGGCGACCACCTAATCCAGCTCAACGGCTATCCGGTCGCCTCGTTCGCGGATGCCCAGTATGCCTTGCACAAAGCGCCGGCCCAAGGTTCCATCCCCATCGAATGGCAGCGCAACGGCCAGAAACACACTGCAACCTTGGTAGTGGCCGAGGGATGGCGGAAAACCAACTTGACCTGGCGACCGTCGATGTTGGATCTACTCCCCTCCGTGCCTTTCAGCGGCGTCGAACTGACCGCCGCGGAAAAAAAAGCGCTGGGGTTGGCCCCGCAGCGGGCGGCCCTCCGTCAAGACCCCGACGTTCACCCCAAGCTGAAAGCCGCTGGTGTCCGCGGCGGGGATATTCTCATCGGCTACGATGGTGTCGCCATCGAGGGCAGCGTCCATCAACTGTATGCCTATGTGCGGCGGAATTACCTTGTGGGCGATGAAGTAACGATCAATCTCCTCCGCGACGGCCAACGGCTCGATATCAAATTACTACTCAAATAATTTTTGAAGTGATCAATCCACAAAACGCACCTGCGTCAGGCTGATCGCCTGACGCAATCGGCGGAGATATTCCCGGCGGGGAATGTCGATAGCCCCCAGCCGCCGGGTGTGTTCCGTCGTCATCTGCACATCGAGCAGAACAAAACCGCGTTCGATCAACCGTTGCACCAAGGCCGCCAACGCCACCTTGGAACCATCGGTAACGCGGTAGAACATCGACTCGGCAGCAAACAGGCCACCGAGGGCCACCCCGTAGGTACCGCCTGCGAGAATATCCGGCCCGCCATGGGGGTCGGGTAGCCACGTTTCGACGCTGTGGGCAAACCCCAGATGATGCAAGCGGGTATAGGCCTCCAGCATCTCGGGTGTCACCCAGGTTCCTTCGGGGCGATTCTCACCGCACGAGCGCATCACCGTTGCGAAGCAGCGGTTGAACGTGACGCGGAATTTCCCCGAACGGATGGTTCGTAAAAGTCGTCGCGAAACGTGAAGGCCGCCATAGCCCGGGGTCGCGTGAGGGTGATCGATCGGATGGGGGTGAAGTTCAATAATTCCGCGTGGATCGGGTGACCACCACAGAATTGGGTCGCCCTCACTGTACCAGGGGAAGACCCCTTCGGCATAAGCGCGCAGCAAAGTCGCCGGTGATAAATCACCATCGCGGCCCACAAACCCATCGGCGTCCGCTAACTCCGGGGGAAACCACGGTACCTCACGCTCCCCCCAATTCCCATGCACAATAACTAACTCCTTGATCAAAAGAGATTTACGCTATTTCCCGACACCTAGAAACCACACCATTCGCGATAACCTCACACCTAGAGGGACGACGATTGGAGATGGCTTCACGCCTAGGGAGCCGGCGATTCGAGTTTCTCCAGAAGCTGTTTGGCCTCTGCGGCCACTTTGGCCCCCGGATACCGCTTCAGGATGAAGCCCAAAACGACTTTGGCGGAGTCGTTCTTACCACTGGCGATCAACTTTTTCGCCAACATGAGTTTGTCGGCGGCGTCGGCTTCTTCCGCAGCTGTGAGAGCAGGTGGCGGTTCGCGCCCCCTTTCGTAGCCGCGTTCCCCGGTGGTGGTCAGCAAAATCCAGCCATCGCGGCGATCACCCGGCTTGGAGATGACAATATAACCGAGCTGGCCATTTTTTTTGAACAGTTCATCCAGCGCCGTGGCCAGAGTAACATCGCGACATTCGAAGGTGATTTTTTGCGCATAAGGGAAGTTGGGACCGTAGGTCCACATCACCGGTCCGTCGGTTTGCATATCCACTTGGGCGGCGAATTCTTTGAGGATTTCTCCCAGGCGGATGTTCGTGAACCGGGCAGTGACTTTGGCCTTTTGTAGCTTGGCGAAGGTTTCTTGCGCCGCGGCTGAAAGGGACGCGGGGCGTGGGTCGGGTTTCGGGTCGGTCGAGGGGTCGGCAGGCTGGGCATGCATCGGCACGCTGACAAGGAGAACACCGCCCAGCAGCAGCGGCCACAGGAGGCAATGTCCCCGCAGTTGAGGCAGATGCCGATTGTGGACAGCGACCACGATTTTTTGTCTTAACATCTTTCTCTACCTCGACTTACGTTGCAACAAAAAGCTCTGGAGGGTGTTCTTCCGTGCTGGTTTTACAGGGCTAATGTCCCTAAAATACCATAATTCGAGCTTTGGCAACAATGGCCCCGCATCCACGGATCATGCGTGGGCGTATCTGAGACGACGAAGGAGCTTCGTTGGCCGATACTGTACCTCCTGCGGGCGACGCGAACGGAACCGCCATCACGGCCGTGACCGCCCCCATTCACCCGTTGGACATCATCGACGAGTTGCGGGATAGTTACCTCACCTATGCCCAGTCGGTGATCGTCAGCCGCGCTTTGCCCGACGTGCGCGATGGCTTAAAACCGTCGCAACGGCGGATTTTGGTGGCCATGAACGACCTCGGGTTAGGCCCGACGGCGGCTACCAGCAAATGCGCTGGCATCATCGGCGAAACGATGAAGCGTTACCACCCGCACGGCGACCAATCCATCTATGATTCGTTGGTGCGGATGGCCCAGGATTGGAATCTCCGCTACAAGCTCATTCACGGGCAGGGCAATTTTGGTTCGATTGCCGGGTTGCCGCCCGCGGCGCACCGGTATACCGAAGCCCGCTTGGCCCCGCCGGCGGCGGAGATGCTCGAAGACCTGGAGTACGACACAGTTGATTTTATCGACAATTACGATGGGAAGTACCGCGAACCGCTCGTCTTACCCAGTAAGTTTCCCAATTTGTTGGTCAATGGGTCCGACGGTATCGCCGTGGGCATGGCCACGCACATTCCCCCGCACAACCTCCGCGAAGTGTGCCAGGCCCTGATCAAGCTCATCGACGAACCCAACACCACGTTGGCGGAGCTGATCGAGATTATCCCTGGTCCTGATTTCCCTACCGGTGGCATTATTATGGGCCGCCAAGGGATTCTCGATGCCTATTCCAAAGGGGCTGGGCATCTGACCTTGCGGGCGCGTGCTCGGGTCGTGGAAGAAGGTAAGGGGAAATCGCCCTACATTCTCATCAGCGAAGTGCCCTTCCAGGTGGCCCGCGATCCCCTGGTGCGGGAACTGGCCGAATTGGTGAAAAGCGAGCGCATTACCGACATCAGCGCGATTCGCGACGAATCCAGCGCCCGCTCCGGCGAACCGGTCCGGATCATCATCGAAATCAAACGCGGCAAAGACCCGCATTTGGTTCTCAATCAGCTCTACCAATTCTCCAAGTTGCAAAAAACGGTCAGCGTCATCATGTTGGCGTTGGTGGATGGCCGCCCACGCGAGCTGACGCTCAAAGAAATGCTCCAAAAGTTTCTGGAGCATCGGGTCACAGTCATTCGCCGTCGCACCGAGTACTTGCTTCGTGAAGCCAAACGCCGCGGTCATATCCTCGAAGGCCAATTGATTGCGATTGCCGACATTGAGCAGGTCATTCACATCTGCCGGACATCGCCCGATCGGCAGGAAGCGAAGATACGGCTGCAAGCTGTGGCGGTGCCGGCCAGTCTGATGGAACGGGCCATCGGTGCGGAAGCCTTTGCCGCTCTACAACGCGAATTGGGCGCAGTGGCCGAATACCGGATGACCGAACAACAAGCCGAAGCTGTTGTTCGCTTGCAACTGGGGCAACTGGCGGCCCTGGAGAGTGATGAAATCCTCCAGGAATACACCACGTTGCGCGAGCAGATTCGCGGTTACGAAACCCTGCTGGCCGACGAAGCCAACATCCGCGCCGTCATTCGCGACGATCTCGAACAAATCGCAGCCAAATATGGTGACAATCGCCGCACCGAAATTTCCGATGACGGCGGCGAACTCGACATGGAAGACTTGATCGAAGACGAACTGAATGTCGTCACGATCACGCACGAAGGTTTCATCAAACGCATGCCGCTGACGGAATACCGCGTGCAAGGACGCGGCGGCAAAGGGGTCCAGGGCGGCTTACGCGAAAACGACTTCGTGGAACACTTCTTTGTCGCCAGTACCAAAGCGTATTTGCTGTGCTTCACCAATAAAGGGCAATGCTATTGGCTGAAAGTCTACAAAATCCCACAAGCCCCCCGCACCAGCCCCGGGCGCAGCATCGCCAACGTGCTTTCGCTTCGACCGGATGAAAAAATCACCAGCATCGTCCCCGTTCGCGAATTTGTCGACCATCAATACCTGCTGATGGCGACCCGGCAAGGCTTGGTGAAAAAGACCGAACTGATGGCGTACAGCAACATCCGCCAAGGTGGTATCATCGGCATTACCCTCGAAGAAGGCGATGAACTGATCCAAGTCGCTCTCACCCAGCCGGGTGACGAGATTGTGCTCTCAACGCGCAAAGGCATGGCCATTCGTTTCCGCGAGTCGAATGTCCGGGCTATGGGACGCGCCGCCAAAGGAGTCAAGGGCATCAAGTTGGCGGCCGACGATGAAGTCGTCGGTATGGTAGTTGCCGACCCCGAAGGTTTCCTGCTGACGATTTGCGAAAACGGCTTGGGGAAACGAACGCCCTTTGGTCCGAATACCCCCATGGCGGAAGGTAGTGAACCGGACAGCGACGACGACGAACCCCCACGCGATACTGTCAGCAACGACGATGCCGACAGCGAAGCCGACGACGACCCCTCGAACATGCGCTACCGCTTGCAGCAGCGCGGTGGCAAAGGGCTGAAGGATGTGAAAGTCACTCCCAAAAATGGCCCGGTGGTAGGCATCACCAGTGTCCGTGCGGGCGATGAAATTATGCTCATCACCAAGGATGGCATGGTCACCCGAACTCGGGTCGATGATATTCGGATCGTCGGCCGCAATACTCAGGGCGTCAAAGTGATGAATCTGAATCCCGGCGATAAGATCGCTTCGTTTGCCAAGGTCGCCCGGGATACCGTCACTCACGACTGAGCCAGGCCACAACGGCTGTCTGTCGGCCCAAAATCGCCCCAGCAAGCCTCAGCGGCCAGGCCCTAAATCGGCTCACTACCGAGCGCGGCGACCTTCGGCAGGCTTCATTCCGCCGGAATCGTTGTTGAACACTCTGTGCCGTTGCCTCATGGCCGATGCACTGGGAGATCGCCGGCTCATGACACTCGATGAACTTCGCCAAACAGCCGCCATTCTGGATCGGGACGATCCCTTGGCTCAGTACCGCGACCACTTCCACATTCCGCGGCGTCGGGATGGTCGCGCGGTGACGTATTTGTGCGGCCATTCCCTGGGGCTTCCCCCCCGAGCGGCTGCAGCCAGTGTCCATCGCGAACTGCAAGCGTGGGCTGAACTGGGTGTGGAGGGTCATTTCCAATCGGCGCGGCCGTGGGTTTCCTTCCATGAATTGTTCACACCGCATCTGGCCCAACTGGTTGGCGCTGAAGCTCACGAAGTGGTCGCGATGAACACGCTGACGGTGAACCTTCACCTGATGCTGACGAGCTTTTATCGGCCAACCAGCGTCCGCCGCAAAATTCTCGTGGGTCACGCGGCGTTTCCTTCCGACCGCTACGCTATCGCCGCGCAGATCGCTCTGCGCGGCTGGCAACCCGAGGATACGCTATTGGTCGCTCAGCCGCGGCCCGGTGAAGCGACCCTGCGAACCGAGGATGTGGTGGACTTGATCGACCGCCATGCCCACGAACTGCATCTGGTACTCATGGATGGAGTGAACTACTACACCGGGGAATTCCTCGACATAGCCACCATTACCGCGGCCGCTCACCGGCATGGTATCCTTGCCGGGTTCGATCTGGCCCACGCTGCGGGCAACGTACCGCTGGCGTTGCACGCTTGGGGCGTGGATTTCGCCGTGTGGTGCCATTACAAGTATCTCAACGGTGGTCCGGGCTGTGTTGCGGGCTGTTTCGTTCACGAGCGCCACGGACTAGCCCGCGATCCGCTGCCGCGCCTGGCCGGTTGGTGGGGGCACGAGAAGTCGTCACGCTTCGCTATGGGTCCGGATTTCGTTCCGATACCGGGAGCCGAAGGGTGGCAATTGAGCAATCCGCCACTGTTTTCGCTGGCGGCGCTACTGCCGTCGCTGGAACTTTTCTCGGAAATCGGCATGGTGAAGCTGCGGGCCAAAAGTGAACAGCTCACGGGGCTACTCGATCGCGCCTTCCGTGCACTGTTGCCAGAAGCGGTCAACATCCTGACGCCCCCAGAACCGGCACGACGCGGCTGCCAATTATCGGTGCGCTTGACGCACAATGCGAAATCCATCTTCCACGCCTTACTGGCCGCTGGTGTAATCTGCGATTGGCGGGAACCGGATGTGATTCGCCTGGCCCCAGTGCCCTTGTACAACCGTTTTGCAGATGTCGTGCGGTGCGTGGAGGTGTTGACGTGCGCGCAGTAACGCTGGTCGGCGGCGGTTTAGCCGGCGCGCTTCTGGCCCTGATGCTGGCCCGACGCGGACTGCAAGTGACCGTCTACGAACGCCGGGCCGACGTCCGCATCGAACGTATCGAGGAAGGCCGTTCGATCAATCTGGCACTTTCTGTGCGTGGGATTCACGCGCTGGAACAAGTCGGCTTAGCGAACGCCGTGCTTACTCAGACGATCCCCATGCGCGGGCGCTGCATTCACCCCCTGTCGGGGCCAACATCACTCATTCCTTATGGGCGAACTCCCGAGCAAGTCATCCGTTCGGTGAGCCGCCGCGGACTGAACGTGCTTTTGCTCGAAGCACTTACGCGTGAACCCAATGCCGTCATCCATTTCCATCATCGCTGTGTCGGCTACGATCTGCGCACACGCACGCTGACCATCCGCGACGAATCGACAGGTCGCGAAGGCCGTGTGGAAGCGCCTGTGGTCATCGGCACCGATGGCGCGGCATCCGCCATTCGCCTGGCCATGATGCAATCCTTGCGGATGAACTATTCCCAAGAGTTCCTCGAACACGGCTACAAAGAACTCACGATTCCGCCAGCAGCCAATGGTTCCTTCCGTCTCGAACCCCATGCGCTCCACATCTGGCCGCGAGGCGGGTTTATGATGATCGCCCTGCCCAACCTCGACCGGTCTTTCACCTGTACCTTGTTTCTGGCTCACCAAGGCACGCCGGGTTTCGACCAACTGACCAGCCCTGCCGCCGTGCGGGAATTCTTCACGCAAACGTTCCCCGATGCCGTACCGCTTTTGCCGCACCTGGACGACGAATTCTTCCGCAACCCCACGGGTGCATTGGTCACGGTCCGGTGCACCCCCTGGTACGTGAATGGTCAGGTGTTGCTCATGGGCGATGCCGCCCATGCCATCGTTCCCTTCTTCGGCCAAGGAATGAATTGCTCATTTGAAGATTGCGCGGTCTTCGCGGAATTATTCGATACCTTCGGCGGACAGTGGGAGGCCATCTTTCCCCGCTTTTTCGAACTCCGAAAAGCCAACACCGACGCTATTGCCCAACTGGCCCTCGATAACTTCATCGAGATGCGCGATACCTCCGCCGATCCCCACTTCGCCCTCAAACGCCAACTGGAGCACCTCCTGGAAGAACGCTACCCGGAACAGTTCATCTCCAAGTACGCGATGGTGTCGTTCCACCGGGTTCCATATGTGCAGGCGTTGCAGCGCGGCCGAATCCAAGATCGGGTCTTGATGGAGCTTTGTTCGCGGGTCAACTCCCTGGAGGAGCTGGATGTTGCCGATGCGTTTGCGCGCGTCCAGGCAGCACTGGCCGCCTCATGAGCGACGGCAGCGATAATCCGTTGCCCCCGCATCGTTCTCACGAGGATGGGCCGCGCTCGGTATGTCAGTATTGAGGTTGTTCAACAACAATCAATCGCTTTGGCCCCTTCCCAAGGGGCAAAGGCACACCGTGGGCACGATGACCAACGCCACCCAACGGATCGTCGCGTTAACACTTACGGATAACGCCGGCCAATACTCCAAGAATGCGAACGTCTTCCCGCGACGGATCGACGACGATCGGCTCCATGGTGCTATTCATCGGTTGGAGCTGAATCTCGTTCTTCTTCTTGTAATATTTCTTGAGCGTCATCGCTTTATCGACCATCGCGACGACCTTTTCACCATTCTCGCAGGTTTCCTTTTTGCGAATGACGACATAGTCGCCATCGGCAATGTGGCCATCGATCATGGAATTGCCGCGCACCTTCACCACGAACAGGTCGTCGCCACTGAATAGGTCGCGGAGTTCGAGCCGTTCATCATCCTCCGTGGTTTCGATCGCCTTACCGGCCGCGACAACGCCTTTGAGAGGCAGGCTGAAGCCGCCCGAGGTGACGCCCGGAATCGTGATCCCACGCGCCTGGGCACGGTGCTTGTTCTTGTGCTTTTGCACCCGGTGAATGTAGCCTTTGCTTTCCAAAGCTTTCAGATGGCACATGACGCCATTGGGCGAGGAGATGCCAAATTCACTACAAATGTCACGGATCGCGGGTGGAAACCCCTGCGTTTGGATGTGCTTGATGATGTAGTTGTAGATCGCTTGCTGTTTTTTGGTCAGGGGTGGACGTTCAACCATGATAACCTCCTTTACAGTAACGGTGTGTGAACTAACTGCGTTGCCCCGAACGGAGTGAGATCATCAACTGATCGGTAACGTATCGTACCGATGTTGTTTCCACACTCGTTCAAGATGTATGCAAGTATAATTGACAACTGTTCACAAGTAAAGAGAAAAATGGCCATTTTTTTCGAATTGCGATAAACTCGCCGCAGGAACGACTGATCGCCCGGTGGGTGTGGATGGTGTTTCGTGGAACGACCTATCCCCGCATGGTTTACTCCGTCGTTTGTCGATCTGTTAGCGCGAAAGGATTTGTCGGCGGCCCAGATGACTGAGGCGGTGCGCGACCTGGTGGCCGGTCGCGTCGATGACGCCCGCGCCGCAGCCTTCCTGACAGCCCTGCGCATGAAAGGCGAAACCGCTGAGGAAATCGCCGCCGCCGCACGGGTATTGCGCGAACAGATGGTGCGGCTGGTCCCTGTCTCAGGCCCTGTGCTAGACACCTGCGGCACAGGCGGTGATAACAGTGGTACCTTCAACATCAGCACGGCGGCTGCCCTGGTGGCGTGCGCCGCGGGGGTTCCCGTGGTCAAACATGGCGGCCGGGCGGTTTCGAGCCAATCCGGCAGTGCCGATGTGCTGCGGGCCTTGGGTGTACCCATCGAAGCCGGAGCCGAATGGGCGCAACGTTGTCTCGATCGTCTTGGTTTTGCTTTCTGTTATGCTCCGCATTTCCATCGCGGAATGGCCCATGTCGCCGAGTTACGCCGCAAATTGGGCGTCCGCACCCTCTTCAACCTGCTCGGGCCACTTGCCAACCCTGCCAGTGCCCCCTACCAATTGCTCGGCGTGGGTAAACCCGAACTGCTCGACCCACTGGCCGGCGCGGTAGCTCATCTGGGTATTCGCCAAGCCGTTTTGGTTTGGAGTCATGATGGACTGGACGAAGTGAGCCTCGCCGCACCCACCGAGGTACGCATCGTTCGCGGCAACGAATATGAAAGTACGCAGTGGCACCCCCGCGATTTCGGCCTGGCCACCGTTACGATCTCCAGCATCCAGGCCCACGATGTCGCGCAGAGCGCTGCCATCATCCGCTCGGTTTTTGCGGGTGCCGATCACCCGGCGCGGCGGATTATTGTAGCCAATGCCGCAGCCGCACTGTGGACGGCCGAGGCCGTGCGTTCCCTCAAGGAAGGGGTGGCCAAAGCCGAAGCGGCACTGACCAGCGGCACACCGAAAGCTCTGTTGACGGCTCTCACACGGCTCGAACCCTCTAGCTAGGCCAGAAGCGCTTCCTAGAAGCCGATCGCACGCCGCACGGTGGTACACCACCCACTCGGAGAACCCCCGATTTCTTCTTCCGCATCGGCAGCCCTCCGAGAATTCCTTTTCCCAAAGCTATTCACCCCATCGAATCCGGGTTCTGCTGGCCGCGGCGTGACAGCCGGTAGCCGGCCAGCGCCGCTAAGCCGACCAGTCCACTGATCACCGTCGCCGGCTCCGGGATGGTGTTCGAGGACGGCGGTGACACGGGCGGCTCAACCACCACCGGAGGAACGATCGGCGGCTCGACCACCACCGGAGGAACGGTCGGCGGTACCACCACGGGTGGTGATGCAATCGGCGGAACGACCGTCACCGGCGGGCTGATAGGCCACAAGGGAGGGAAAAACGCCGCCGCTGTCGGCGCGTGCACTACAAATGGAGCCGCGGTGAGCGTAAAGGTAACAGCCGGCAGCACTTTCTGCCATTTCTGCTGGAAATAACGCCGTGCCATGACGGCTCTCCTTACCGGGATTGTCCGGCTTGTCGCTATTGTGTCGGTTGTGTCGCTCTCTTCGGCTTCCTCCTCTGCCCGGCTTGAGCGTGTCATGCAGATTTCCAGGATACTGCCAACTGGGTGAAGGGATTGGAGCGAGTGGCCGACGACGAAATGGCAGCTTAGGAGCGAAAGGACGATCGTATCGGCGCATAATCCCGTTTCTGAGGAATGTTACCCTGCGACGATGAGACCAACCCAATCGCCTGGCCGAATGGAAGAAGTGATCACAACCGGGCGGCGGAGACTGCCCGCGACGATGTCAGGAGGACCACGACTCATGCGCCGCATTCTGCTTGGCGGGTTCGTACTGACCCTCTGCGCTGGCCCAACGCCGTTACTTGCCCAACCGCCAACCTCATCGCCCCCCCCGGCGCGGGCCGCGAAGTTGGGCAAGCCCGTGGCGGTGAGCGAAAATGCCCCGCCAACGGCCGCTGTGGTTCCCAGTGCGTGGCCCGCTGATCCCGATGTGACCCCAGCTGGGTTATTCCGCCACACTCCGGCCCCCGCGCGACCAGCATTTGTTCCCCCGGCAACCCCTGTCCCCCTCGGCACCCCGGTCCCCGTACGGGTTCAGCCGCCGATGCAACCCCCCACGGCCCCTAGCCCCTCGCCCGGTTCCCCAGGTGCGAATCCGCCCAGTACCTCTCCGCCGGCGACGAATCCGCCCAAAGTCACCGAATCCCGAGACCCCAGCGGGCGCATCCCCGATGGCCATTATTATGTGCCTTATGTGCCCACCGTGTTGCCCGAGCCGCACGCCTGCCCCGAACCCTGCTTAGACGATCCCCTCTACGCGCCGCGGTTGCCCTTCTTCGACCGTCTGCCGGGTCTGGGTCGCAACTGGATTTCCGCAGAACTGCTGTTGTGGTGGAACCGCAGTATGCCGATCCCAGCGCTCATCACCACCAGTTCCCCGCAATTCAATGGCATTGTGGGGCGGGGTGATACGCAAGTGCTTCTCGGTGGCTCGTTCGGCGATACGTTCCATGCTGGCGGCCGTGTGGGCGGCGGCCATTGGTTTGGCATCAATGAATGCCGCGGATTCGATTGGCGATTGTTCTGGCTTTCGCCGTCCCAAGGAACCTACACCGCGGTTTCAATGCCCAACACCGTGTTGGCTCGCCCGTTCTTCAACGTCAATCCGACCATCCTGGTGCCGAATGTTGGCTTTGGCCCTTCAGCCGAGGTGATCGCGGGGCCGGGGGTGGCCGTGGGTCACGTCACGGTGTCGACGATGCACACGGCTTGGGGTGCGGACGTGAACTATCGCCGGTATCTGTGCGGTGATGCCTGCGCCCGGCTCGATGGCTTGGCCGGTTTCCGGTTCTTGGATGTACGCGAAGAATTACGAATCACGGAAACCTTCAACCGCATCCCTGGCTCCGATTTCTCGATTGGCATTCCCGCGCTGGCTGGCACCATCACCGATCATTTCCGCACCACCAACCAATTCTACGGTGGGCAAATCGGTGTGGCCGGCACCCTGCAACGCGGGCGCTGGTCGCTTGATGGCCGAGTTACGGTGGCTTTTGGCACCGTATTCCAAACTGCAGAAATCAACGGCGGCCAAAACTTGATCTTCCCCGATGGCAGCACACAAACCGTGCCGGGGGGATTACTCGCCGTACCCGGGGCGAATATCGGCCGCTGGACACAATCTCGCTTCGCCGTGTTGCCCGAATTGACCGTCAACCTGGGCTACGATGTCACCTCGCGATTGAAAGTATTCCTCGGTTATAACTTGATCGGTCTAAGTAGCGTGATCCGCGCGGGCGATGTCATCAACCCGAACATTGATGCGGCCCGGGTACCCAACCTGTTGCCACCAGGAACAGCTATGGCCATGTTCCCGGCCCAACCGGCCCCCACTCTCAACACCAGTGGCTACTTCCTTCAGGGTATCAATTTTGGCTTGGTCTACCGGTGGTGAAATAATGTATACAGCACACCGGCAGAATCGCCCCCGCTGGTGTGCTGCCGGTGTGCTAGTCACCATAGAGCGGATAAACTCAGCGGCGGACGTCGAAACATCCCGTTGCTAGTGTGCTGAGTCACTTCGGATCGCGATATTTTGGGCCTGGTAGCAAAGCCGGGCGTTACTGGTGAGTTGCTAGTGTTTTCAGTCACTTTTCATCGCGACATTCGGAAGCGATCTGTTGGTAAATTTCCAAGGCTTTTTGGAAGGCTTTCTCGGCTTCACCACGTTCCTCGGGCTTGATGTCTTTGGCCCGTACCCGCCAGAGTTGTTCGATAACGCCAATACACCATTGCGCGCTGGCTTTGCTGGCCCGGATGGGCTGGCCGGCCACCAGGACATTCACCGGGTTGGTGTGCATCTGCGGGAAGTGTCGAAGGGCCACCCACGAGCTGGTGTCGAGAGTGATGGTCCAATCGAGTTCGTGTTCCTGGTCATCGGCGGGAATTTTTTGCGATTGAATAACTTTTCCATTGACAATCAATTCGACATTGCGCATATCCCCTTTAGGGGCTTCAGCGCCGGGGGCAGTTCCCAGTGCCACCTCTTTGGCGAATGCGACTTTGGCTTTCACCCGGACTGAGCCGGGGGCCTTGAGTTTCACCTCACCATACCCAGGAGCCACGCCGTTGACGGTAAATTCGAGGGCGTGGGCGTAGCCATCAGAAATGTACGAGCGCCCCTGGGCGATCCCGCGGCACCACGCGGCGTAGTCGATGGCATCGGTCGCTTTGCCGAGATGGACATACACGCGCCCCATGCCCACACGACTGCCAGCGATGCACGGGAAATCCGTTTCGCCACTGGCTTTCAGCGGAAAACCACAGTTGAGGATGTGATACCAGCAGTTCCACTCAGGAACCCGGGCGGTATCCATCGCGCTAATAAAATCGCAAACTTGCAATGCTGTGGTGACGCAAATTTCTTGCGCACCGATCCCGTTCATTTCGGGAATATTGAGATTGGGAAGAACTGAAACCGTTCGCTCGGTGCTTTGGAGCAGCTCCTCGAAGCTGAGGCGGCCATCCTTGTTGGTATCTCCGCGGGCGAAGGGTTCTGGGAGGGGCAATCGTCCGCTTTGGGCTTCCGCGGGCGTGATGTGGCCGTCGTTGTTGGTATCTAGGGCGCGGAACAGCCGGGTCGTGGCTGCCTGAGGGTTCACGCCCAAGCCGTTAGCGGAGTGCGCATAGCCGGTGACTGCGCCTTGCTCTTTGGCCCACTTCATCAAGGGTGTGGTGTAACTGGGCCAGCCTTTGTATTTCGTTCCCCCCGAACCCGGGAAGGTTTGGTCGCGAAGATTCAGCAAGCAAACATGCCCCAGTGCTTGTGACCCAAAACCGCTGACCTCAACGTCGTACTTCAGTATCGTAAACGGCTCACTGCGTTGCCAGGGTTTAGCATCGAAGAATTGCCGCTGATACTCATAGCACGGCCCCCATGTCAGGCAGCAGCCCACGTTCAACCCTTCTCCTTTGACATGGAGGAACATATCCTCGGGCAATACGCCTTCGGTGGGGTTGGTGTAATGGGCGCAGCCGGCGGCGTGGATATGGTGGTCGCCACTGAAAAAGCCATAGGCCATCGGGTTGACCCAACGTTCGAGCCGAACGGCCAGTTCTGGAGCCGGCCCCTTGGCGGGAACCGTGAAGCGCATCCGCTGGAGTCGGTATTCCGGCCCACGACCATATTCAACGGTGAACGTGCCGGGGGGCAGGAGAATGGTTCCACCATCGGGGCGGTAGATTTGCTTTTGGAAAAAGAAATCGGGGGCCAGCCGTTTCGCTTGCGGGGGGTACACATGGCCTGCGGCATCAGTGATCGTGAAGCGGGCTGCGGTTGGTCGACCGTCGAAGTCGGTGATGCGAACCTTCACGGGAACTGCTGGCCGCACCTCAAACAGTACCGGAGTTTCTCCGCGAAAACCCAGGTCCTGATTGCCTTGGCCAATGTCAAAGCCAATGGTCGCTTCGCGTTGGCCGCTTTCCGAGGAATAGAGCAGAGCGATGGCGTATTCCACTTTCAAGCCGCTGAGGGTGTCGGTCATGGGAGGTTGGGTGTACATTTCCACACCCAGGAAACGCTCGACGATTTTCGGATCGTCGCGGGGGTCTTTGGCTTGTCGCCCTGCCCCACTGTACACCGGCCCCGCCTGGTCGCTGAGAATTTTGAGCTGTTTTTTCACCGTGCTGTCGTTGATGACCTTGACAACAACGGGTGTCCAACCGGCTTGTTGCAAGACGGTCGAACCTGGCCCTTTGGCGACTTTGACCCGTGCTTCGGGGTTGAGAGTGACAACAAACAGGACACGTTGGTCGAGCAGTTCTTGGATCCGCCGGGCGTCTTTGTCGGCGATGGCTTTCTGGAGAGGCTTGGTCGTTTCCGCGGGCAGGGGCGCTCCGAGAAAATCGAGGGCCTTCAGGAGCCGTTGTACATTCGCGGCCAACGGTTGACCCTCAACATCGTCCAGACGGGGAATGTCAGCCCCCTGAGCTGGTGCGGTCAGTGTGATGAAAGCAGCAACGGTGAGAAGACGGCGGGTCATGACGATCGACTCCTTCGGAGTAATGGAAGTCTGCCGTCGTTTTACCCGCCCCAGAGCGACAACGCACGAAGATTTTGGCCCCGGTCCGATGCGGTCGCGTGAAGACACGCCGATGGCAACGCGCCGATAACGTGCCTCCGCATATGGCGTGCCTCCGCATATTAGGTATACGCTCGGAGCATGGCACGTGTGTTTTTGAAGGCCCGTACCACCATCACGGGGAGGGATTGTTGAAAACCGGCCTGTTGCTGTAGCGTCCATCCCCGCGCAAGAATCGCAAACACCGGGCACGTAGACAGATCGTACGGATTCACCGTGTGTTCGCGTTGGGCCACGTTGACTAGCCGGTTACTGAAGGCCACCAACGCCACCAATTGCGTTTGCTGAACTTCCGCAGCCGGGTCGTGATGTTTCAGAATCACCCGTTCCAAGGGTTCCGGCAGTTGATTATGGAGGGCAAAATGATCCCCAACCGTGCAATGATCCACCCCGAAGATGTCGCGCTCAACACGGATACCGACTTCGCCTTGCAAGTCTTCGATGGGCAACAGTTGCTCGTGGTGTGGGCATTTCACGGCCATAATCACGCGGCCGATGTCGTGCAACAACCCGGCCGTGAATTCCACACCGCTGAAACCCAAACCGGCAACACGGTTGATCTCACTGGCCAGATTGGCAACGAACAACGAGTGCCGCTGGATGGCATCGCACCGGTGTTGGATCGGCGCTGGCGTGTGGGCATACATCCCGCGCAAACCGATAGCACAGAGAATCTTGCTGCATTCGTGCAAACCCACCCGCAAAATCGCCTGCTGCAGGTTATCAATCACCCGCCGGACTCCGTAGGTCCAATGGTTGGCCCGGCGCAAAATGGCCGCGGCAACCACGACATCGCGGCGAATCAGCCCGGCCACCTCATTCAGGGAAACATCTGGGTTGTTCACCAAGGCCAGCGCTCGCAACGTGGTTTCCGACAACGCTGGATATGTCTCGACGCGGTCCAAGTCCGTCAACACGACCTGACGGATAGCCACCAAGCGTGTCGCCGTCGGCTGGAGCGACTTGCGAATCAGTAACGAAGGGGCCATGAAATCAATGTCGCACCTTCCCACCCGTCTCGGAATACCAAAACCCTAGAACAGATGTTGATGTGAGGCAACATTCTCGACCGGGTGATCTTGGAGAATTTCAAGAACTCGATTCTCATCAGAAATCGTGATCTTTCGCCTCTCGGCGACTGTTGGGAAAAATAGCGAAGTTTGGTAACGGACGAAAGGTCAACAAGCAACGAAATCTCATCGATCGGCGCATGCCGCATCATCCCCTGTGACCGCCCCATGAGCTTCAGATTGTGTCCGTGCCGGGTCGATAAAGATTGCGGGTTATTCCGGTGGTGGAGACAGGCACGATGACGCGAAGCCTCGACCAACGCGGACAGGAACTGGCCACACGCGAACGGGCACTCCACGACGCCCAACAGCGTTTGGAAGCACGTATCGCCCAGTTCCACGCGGTGCAATCGGAGTTTCATCGCTCCAGTATCGCATTGCGCGATCGGCTGCGCACAGCCTGGGCTGAGGTCGAAGCGCGGCAGAAACGCCTGGCCGACGAATGGCATGCCACGAACCGCTACCACGCGGCCCAGGCCGCGGCCCTGAAAGCTCAAGCCGACGAACTGGCCGCTCGCCAGAAGGCCGATCACCAACGACGTGTCGCCCTCGAGCGCGAACTGCAAGCGCTGCGCCAGGAAGCCTCGGCGCTCGAAGCTCGCATTGTCCATGCCCGGCAGGTAGTTGAAGAACTCGAACAGCGGCGGGCCGAATTACTCGCCGAAGTTGTATTGCCACCGGCTCTTGAGGAGCCGCCAGAGCAGATTCCTCTCCAGCGGGCTGCCGATCGCGATCTGGAAAAATGGTCGCGCGACCTGGACCGCCGCGAAGAACAACTCCAACGCGAGCGGGCAGCGCTGCAGGCCTTCGCGGCCGAGGTCCGCCGGGACAAAGAAGAACTCGCCGACCGGCGGCGGGTGCTGGCCGAACAGTACGAACAAATCGCACACGCCCGCCGCCAATGGCAGGAGGCCGAACGCAGCACCGTGGCCGAACTAGAACAATTGGCACGCTCCCTACGGCAACGCGAAGCCGAACTCGACGCCCGCGAACAACGTCTCGTACAAGCGGATGCCCGCCGCCGACACGATGCCTTCGAATTGTGGCAATGGCGACTCCGGCTCGAAGCGTGGCAGGCCCAAATTGTGGCCTCCGAAATGCGCTGGCACAACGAACGGCAACAGATCGAAGCCGATCTGGCCCGCCGAGAATGCGAACTGGCCCAACACTACGCTCGCGACGCTCAAGAAGGTTCCACCACGACCGACGACGCCATTCCCTTGGCATTCCCGGTGCCCGAAGGAATGCCGACCACGCTTCCCTCCGAAGTGACGGTTCTACGAGAGGAACTGGAACGCCTGGCGGCTGTCTTGTTGGAGGCGGAACTACCTGAACCCCCCGATCCACCCGAGGATCAACTCCCCTTCGGCAGTGAAGAACACACCGCACCGCGTGTGGCCCACGATGAACCCGACGAAGACGTAGTCACACTTTTCGACTCCCCCTCGAAGGCGGCCTGACGGAAATGCAGCCGTCGCACCCAAAACAAGGAGTCGGGCTGAACGGCCTCGAGCACCTCGGAGGCGGCCTGACAGAGATTCAGCGGTCGCACTCTCGCGCAGCAACATTCGGTTGCGGCGGAGAGGGCGGGGCTTCTCCGCGCCTTTGGAGTTCCTGCGGTGTGGGTAAACGCACACGCCACGCCAGGCCGCACCACTGCATCAGGCGAATCACACCATAACTGAAATCCAGTTGCCACCACCGTAGCCCATGCCGGGCCGACGACGGAAACGCATGGTGGTTATTGTGCCATCCTTCGCCCAACGCGAGCACACCAATGACCGCGTTATTGCGGCTTTCATCCCCACTGGCATAAGGCTTGCGCCCCCACAGATGGCACACGGAATTCACACACCATGTGACATGATGACCGAGCAGAATCCGCACCAAGCCCCCCCAGATAAACCCGGTAATCGCTCCCTGCCACCCCAGAAACGCCCAACCCAGCCCCGCCGGGATCACCAACCCCAACACCGCCCACAGGGGGAATAGATCATTCACCAGCCGCAGCATGGGGCGGCGGCGCAGGTCGCCCGCGTAGCGATCGAGGTCGTCGGGCATCGGAGCAAATGCCCACCCAATGTGAGCGCGCCAAAAACCCCGCAGCAGGCCGCGGATCCCCGCCTCATGCGGGTGGGGCGAGTGTGGATCGCCAACCGCATCACTGTGGCGATGATGCAATCGGTGCCGACCGACCCAGTCCAACAGCGGACCTTGAAACGTCATTGAACCCAGAACACCCAAGAGGAATTCCACCGGCCGACTGGTTTGAAACGAACGGTGGGTGAACAAACGATGAAAACCCACCGTAATCCCTGTCATCGTCAGCAGATACATCCCCAGGCACAAGCCGACATGAACCCACGAAAACCCCCACAGCACCGATAAAACCACCCCCATCACCAAGCCGGCCAAGGGCAACGTCACACCCAGAAAGGTACCCCACCACGCGAAAAAACGCCGGGGGAAACTGTAACGCGGCGGTGCCGGTGGGAGTTTCGCTACAGTGGATGCAGGCAACGGTGAAACAACCAGCCGCGGCCAAGGCGTTGTGGATGGTGAAGACAACGGCGTTCCTATCTGTGCGAGCGTCGGCAAGGGGGGAAGGTCCTCAACCCGACTCGATGACAACAACAATCCTTGCGAGCGAAGCGACGATCCCCACCACTGCGCCCACATTCCGTAGCACCGTATATGTTCATGGTGGCTACACGTTGTGTGGCCACACCGAAGAGACTTATGGGGTTCACGGCCTCCTGACCACAAGGCCAGAGGCGTTAACGCTCCGCATGCCAAAGCCGATAGCTAGCATCACACCAGCGGTGGCCACTGGGCATCCGAACCTTCGCGTTCAATCGCCTTCACCTGCTCTTCCGTGATGGAAAACTGTTGCGCGATCTGGCGTCGCGACGCGGCGACAGCCATTCCACCATCCTGCGCCTCAACGAGCGTCTTAAAGATCAACTGACGCTGTTCGAGGGGAATCTCGTCGATCGATTTTGGCACGGGACATCCTCGAAGGATTGAAAAAGGTCATTCTCCCCATCCTACGACCCAACCAGCCGCTGGGGGCAAATTCCGACAATTTCTGGGAAATTTCTCACGCCCCCCACAGACCGACCCACGCGGATTCCCCACCTTCCCCAACACACGGAACCGCAACACTCAACCAGCCAGGCCCCACCCTTCACGCGACGGTGACAACCCGGCGGCCTTGAATCACCACGCGGCCGTACCCTACCAATTGGATGGCCTCGGGGTAAGCGTCGCATTCGGCGGCAAACACCCGGGCGGCGAGCGTCTCGGGGGTGTCGTCGTCAGCCACCGGTACGCATTTCTGCACGATGATGGGGCCGGTATCGTAGGTGTTGTCGGCAAAATGCACGGTACAACCGCTGATTTTAACCCCAGACTTCAAGACCGCTTCGTGGACGCGGCGACCGTACATCCCCGGGCCACCAAAAGCCGGTAACAACGCTGGATGAATGTTGAGAACGCGATAGCGAAAATCGTCCGGAATCGGCAACAAGTGCAGCCAACCTGCCATACACACCAACTGCGGGTCGAAGTGGCGAATGGCGTTCCAAACCTGGTCCGACCATTCTGCCACCGCGGGGGTCGCGGCAGCGCGACGGGCCACGGCTGGCCGTTCGATCACTGCCACCGGAATGGCGGCGTTCTGAGCGCGGGTAATACCAAACGCTTCCGCCCGACTGGAGATCACCCCGACAATCTGCGCGGGAAGTGCTCCCTGACCAATGCGGTCGATCAAATTCTGCAACGTGGTTCCGTGACCACTGATGAGGACGACCAAGCGGAGGGGAGTTGGCATAGCAGCTAGCGGGACTATGGCGACCACTGTCGCAACCACTGTCGCGACCACTGTCGCTCTGGGGTGTACTGCGTGGTAGAATAAGTATTAGCTGACGCTTTCAAAGTGCGGTAGGCTTTTGTACCGCGGCGGAATGTTTTATGGTGGAAAAAGGCGGGAATTTTTTCCCGGTGGCGGAATCAAGGAACGGACAGCGGATGGACGGCATCTTTCACGAACTGTCCCGCAAAACCGACCCAGCCAAGCTCCTCGGCTACCTCAACTTCTCCGATGGTCGCCCGGATGCCCGGTTCCAGAAAGGGCTGGCCGACGCTTATGCGTTCCTGATGGCGGCCGGCGATACGACACCCTGGCGAAGCCTCGTGGCGTGGCTGCAGGAGGCTTTGGAGCAACTGATCGCCGCCCACAACGTGGCTTTCCGCGACCCTACCCAGGTTCGCGCCGTCTTGGATGTCGGTTTGGTGCAACTGCCGGCCGCGTACCGAGCGCATCATGCCGATTTGTTGGCCCATCAGCCCGATGCGGTTCTGTTTGGACCGTTCTTTTTGGCCCGCTGTTGTGAAGCGGTTCTCCAACAGGGTGGCCCGTGGCAGGAATCGGAGCGGCTCGTCGCCGAGGCCCTCAACGTCCTCAACGATTACGTGGGCTATCGGCCTATCGCCATCCTGGAGACGCGTGCGAATGCCGACTACTACCCTCATGAGAAGGTGCGCCCGGTGCCCCTCTACATCGCCGGGGCCGGCGTCGCCCCCAGTGCCTACGCCAACATCGTTCGCCCGGCCTTAAAACTGCTCGAAGAAACCGAAGCGTCCATCCTCGAAGAAGCCAGCTTCGATCCGAGCAAATTGGACGAACTGGCATTCGATCCACGCGCCCACGATCACTTCCACCCCGTCAACAAACGGCCGAATGTTCTTTTCGGAGAATGGGACCCGCACACGATCGACAATGCTGGCTACTACCGCCGCTTCGTCCTGCGGCAAATGACCCTCGATACGCTGCTCAGCTGGGTAACTCCCGGTCCCCACGCCACGGGCGACCCCACAGAACGACTCTTTGAAGCGGCCGCGGTTCTGGCCGGTACGATCTTGATGGGGGCCGGTGTCAGCGGAGCGGGGCCGAACTTTCACGATTCGGGCGTAACATTAGCCAAACTCGTGCCGCGGATTGCCCGCTATCGGGATGCGTTCTATCAACGGCTGTTGCAGCAATTACCCGGCAGTCACGGCGAACGGCTCCGCGCCGAGGCCGAAGCCCGCAAACAGCCTTTCGCTGGGGTGCGGCAGTTCCTCAATCAGGCGATTGCGACGCAGCGGGCGGCCCATCTCCAGGATCGTCGCTTGGCCCAATTTTACGCGGCCATGGGCTACCCCCACCGCGCCCGTGCCCAGGCTGCCAAAATCGCCGCCCCTGCCGTCCGCCTGGGCACCGAAATTCGCATTCGCCAAACCGAAGCCGCCTTCGCCGCCGACCGCGAACGCCCCGCCGAGGCTATCCCCCTGTTGGCCGAGGTCGAGGACCTGCTGCGCCGCGGTATCGACTGCGGAGCGATTATCGACCCGTGGAACATTCTGGGCTTTCAGGGCCTGTTTCCGATTTTCCCCGGTCGGGAAGATACCGTGCGCGATCCGCGGGCCGAAGAACTCATCCACATCGCCGGGCGGCAGCTCGATCTGTACGCCCGAGCTTGCGCCGCGGCCGCCGTCGCCGGCGATAGCCCCACCCGTGCCCGGCTTGCGGCCAACATGCGTGCCTTCGCCGCCTGGTGGGACCAATTCGCCACCAGTTCCGTCACGGATCTACCACGCATCGTGGGGGCCGAACGGGCCGAGGCTGCCGAACATGTCGCCGACGCTCTGGCCCGTTGGTCGCTCCGCCAGCCTTCATCCAACGACATTTCCTTCTGGCGGCAACACCGGCACGGTTTCACCACCCCCACGGCTTTTGCTCAGGTGATCGAACCGCTCATCGAGCGTGGTGAGTGGAAAGCCGCTATGGGCTTGTTAATGACCTGGCTTTCCGAAAGCGATAGCGTCCCGCTCAATGAACCGGGGGCTTCCTTCGAACAACTCGCCGAACGGTGGGTGCGTGGCGTCATCGCTGCAGCCAGCGCCAGCGAGCGCGCGCCGCTGCTACGTCGCTTCTTCGAGCTGCTCGAAGCGAACGCCCACGAAGACTGGCTCCAACCCCACACCTGGCTCAATGGCCTCTCCCCTCCTGCCGAAACCCCGGATAATCCCGACGACGACGCCTTCGACAGCGCCTACGAGGAGGTGATTTACCAGGATTCCACCGACGACGGCATCGACGGCGCTGTGGCCGACGAAGCCGCCGCTGTGCCGAGCGATTTCCCCCTCGAAACCCAAGCCGATGTCATCGAAGGTCGGCTGGAATTTCTGCAAGCGGTCGCCAAATTGTGGCGGCTGGCTGCGCGGGCCGATGTGTGGAACGCCGCGGATACGGCCACCGATGAAGCCATTGCTAGCTGGCTAACAGCCGCCCGGCACACCAGCGAGGCGTTGGCGCAGTTTCTCGATCGCCTCACCGCGGTGGCTATTCCCGAGCCAACGGGCGGACATGAAGGCATGATCGAATTCGACCGCCGGCGCGCCATGAAAGGACACTTGCTCGACTTGGGCGTGGCCACGTGTGTGGAAGTGCGTCGGGCGAGCTGGGCGTTGGCGGCGGTGCGCCTGCCAGCGCCGCAGTTGCCGGCGTCGGTGCCTGGCCGTGAAACGACTCGCTCATCAGAACCGGTGGCGTGGGAATCGTTGCTCGTTCGTATTCTGCGTGCTCTCGGCCAGGGCGATGCTGCGGCGGTGCGGGGCTTGTTACCGTCGTTTGTCCATCATTTCAGCCGGGAACCGCTGCTGTATTGCCCACCGTCGGATGGGGGCCAACCCCGCGAGATGCTCCCGGCGCAAACCGCTCTGGCCGTGCTGGATGATCTGGTGACGCGCTTGCCCCGCTTGGGGTTACTGCGGGAAACGTTCCAACTCACCAAGCTGGCCCGGAAAATGGAATGGAACAATCCTCCGGAAGGGCGGCGCGTCAGCAGCTTCGACCAATTGTTCCGCACCGCATTAACCGGCGTCGTCGATACCTTGCTGACAGCAGCGACCAGGTGGCATCCCGAGACGACGAGCGATCACGGCCCCCTGGCCGATGCGCTGTTCAAAATCGCCACCGAGTTTCAGAATCTCTGGCATCAGCATAGCCAATCGCTCCGGTTGTCAGTGTTGGAAACCGTGGCCGATGACGACGATTGGGAGCCAGTCAAAGGCTTTGTGACCAAATACGGCGGCGACCTGTTCACCGTGCCGTTTTTGGGGCTGTCCAACATGCGCGGCATTCTGGCGCGGGGGGTGGCCGCATGGCTTGACCACCAGACTGAACACAGCGATGCCAACGGCAAACGGCCCAAACTGGTGGCCGATTGGGACGCTGGGACACTCGATCGCAACCGCACCGCGCGCGTGGCTGAGGTCGTCCTCCAAGCCCTGGTCGAACACTACGACGAATACCGCGACTACAACACCACCACCACACAATCCGATTATGGTGAGAACATTCATATTCTGCTCGATATGCTGCGGCTGAAGGTCCGTTACGACCGCCTCGCCTGGCGGTTGCGACCGTTAGCCTTAGCCCATGAAGTGCTCTGTCAGCGGGGTTACGACAGCCTGGCGGCCCGCTGGCGCTCATTCATCGCCGAGAAAACGATGGATTTGGCCGACGAATTGCTCCAAGAACTGGCCGAACGCGAAAACCGCTACGGCGTGCGCTTACGCACCGTGCGCGATCGGCTCGAAGAGCGCTTCACCCGTCCGCTGGAGATCGACCGGGCCATCGCACAGGTTCCCGCCGCCGCGGAAGCGGCCCGCCGGGGCGAGGGCGAAGATAACCCGGCCTTGGCCCGTCTCCGCGAAGCGCTGGAGCCGCTGGAAGCCACTGTCAGCGGCGTGGGGCTAGATGCCCCCGTCTGGATTCGCCGGCTCGAAGAAACGCTGCGGCTTGTCCGCGAGCGAACCACCGAACTCCCGCTTCTCCCCACACCACCGACGATCGAGCTGAGCTTTGAGGAACTTGAAAAACAACTCGACGAATGGGATCGTGGCTTTGGTGAATGACGCCGCCCGGCGTATTCGCTGGCGCTCATCCAGGCTTGACCAGGCTAAATCACAAAAAATGGCTCGTTGCGGACGCCTTCTTGGGCGCATCCGCGGGCGGTCCTCCGGGCTTGGCCGAACCCATGTGATAGCTACCACCGCCGCGGTCTAGCACCATGGCGCCTACTTGATCTTCTTCAATTCGATCACATAGCCCGTTTTGCCTTCAAAATCGCTGGGGCGTTTGTCTTTGTTGAGCGAATAGGCCAATTTCAGCGTATCGTCTTTCACCTCCACAATCCCGTAGGCTGCAATACCTTTGGTGCCATCGGGGCCGGCGGACATGACCATGTCGATTTCCCGCGGGCTGGTTCCCGGCTTGAGGGTGTAGCTGATCACCATTTTGACATCACCAGCTTCGATGGTGAAGGTGTCGGTAGTCGCGGAATACTTGGCTTTTTTGGCTTTTTCGTCGATGTCGCGGCCTTCTTTTTTGCCGCGAACCACTTCGTAGTTGCCAGAAAGGTCGATCTTGTCTTGAGCGCAAGCGGGGGCGAACAATACGATGGTCGCCACTAGAGTCAGGCCGAATTTCATGAGCGGTTCCTTCTGTGTCATAGCCCGGCTGCGGGCACGTGTCGTTTCGTATTGTAGTCGATGGGAGGGGGGGCCAACAGCGGTCGCAAAAGCCGCATGGAACCCCGACCGAGCCTTCGTTAGAATCCCTATAAGAGGTTGATTTTTTCTCCAGAAATAACCCAGGCAGGAGGACGCCATGAACCGGATGAGTGACTGCGGGATGAGACGGTGGCTGGCCGCCGTTGTGGTGGGGCTGGCCGTAGCCAACCTGCCGGTCCTGGCGGAAGAGGAAAAGAAGGATACCAAAAATGCCCTGCGCGAGGAGTTGTTGAAGCTCAACGCAGTGACCGGTGAAGAAGCGCAGCTGCAAAAGCTGCGCTTGCTGTTGAAGGATAAGACCAAAGCGAAGCAATTGGTGATCGAAGCGGGCCAAATGCTCAAAGAATCCAAGGGCAAGGAGAACCCGTTCAACTTCAACGGCGCTAGCATCATTGCCCGCCTGGCGCACATCAACAAGCAATACGACATCGCCGAGCCGTTTTACGAGTACATGATCGAGGCCGCAACAAAGCTCAACAGCGGCAGCAAGTTGGTGACGGCGTATGTTGGTCTCGTTTCGCTGTATTTTGACAGCAAAAAGTATGCCCTGGCCTCGGAAACGTGCGAAAAATTCATGGACCTGACCGGGCCAGAAGAGGTCGAACGCGAACAACCGTTCATGCTCGAACGGCTCGCCAAAGCCAAAGCCAAAGAAGAAAAGTTTGACGAAGCCCTGCGCTGGGCCGATCTGCTCATCGACGGCAGCCGCGATGGCGCCTGGTACTTCCTACAAACCAAAGGGTGGATTCTTCGCGAACAAGGCAAACTGCCCGCCGCGATCGACGCCTACCTCGAATCGCTCGACAAACTCGAAGCCAACAAGGTTCTCAAACCCGATCTCAAAGAACGGCTCAAAGACGCCACGCGCTATGCCCTCACCGGGCTTTATGTCGATAATAAAGAAATCGACAAAGCCGCCAAACATCTGCAAATTCTCATCAAACGCAACCCCGATAACCCCACCTACAAAAACGACCTGGGCTTCATCTGGTGCGATAACGATATGAACCTCCAGGAATCGGAAAAGCTCATCCGCGAAGCCCTCGAACTCGACCGCAAGGAAAAGGAGAAACTCAAAGAGGAAGGCAAAATCGACGAAGTGAAGCTCAACGCCGCGTATCTCGATAGTCTGGGCTGGGTCCTATTCAAGCAACAGAAGTACAAAGAAGCCCTCGAACCCCTCAAACAAGCCGCAGCCGACGAAGACGACGGCAACCACATGGAAATCTGGGATCACCTGGCCGACTGTTACATGGCCCTGGGCATGAAAAAAGAAGCCATCGCCACTTGGGAACAAGCCCTCAAATTCGAGGACCTCTCCAAACGCGATGCTGAACGGCGGCGGAAGATCAGCGAAAAGCTCAAAAAAGCCCGCACCGAGTGAATAACCTCCGCGGAGAGCGAACCACGCCGTTCGCTCTCCCGTTGCAATTGGTCATTTTTTGTACAGATGTTCTCCCAGCCGGTAACAAACCCGACTGGGCCAACGACCCACAACCTCCGACGCGCCGGCTCTCCTATGGGACCGCTGACGATGCTCGACGGTTGGTCGCGTCTCGACATCGCAGGCAAGCCGGTCGATGTCTTCGACCCACCCCACGCCCGGCCCTTTCTGCTCGTTTACCTGCATTCGCTCCAGCAAGAGACGCCCGCAACCGATCCGCGTTTCACTGAACTGCTGGTCCAGCACCGGCTGCGCTGTGTGGCCCCCCACGGCGGATCATGCTGGTGGGCCGATCGGCATTGTCCGGCCTTCGACGACACCCGCACCCCAGAAGGTTACTTGCTCCACGAATTGATCCCTTGGGCGCAAGGCCGCTGGACACTGCGCCCGCGCCACATCGCCTTGGCAGGTGTCGAAATGGGTGGGCAAGCCGCGGTGCGGCTGGCGTTCAAATACCCCCAACGTTTCCCGATCGCGGCTAGCATCGCCGGAGCCTTCGATTGCCAAGAATGGTACGGTCGCGGCACACCGCTCGACGACATGTACCCCGACCGCGAACGCTGCCGTCTCGATACCGCCATCCTCCACATCGACCCGCACACCTGGCCGTCGCACCTCTGGTTCGTATGCTCGCCGACCGATCGGATGAGTTATCGCGGTAACGACCGGCTCCAGGAAAAGCTCCAAGCCATGGGTATTCCCCACACCGCCGACCTCGACACCCCGGCCCCTGCCCACGAGTGGCTCGCCCCCATGATGACGTTTCTCGTCGACGCCTTACACCAAGAAGCGCGGCGGTTGTTGTGACGCAGCCCCGCTTGCCGCTATCCGTCCTTTCGAGCCGCGATGGTACTATTGCCCCTGGACCTCATTTTCCCCCGACCATCCCACCGGGAAAGCGATTGAGCCGAAACGGCGGCACTCCCCGCGAGCCGCTACAGAGCAATGCCCGCAGAAATGCTCGAAGTGGAAATGCTCTCACGGTTTACGAACCCCACAACCACGCCAGTAGCGCCTCTCCCTGTTCGTAATCGGGTATGATGATGTCGGCTCCGGCGGCGATGAGCGTTGCCCGCTTGGCCGCATTGACCCCCCGAACACCCGCGGGCTGACTGGCAACCCCCACCGCCACCCCGCCCACCCGCTTCACTTCTTGCGTTTCGACAACCCCATCCCCAAAACCGATCAATTGCTCACCGGAGATATTCTGCTCGGCGATGGCTCGGGCGATCACATCACGCTTGCGGAAGTTCGGGTCATTCCGTGCAGGAGCGAAGACGCGGTCACCGACATAGGCCGCCAATTGCAATAAGTCCACTTCGTGACGCACCTGCCCTTCGTCGGTTCCACTGGCGACATACAGCTCGACCTGGCGTTGCTGCAACTGCGCCAGCATCCGATGGGTGGCCGGCACCACCCAGTCGGCGGTGCGGGCCTGACCCCGGGCCAGGTTCTCCCAGCGCTGCCGCACCGTCGCCATGAGCGCCGCCAGATAATCCTGAAGGTAGTCGGCTGGGGGTGCGGCCCGGCCGCCACGGATGCGGACTTCCTCCGCAAACCGTTCCATTTGTTTCATCGTCGGATGGCCGTTCAGAGCGAGGATGAAGCGTTCGAGACTGGCAGCACAGTCCTCTTCCGGTTCGCGAATCAACTGTTGCTGGCGCAGGTGGTGCAACATACGGTCGACCATGATCTGCGGCCAACCTTCGCGCAGTAGCGAGAGGGTTCCGTCGAAGTCGAACAGAGCGACCCGAAACGGACCGCGCCGCACTGCGGGGTTGACGACTTCGAACCCCCCTGGCCCGAAACCCTCGAGGGGGCGACGGTCAGGGCCTTCATGGGCGTCTGATTGCGCGCTGGCCAGATGATGGGGCATGGTCATATCGGACTTGCTCGTTTTCCAGGAGGGCGTTATTTCCCGCATTCTACCCCAAGGAGGCGGGTATGCAGGCCCGGTGGCTCGACATCGGTTGGGTGCTGGTGGTGGGCATCGCTTCGTCGGTGTGGTGCCTGACGGCGGCCACCCGGCTTGGGGCGACTTTCGATGAACCCCTCTATGTCAAGGCCGGTTTAGTGAATTGGCGCACCGGCAGCAACAAACTGCTGATGCGTGCCGGGACCATGCCCCTGCCGGTCGATGTGCAAACCCTCCCCGTTTACCTCTGGGAGCGATTCCGCGGCCAGGAATTCGACCCCGTGGTGGAATTGCACACCCTTTTGCCAGTGTGCCGGGCCGCAAATCTTGTCTTTTGGTGGTTGTTGCTCGTTTATACGTTCCGCTTGGGCCGAACTTTCGGCGGAACCTGGGGCGGCCGTATCGCGGTCACGCTGGTGGCGAGCGAGCCCAACCTCTTGGCGCATGCCGCTTTGGCGACTACGGATATCGCCCTTGTGGCCTGTCTGATGGTGCTGATCGATCACTTCTATCGCTGCTATCACCCCAGCGCCGATTGGAAGCGACGGGTCTTGTTGCCCGGGCTGCTCTACGGCGTGGCCCTTTCGGCCAAGGCTTCGGCCCTGGCGTTCGGTCCGCAGGCCATGCTGGTGTTGGGGCTGTGGAATCTGGCTCAAGCGGGCGTCCTGACTCCCGCGGCGGGGAGTTCCTACTGTCAGAAAATCCGACACTTCTGGCACGCCACCTACCTCTTCCGCAAAGACATCATCGCCATCGGTTTGATCGGCTTGGTGGTCTTATTCGCCTACTGTGGCTGTGATTGGAGTACCGAGCCAACGTTCATCCGCTGGGCGGACCAACTGCCCGAGGGACCCCTGAAGCGTGTGATGCAGCCGGTCAGCCAACAGTTGCGTATCTTCACCAACGCTGGAGAAGCGCTGGTTCATCAGATCAAGCACAACATCCGCGGACACGGGACGTATTTGCTGGGCCAATGGTATCCCCGGGCCACGCCGTGGTACTTTCCGCTGGCCTTGTCCATGAAAGTACCACTGCCGGTGGTGGCTTTGCTGGTGATGGCCTTGGTGGTCCATCCCCGCCGGCTGTGGATGCCCACCGCCGC
This sequence comes from Gemmata sp., assembly GCA_025055115.1. Classification (GTDB taxonomy): domain Bacteria; phylum Planctomycetota; class Planctomycetia; order Gemmatales; family Gemmataceae; genus Gemmata. The sequence goes on from JANWYJ010000015.1 coordinate 116,372, forward strand.
GGTCGCGTTGCTGCTACTGGCGTTTACCCCCCACTGTCGGGTGCAGATCGGCATTCGCTTCATGTTCCCGTTGATGGTTTTGGTTTACATCACGATTGCTGCGGCCATCGCCCGCGGCTGGCAAGGGCAGCAGGAAACGGGATGTCGGCGTGTTGTGCCCCGGTGGTTTGTCGCGCTGATGCTTGCGATTTTGGCGTCCACCAGTGTGGCCATCTGGCCGCATGGGTTGAATTACTTCAACCAAGCGTGGGGTGGCCGTGAAGCCGGAGTGAAGCTCCTGCACGGCTCCAATACCGATTGGGGGCAAGGAATTCCCGAGCTGCGGGAATGGAACCGAACGTTCAACGCTAACCAGCCGCTGGCGGTCTGGTACTACGGAACCGACCCCGACGTGTTCCAACCGCCTTTGGTATTCCTGAATCTGAGCTGGATTCCCATTCAAGCCCCCGACGACGTGAAAATTCTCAGCAACACCCAGTATCTCGCAGTATCGGTCGCCATTTTGTACAACAACCCAGCCCCTACCCCTCCTCATGCGACACGGCTCGCATGGATTCGCACCCAAACCCCCGTAGCACACACCACGCACTTCGCCATTTACCAACTGCGGCCATGAAAGACATCACGTGTGTGGTTCTGGCAATTCCCGTCAAGGGATCGTCTGGCAATTCCCGTCAACGGATCAAGGGGTTGCACCAAGACACGGCCGGTCCTGCCGGTCGGTGAGACGACATACAATTCCCGTCAACGGATCAAGGGGACCACAGCCCCGAGCCGGGGAATGAATTTGCCCCTTGCGCCTCGAGAAAAATTCTCTTGCGGCGTTGAAACATTCTCTGCCAACGTGGGGGGATGGGATCAGTAGCGGAAAATTCCCAGCGTATAGAGGCGATTGCAGAGGATGTGCCGCCAGATGTAACGGCGGAGGTGGGCGTTGATTTCGGGGTGGTCCACCGGACGACCGAAACTGCGTCGTCGCAAGCGGTCCATTTCCTGAATGCCGATCTCGTTGACCGACGAGACGGTTTTCGAGCCATCGTGGACGCGGAAGCAACCCAAAAAGCGCCCCAAGCGATGGAAGCGGGCGCCGGCGTCCTGGAAACGCAGCAACAAATCCCAGTCCATCGCAAACCGGAAACTCTCATCGATGCCGCCGACCTGCTCCCAGATCCGGCGGCGCCAAAAGAGCGTTTCCTGGGGGATGAAATCGGCCCATTTCAAGGCTTCCGGATCGTGGGGCGGTAAGACCCACCGGCCACGTTCGAGGCCGTTTTGATCGATAATCACGCGGTGCCCATAGATCACATCCACTTCCGGATGCTGTTCAAAATAATGAGCCACCGCATGCAAGGCCCCGGGCAAAAGCAGATCGTCCGAGTTCAAATAGGCCATGATCTCGCCGCTAGTATGGGCGAAACCGAGATTGATGGCGTGCGCTTGGCCGCGGTCCTGGCGGCTTTCGCAACGATGCAGCCGATGGCGATAGCGTTCGAGAACGGCGAGGGTATCATCCGTTGAGCCGCCATCTTGAACGACGTATTCTAATCGGGGGTAATTCTGGTTGAGAACGCTGTCGATGGTGGCAGCAAGAAAATGCCCCTGATTGAACGAGGGCGTGACGATCGCAATGACCGGGGGATTCGTCAACCGCGGCAGGCGATAATAGCGGCGGGGCACCCGCAGCGGCCGCGGCGGCTCCGGAAAGGACAACCGACCCAAACACGGCATTAAACCCAAGCGGACCTTGAGGTTGTGACGCAACCACAGTTTGAACGGCAGGCGGGGGCGCGGGGCTTTGTCGCCCAATAGGCGGTTGACAGTTTCTCGCAATTGCTGGACTTCAAGCGTCAAGGCCGTGAGGCGTTCTTCCATCTCATGCAGCGTGCGCGCGGCGTTGTCGGGTTCAGGCATCATGATGACAAGGCCCTCCGTGCCCAAGCCGCCGGCATCACGCGGCCAGGCGTGTATTGGCCAAGGTGGAGCGATACCAGGCAATCGTTTCGGCCAAACCTTGGTCGAGTGTGGTGGTGGCTTCAAAACCGAGCCATTGCTTAGCCCGGGAGGTATCGAGGCAGCGCCGGGGTTGCCCATCGGGCTGGGTCGGGTCAAAAACCAATCGGCCGCGATAGCCCACCTGTTCCGCAATCTTTTGAGCTAGATGCGCAATGGAAATTTCGTGCCCTGAGCCGAGATTGACCGGTTCGGGGCTTTCCAATTTCTCAGCGGCCAAGCGAATGCCCCGGGCCGCATCGGCGACATAGAGGAATTCGCGTGTCGCTTGCCCGGTTCCCCAGACCGGCACTTCGGATTGGCCGTAGGCTTGAGCTTCGACGCATTTGCGAATCAGTGCCGGAATGACATGCGACGTTTGCAGGTCGAAATTATCCCACGGGCCGTACAAATTGACCGGCAGTACATACACCCCCGGGAAGTTGAATTCTTGCCGGTAAGCCTGCAATTGGGCCAGAAGCATTTTTTTGGCCAACCCGTAGGGAGCGTTGGTCTCTTCGGGGTAGCCGTTCCAGAGGTCGTCCTCCTTGAACGGCACAGGGGTGTATTTGGGGTAGGCACAGATCGTGCCAATGCAGACGAATTTTTCCAAGCCGCGCCGCCGACAGGCTTCAATCAGTTGAACGCCCATCATGAGGTTGTCGTACAAGAACGTTCCCGGGTAGCGGCGGTTGGCTCCAATTCCCCCCACCACCGCGGCCAGATGAATCACGACATCGGGGCGGCTCCACTCCAAGACCCGGCGAACTGCGTCGGCATTAGTCAGGTCGTATTCCGCCCGACGGGGGGCAAACAGATGAACACAGCCGATCTGGCGGAGTTCAGCCAGAACGTGGCGACCCAAAAAGCCACCACCGCCGGTGATGAGGATTCGCTTATGGCGCAGGTCCATCATTGTGTATCCCCGTAACACACTCGGGCGTACCGCGCATCGAACGAACATTAGGTCGGCATTCTCGGGCACGAGGATTTACCGCATTCGCGGCGACGATGCAATCACAAGCCCTAACGTCGGATCCGATCCGCAGCTCGGCACCGCCTTCAGCACCATTAGGCGGCGCGGGGGAGTTGGTTGGCCTGGACCGCCTGTTGCCACGCCCGGAATTCGCTCATGAACTGAGCTACAGCTTCATCAGTTTTGGGATGAGCGCACATTTGTGGGAAGAACTTGGGTGGCACGGTGATAATGTGCGCCCCCGCCTGGATGGCTTCATTCACATCCACCAGATGGCGGATGCTGCCGACGATGATTTCGCTGGTACTGCCGCGGCGGTCGAGGGCTTCGCGCGTCAGACGAACCACGCTGGCCGCATCATAGCCGATGTCGCGAATCCGGCCCCAGAACAAGCTGACGTAGTGGGCGCCGGCGCTGGCAGCCATCACGGCCTGGTTGTACGACATGCAGCAGGTGCAATTCACCGGGATATTGCGCCGGGCCAGTTGGGCGATCACTTTCAGTTCGTTCCAACCAATGGGAATTTTGATGTTCAAATACGGGTAATCACCGAATTCCGCCACGAATTGTTCCGCTTGATCGGCCATTTTCTCCGGATCGGTGGTGTTGACTTCGACCGAGAGGGGGATTTTCGCGTCGTATTTTCGCAGAATGTTGATCATGGAGCGAATATGTCCGCTGAAGTCGGTGCAACCGGAACGGGCAACTAGCATGGGGTTTGTGGTCACCCCGGCGGGAAAGCCGCGTTCCAAGCATGCTTCCAGTTCCTTGACATCGGCGGTATCAACAAACAGTTTCATAGCCATCCTCCCCCTGGCGAGTGAATCCGTTCATGCCGCCGGCTGCCAGCGGATTGCGGTCTGTTGGTGGGCGAGAATCCAATCAACGGCCTCGGTAATCGTGCTGGCCCGGTGATCGGGTGTGCAGCGTTCAGCGTGGCTGAAGGGTGTTTCAATGAGCACACCGCGGCAGCCGGCGGCTTGGGCCGCGGCAATGTCGCTCCAGCGATCGCCGATGAGGAACGCTTCCGATAAGTTCACATCCCATTGGGCCGCCGCAGCCAAGAGCAGCCCCGGTTGTGGTTTGCGGCAGCGACACCGATCAGAGCTATCGTGAAAACATGTAAATATATCCAGTATCGGCAGTTGCGTCACAAGTTGGGCATGGATGGCCTCAACCGTGCTCTGGGCGAGAGTGCCGCGCGCGACATCGGGCTGATTGGTCACGACGATCAAGCCGTAACCGGCTGTGTGGAGGCGGTGGAGGGCGTCCGGCACCCCAGGTAATAGTTCGAGTTCGTCCAAGCACCGCGGCGGCCGGGTGGTCTTCCCTTCTGGGAAAGCCCGGTTGATGACACCGTCGCGATCCAAAAACACTACGCGTCGCGGCATGAAACATTGTTCCGTGGGAAATTTTCGCTCCTTTACCGTGTTTGTGTTGTGGAAGTCAACGGCAAGCCGGGTCGACGTTCCATTGGACCACAGCCGATCCCGGATTCAGGCTGCCTTCGTGCCAGCTTCATCAGCCACGGTCGATTCCCATTTCGTCGCCGCGGCTTTCAACGCGGGGTGAGTGACGAACAGATGCCACACGATCGCTTGGAAGGCTTCGGCATGGGGCGTGACATGCGCTGGATTAACCGTCGGAACGATGACGCACGCATCCGCCACCTTGGCGGTGTAACCCCCATCGCGGCCGACAATGCCGCAGATGGTCGCACCGATTGCACGGGCATACTGCAACGCCCGAACCAGGTTGGGGCTGACGTTACGTTCGAGATCGCCCCCCCCTACCGAAAAGACCAACAGTCCATCCTGAGCCTTCAGCCGGCTGCCGCGCAGCCATTCCACAAAGACCGTTTCCCAGCCGTCGTCGTTGGTCCGGGCGGTCAGTTCGGAGACGTTATCAGTGGGGGAATAGGTTTCGATTCCGGCAATTTTGCGGAAGTCGTTGACCGCATGGGCGGCGTTACTGGCACTGCCGCCCACGCCCAGAATGAAAAGCCGGCCCCCGCGCGCACGCACGTCGGCCAACGCGGCCACGACACGCTCGATCGCCGCAACGTCCAACCGGGCCAGAATTTCGCGGGCTTCCTGGAGAAACTGCTGCGTGAACGACATCACCGACCCCCTGGCGTATGACTGGTCGAAATCAACTGGCCATCAACTGGCGCGGCGGCGGAGAAACTCCTCGGCTTCTTGCAAGCCCGCCGGCGAGCCAATTTCGTAGAATCGTTGGGTCACCTCATAACCCACCATCTCGCCGCTGCTGACAAGTGTGCTATACAGTTCGGCCAGATCGCAGGTTTGCTCCGCAGGAATCCGCTCGATCGCAGCTCGGCGCAAAAGCGACAAGCCGTAGTCGATGTGTGTCATCTCAGGTGTCGGGTCGTGCTTACTGTAGCGCAGCAGCCGCCCGTCGCGGAAAACCACGTTGCTTTGGTCGTAGCGGTTGTGGTTGCGGAAAACGGTCATCAACCCCAAGGCGTGAGGTGGGAAGGCCGCCAAGACTTTCGCATAATTCACATCCAGCAGCGAATCGCCGTAAAGAATCCAGGCCATCTCGGCAACGAGCGGCAACGCCCGACGAACCGCCCCCCCGGTACCGCGGAGAGTGGGGCCATCGTCGGAATAGCGAACACGCAGGCCATAGCGTGCACCGTCGCCCACATGAGCGCGGATTTGGTCGGCGAAGTGACCCACACACAAGATCACCTCGCGGACGCCTTGAGCGTGCAGACCATGCAACTGATGGTCGATAAATGGGCGGCCTGCCAGCGGGACCAGCGCCTTGGGGGTCGTTTTCGTCAGTTCCCCCAATCGTGTGGCTTTGCCACCGGCCAGGATGAGAACGGGGATCGACGCCAGATCGGTCACGGCACGATTCCTTCCCTATCGGCGGAGCGCGGGTTCACCACCCCGCGGTTCCGCAACAGCCATAACCTCTCGAACACGCCCGCCCATGCGGCAGCGCCCCATCAGGCGGCACGGAGAAGCGCCGGCCGCAGCGCAGAAGAGCGCGTCGCCCCGGCGACAACACGGGTACCCTCAAAGTCGAAGCGGAACGGGACATGCTGCAAACCAGCTTGGGCCATGGCTTGACACAGCCGGTCGTGTTCTTCGGTGTAGAACATCAAGAACCCGCCCCCCCCAGCACCAATCAGTTTGCCTCCCAAACCGCCGTTTTTCATCCCCAACTCGTACCACGCGTCGATCCGGGAGTTCGACATATTGCCACTGCGTTGCTTCTTCGATTGCCAATGAATGTTCATCAGTTCCGCAAAACCACGGAGGTCGCCCGCCTCGAGAGCCTCTTTGCTCTTCAGCCCCAATTCCTTAATGAAGTGCAGATTGTCGATCATCGACGCATCGGCCGCCTTGGTCTTGCGGTCTTGCTCGCGCAAAACGTCTGAGGCACTGCGCGTATAACCGGTGAAAAACAACAGCAAATTCTGTTCGAGCCGGCGCAGGGTATCGGCACTGGCGCGCAGCGGCCAATATTCCACATGCCCATCGGGATTGAAACGGAAGCAGGTGACTCCCCCGACCGCCGCAATGTACTGATCTTGCTTACCCACGGGTTCTTGGAGACGGTCGATTTCGATGTGGCAGGCTTGCTCCGCGATTTCCGCAGCGCTGGGATTGCCGCCGTTGAGTTCGTGCAGCCCGCGCAGTAACGCGGTACAGAAACTGCCCGAGGAGCCTAACCCGGTACCGGCGGGAATGTCGGCCATGGCCGCGATTTCCAGCCCTTGCGCCGGGACACCAACCAATTGCATCGCTTCCCGCACCAAGGGATGCTGAATTTGCGCCACATCCGCCACCCGTTCCGTTTGCGAATATTTCAGGATCATCTCCGGCAAAATCGACCGATTGATGATGATGTGAACGTGCCGGTCGATGGCCGCAGCAATCAGAAAGCCCGTATGTTCGCGATAGTACGACGGTAAATCCGTACCCCCACCGCCTAAGGAGATGCGCAGCGGACTACGCGTGATGATCATGGGTCGCTCCGCTTCCGTGCGTGGCTAATGCCGTGTGCGAAAAGTGCCTGCTTTCCGCAGACGGACATATAGTCGGTCGCCGGACTGCCTGCGCTTCAACCTTTAGAAGAATTTCACGCCAACCTTGGCCCACCTATGCCACTTGCCGAAGTTTCCCTCGGCCCGTGGCATAGACCGCACCCACGACTTCCAGAGCCGCGACAGCATCGGCCAGGGTCGCACCGTGGGTTGATTCCCCCCGTAGCGTGCCTTCGAAGGCCCGAAATTCCTCGATCCACGAACCATCGTCCCCGGGGTATTCCCAGATCGTGGTCTCCGGCGGCCCCATGGTGGGCAACATCCGGTAGTAGGCCAGCCGCTCCACCCCGTAGCTACCGCCCAGTCCGTCGATCTGCAATTTTCCGCTGTGGCCATAAATTTCCAGGCAGAACAGATTTTTCCATTCCGTACAGCTCGCGTGTAGCCAGCCGAGCGTACCACCGCGGTGGTGCGTGCAGACAAAACCATTATCTTCCACGGGCATATCCCAGAAAAATGTTCTGGTGAAGCCACAGACCTGCTCGACATCGCCCAAAAACCACCGCGTCAGATCAATCAGGTGAACGCCTTGATCGAGCAGCTCACCACCACCGGCCGTAGCCGGGTCGGCCCGCCATTCGCGATCGTAGCCGACACGGCCCCCATGACCGTAGCGACCGCGAATGAACATCAGTGGGCCGATGGCCCCGGCGTCCACAAGTTGGCGGGCTTTGAGTAGTGCCGGGTGGAAGCGGTGGTTGAAACCCACACGAACCGGAACACCTCTCTGCTGCGCAGCGGCCAGCACGGGTCGCAGTTCGTCGGCCGAGCGAGCTGCCGGTTTCTCCACCAGCACCGGTTTGCCCGCGTTCACCGCCGCCAGCGTGATCGGCGCCAGGGCATTGTTGATGGTGGCGACGACGACTGCGTCGATGGTGGGGGCCGTCACGATGTCGGACCATTGTTCAGTCGCGACGCAACCGGGGTAACTGTGCGCCAATTGAACAGCGCGTTCAGGCTGCACATCGGCCACGGCCGCCACTGTATGCCCCAAGGCGGCGATCGCCTTGGCCCGTTTCCCACCGATAAGGCCGCAGCCGATGATACCTACGCGCATTTCTTCCACCCTCCCCTGATACCTACGCGCATTTCTTCCACCCTCCCCGATCCTCGGGAATGATTCGCCGCAGGGTGTAAATATCGCTGTTCACCAGTTGGTCTTTATGACGCGGCAGGTGGGCCCAATCGTCCCACACGGCGCTGAGCAAGCGGCCGGTGATGCCATCGGAGGCGGCCGAGGCCAGGAAAACGCACAGTTGTGCCCCTTTTTCCAGGGGGGTGCCGCCGGAGTGATGGATTTGGGTCATTTTCTCGTAAAGCGCTGGCCCGACTTTGTCAGGACCGGCGGCGAGGAGTTCCTGCATCAGTCGTGTATTCAACGCCCCCGGGGCGACAGCGTTGACGTCGATGCCGGCGTCGCGGGTTTCTTCGGCCAAGGTTTCCGTGAACCGCACCACCGCGGCTTTGGACGCAGCGTAGGAACTGATCCGCGGCAACGGTGCGGTCGCTCCGCCCCCCGAAAGATTGATAATTTTGCCGTAGCGAGCACGCCGCAGATGGGGGAGAAACGCCCGGCACATCAGCACCGTACCAAAAAGATTGATTTGGACCGCCTTCACCCATTCGCCCCAATCATTCTCTTCCACCAACCCGAAGGGGCCGTAAACTCCGGCGTTGTTCACCACAATGCACGGGTTCTCCAGTTCGGCAATCGCCTGAACGACAGTGGCGTGACAATCGCGCTCGTGGGAGACATCGGCCACTCGGGCCAGAACCTGCTGCTGTGGCCGACAGAGATACTGACGCAGTTCGGCCGCGGTCTGGGCGAGCAAGGCTTCCCCCCGGGCCGTAATGAGCACGCTGGCTCCAGCGCGAACAAAGTGCTCAGCGATACTGCGGCCCAACCCTTGGTTGGCCCCAGTGATCACAGCCGACCGCCCCGCCAATGGCAGCTCTGGCAATTCCATGCGCGCACTCCTGACGATGCTCGATAGAGGGGGACGTGGGTGTGTCTATAGCGTTTCCAAGGGTTCGAGAGCAAGAGCAACCAACACCTTCCCACCAAGATCGCACAGGACATGGACCGATGACGTGGTGCTGCCTCCCGGAATCACCACCGGTGGGTTGCCGTGGACATGCAGCGGACACGCAGCCACAGTGAAAGGCCAGTCCGACGATTCACCTCAGCTCCGCTCAGACGATTCACCTAAGCTCCGCCGGCATACGCCCCGAAAACCGCGCCGGCAATACGAAAGATGAAGACAATGATCATCAGCGCCACCAGAGCGTAGATGGCGTAGCTGGTGAATTGAGCGGCGATCTTGAGCTTGCGCTGGGCTTGCTCGCGCAGGTGATCGGCGAGTCGTTCCATCACCTCCGCAATGTTGCCAGTTTCTTCACCCACCCGAAGTATTTCGTAGAAGTCCTCGGGGAATGGGGCACCGCTGGCGCGGATGGCTTCGGAAAGTTCCCGGCCGCGTTTGATCACCGCCACGGCTCGCTGTTCACCGGCCATGAACGCCGAATTGGCGGTGGCCCGGAAGCTATAGCGGAGAGCCTTTTCCAGACGTAAGCCCGCTTCTGTACACATCCGCAGCGCCACCGCAAAGCGCATCACCGCGAAGGCCTGTAGTGCTGGTCCCCAGCCGGGCACCCACAACAGCGAACCTTCCATCTTCGCTCGCAACGACACCCGTTCGGCCGCTATCTTCACTATCATCATCACTATTGCGACCAATCCCAGGGCCACGGCTAAGAAGACCAAAGCGCCGCGGGTGCCGGTCAGCCCCCATCCGAGCGGGTCGAGCTGGCTTCCGAGCATTCCCAGAACGAAGATCAGGCCACTGATAATGAGGATGGCGGCGAAGAACTGAATCGCCGGGTAGACCATCTGTGCCCGGAAATTCCGCTGCACCGTCAGGACGGTTTGGTAATATTCGGCCAGTTGATGGAAGGTTTCGTCGAGCCGGCCGGTTTGTTCACCCACGGCGACTAGCTCTAAAAACAATGGTGGGAAGCGGTTGCGGTGTGGCTCGAATGCCTCGGTCAGTGACGAACCGCGGCTCAGCGCAGCAGCGATTTCGTTGGCGACGGCACGCAACACCCGTGGACCTGATTTCGCCTGTTGCCGGAATGTCTTGGCCAAATCCAGACCCGCGTTGGTACTCCAATGAAGCGCCTGGCACCAAGCCACCAGGGCCGGCAGCGGACATCGAGACGACGTAAGGAGCATTTTGGGTGCCAAGTATCCTGGATTGGCGGTATTGTAACGATGACGCGGGTGAGCCGGAGAGCGTTGCCGCCGGGCCGGCGTTTCTTTCGGTATATTCCATGGCTGACGCGGCTGAAATCCCTGATCCGCGTTTTCTCGAAGGAATCGAACGGTTCAATCAGGGCGAATATTTTGAAGCCCACGAGGTTTGGGAAGACCTGTGGCAGGATAGCCCCTCCGCAGATCGGCGCTTCTACCAAGCGTTGATTCAGGCCGCGGTGGCGATTTACCACCACCAGCGCGGCAATAACACCGGCGCACAGCGGTTGTTGCAATCAGGCCGCCGCTATATGCAACCGTATGCTCCGGTGTACCACGGCTTGGCCGTCGAAGCGTTCTGGGAGGCGGTCGCGGCGTATCTGGCAGGTTGGGGAACGGCACCGCAAATTGCCATAACTTCCAATATTCCAAAAACTTAGCAATATCTACGCAAGTGGTATGACACCGGATCGCGACCAAGCCTTGGCTCTGCTGATCGATCGGCTGACGAATGAACAACGCGCCGGCCGCACGGTTGATATTGAAGCGGAAGCCCAGGCCCACCCGGAATTGGCCGATGAACTGCGCGAACTGTGGGCGGTGGCCCAGTTTGCCCAAATGGCCCGTGTTCCGCCGCCGGATTCCACAGTGGCCATCCTCACCGACGCCCCCCCCACGCCTTTTCCCCATGCCGATTCCACCACCAACATTCCCACGACTCTTCCCCGCCATTTTGGCGATTTCGAACTGTTGGCCGAAATTGGTCGGGGCGGCATGGGGGTCGTTTACAAAGCACGCCAGAAGAGTTTGAATCGCATCGTGGCTTTGAAAATGGTGCGGGAAGCCCAATTAGCGACCGATGAAGACCGCGCCCGCTTCCGCACCGAAGCCGAATCGGCCGCCAAACTGAAACACCCCAACATTGTGACTGTTTACGAAGTGGGCACCGTGGGCGGGCAAGCCTACTTGTGCATGGAGTTCGTCGATGGTCCCACGCTGGCCGAGAAAATTCGTGATGGTGGCCCGCTGCCACCGCGGCAAGCGGCCCAGTTGGTCGCCGTCATTGCCCGGGCGATTGAACATGCTCATAGTTTGGGCATCATTCACCGGGATTTGAAGCCCTCCAACATCCTCTTGGGAACCAACGACCGCGGCCGCCTCAAGGACGATGGCAAAACCAGCCCGGTGGCCGAGACCGATTCGGGCCTATTGCGTGGATTATCGGCCTTTCAGCCGAAAGTTTCGGATTTTGGGCTGGCCAAACGGATCGACAACACCGAAAGTTTAACCCGCACCGGAGCTGTTGTCGGAACTCCCAGTTACATGGCCCCTGAACAAGCCGCTGGCCGGAAAGACCTGACACCGGCCGCCGATGTGTACGCCTTGGGGGCGATTTTGTACGAATTGCTGACCGGTCGGCCGCCTTTTCAAGCCGCTCATCCCGTCGATACCTTGCTGTTGGTGCTCGAACAAGAGCCGGTGCCGCCACGCGACCTCAACCCCACCGTGGATCGCGAACTGGAAATGATCTGTCTGAAATGTCTGCAAAAACCGGTCGAACTGCGGTATCCCACCGCCGGAGAACTCGCCGCCGACCTGGAAGCCTATGCCGCAGGTCAACCGGTGGCCGCTGCCCCCAGCGGTCTACGCTTCTTCCTGGCCCGGGTTTTCCGCGAAACCCACCATGCCGACATTCTCGAAAACTGGGGCAAATTGTGGATGTGGCACAGCGTGATGATTCTATTGCTGTGCTTTCTGACGCAACTGATGTCGTGGTCAGGATTAACGCATCATGTGTGGTACATGAGCGTCTGGTCGGTCGGTTTAGTGACCTGGGGCGTGGTGTTGTGGCAACTGCGCAAAGCGGCTGGCCCAGTGCTATTTGTCGAACGACAGGTCGCCCACGCGTGGGCTGCGGGGGTGTGTGCCAGTATCAGTATGTTCTGGATCGAATGGCTCATTCCCCTGCCAGCCTTGACGCTTTCGCCCGCGGTGGCGGTCGCGGCCGGTATGGTGATGGTCTTCAAAGCCGGGATTCTATCAGGACGCTTCTATATCTGGGCGGGGGCGAACTTTGTCGCGGCGGTGATTATGCCGCTGGTCCCGGAAATCAACGTGTTGTTGTTTGGCGCGGTGTCGGCATTGTCGTTTTTCATCCCAGGGTTGAAGTATTATCGACAACGCCAAGCCCGCGCAGCCTAGAGCACTTTCCGGACTTCTGTCTAGAGCGCTTGCCGGACTTGTGTCGAGCTGATTTCCAAACGTCGGGACGGCAGCGACAAGAACCTGGTTTTCCAGCGTGTGTTCTGGTTGTGGCACCACCGGTGGCGTGTTTCCCGAGGGGAATGGTCGCATTCCGAGCGTTTGCGCCTTATCCGCCGGCGACACCGTTTCCGCAAAGACTCGAGCCAGCCCCATCAACCGCTCGCCAACCTGCGGAAAGATAAGGTCTTCGCGCCCACGTTTCCGCAAACGCTCCAGCCAACCCTTTCAACCGCAGCACGCCCCTCCGCTGTTCCCATGGTCAGCCGAAGCGATGGCGAGGAAAGCTTGCGGTGATGCGGCCCGATTTGTGGACTTGTCTTCTGCCGTCTTGTTGACAGCTCCAAGGGTGTGGGGAACGCTTTGGACTTGTTTTCTGCCGTCTTGTTGACAGCTCCAAGGGTGTTGGGAACGTTTGCGGTGATACGGCCCGATTCACATGCCCCGCGAACCCCAGATACCCTTGACGGATCGGGGCTTGCTTTCCACTCGATTGCCGCTCCAGCACCTGGTCGCTACACGTCCCAGATGCCCTTGACTGATCGGGGCTTGCTTTCCACAATACCAACGTGACGCACAAAACGTCCACGCCACCGCGACCGACCGGTGTTGCAGCTTCATGGCCACTCTGGGTTATGGGGAAACACCACTTGCGGTTAAAATGTCTGGTGGAACAGTACCCGGTAGTGTAACGGTAGCACAAGAGATTTTGGTTCTCTTTGTCCTGGTTCGAATCCAGGCCGGGTAACTCAAGCCCAACCCCTGCGGGCCGGTGCTGAGAAGCACTGGCCCCTGTCACTTCGAGCACTCGCCAGATTCCAGGCGGCTGTCTGAGAAAGTGTGCCATATTATCCCCTTGTCAGCCGGTCACTTCGAACACTCGACACTCCCTTGTCAGCCGGTCACTTCGAACACTCGCCAGATTCCAGACGGCGGCGGTCCGTGTAACATCAGTGCTACGAAGCCCTGACCCCTGTCATTTCCAGCACTGACCGCGAATGCTCGGACATATCGCCGACAATCCCACGGCACCAAAACCAGCACTACTCACGGAAATGTTGCCTCGGCCGCGAAAACTCGGACGTGCCACCAACAATCCTACGGCACCACTACACCACACACGGCCGCGAAATGTCCAGCCACGACGGCACCTGCTTCCGCTCAAACCGCTTCAACAACCTCACCAAACCATGCTGCAACTCATAATCCCGCTCCGCCGTGTACAACGGATA
>JANWYJ010000087.1 GCA_025055115.1 Gemmata sp.
CGTGGGAAGCGTTGGGGGTTCGTAGTGGCTGAAGAAACGCTCCGTGGGAAGCTTTGGGGGTTCGCAGTGGGAGGTTCGCAGGGGTTGGGGAAACGCATTGCTGGCCAAAACACGTTGCTGGCCATGGTATTGAAGCGCGAATAATCCGCGCGTGTCGGTTTTCCTTGCACTCAGAAAGCCGGAGGCTGCTCTTCTCATGTTTCCTTAATAAAATGGTGAGAAACCGGCTGTATGGTGATGGTGTTTGTTATCCCGTGCGGATGTGATGGGTGATTTTTCTAGGGTGCTAGCACTGCCGGATCGGTCAAGCCGCGTGTCCACGGCTCTCCAGGAGGAATGCCATGTCCGACTCATCGCGCCGGCCCGCGCACAGCCTGCGGCGGGGTCTTGAAGCATTGGAGGACCGGATCACACCCGTGTTTCTGCCACGCGGTGATCCCGCGTCGATCAATTTCGCACTGGGCACGCCCTTGCAGCCCGTTTCAGTCCCCAGTGGTGGGCTGAGCATTGCCATCGGTAACTTGATTCCCGAAGGAACTACTGCCGCCCGGAACGAATACGTCACCGGCACGGGACCGGGCCGCGAAGGATTGGTTCGCGTATGGGACCTCGACGGCAATCTGTTGCGGCAGTTCGTCCCTTTCGCGGGCTTCCAAGGTGGCATCAATGTAGCGGTGGGCGATGTTCTGGGGGATGGGGCTTTGGAAATCATCGTCGCGGTCGCTTCCAACGGCCCGCCCCATGTGAAAGTCTTCACCGTCAATGGTGATGAGTTGGCAAGTTTTTACGCCTTTACCGATGCGGCCGGCAATCCGAATTATAACGGCGGCTTAAACATTGCTGTCGGCAACGTGCTGAACGAAGGCCCTGGTGGTCCGGATCGCGGCGTGGGTGCGGGGGGCTTCTTTGGCGGCAACAATGCCTCCTTCAAAGCGGAGATTATTGTCGGCTCCGCCGGGGGCGGTGTTCAGGGCCACGTCAAGGTGTTCGATGGCAACGGTAAGGAGTTTCGCAGCTTCCATCCGTTTGTGGGCGGTTATTTGGGCGGTGTCTCCGTAGCCGCGGCCAGTATCGACACCACCCGGACACCTGGTTCCACGGGCGGTGGGGGTGGTTTCGGTGGGGGTAACCAAAACCGCCCGCGCGATACGAATTCCTACGCGGAAATCATTGTTGGCGCGACAGTTACGGCGCCGCATGTGAAGGTTTTCAGCGTTTGGGAAAGCGACATCCCCAGAGAATTGCAATCCTACTACGCATTCGACCCGAACTTGGGGGTGGGTATCACGGTGGCCGCCGGCAGTACCGACGGCAGCCGCGGCGCTGAAATCTACGCTGCCCTCATCGGGGGCGATTACATCACCGGTGCTCCGATTCGCATCTTCAATGGCGAAACACGGGTCTTGCGGGGTCAGTTTTTCGCCTTCCCGCCCAACTACTCCCGGGTGGTGAATATGGCGGTCGGCAATGTCATCAACTTCGACCCGCAAGACGATGATACCCCCGGCTTTGGTAACAACGGCAACCCCTTCTTCAACACCCAAGATTTGGCTGTGGTCGCAGGCGATGGGCCGTTCGAACAACGTCCCCGATTGTTCCTGGGCCGAGCTGGATCGCCCGCCGGCCTCAACGGCCCTCCGTAATCGCCCCAATCGCTTGACCCCACGGAGGAGGGCGACTCGCGATCGGCACACAGAACAATTTGGGACGACACTCCCGTTCGGACGCGCGGATTGTTCTTCCGAACCCGTTCGGACGCGCGAAGTGTTATCCCGAAGATGATTCCTCATCCGTTCCCAGAACAGCTCCGTCACGGATGCGGGGCTGTTTCCATTGTGAACATTTGGTTCATGATGTGCAACAAGTCTTCGGCCTTGGGTCTTCCAGGAATGGAAAGGCTGTTCACATTTTGGACAACGGTTGCAACCTTTCTGGCGTGAATGTCGTTCTCCTCGTCCTACCACGAATGTCGTTCTCCTCGTCCTACCACGACTGCGGGCCGGGCAGCTCAGCCGTCGCGTCCGACCTTTCTCGCGTGAATATCGTTTTCTTCGTCCCCATCCCGATCCTTGCGGTCGTTCTGGTCGTAACGACAGTGCGGGCTGTTTAATCAGCCCAGTTTCCGCAGTTTACCTTTGACGGATTTTTTCTCCAGTTCTACCATCGTTAACGGGGTTCTGTCGCGTTTCGCTCGATCCGTTTGTCTTGACGAGGAAAAGACATGTACAGCATCGTGATGCTCACCGCATTGTCGGCCGGCTCCGACGTGACGCCGCCGACCGCTCCCCCCCCGCGTGCGACCGATCCGGCACCGATGGCCATGGGCTATGGCGGTGTCGTGATGGCCGGTTGCAACGGTTGCTATAGCGCGTGTTACGGCTCGTGCTTGGGGTCCTGTTTCGGCTCCTGTTATGGGTCCTGCTACGGTTCGTGCTTCGGTTGTGGTTGTATCGGCCATCGCATTGGCTTGTTTGGGAAGCGTTTCCACAAAGGCTGCCTGGGCTGTGTGGGGTATTCCTGTGCCGGGTACAATTGCTTCGGCTCGTGCTACGGTTGTACTGGTTGGCATGGCTCGTATGTGGAGACGGGCTTTGTTGTACCCGGTTATTGGCACGGAACGAACATCACCCGCGGTCAGTACCCGCTGGGCTACTCGTGCGCAGGTAGCTGCCATGGAGGGGCGTTGGTGATTTATGGTCCGGAGTCGGGGCCGCCGATCGGTGCGCCAGCTTGGAGCCCGCGTGGTTACTACACCCCCGTGGCGCCAGTATGGGGTGCGGGAGCACCCGTGGTGGTGGGGCGGTTGGCCGATCCGCCGGAAACCAACGGCAATGCCTACTATCCCAACAAACCGCCCGCGGTGACGATCCCGCCCGAGCCGATGAAGAAACCCGGTTCGGATACCGCACCGAAAGGCGCTCATCTCAAATTCAAAGTCCCGGCGGAGGCGAAACTCTTCGTCGATGGCCAACTCACAACCTCCACCGGCACAGAACGGACCTTCTACACGCCGCCGCTGGAACGGGGGAAGAAATTCTACTATGAAGTGAAAGCCGAAATGGTTCTCAATGGTCAAACCATCACCGAAGAGAAGAAGGTTATCCTCGAAGCCGGGGCGAACATCACCGAAGAATTCACGGTCTTGCTCGCCGCGGTAGCCAAGGCCAATAGCGTTGCTGGGAAATAGCCGTCGAGAGCAGTCCCAGAAGACTCCTCCAAGGTTGCACGACCTCTTGCGACTTGGGGTCGTGGCGCAAATTTCTCACAGCGACAACAATCAGAAGACCTCCCCAGGGTTGCAAGACTCCTTGCGACCCTGTTCATTTTTTGCACAGGCTGCAGCTTCACCTCTCTTTCTTCCAAAGCGCTATTCCCTACCTTGTCCCCCGTGACGGTATCCGCCGGCTGGTGACGGTATCCACCGACTTCAGGAAGGCCATCGGATAGTCGCCGGATAATTGGATAGTAGCCAGATAACAGCCAGACAAGGGAGGAGGTCGACCATCGAACCAACAACCCTGTGGTTGGTGCGACACGCGGAAAGCGCCACACCGACCCTTTTTCACGGTGCCGAATCCGATGTGGAACTTGGCGCCCACGGTCACCGTCAAGCCAAGGCGGCGGCCGAGTGGTTTCGCCAGCTTCAACCGACGCTGGTCGTCTCGTCGGCGATGCGGCGTGCGGTACAAACTGCGGCACCGATTGCCGCGCTCTGCGGCGTTGCCCATGTGATTGAGCCGCTTTTGCACGAACGTGCGGTGGGGCCGTTGTCAGGCCGTCCCCGCGACGAGGGCGAGCCGATTTGGCAAGAAACCTTGGCGAAGTGGCGCAGTGGCGAAACTGCCTATGCCCATCCCGGGATGGAATCGTTCGATGCCATCCGCCAGCGCACGCTGCCGGTGTTACAGCGGATCGTGACGGATTATGTTGGTGGGCGGATTGTGTTGGTCAGTCACGGCGTGGTGTGTAAGGTGTTGCTGTTGACGCTATTACCGGGCTATTCCGCGGCCGATTGGCTTCGTATCGGTGTGGCGAAAAACGTGGCAGTGAGCGAACTGCTTGCGACCACCGACGGCTGGCATGCTCGGCAGTTGCTACAGGTGCCAGCACCGGTGCAAGCGGTCGATGCCGCGCGGGCGCAAGCGGTTGCGATGACCGAAGCATGAAACCCTGAGATACTCCGGTTGGCGAAAGAAGGCTTGTCGATCAGCCAAGGGCTGAGGCTTGAACCTCAGCCCTATTTTGGGGGGAGCATTTCTCAGTTTCGTTCCGATTGTGCGCTTCGTATGAAGACGCCGGGTGAAGGAAGACGATACCTGTTTTCAGCGGAGAACGGTCTGGACAGGTGGTCGGATCGGCAGGCGGCCCTTGATGGCGGTGACTGCCGAAGTGGCGATGCCGACACAAGGTGCGAAGTTCGGGATCAGCCGGCACGGAGGCACGGACATGACCAGCGAAGAGCTTCTCGCTCCTACCAACGAAGCCGAAACCCTGCGGCAACAACTGCTGCAAGCGCAGCGGCTCAGCAGTGTCGGCGAATTGGCCTCCAGCATCGCCCATGAATTCAACAATATCCTGACAACTATTATTAATTCGGCCAAACTCGGCAGTCGCAATCCCGATGTTCAGGAGAAGCAGCAGGCCTTCGAGCGGATCATCAAAGCTGGGCAACGGGCGGCAGCGATTGCGGCGGGCATGCTCGGCTATGCCCGGAAAAGCGGTACCCACCGACAGCGGACCGACATAGCTCGGCTGGTGGAAGAAGTGTTGATTCTCACGGAAAAAGACCTTGCCAAGCATCATGTGGTGGTGGAAACAAAGTTCCTGGCCCGTCCCATGGCCTGGGTTCTGCCGGGGCAGATCGAGCAGATTCTCATCAACCTCATCATCAACGCGCGGCAAGCGATGCCCAACGGCGGGCGATTGCGCATCGAAGTACGCGAGAATCGGGAAGCCGATACGGTGGAAATCCAAGTCGCTGATACGGGCGTGGGGATTCCGCCGGAACAGCTCCGCATGATCTTTGAACCCTTTTTCACCACCAAACAGCCGGATGAATACGGCCGCGGCGGCACCGGTTTAGGTTTGAGCGTCTGCCGGCAGATCATCGAACAGCATCACGGGCGGATTCGCGTCGAAAGCATCGTCGGGAAAGGTTCTACATTCACCGTCAAACTTCCGAAACGGCTGCCGGACGATCCGGAATAAGGCCCTCGTTTGTGGGATCATTGCGATGGCTACCCCAGGGTGGCCGTTCACCCTCAGATGATCACCGCGGGGACTTCAACGCTCGCTCGCAGCCCGCGGGGTTAGTGGCCTGACTCGAGCCAGGGGTCCACTCGGCGGGCTACAGTGCCCACGATGGGTAAACAGCGACAGCCACATTCCGCACACACACCGATGAACGGGGCAAGCAATCGCGGCGCGACCCGTACCTCGTCGTTCCAATACAGTGTGGGATATTCGCCCAAAACCATCGACCGGAAGCGGAGCCAACCTTTGATCAGCTGGACCCACTCGGGGGCCAAGGGCCGCGTCAGATGATGACGAGTGGTGCCAATAAGAAGTTCCCAGCCGTTGTTCAGCATGCGGATATCCGCGTTGGCATCGAGCAGCGTTTCTGAACCGATGCGGACACCGCCGAGGGTGACAAGTACCGGGCCGAGGATTTCTTCGAGTTCTGGCGCGGTGGTACAAACGAGCAAAAGTCCGGGTTCTTCGAGAAGTAAACGACAAGCCCGCTGAGGCGAACGTTCCGCCACTTCGAAAACCGTTTGGGCCTCATCGATGCGTTTCCAAGGTCGGCTGGGTTGATGGGTCCAGATGCCGTACAGCATCGCCAGTTGATGCGGGGGCCATGTGAATGCCCGGGCCACATGTGGCGCCGCGGCGGCGAAGGCTAAAACATCGCGGGGGGTCAGACCGGCGGCGAAGGCTGCGGCTAACATCAGAATGCGCAAGCGTTTCCATTCTCCCGCGGGACGCGGTTGGCTGAGATAAGCCGCCAGAACATATTCGGCGAACGCGGCCGGCCGATCGCCCTGTAAGGCTCGGCCCACAAGTTTGGCGATGCCTTCGGGGCCATCGCGGCCAAAGCGGGTGCTGTCGTGGATCTGTAAGCTTTGCGCGGCGGCCCACAGGGGTAGTTCTTCCAGCTGGGACCGTGCCCGCATGACGAGGAATTGGAGTGTGTTCGCTCGTTCTAGGGGGTCGCCACGGCCCCAACTTGTCAGGCACAGCCGCGTCAGCCAGCGGGCGGCTTGGCGGCGGTCGGCCCACGACGGGGCCAGCGTTTTCCAGGCGGTGGTGATGGCGGCGTCGTCGGGAGATTCACCAGGGCAGCAGAAAAAATAGGTGAAGCCATAGGCGGCCAGTGCCAGAACAACACCGATACCCAAGTGCAGAAAACCACCGATGAGTACCAGCGTGGCGGCGGCCACCAGCGTGGCCGACAAGCGCGGCGGAACTCGCGGCACAACGCTCACCACATGGCCATCGCCCGCGAGGCGACCGCCGGCCAAAGCCAACGGGGGGGGCAATGGCGGTAGCGCGGGGGGGACGTCGGCGTAGCAGTCCGGGCAGAGAGCTACACCCCGCTGGCCCGCCGCAGTGAGCAGCGCGTGGGTTTCATCCGGCGTGGCGGTGCTGGCGGCCCATTGACCAAGGACGCGTTCGCTCAGTTCGGCGACGGTCTCGAAGGATGCGGGGTCGTTGTGGTGGGCGTACTCGGCCCGCCGCATTTGTGCGATGCGATCCAGACGGCGGGTTTTTCCATCTACCAACCAGAGGCGATGTTCGTGCCACAGGTGCTTCACCATGTCGGCGTGGGGCAAGACCGCGGTGCAGCGGGGGCAACTCTCGACGAATTCATTCGCGGCCTCGTCCACCAGGGCATCGAGGGCGTCACTTTTTTCGACGCGATTCTGCAGGTCGCGCAGGCGTTGCAGTTTCTGCACCGCTGGCAATCCCTCACTCAGGATCGCGACGATGTCGCGAATCGCCGTGATCGCATCCGGAAGTGATTCGATCGCTCGTGCGGCTGCTGCCAGTCGCAGCGGGCTGGGGATGGCTTCATTGGCTAACAACGGCAACAGCCCCGCGATCATGGTGCTGCGCTCATGCGGCGGCCGCGAACGCAGCTGAATGACCCACTTTGCCAGCAATTCACTCGGATCGTTGGATGCGATCATGGTTTGCGTCAGCCGATGTCGTGGATCGGCTCGGTACCGGTCGGTTGGGGCAATTGCGGGCGGAGTAAAAACGGTCCTGTTTGGAGTTCGCCGATCGACCACCGGCCGATGATACTGCCCTCGCCGTCCGGCTGGCCGACATACACCACGCGGTGCTGGCCAAGGTACTGTTTGATCATGCGCACTTCGCCTGTGAGTTCGTTGTAGTCTCCGTGGAAGGTGAATACACCGACCCGGTCGCGTCCTTGCCCTGTTACGTGGCCGTGGGCAAACTGCAGGATCAACGGCGCCATCGCTTGCCGACCCCAGCCGTCTTGTACCCAGAAACCGTCCCAGCGACCGGATGGATACATGAGGTGTTCTCCCGAAGTGCTCTGCCAGCGATTGTACAACGGGGCGTGCGAAGTCGCCTACCCATGTTCGCCGTGAGTGTGTAAGGTTTCCTTTATGACCCACGCTGACGCACGGCCGTACATCTGGATGTTGTGCGGTTCGTTTTCTTTTTCCGTGATGGCCGTTTTGGCCGAAGCCCTCACCCATGCAACGGCGGAATCGCCCCCATTATGCGATTGGCAAACCGTGGCCGTCTTCCGCGCTGCATTGGTGGCGATTTTCGCAGCCATTCTTGCGAAACAGGCGAGCGTGCGTTTGGTATGGTGGCGACCCGCACGGTTGTGGGTGCGAAGCATCGCCGGCAGTTGCAGTATGGTGTGTACGTTTTATGCTTTTGGGAATTTACGATCCAGCGATGTCGTGACGCTCAGCAACACCTTTCCGTTGTGGGTGGCGGTGTTGTCGTGGCCGCTGTACGGTCGCTTACCCAGTCGGAAAACGTTTCTAGCCATCATCATTGGGGTTATCGGGGTTGCCTTAGTCGAACAGCCGCACTGGGAAACCGGCAACTGGGGCGTGGCGGCGGCATTGGCCGCGGCGGCGTTCACCGCGATCGCCATGTTGGGCTTACACCACCTGCACGACATCGACCCTCGCGCGGTGGTGGTGCATTTTTCCGTGGTGGCCACAGGTTTCTGCGTGGCGACGTATTTCCTCACCCCACGCAGCTATACGCTACACAGCTTGCTGGATTATCGGGTGGCCCTCATGTTGCTTGGGATTGGTATTTCCGCAACCATTGGGCAAGTGTTTCTGACCCTAGCCTTTGGCCGCGGCGCACCAGCCAAAGTGTCGGTCGTTGGCCTGATGCAAATTGTTTTCGTGTTGCTGATGAGTATTGTGATTTTCGACCATCCGGTGAACGGCCTGACGCTGCTTGGAACGGTGTTGGTTGTAGCTCCGACGGCGTGGCTACTGACGCAACCCAAAACGGCGGTTTCTCCAGCAAGTTCCCCACATCCCGGCCCAACCGCGGACGCCATCCCCACAGTCAAGGTGGCCGGGCCGCCACAGGCGGCGCACGCTGTCGCTCAGGATCACCCTCTGGATAGCCCCGCGCTGCAGCCATGAATCGCCCCCGTCAACCCGCGACGGCCCGCAGTCGCCCCATCAACCACGGTAGAAAGGTGCCCTCTTGGAAACGTCTCATCGCTTTGCCAGCCAAAACTGCGGCGTGGCGGGGCAAATACTTCCACCGCAGCCGCCCGCGCACGTTTCGCCAGAACACCCGCTCTTCATTGCACGATTGCCGCTCTAAGGTCCGTCGCCCGGGTTTTCGACCATAACTGCTGGAGAGGCGATGCCAGACGACCGACCGCGGTTCATAAACGATGCGGCCGCCCAAACGCTGTAGGCGGAACGACAGATCGATATCCTCAAAGTAGGCACCAAAATGTTCGGGGAAGCCGCCAGCGGCTAGCAGAGCGTCCCGCCGGTAGAAGGCGGCACACGCCGAAGCACCGAAAACAAACTCGGGAGCGGGAAAAGGAGCATGCCGCCATGACTCCGGTTGCGGGGAGCAATCCACGGTTGGGCAAGCGGATAGTGGCCAGAGAAGCCCATGACCCCGTTTGCGGGCAAAACCGCCAAAATCGTAGTCGTCTCCGGCAGTGTCGATACGCGGTGGTAATCCCCGTTGGCGGCGAATGGGGTCATTTTGTAACACCAATGGGGCGACGGCGGCAATACGCCGATCGGCAAACCACGCCAGTGCGGCTTCGGCCCAGCCCGGCGTCACTTCGCTATCGTCGTTGAGCAATTCCACCACCGGGGCCGAGGCGACGGCGATTCCCGCGTTAGCTGCCGCACAGAATCCGCCCGCCCGAGAGCGTCGGACCACCTTGACGCCGTCGACGGCCGCGGCACGTTGTGAAATACAGCCGTGCGGCGAGCCATCATCCACGACAATGATTTCTGTACCCGGGGGGGCAAAGCGTTTCACACTCGCCAGGCACAATGCCAGAAGGTCCGGCCGTGCGTGCGATGGAATCACTACCGACATTTGCAAAGCCGTTATTCTCCGTTCTGATAACAGTCAGGAGCATCGAGGACCGGTCGTTGGTCGAAGCGGTCATCTTGCTCCGCCGCAATCGACTGAAGGAAACCGGCGGCGTAGCGCAGCCGCTTGACCTGTTGCGTTGTGCGTCCCGCAACGACATCCACCACCAGTCGGCGGAGTTCGCGGTAAATGCGGGCGGGGAGGTTTTGCCCCAGCACCGCAGCGGCCAGTTGCCGCGACGCGGCTTCGATCCCGATCAACCCGGCCAGCAGATACGTTTGCCATCGCGGCCAGTATCGTTGGGCATATGTCAGCAATGCATGCCGGGTGATCAAGCGCAAGGGGGCTGGCACCGGTCGCGCATGCAACGGCCAATGATGTGTCACACTCAAGCGTGGCTCGAACCACACTTCCCATCCGGCTTGGGTGGCACGGTGGCAGAAATCCACATCTTCGTAATACAGAAAAAACGCTTCATCCAATCCAGCGAGTTGCTCGAAGCAGCGGCGGCGAATCAACAAACACCCGCCGGTGGCCCAATCCACTTCACCGCGCTCGTGCCCGGGATAGGGTCGGCACTTTCGCCGCTGGCGTGGGCGAAACAAACCGGTCAGTGTTCCACCCAGTGTGGGGAAAACGCCCGTGGACGGCTGCGGTGAACCATCGCGATTGCGTAAAGCCAAGCCGATGATACCCACGCGGGGGGAAGGCTCGGTCTGCACTATCAAATTCTGGACATCATCAAGGAATCGAGGAGGAACCGTGATGTCGGGGTTCAAGAGAAGCAGCCACGTCGCGCGGCTGCGCCGGCAGGCGTAATTCACCGCCGCGGCAAAGCCGTGATTGCTTTCCAACCGACCAACCGAAACCCCGTGCTGTTCCGCTAAGCGGGTGGCCCAAGGATGGAACGGCGAACCATTATCAACGATCTGAATGTGTGCGGTTTCTGTCGCAATGGCTGCCGATTGCCGTAATTGCTCGACCAGCCGCGCCGTGTTATTCCACTGACAGAAGTTGACGATCACCACCGCTAATGTGGACCCGTCGGTTGATGGGGCGCGTATCCCCGGCGGGGGTGTGGTGTCGCGAGGATGGCGGGAGGTAGATTCGGCTGGCGTTGCTTGGTCGATCACCACACCGGCGCCGCGCGGCATGCCTAGGTTCGTTGTTGGGTGTTCTGGCGGCTGCGCCCGGACCATGTGGGTTCCTTCCCAGTCCCAATCCTGTCCGCGGGTTCACCCGCGAGTCGCGCGATGATACGCTGAGCAGCTGATCCTGTGCAAGCGGAACTTGGACCGCGCCGGCTACGCCGGACACTTGCACTTTTTTCGCGTGGTCACCAGAGTTAAACTACGTTCCGCTTGTTATCCACGGAAGCAATCCCATGGCCACCGCCCCCAGCCCCCACGATCTGACACGGCAACAGCTCGACGAACTCGATGCCTTGCTGCAACGGATGTTGTCGTTGCCGTTGACGCCAGCGGAGTCATCGTCACCACCGGCGTCGTCGGCGTTCGCTGCCCCACCGCTGCCGCCGGGTGTCACCGCGCAGGGGCGGATCGATACGGCGGTGAATCCGCCAGCGCCACAGCTATCTTTGCTCGAGGCTCCATCGTCGGGTTCGATCAAAATTGAGGAACCGCCGCCGTTACCACCACTGACACCGCCACCAGCGCCCGTGAAGAAGCCAGTAGCGGCACCAACTCCTGCGGCCCCAGTATCCCCGGCGACACTGCCTGCCTCCCAAGCCAATGCCTCTGCGAGCGCGGAGGCGTTGCCAGTGAGTTCGGCGTCGGTTACGCCACGGCCGTCGGTGCCGGAGAATTCCCTCACCCCCTCCGGCCGCGGAGCGCTTCATTCGGCCACATCGGCAGAAAGTGGGCAAGCCGCCCAGACTCTCGACAGTGCCAGGCCCACGCGGCCGATCACCCCGCCACCGATGGCACCGCCAATCCCCGTGATCTTTTGGCCGTTGCTTGGCATCACAGCGCTGTTCGACGCCTTCTGCGGGTTATTGGGGCGGCCAGGTCGCTGGCTACGGTCCCCATTTTTCAAACATCTGTATGGTGCTGCGGGTCTGGGGCTGTTGCTGTATACGGGTGCTTACATGGCGCAGGTGAACGGCTGGCTGACGCTGCCCGTACAGCTCCCTTGGCCGAAGTGAACTGAATTCTATAATCTGGCCAGAGTGAAAATCGCCCGGCTGCGCGCGGCTACGCACGTGGTCGGGTCTGTCGTCTTCGGCTTGTTGAGAGCAACTGATGGCGTCGACGCCAGGTTCGGATGCAGCGCTTCCTCCAGTCCAGCTCGACCCGCTGGCGGCTGTCCTCAGCTATTTGATCCCCGGCTTAGGCCAGATTTATCAGGGCCGCGTCGGCAAGGGGCTGCTCTTTTTCGGCGGACTGTACCTGCTGTTCTTCTACGGCATGTGGATGGGGCAGTGGAAGAACGTATGGATGCCCGATGCGACAGAGCTGCCCGATGTCGCCATTGCCGGCCAGAATTTGGGCGGAGCAGCGAAATCGGTGGCCTATCGGTGGCAGTTCCTGGGGCAATTTTGGATTGGTATTGCGGCTTGGCCCGCGGTGTACCAATACGCCGTTTTCGACAAAACCAAAGACGCCGGGCCGATTTTTGGCAAATTCCAGCGGATGCCCGACGAAAAAGAACTCAACGAGCTACAACGCAACGGCAACAAACGCTGGGACTTAGGCTGGGTCTATACGGTCATCGCGGGGGTGTTGAACTTACTGGTGATCTACGATGCCCTGGCCGGGCCGATGTTCCGCGAGCCGCCGGCGGTGCAGCCACCGGCCGAATCCGCTACGGCATCAGCCGGGCCGTACGTCCCGCCCCCACCGCGTGCCACCGAAGGTCCGGAAGCTGCCCCCGCGCCCGGATGGCCCCCCGTACCGCCACCTCCGGCATCCTCTGCGACGGGAGGTTCCTGATGCTTTTGGGTGTGAGTATTTACTGGGATTTACCCGTTTTGTTGGTCGTGGTCAGTTTCGTGTATGCCGCCACGCGGCATGACCGCTGGGACAAAATCGTTCACGAAGCCCTCGGTTGGGGGCTGCGGATCGCCTTATTTCTCACGGGCATCGGCTCAGGGCTGTATTTGCTCTCGACCTACCTCTAGTGTGGCTTGTTACACAACTCGGTCTGTTCACCCGGTCGCTTCCCATACATTATCTCCGGTATTTCCTCAGCGGAGGATGAATCATGCGCTGGATACTTGGGGCACTGGCGGCCTGGGCGACGGCTGGACCGATGCCCGCAGCGGACAGTAAGCCGGGCTTACCCGTCGGTGTGGCTATTGTGTCTCCCGATGTGAAGGTGATTTATGCTCCGGCCAAAACCGGTGGCATCGAAGCCCTCGATCTGGCTACTGGGAAGGTCCTTTGGCTGAATAAGGATGCGAACAAACTGGCCGGAGTCTCGGACAAGTTCGTCTTCACCTGGACCAGTGACGACAAAAAGCCCAATGTCTTCCGGGTTTTGGCCCTCGATGCCGCCACGGGCAAGACGATTGGCCAATCAGAGCCGATGACCCTCCCGGAGTGGGCCTCCACGCGCAAAACCTGGGGTCGGACATTCCGCATTGCCGCGCGAGCCGAAGGGGAAGGGGCCGTGGTCTACTGGCACGCGGGGGCCTTCTACGCCGGCGGTGCCCGCCCCTCCCCAGAGATTGAAGCAGCTGCTCGCAAAAATGAGATGGGCGCAACGAAAATCGACTTCAAAACGGGTAAAACGACCCCCCTCGACACCAAACCCAAAGACGACGACTTCCAATACGGCCCCGGCGCATTGCACGACAAAATCCACGATTACGAATTTGTCCTCAACGAAGAAATTCCCGGCTTTCGTCCGGGCGCCGCTATGATGACGAAAGTCACCCTCGTTGTGCGCAAAAACGGCCAAGACCTCTGGAAGCGGGAACTGGCCGGCAATCCGTTCAGCCCACCGCCGCCATAAGCGGGAACTGGCCGGCAATCCGTTGAGTCCGTCGCCGCCATAAGCGGCTATCGGCTCTGAGAATCATTACCGCAAAGGTATGAAGGCCGAAGCAGAACTTCGGCCTTCGGTTTTTTTTTCGTCATCGGTGGTGTAGGCTGATTGCAAGGCCGTGTACTCGATGGGCTTTCGTCCCATGCCGTCGTCATCGCAACCACCGCCGAACCGGGGCCGACCGCGCGGTTCCAGTAGCTTCGCCTGGCGCTCCTTTTTTGAACAGACCACAACACCCCTGTTTGTTCTGGGAAAAAACCGCCGGCTTCGCTACGCCAATGCCGCTTGGGAAAAACTCACGGGTTTGTCGCGGGAAGAAGCGTTCGGCATGGTCTGCTCGGCTCGGAAACGTAGCTCACCGCTACCAGCGGCTCTTGCCCCCAGCCCCGCCGCGCTGGCGGGCCAAGTGGACACAAGCCGCCGTCCGGCGGCCCCGCACCGCAATGGCCCACCGTGGTGGGACATCACCTTTGTTCCCCTGCGCACGATCGACGGTCTATTCGGGATTGTGGGCATCATCACGGTGGTCGGCGACGCCGTGGTGGCCGCGGCCAAGAAAATTCCTCCCCAGGTCGTGGCCCTGCGTGAGGAATGTACAAAATATTACAATTTTGATCTATTGACGGGCGAATCGATGGCCGCGGAACGGTTGGTGGCCCAAGCTCGCTTAGCCGCGTCTCTGACGGCTCCGGTGTGGTTGGTCGGCGAACCAGGAAGCGGCAAAGAAACCACAGCTCGCGTCATCCATGCCCATAGCCCCTGGCGCGAACGAGCGTTCGTTGCTATCGATTGCCTGGGGCTGCAGCCGTACTTGATCGAGGGGCTTCTGTTTGGTCATGGCGGGTTGGCCCCGGCGGATCGCGTCGGAACGATTTACCTCAAGGAACCTTCGGCCCTGCCGCGGGATTTGCAACAACGTCTGGCCGACGAGTTCGCTGACCGCGTCCAGCCACGCTTGATCTGCGGTTCGCGGTCCTCGGCCGCGCACGCCGTCGCCGCCGGGACTCTCGTACCGATGTTCCAGTCGGTCTATTCGGCGTTCGAAATCCACGTGCCCCCTCTGCGGGAACAGCTCGACGACTTGCCGCGCATCGCCGCCCGCTATTTGCCGCACCGCCCTCTCGACCCCGCCGCACTCGCGGTATTGCGGATGCACCCGTGGCCCGGTCAACTGCGTGAATTCCGCACGGTGCTCCGCGAAGCCGCCGCGGCGGCCCCGAACGGTCCGATTCTGCGTGAACATCTGCCTCTCGCACTGCGCCTGCGGGCCGAAGCTGTGCGGCTGCCGCCGAGCAAAACCTTGTCGCTTGATCGTATCCTGCAAGCGGTCGAACGGCGCTTGATCGAATTCGCGTTGCAGAAAACCCAGGGGAACCAGACCGAGGCCGCGGAGCTGCTCGGCATCTTCCGCACCCGACTCCATCGACGGTTGGAAGCTTTGGGAATAACCAGTCCGCCCAATTCTTCCCTCAGGAAACATGAACAACGGAAAAATGACGAAGGCTAACGACGATGCGCACACCGCACGTGGTGATTCTGGAACCGGACGGGTGGTTGGCCCGGAATTTGAGCGAACTGGCGGCCGAGGATGGCTGGTTGATCCGCCGCGCTCGCACTGTGGAGGCAGCCCGGTCGTTGGTGGGTGAGCGGCAGCCGTGTGTTTTCCTCGTGCAAGTGGAACTGACAGAAGAATCGCTGTCGTCGTTTCAGTTAATCGTCGAGATTCACCAGAAATACCCGGAGATACCGGTCGTGGTGATCAGCGAAACCAAGTTGAATGATGCGGACCGGGTCGCCTGGACGGCCACACTCTTCGAACTCGGTGCCCGTTTCGTGCTCTTCCCGCCGCTGACACGCCCGGTGGTGGAAGATGTTGTCAGCGGGTTGATGGCGGCCACCATTCGCCGCACGGTGGGCGAACTGGCTCCACCGGTGGAACGGACCACGAAAACTGCCCCCACCCCCGAGCCAAACGAAGTGATCGATCTGGCCGATGAGGATGTGTACGAATGAACTTGGTGGCGGTTGCCTGTTTGCAACCGTGGTTGGGGTGTTGATGGGGCCGACAATCGACTGTCAACAACGCGAGAGTTGGCGGGAATCGTCACGATGTCCGGCCGTTGATGAGAGGGTTGGTGCCTGTGAATCACTTGGGGGCGCTGCCGCAATTGGAGAGCCGCCGCTGTACCGGATGTGGGGATTGTGTCGCAGTCTGCCCGGCGGATTGTCTGGCCATGGCGGGAGGGTTGCCATGGTTACCGCGACCCCACGAGTGCCTCAGCTGTTCGGTGTGTGAATGGATTTGCCCGACTGATGCGATCGCGATGACGCCGATTCTCCATCGAGAGGACGAACCCCGGGGGCCGATGCCGGGCGGCGCAGCGCGTGAAGCGCAAGAAAAACGCCGGGAGTGACTCCCGGCGTGGCATCAGTTCCCCGGATCCCAGGGGACCGATGGCTCAGACCGCGACAGCTTCCTCGACAGGGCTGGCGAATCGCTCCGCCAGCAACGGGTCGAGATCATCCAGTTCTTTTTTCAACCGCAACCGGGCGGTGTGCAACCGCCGCTTGATAGTCCCGGTGGGAACATTGAATTCCTTGGCCATCAGTTTGAGGCTGCGACCATGCAGGTAGTACGCTTCGAGCGTCTGCCGATCGAGCGGCTTCATCTGAGCCATCGCCCGTTTCAGTTGTTCGATGTCTTCCCGGCTGTTGCAGGCTTCGTCAGCGGTGGGACCCTTAGCTTTGACCACTTTCAGGTGTTCCGAAGTAGTACCCATCCACGGGGTTCGCCGCGTCAGCCGGTTGATCGCCATCCGGGTGGTCATCCGTCGCAACCAGCTGACAAAGCACCGCGCGTCGCGCAGTTGGGCCAGTTTATTCATCGCGTGGATGAAGACATCCTGGGTCAATTCCTGGGCATCGCACGGGTTGCGCAGGTGCTTAAAAGCCGTACCGTAAACGGTGTCCTGGTATCGGCTGACCAATTCGCCGAACGCTTCTCGGTCACCGGTTTTGGCCCGTTCCACCAAATGCGTCATTTCCGTCCAGCTCATGAAGCGGTTCCTCTCCCGATCCGGTTTGGTGGAGAGGCCGAAGTTGTGCTGGGAAAAGGGAACCGAGGCAGGGGCGAACCGCTGCGGTTGTTCGGTGAACTTTTCCTCAGAAACCTCGCCTTCCTCACAGTCTTGGTCAGCGCGGCGCCGGGCAGAACGGGGTTCGCCTCGAATCGGGAAAGGGAACCGGGTTGTTCTCGCTCCGGGCGGCGGCCGGTGTTCGCTCGACCAACAGCCGGCACCACACCTCCGCGGGGAGGACGTGGGCGCGAACAACTATCGGGAACGAACACCGGGGCAGCCGCAGCCGCATTCGCCCTGTGTCGTGACCACTCCGCCCGGACGACCGTTCGTCACATGCGCCGGCTAGGATCAGGAAGCGACTGGAAGAAGGAGCAATCCTCCGTCTGCTTCCGCTTACCAGCGCACCGTGCGAACCGTCGCGGCACGGAGATGCGGTCCGAGATCAGTAGTCAGTGAACGTTCAGACACTCTGGAGTGACCGACGGTACAGGCCTGCTGTCCGGCGGTGGAGCGCCGCGGGTGCGGAGAACCGGGGCATTCCGCCGCTGGTGAGCGTGGCGTGGTAGCCGGTGGACACTTCAGTTTTCGGCCGTCGCCGTCGAAGCTATGCCGGTCGCCAAGCCGATTGGGTCGTCGAACCGCTGTTGCGATGGCGAATCGCAAGTGAGGCGGTTAGGGACCCGGCTTGTCGCAGCGACTTGGGCTGAGCCGATGCGCGTGGCCGAAGCAGGGGGGATGAACTTCCGGCCCAACTGGCCGGTCCGGCCTGCGGCACATTCGCTGTGCCGGCCGCGTACGCAAGCATGCGCTGTGGCGACGCGGCGGCTTGTGGCCGTAACCCCGGTTGTTCCGGCTCGCGATAGGGGGGCAGCAAGCACGCCCCAGGGGACAGGTAGCCTGCTGGATACGCTAGCCCCATGCCCAACTCCAGACCGATGCGATCGGCCGGGACGACGAGCGTTACGCTGGCCACCGTCGCGGTCTTCTTCACGGTCTTGTGGTTGGTCAGGGTCATCACGCACCTCCAGCAGACTGTTCAGGCGGTACTCTAGATAAGACCGCCCGAAGTGAAGGAAACAGTCATCTCATTCTCTTCAAGGAAGATTGAGGCCCACAACAGTACGAGTCAGGGAAAAACTAGCCAATTAAGTTATTGTAACTGGACGAATTCCATTTGGCAACGGATTGATGACCGTTTTTCCCGTTTTTTTCACCCTTCAAAAGTTGGCGCGGAAGCCTCCTGGCGCCTTCCTTGCCACTTTGGACACATCCAAGACGTCCCGGTTCGCCCGGAGTTGCAAAATTTTTCTCGTTTTTCCCTGGAAGCCTCTCATTGAGAGGGTGGTGTGGTGTGAGGGTTCGCCCGGAGGGGCACGATTTTTCTCTTTTTTTCCCTTCGCTTCAGAGCTCCGCATATTTCCAGGGATTTTCTACGAATCGGTCGCACCGTGGGGGTGGCTCTTGCCCGGCCCAACGGCTTCGCACCATAATACCTTCATCCTTCCGCGTTCTGGCCTTTCACAAGGACACGCTATGTCCCGAATTCCCCGTCGGATCATCGGTTGTTTGGTTCTCATTGCCATTGGGGTTTGGGCCAGTTCGGCGATGGCCCAGAAACCCTTCGATGATCCGATCTTAGAACGGATGCGGAAGGATTTGTTCTTCCTCGCTAGCCCCGAATGCGAAGGTCGGGGCGTGGATACCGCCGGCATTGACAAAGCCGCCGACTACATCGCCGCTGCGTTCCAAGCCGCCGGGTTACAACCCGCAGGTCCCAAGGGAACCTACTTTCAGCCGTTTAAGATCACGCTGTCGTCCAAGTTGGCGAAGGAGAACACC
Source organism: Gemmata sp. (assembly GCA_025055115.1). Classification (GTDB taxonomy): domain Bacteria; phylum Planctomycetota; class Planctomycetia; order Gemmatales; family Gemmataceae; genus Gemmata. The sequence goes on from JANWYJ010000087.1 coordinate 18,510, forward strand.
CTGATTCTCACCGGCCCCAATGGCCAGAAACTCGAACCCAAGTTCCGCACCGATTATACCCCCATGGGCTACACCGCGGCCGGTCAGGTGCAAGCGCCGCTGGTCTTTGTGGGCTATGGCATCAGTGCCCCCAACCTGAAGTATGACGATTACGATGGTGTGGATGTGGCGGGCAAGTTCGTCGTAATCCTCCGCCGCACACCCCGTTATGGCGAGAAGGGCGAGCGCCGTTTCGACACGACCGTCGCCCGGGACGACGACAGCCCGCATGCGGCCTTCGCTACCAAAATCGAACTGGCCACCAAGAAAAAAGCCGCCGGGCTGATTATTGTCAACGACTCCACGGCCGCTGGGCGGACGGACCCACTTCCGGCCTATGAACTGCACGCCAGCGGCACCACACCGGCGACAATCCCAGTGCTGTTTCTGAAGCGGTCGGTTGTTGACGAGATACTGGCCGCTGCTGGTCAGAAGTCCTTGAAGGACATCGAGGACACCATCAACGCGAAGCTCCGCCCAGTTGCCTTTCCGATCCAGGGTTGGACAGCTGACACGACCGTTTCAATCGAACGTAAGCAAGTGGGGGCCAAGAACGTTGTCGGCGTTCTCGAAGGTTCTGGCCCACTGAAGGACGAAACCGTGATTCTTGGGGCCCACTACGACCATGTAGGCTATGGAAACTTTGGCAGCGCCGGTGGCCCCAGCGCGCGCGGTAAAATCCACTACGGTGCCGACGACAACGCCAGTGGTACCACCGGCTTGATCGAAATGGCTCGTCGTTTGGCCGCCATTCCCAACCGCGAAGGCCGGCGGATCGTGTTCATCGCCTTCTCCGGCGAAGAAATCGGTCTGTTGGGTTCGTTGCACTATTGCAAAGAACCCCTCTATCCTCTGGAAAAAACGGTCGCCATGATCAACATGGACATGATCGGCCGCACCAAACCCGTTCCGGTTGATTGGTTGGGGCTGTTTGGGAAGAAAGATCGTCTGGTGATCTACGGCACCGGCACGGGTGATTACTTCGAGGAACTGGTCAACAACGTCAGCCGGGGGGCCGACTTCAAGCTCTTCAAAGTTCGAGCCAGCGCCAGTAATAGCGATAATCATTCTTTCTATCTGAGGAAAATCCCGATACTGTTTTTCTTCACCGGCTTGCATCCGGAGTATCATCGGCCGACGGATGTGCCCGAGAAGATCGATATTCCAGGGATGAAAAAGGTGGTCGATTTGGTCGAGAAAATCCTCCATGAAGTCACGACGCGGGAAACAGCGCCGAAATTCACCGTGGTGCGCGAAAGCGCTCCTCTCGATCCCACCGTCCCACAACCGGAACCCAAACGCACCGGTCCCCGCCTGGGAATTCTTCCCGATTACGCTTACGAAGGAGCCGGCGTACGGCTGGAGGGTGTTGCTCCAGGTAGCATCGCAGAAAAGACGGGCCTGAAAGAGGGTGATGTGATTGTCGAAATCGCAGGCAAGCCGGTGCCTAATATCACCGCCTACATGGAAGCGATGGGCACGAAACGCCCTGGCGAAACCATCGACGTTGTGGTCGAACGTGGCGGCAAGAAACTGACTCTCAAAGCCAAGTTGGAATAATGGTCCAACCGGGCCGAGCCGCATCCCCATCATCTGTTGGGATTGGCACGCGCAGGGGAGGAATTTTCGACCAGCCACCCAGGGGAACACCTGCTGCCCATTGGCTTGCAACGATGCCGATGCCCAGATCGCTAGCGCGGTCCCTTCCCGACGCCGGGATGGGCTGGTGAGGACCGCGGCGCGGCCTGTTCCTCTGAGGAACTTTCTTGACTTGAACCTCACACCCAACTTTCACTGAGATTGCTGTGAAACTTCCGCTGATTCAGCTGGTTCGTCAAACCGCTCCGCAGCCGGTGGTGGCGGATGTGGCCGGGGAAGTGCGGCGGCAGTGGCTGCATTCCAAAACCGCGGCTCGTATCCGTCCAGGGATGCGGATTGCTGTCGGCTGTGGCAGCCGCGGCATCAACAACTATCTGACGATCACCCGGGCCACAGTGGCGGCTCTCCAAGAACTGGGGGCGCGGCCGTTCATTGTGGCGGCGATGGGGTCTCACGGTGGCGCGACCGCGGCGGGTCAACGCGAACTGCTCGCTAGTTACCATATCGACGAAGCCCATCTGGGCGTACCGGTGGTGACGGATATGGAAGCGGTCAACATCGGTACCAATTCCTGGGGCCAACCGGTCTGGTGGGACAAAAACGCTCTGGCGGCTGATGGCGTTGTCACGGTGTCGCGCGTCAAACCCCACACGGATTTCCGCGGCCGTTTCGAAAGCGGCATTCTCAAAATGCTCGTCATCGGCCTGGGCAAGCAACGGGGGGCGGACCAGGTGCATAGCTTCGGAACTCGCGGCCTGCGCGATATGATTCCCGAGTCGGGCCGCGTGATTCTCGAAAAGACTCGGTTCCTCGGCGGGCTGGCCATCCTGGAGAATGCCCACGAACAAACCGCTCATGTCGAAGTGATCGACCGCGACGATCTCTACGACCGCGAACCCGTGTTGCTGCAACAAGCCGCCCAGATGATGGGGCGCTTGCCCTTCAAAGGTATGGATGTGCTGATTGTGGGCGAATGCGGCAAAAACTACTCCGGGGCTGGACTCGATCCCAACGTCATTGGGCGCATGCTGATTGAAGCAACACCAGAAGCCGAAACCAACGATCCGCGAATCGTTCGCATCGCCGTACTCGATGTGTCGCCGGAAAGCCACGGCAACGCCACTGGCATTGGCTTGGCCGACATCACCACCACTCGGGCGCTCAACGCCATCGATCCCATCCCCTTCAAGATGAACAACTTCACCGCCCGGTCGCTGTGGCGCAGCAAACTCCCCTTTGCTTTCGACACTGATCGCGAAGTGATCGAAAAATGCATCGAAACCTGCTGGCAGCCCGATTACGACGCGGTCAAACTTGCTATCATCCCCAATACGTTGGAAGTGGCGGAAATCTGGGTTACTGCCCCGCTGGCCGCGGACGCTCAGGAGCATCCGCACCTGGCATTGGTTGGCGAACCCATCCCCATCCCGTTCGACGCCCACGGAAATCTGGTGCAGGAAAAGCTCTTTCCCCACTGTGTTCGAGCACGCCGTTCTCACTCCTGACGGAAAAGGCTCTGTCACTGACGGTTCATTCCCCTCGTGCGTCTCGGAGAGGAGCAACAACACCGCCACGTGAAGTGTTCGAGCACGCCGTTCTCATTCCTGACGGAAAAGGCTCTGTCACAACTACACTGGCGAAGTTCTATGAGATGGCTTCGTCATCGCTGAACCGGAAGCGAAGACTCTGTCACGATGGCACTCCGGCTCCAGCTTGGCCTCGGTGCCATCCCTCGTCATCCGAGGTCAAGGGAAAGGCTCTGTCACGATGACACTCCGGTTCCTGCCTGCCGTTGTCGCGCGTCGTATCCTGTACCGCGATGGGAAGTCCATGTCGCCGCGTGTCGGACCCTGTCGGACCCTGATGCGGCAATCGGGAGTCGATGTCGCTGACCGTCCAACCCTGTACCGCGATGGGGGTAAGATGAGGAGCGTTGTGACTTGGGTCGTTGCCAGGTGATCACCGCGTACCGTGGCTATGGGCTGGATGTATCACCTGGATGTAGCGCGGAGCGATGTATCGGCTGGATGTAGCGCGGAGCGATGTATCAGCTGGATGTAGTGCAGAGATACGGGTGGGACGAATTCCACGGGACGCGGCGGGGATTTCGGTCGTTGCCGGGTGATCCGTTCACCTCGCTCCACAGTGTTCGATGGTCCAGATGGTGCGTTTCAATCGTAGGATGACGTGGCTTATGGCGATGCTGGCGTCTGGCAGCCCGGTCACTGGCACGGTCGTTGTTGCTTAAGCCAATCGAGACGGTTCCAAGCCGAAGAGCAAGCCAAGCTGCAAGAGGGGTCACTGGCACGGTCGTTGTTGCTTGAGCCAATCGAGTGCCGCAGCTCATGGCGATGTTGGCGTCTGGCCGCGGTGGCGATGTCGACTTTTGGCGAAATGTTCCACGTGGAACGTCGGCGAATGTTAGAATGTCGCGCCGAAGTGCTGGTAGTTATTGAACATATGAATATACCAGGTTTTTCCTGGGGTTTAGGATGCGGGCGAAAATGCGCAAAAAGAAATCGCCCATTCCCAACGAAAATATACAAAAGTATACATGCCGTCAACCTGGTCTGCACCGACTCTGGATAGTTTCCTATGATGTGTTTCCATTTCATGTGCTTCCTTTTTCTGCTTCTATTTCTTCATGTGCTTCTGTTCCATGTGCTTCCTTTGCACAGGGTTGCATCTTATTGTTCATATGAAATTTTGCTCATTTGTTCCTGGGGCATTTCTGCAGGGTTGCGTGCTGTTCGAATTTCTATTAAGCTGTCATATTACTGTCTGTGATGATGAATGCCCATGAAAACGTTGTGCCCCTTCTGCCAGGTGGAGTTGCAGCCGGCCGGCGCCAAGGCCGGCCCTGGGCTGAGGTGTCCGAAATGCCAGCGGATGTGGACTTCTGCAGAAGCCCAGAATCATGTCGCCGTTGCGGCTGCAGCTCCGACGACTGCCGTCAAGCAGGTGATCGCCTGCCCCCGGTGTGCCATTCGTTATGCGGTTCCGACGACGGCGGGGGGGCGTTCGCTCACCTGCCGGAAGTGTCGTAATCCTTTCAAGATTCCCACCGTGCGGGCCATTTATCAGCCCACACCAACGAGCCGAGGACTGCCGGTCCGCTGTCGTTACTGTGGCCGAGGGTTTTCCGTGCCACAAAGTGCCATGAATGAGTGGACAATGTGTCCAGGGTGTTCTGTTGTCGCGATCGCCGTGGCAGCGCAACCCGTGGCGTCTTCGCCACCTTCACAACCGCCACCTTCACAGCCGCCATCTATACAGCCGTCGGTTCTTGAGTTGGACGACCTTCCGGAGGTATCGGTTTCACCACCGCCATCGACGATGTCTTTATCCTCGAACGACAAGGAGGGAGCGGACGACTTCACCGCGCGTTCTTCGGTTAATCCCCACCTTGGTCAATTACCGATGCCGTGGTTGATTGGATTGGGTGTAGTTGGTTTTGTCGTGCTTGCGATGAGTGTGGCCATTTATTTCGTCATCCAATCGACTTGGTCGCGGCAGTCGGCTCGCTCGTTGGTGGCGAGCACGCCTTTGAGCGGGGAAGAACTGTATCCGCGGCTGGTTCGCGGAACCGTGTTGATCGCCTCCCCACAAGGAATGGGGAGTGGATTTATCGTAGATTCAGTTAATCGTTTGGTCATTACGAACTACCATGTGGTTGGTCGTCAGAAACGGGTGACAGTGGTTTTCCCGATCTACGATTCGGCGGGTACACTTATCACGGATCTCAAGAGCTATGAGTCTCACATCCAGAATACCGCATTGCGAGGAAACGTTCTGGCGGTCGATCCGAAACGCGATCTGTGCTTAATCCAAGTGGAGCAGTTGCCGACACGGGCCGTGTCTGTGCCACTGGCCGAACATCCGGCGAAACCGGGGGCGGTGGTTTATTCTGTGGGCGGTTCAGGAGCCGGCGACAACTTGCTGTGGCGGTTGACGAAAGGAACTGTCCGTGGGCGTGTTCAGCGTCAGCAATTCGCGGACTTTGGTTCTATCGATTGTATGATTTTGGAGACCGATGCACCGGTGAATCCGGGCGACAGTGGCGGTCCGGTGGTCAACGACCGCTGTGAGCTGGTCGCAGTGGTGTCGCACCATCGTTTAGGCAATCGTCTGGTCAGTGGCAATATCGACGTCGAGGAGGTGCGGCATTTCCTCCGCACCCATTCCTCGCGGCGTTAGTGACTCGCCGCTATTTGGCAGCGAATCGGCCCAGCAGGATGTAACAACACAGTACAGAGACCTTGACTGAGGTCGTGAAACTCAGCTACGGCGAAGGAATGCTGGGCCTGGTGTTATGGAACAACGATACGGTATCTATTGTCGGAGGTTATGAAACGGCTCAGCGGGCCGATTATTTCTGCTGATTATTAATTGTTTCTGCGGAGGATTTCGAAGCCGCGGCCTCGATGGTGGCGATGGCGGTGATGGCGGCATCGCAAATCTCCTTTTTGGGAGCCGTTTTTAGCTTTTTGAGCGTGGGTAAGGCGGGTTTGGCGTCGGCGCCAAATCCTTCCAGGGTTTTGATGACTTCGCGAGTCAACTCCTCATCTTCTAAAGCAGCAAGCAGAGCTGCGACTTTCTCTGTGGTCGTGGCGTTGATAATCGGCAGTTGGGCCAGGGCGGCGGCTCGCCGCATCCGGAGTTTCGGCAGAGCGTTGTTATTCCGAGTTGCGATGTAGTTAAGAACCATGGCTGCGAAACGTTTGTCTTCAGGTGCGATTTGGGCGATGACAGGGAGCAAATCTTCGTAATGAATACCAGCACGGGGATTCCCGCCCCCCCACAGCCGGACATTGTCGTTACAGCGCAGCAGCAGTGGGATGGCGATAGTTGCATCCCTTCCCAAATCTTTTAATCCATAAAGGGCTTCCCGTTTCTTGGTACCATGAAGGATCTCATGAACATACGGTTGCAGGCGCGGGTGTATGGCTTTGAGGGCATCGTTTGCTGCGATTTGCACCGCACCGACAGGGTCACTCATCGCCTCGATAATTTCTTCACCGACCACAAGAGCATCCGGGCCATACTCGGCCAAGTTGCGTAAGGCTTTGACGCGGTCTTCGGGTTGGGTAGCTTTCAGTCCTTGGGCGACGGCAAGGATGGTTTGACGAAGACGGTCGGCTCGTGTTTGGGCTAAGAGAGTCAGATGTTTGAAGATTTTTTCGGCCAGTTGTTGAACGATCGGATCGGGATCGTGAACGGCTTGACCGATGGCTTTGACCGCCGGTTCGGCATCATCACCCAAATCGACTAGCGCTTGTGCGGCTTTGCGACGCAGTTCAACATCCGAATGTGTCAAGAAGGTAGCTACTTTTTCCACATGCCGGTGGCGCGCGGCTTGATCAGGATTCTTCGCAGCGACCACCGCTTGCTCCAAAGTGGCCATGTCGGCCCTGAGTTTCTCAGCCGCTTTGATGGTGAGAATGACATAGTGGGTGATATTCTCACCGATGATTTGCACTAGGGTGAGGGCTAGTTCTGCCGGGGAGCGAGCCATGATGCGGAACGGCGCATCGGGATCGGGCAGATCGTACATCACCGCCAACTGCGGAATAACTTCTTGGCAGTTCAACGCCACCAGGGCTTCCGCAGCATGTTCTACAACGTATGGCAGTGGGTAGCGCATATACTGTAGCAACTGCTCCGCGACTGGGTGCTTTTGGCGTACGCGGAGAGCCTCGATGGCAGCAGCACGAATCTCGGCTTCGGTCTCAAAGACCGCCCAGCGGACGAGGGCTTCGGTCGACTCAACACTCTCAATCTGGCGCAGCATCTCGCAGGCGAGCCGACGAATGTCCCGGTTCTCCGCACACAGCATTTGCTGGATACAAGGAACAGCTTCTGCTGTGCGCAACTTCACTGGATCGAAACGATTTACGAATCCGAAACGTCCGTCATTGCCCAACAAAGCACTATTGCCCAACAAAGCACTATAGAGTTGCTGAGTATTGGGGCGCGGATCGCCCGGTTGGAGGCACGATTGCACAACTTCCCGCATCAGGCGCGACGTGGCATGGAGGGCTTCTGCTTTCTCTTTGCTGAGTGTGGCGTCATAGCTCATTCGGAATGGCAAGCCTGCCAAATCCGGTCGATGATTACAGATGACCATCGGGCCATGGTAAACGTCGCGTTGGCTGGCTCGCCGCTGGGCCAGACGAATCAGAGAATTGGTGGTTTCACGTGTCTCTTTGTCCAGATCGATTTCACGTATCCCCAGTAATTGTTTCTCTAAGTTGGCTGATATTCGTTTATCTAATTTTTTATTGAGGGTATAGACAGGCAGACCGTACTTGTCGGTGGACGATGCCCGCGCACCTTCACCGAGGCTGGATCGTGGAAAAGTGGTATCGGGGGGAAGGGTAACGGGGGAGTTGGATATAATCGCTTTGGCGAACTCGGTGGGCAGTTGATCATCCGCGGATCGGCTGGTAGCGACCTCCAGCAAGCGAACGGCCTTGACACGGGAGGGATTATCCCCTGTTCTGGTCAGCGGAGTCAGATAAGCAATCAAGGCGGCCCGTGTGGCGGTGGCACCGTATTTGTCTTGCATGTTCTTGATAGCCGCTTCGAGTTCCTTTTCCGTCAGGTCAAACAATGGTTTGCTAAACTCCTGGGCTTTCAAGTGGAGGATAGCTTGGGGTTCGGTTTGCAAACTGATGTACCGGGCGACGTCGACCAGTGACGTATCGGGCAGAGAAGCTGCCTTCTTCTTTTGCTGGTTCAGCCATGTGGGGTCGTTCGAAAAATCGCGACCCGAAAGTTCCCGTAGCGCGAAGGCAACGGCATGGCGGTACGGGCTATTGGGTGAAGGCCCCAGAGCTGGTGGAGCATCCACTTTCTTAATCGTGACAAAGTAATCGTAGCGTTGATACTGAGGCCATTTCCCCGGGTACTGAACCGGCTGCACAACTGAAAAATCTTGTCGCAGGTAAGTGGTCGTCGCCGTCACAAATTGACGACCTATGTTGTAATACTCCTGCGTGATTGGAGGAGGAAGTGGCTGATTGGGGTCTGGCACGGCCCCCCGTACAAGATCGCTCTGTTCGAAAGACGGTGGATGGCACAGCACACAATTGCGCGAATGATTCACACGAACGACTTCCCGTTGATAGGTCGCTGTAAAGGGATGCAGCGATTCAGGAAGTGGCGGCATCGGTTGTGAGACCACCGCCGGCGGAGGAGGTGTATACGGTGGCCCTGGCGGCGTTTCAGCCGGCGGAGGGGGTGTATACGGTGGCCCTGGCGGCGTTTCGGCCGGCGGAGGAGGTGTATACGGTGGCCCTGGCGGTGTCTCCGACGGAGCCGTCCGGGGTGCTGGAGCGATGCCAGTTGTTAGGTTCGGTGTTTCTGCCGCATTCGGTTGCGGCGTAGGGGTAGGTTCTGGCGCAGGAAGCGTAGGGACAGGTGCTGGCGCACGAGTTGTTTCGAGGTTGGCGTTTTGTTGGACTGTTTCATCGGCGGACCTGTTGTACGCCACGTCTGGCTGCGCGGCCGGCTGTTGCGGGAACCACAATTCTTGAACCATGAAATAGCCAAGACCCACCGAGGCTACGAGACAAATCGCCACCACGGCGGCAATAAGACCATACGAACTCCTTTGTGGCGGATCTGCCTCTCTTGACACCATCACCGGGGAAACACCCGCGTCGGGCTGCGACAGGGTTCGCGGTGGGATGACCGGCTGGGACGCAGAATTGGGGGCCGCGACGGGTGATGGCTTGGCCGCGACGGGTGATGGCTTGGCCACCGGTCGGGCAGGGCGAGGTGGGTTCGGTGCCGCATGGGCCGGCTGCGACGGACGAGGGGGAGCTACGGAGGTTCGGTTCGGTCCGGATAGGACGGAGGACTCTTGGGTGACACCCGACCCAGTCGTGGTAGATGTGGCTGCTGCCGGTGATGACTCTATCAAAAGGTTGTTACGGCTCACGGCGATGAGTTGCTTGGTCCGTGGGCATGAAACTGCAAGACCAATGTCGTCAGGGTTGACCGGAATCAGCTGGTTACAACAACGGCATTTCACATAGGCCGGCATAACGCTCCTCCTCCTGAACACCGTCATTCAGAAGACAAGATTACCGCTTGTCTGTACCATCCGCCAGACCTTTGTTCGGGAAAAATACACAAAATTCTGCACACCGGCACAATTTTGATTTGACTTTGGCTCCCAATTGCGCAAAATCTTCATGAATAGTAAATTCTTGTACATTATTTCGCAGCGCCCGGGGGTATTTCCTACTCCCGGCTCAACCGTCCCTTTGTCCTGAGGTATTTGTCCTGAGGTATTGGAATTCTGTCATGACAAGAAGTTTCACCTATTGACGGCCCCGAAGGAATGTCGGTTGCCAATGTTTTGGGCAAAAGGATCGTTGTAAAGCAGACAAGACACTTCGAGATGCTGGATGGCGGCTATTGCGGAGTGTCGGCGGAGCTAGAAGAATCCCGGAGCCAGCAGACGGAAAGTTAGCCAAAAAGGCGGCTGAACCAACTGACGCGGCGGGGTTGCGGCGGAGGGACCTCGACGGGGCGGCCTTGCAGCACGGCTCGGCCCCATTCGCTGGCGATGCGATCGGCCTGGGTCGAACCGACCCACCGGGCCAAACGGCGGTACCCGGCCCGCATTTGTGGGCGACGTTGGTCGATACCGTGCCCATCAGAACCTAATAGGTGGATGAAGCCACCTTGCGCCCATCGTTTGAGGGCCGATTCCAAACGTTCATCGCGTGGTTCGGCGAGAGCACAAGCGGTCACTTGAAATAGGCATCCTGCCGCGATCCACTTTTGCGCCAGTTCCAGATTGTCCAGGAGTGGCTCATAGCGTTCCGCGTGGGCAATGATCAGCCGCACGCCGTCGGCCGTCAACGATTTTGCAAGCGGCAAGACGTCGAGGAAATCGCCGTGGGGCATCTCGACCAACAGCCACTGCCTGTGATCGCCGACCGACAACAACTCCCCGGCCCGCCATTCCAACGGGGTGTTCCACGACAGCATTACCTCGGCCGCCGGATAGACGGTGAGGGGGATTTTCTTGTCGGCCAGCATGGCCCGTAAAAAGACGGCTGACGAATAGACCCGGTCGGCGTGGTTGTCGGGGTAGTCGCGGTTCTGGTGGGCGACAGCCGCGGCGTCAGTGACGCCTTCGCGCACTAGCATGCGGCACATCGCTAGCGCAATTTCCGCATTCGGCGGACCATCGTCCATGCCCGCCAGTAGATGAACGTGCGTATCAGCCAGAGCCGACATGACCAGATATTCAAAAAATCGGACAACGCGAACGAACCCTTATCTTAGTCGAAAATTTCGGCGACGATCATCGGAACCACGAAATTTCTAGCGCATCGGTGCTCTCACGACGGCAGGCATGCGAAACATCATTGCCTGACGCATCGAAACGCATCAAACTAGCGGCAGTAATCTGTATTCCTCGTGTTGGGGGGGAGCCATGTGGCGAATCGTTCTTCTTGCGTTGGTGGCCGTAACCGGAGTGGTTTCAGTGCTTTCGGCGGCGGACGAGATTCCACCCTCCCAGCAGTATCAGCGTTTCATTCAAACGCAAGCCGCCGAGCGACGGAAAAACGACCAAGCTCCGCCAACGCTAGAGGCTTGGACGAAACACGAAGCGGAGCTGCGACAGAAGCTGTTGGCGGCATGGGGGGGAGAGGCGTGCTTCCCTCCCACCCCCTGCGATCTGGACCCGCAAACCCACGGCGAACCTCTGCAACGCGATGGCTATACCGTTGAGAAGATCACGTTTCAAACGCGGCCTGGCATTCGCATGACGGCGAATCTTTATCTTCCCGATGCGGCCAAGAAAAAGCCGGCCCCAGCGATTCTCATGGTTCATGGGCATTGGCGGGGGGCCAAGCAGGACCCAACGGTTCAAGCCCGCTGTATCGGGGCCGCCAAGTTGGGGTTCGTGGTGCTGTGCGTGGATGCCTTCGGTGCCGGCGAACGCGCTATCGGCACTGCGTTGGGTGAATATCACGGCGAAATGACCGCGGCGACACTGCTGCCGCTGGGTTTGACCCTCTCCGGCTTACAAGTGTATGAGAACATGCGGGCGGTGGATTATCTCGAAACCCGGCCTGAGGTGGACAAAAACCGCATCGGCATCACCGGGGCCAGTGGTGGCGGCAATCAGACGATGTACGCCGCCGCGTGGGATAAACGCTTCAAATGTGCTGTTCCGGTTTGTTCCGTCGGCAACTACCAGGCCTATTTGCACGTCGCGTGCTGCATGTGCGAAGTGGTGCCTGGAGCGTTGCAATTCACGGAAGAATGGGCGGTGTTGGGATTGATCGCCCCGCGACCGCTCATGGTGATCAGCGCCACAGGCGATAGCATTCAGTTTTCCGTCGCGGAAGCGAAAAAATCCCTGGCCCTAACACGCCCGATATACAAACTTTTTGGGAAAGACCATCACCTCGTACACACCATTATCGAAAGCCGGCACGACTATAACAAACCGATGCGCGAAGCGATGTACGGCTTCATGACATTGCATCTGAAAGGTGAAGGCCACGGCGAACCGATCCCAGAACCTGAGCTGAAAACCGAGAACCCCGAAGACCTCCGTTGCTTCCCAGGCACGACTCGCCCGAAAAACTTCCTGACACTGCCGCAATTCGCCGCCCAAGAGGCTAAGAAGCTCCGTGACCAAGCCCCCGCGATTGGCCCGAACAACAACAACCTGGCGGCCATGCAGCAGCGGCTGCACCATATGATGACCTGGGCTGGCAACTTGAACCCACCGGGCTTACCCCCATCTGTTTGGAAACCAGACGGCCACGGCCGCTGGAAGGCAACAATTCCGACGGCTCCCGGCCTGGCGCTAACGGCCACAGTCGAGGGCGGAAAAAATGACGACGGACCGGTTGTGATACTTCTGCATCTCGATGGCGCGGAGGCGGCCCGCCGAGGAGAACTCTACGCCGCCTTGCAGCAAGCCAACGTGCGTGTCATCACCTGCGATCTGCGCGCCACCGGCGCGTTGGCACCAGAACGCAACCGGGTTGGTCGGGCGCCCGATCATAACGCTGCCCAATGGGCCTTGTGGCTCGGTTGGCCCCTGTTGGTACAGTGGGTGGGCGACGTGCACCATGTGATGCAGGCCTATCAGAAGCACCAGGGGCGAACACGCCAAGGTGAGTTCATCTTGCTGGGCGAAGGGCCGGCTGGGTTAGTCGCACTGGCGACATCCGCATGGACGCGTGATGGCAGCGTCGGTGGTGTAGCGATGGTCAATACCCTGGCCACACTCGTGACTGATCGTCCGTATACGGATCAGCGTTTGGGTATTCTCGTACCGGGCTTTCTTCGCGATTTCGGCGACATCGGCCACTTTGCCGCACTCGATGTGGCCACGCCGCTCGTTATCGCTGGCGGTGTCCGGGGGGATGGTGAGAAACTGTCCCCAGAACAGTTGCGCGAACTTTATCAACCGGTGTTTAATTCAGCCCAGGCGACCGGCTCGCGGCGGCGGATTGTCATCACCACCCCCGAGAAAGTCCTCACGGAGTTGGGGCTGATCGCGGAGCAAGAAAAGAAACCCGAGCCGATTTTCGCGCCGGGCGCACAGTTGCAGAAGCTCGTCGGTGATGGCGCTGCCGGCGAAGGGCCGGCATGGGATAAAGAACTCGGCGTTCTCACCAGTGGCCAGCGCGGCATCCACCAGTGGACACCCACGGGCCAGGCCAAGGTGTGGCGCGCCAACGCCGGCACCAACGGCTTGCTCTTCGATCGTGAAGGCCGCCTGGTGTGCTGCGAACCAGCGACACGCTCCGTCAGCCGCATCAGCCGCGATGGCCAACGCACCGTGTTGACCGATCGCTTCAACGGCAAAAAATACAACACTCCCAACGACCTCACCATCGACCGCCACAACCGCATCTACTTCAGCGATCCCCGCTATGGCAATCGCGATGATATGCAGCAAAAGGACGACCAAGGCCGAACCATCGAAGGGGTCTATCGCATCGATCCTGATGGCACGGTTCACCGCGTCATCGGCCGTGAGGTGCAGCGAGCCAATGGTGTGCTAGTGTCCGCCGACGACAAGTATCTGTTCGTGGCCGATAACAACAACAATGAAGTGGGTGGTGCTCGCAAGTTGTGGCGCTTCGATCTGAAAGCCGATGGCACGATCGATCCCAAAAGCCAAAAACTCCTCTACGATTGGGGCACCGGCCGCGGACCCGATGGCATCAAGCAAGACATCCAAGGGCGGCTCTATGTCGCTGCCGGGTTGAATAAACCGAATCCACCCGCTGAACCGGCTACCGATGTGAAAGGGGGAATCTATGTGATCGACCCCGAAACCGGTAAGCTGCTCGCTTTTCTTCCCGTGCCCAGCGATGAAGTAACCAATTGCGCCTTCGGCGACGACGACCGCAAAACCCTCTACATCACCGCCGGCGGTACCCTCTATAGCATCCGCACCACCACCCCGGGTCGCGTCTTGTGGCCATCCAAAGAGCCTGGGAAATGATAGGCGGCGCTAGCTTCTCTTGTGATGGGTTGCAGTAACCGCAGCCCGTGATAGCGCCATCTGGAGCACAAGAAAAAGTTGCGGCCGAACGCTTGTGGTGGGCGACCGAAGCTGCCGCCAGCGGTACAGCCGCAACTTGTGGCGGGCGAAAACTTACCGGACCTTCGCCTTGAACTTCACCGTTCCGGTTTGGCCCGGTAACAGAACCCCTGGCAGTTCCCAACGGAGAATCAATGAGCCAACTTCGTTTTCTGCCGCGGAGAAATTCGCGGGACGGTCGGTTTGCGCTGAACCCGGGATATACTCCAAGCGCGGGCTAAGGTTGTCGCTAACCACCAAATCGCTCACCGGTTTGGTACCAGTATTGGCGTAACGAATAGTGATGGTAACGACTTCGCCGGGTTCTTTCGGCCCGGGTGGATCGACACTCTTGGTCACTGTCAGCGGGCAGAGCGTCGGATAGGCGGTCAGTTGCTCCGGTTCCACAACCGCGGCAGTCACCTTCAACCCATCCACCTGCCCCACGACCAACGGCCGCGTGCTACCAATGTAGAATGACAGACCCACCTTGCCGACGTATCCCGACGCCCGCACGCTCCCTTGCACCCCGCCAGTCCGCACGCTGCCGATGCCGACCATGGCCGCCTGGCGGTCACGGAATAGCCCTGGTCCGTGCACGCCGACATGCGCTGCCAGGAATCGGGCTTGTTCAAAACCACTGGGTAGAAGTTCAGACCGACGGATCATGAATCGTGGCGAGCAAATGCACACCACGTTCGATGTCGTCACCTGCCGCTTGCCACCGATGGTGAATTCAACCGCGACATCGGTAGGGTCCAGACCGCCGAGTTGCCCGTTGCGGCCAATGCCCAAGGGGAATTCTTTGTCGCCCCCGTCGATGAAGCATTCTTCCTTTGGCCCTTTGGGGCCTAGCAGTGGATCGTACATCGGGCACAATCCGATCGGCAGCGACGGGGGAATCGCTGGCGATGGCAGCTTCTTCTCGCCGGGCAAAAGGATGGTGCCGTCGATCGCCAACGGCTGCAGTTGTTCGGCCGTTGGCTTCAGGTTCCCCACGCGGATGATGGCCATGAGCCGGCCGTTGGCCAGGGCTTGTTGGATGGCGTCGGACTCGGTCGTGTCGGGCATTTCAATGACCGCATCACGACCAACTTCTGTTGGCAGGGCTTTCTCCGGGTCTTCCAAATAGACGACCTTGGTGATGACCACCCCCTTGAGCACGCGCTCGATGTCGGCTTCGGAAAGAGCAATCGGAATCGGATAGTCCATGTACTTCATCCCCGGCCGCGGGACGAGGGTTCCGCGCACTTCAATTTCCGGAAACAGCGACTGCCCCGGCCGAAATGGCAGATTGCTCAACTCGAAGCGATACACATAGCCCGGACGAAGTCCCAGAACGACCGGCGCTTCGTAAATGCGGCTCCTCGTGGTGCCCGGATACGCCGTGACACGAACCCCCTTGGGCACCAGGAACTTCGCGGCCACCAGCGGCGCGGGCATGGGATGGCCTATCCCCGATTCCAGGACCGGAGCATGGGCCGGAGCATGGGCCGCGCGGTCCGACAATCCGCCATACGCTGCTACACCCGACGGCGAACCCGAACCAGCAACCGGCTGCGCACCCCACGGCCGCGCTTGCCCTGCCGCCAACGAAGCCCCGACTGCCAGCAAGCCCAGGAGAGTGAGTGATTTCCCATTCATGGCAACTCCGCTTGTCATTCGCGAGGCCTTTGCGTTCCATTTCGGTATTTCTGCGCCGGCAATGCCCAAGTTCCAAGGAGAAGACCCGATCGGAGTGCTTCCACTTGGAACTTCGAGCACTGGCCCGTGGGTCGAAAGGTCCCACGGGCCTCAACCGGAACGCCACGACAGGTCATTTCGCTTTGGGTGCTGCGGGGGGCAGCGGTGCCAGAGGTGCTGGAGGAAGATCGGTCGGCCCGGATGGTGGCTCAGGCAGCGACAGCGGCGGATTGACGGTCGCTGTGCCCGGCGGATTGAGGGGAGCTGATGGCCCCGGTGGTAGATCACCCAGCCCCGCATTGGGCAGCGGTTTGGGGTTCGGCAATGGCATGCCGGCCGGCGGCATCATGCCCGGCGGGGGAGCCGTGATGGGCGGCGACGATTTGTTCTCCAGGTCGATATTACCCATCCGCACGATCGCCAGGATGGTTCCGCGACGCTGCGCTTCGGCGATCGGGTCGGCTCCAGGTTCTAAGCGGGTGGAAACGATCTCCTCCGCACCAATGATCGTGCTGAAATCTTGGTTGGCCGGATCGGGCAAGTATACCACCTTCACGACGAGATTGCCCGCTTTCGCTTGGGCGAAGTCGTCGGCGGTGAACGTGATCGGCACCGACGCATGCGACAAGAAGGTGAGCGTCTTGGGAGTAGCCGGAGCCACTTCAAGGGTGGGGTAGAAGGCTCGGCCAGGGAAGTCGGGCAGAATTTGCGTCAGTCGCAACCGGTAGATCTGCCCTTGCACGAAGTTGTATTCCTTCGGCGCGGTCAGACCGTCTTTCTCCTCGCTGAAATTGCCATCGGGCAACTGCCAGGTAATTTTCATCCCAGCCGGACCGGTGAAGTTGATCGAAGTACGGCCGCTGCCGACCCCTGGGCGACCCATCATCCCGCCATGCTGACCGGGCATCAAAGCCCCGTAGGCTGCGACAGCCCCGGGGACACCTTGGCCGGGCACCGGCAGAATGCCGTAGCGAGGCATCGGCGGCATTTGCGGCCCGTATTTCGCAGGAATGCCCGGATCGTAGGGAATGCTGGTTTTGCCGTAGCCATCGGGCATCGCGTAGCCCCCGGCCGGCGCACCGCCTTTGATAATCCGCCCACCGATCCCCGGTACCGAGCAATTGGTACAACCCTCACCCGAGACAATGCGGCTGCCACCAATAGCCCCCACGGGGCGGAACACCCCTTGCTCGCCGATCAGCGTGGTTGTTCCTCCCGCGGGCATCACGCCGCCCGCCGTGCTGACGCCGGGGGTAGCCCCGCGAGCTTGTGTCTGCATCACCGGTTCACCCAACGGACCTTGAACCGACGGCACCGGTTGCCCGCGGGTGACGGTTCCGAACCCGCCCCGGTGGGTGGTTTGCGCGTAGCTG
Organism: Gemmata sp.; assembly: GCA_025055115.1. GTDB lineage: Bacteria > Planctomycetota > Planctomycetia > Gemmatales > Gemmataceae > Gemmata. The sequence continues at coordinate 35,784 of JANWYJ010000087.1, forward strand.
CCGTGCGAATGGGTGTCGGAGCTGACGCAGCCACCGCCCCCCAATCCGGCCAATAGAATTAACGTGGTCGCGGTTCGCTTCATGTCTCCCCCCGACTAAGTGCGATGATGTCGAGCATCAACACCACTTTCGGCATCCGCATCTCTGAAACTTTGCGTAAACTCGGAATTTACGCTGAAACCGAATACCTTAGCGCCATCGCTACTATCGGCGTACCGCGACGGAATCCTGACTCGGTGGGCCGGAATCCTTCCGCTTTCAGCCAGAGCGTAGTAATTGGTGATCCTTCGGTTTTCAGTCAGAACGTGGTCATTGGTAATATGGAGAGCTTTGTTGGGTATCTGGGCGCTCGGGTGATCCTTCCGTTTTCGGCCAGAGCGTGGCGATTGCCCAGCACTTTGTTGCGCAATTGTTACATAGTGGGCCGCCGGACGAACTCCGATGGCAAACTGACACGCCCCAGGGTTATTTCGCGTTGGATTGATCGTCGGAATCATGTGGGCAGCGATAAGTAACGGACCTTCGTAAAAGACCTTGCGCCGCTTCCGTCATCGACCCAATCTGGCGAAACTCTCAGGACGCCAAAACGATAGCGCCTCTCGTTTCGTCGTATTAGCGTCGTCAGAAGCCAGTGACAGAGACGATCGGCCCGTGTCTCTGGGCTTCCCCTGGGGGTCTGCTGGGAGTTTCCCATGCCCAAAGCCCGCATTGTGGTTATTGAAGATGAAGTGGCGATTCGCCGGGGGGTCGCAGATGCTCTGCGGCTGAGCGGTTATGAAGTGGTAGAAGCCGCCGATGGGCCGTCGGGTTTACGAGAAGCCTTGGCGGCCAGTGTGGACCTCGTCTTGCTCGACATTATGCTGCCCAAGAAGGACGGCTGGGAAGTGCTCAGCGAACTGCGCCGCATCGACCCGGCCCGACCGGTGATTCTGCTGACCGCCCGTGGCTGTGAAGAGGATCGAGTTCGCGGCCTGAAGATGGGAGCGGATGATTATGTCGTTAAACCCTTTTCAGCTAAGGAGTTAATTGCTCGCGTCGAGGCAGTGCTGCGGCGCACGCGCAAGCCCATGCCAGAAGTGCGCCTCGTCGAATTGGGCAGTGGCCTCATCGACTTGCACCGGCGGGAAATTCGCTGGGCCGACGGTTCGCGGGCCGATTTATCAGAAACTGAATCGGCTTTGTTAAAATATCTTGTGGCCAATCGGGAACGGGCGGTTTCCCGCGAGGAGCTGCTGTCGCGCATTTGGGGCATTGGAACCGCGGGGCTGGAAACACGCACCGTCGATATGCATGTGGCCCGTTTGCGAGCGAAACTCCGTGATCCGGCGTGCCCCGACGATCCGCCGGAAGCCATCGTGACGGTCCGTTCGCACGGTTATATGGCAGGTCCAGCCCTGGTGGTGGTGGCCGAATCGTCGCCGGTGGGGCATTGAGGCGAACCGATCCGCTGGCCCTTGGCGCTGGCCCTTGGCGTTCGCGGTGGCTTGGGAGTTCTGGTGGTGGTGGGCGTGTGGCGTTCGCTGGGCTGGATGCGCGGCCTGCTGGTAGTGGGCATGGTGGCCGCATTGGTCTTCGCTGGGCTAACGTGGGTCAGCGTGGTGGCTTTGCGGGTCGAAGCGGCCCAGCGGCAAACCGAGGCCGTCGCCGAATTGGACCGCAACCTCCGCTTGGCCTTGTGGCGCTTAGATGGCCGCATGCTCCCGGTTTTGGGTGTTGAAGACAGCCGCCCGTATCATCATTATTTGTCGTTGGAACCCGGAACTTCGCCGTCGGGTCGCCTCACTGTGCCCACGCCGCTACTGGCGGCCCCATTGCCCGACTGGATGACACTGCACTTCCAACTCGACCCGGTCAACGGTTGGACCTCGCCACAAGTCCTCACGCCGCAAGCGGCTGGGCGGATCGCCCTGTTGTGGCCGGATTTTCCCTTGCGGAATAATACCCCGCAGCGGGCGGCTGTTCTCCAGAGGCTCCACGACCAATTCCCCCCCGTGCGAACCTGCGAAATCCTGGCCGCGCGGGAACGAGCGTTTCCTTCCGACGAACGCCCCTTTGCGGCCCCGTGGCTGGACCCGCAACGGTTGCCCGATGCGGCGATGAACTCGCGGCCGCCGGTGTCGGCCCCCAAACCGCCTCCACCACCCGACATGGGGCCGGTGCCCGTTCCGCCAGTCGGGAGTGAGTCTCCCCCGTGGCGTCTGTGGGGTTGGGAATGGCCCGCGCGGGTTCATCCGACCGTTCAACCCGTGCCCTCGGCGCATGCTCCAACGACACCACCCCCGGTGGCCAAACCTCCCGCGTTTCCTCCGGCCGCGCCGCCTCCGGGCGGGGCTGTGGGCCGGCCGGCATTCCCGCTGGGTGAACACGAACGGTTGTGGCTCGAATTTCGCCATCGTGCCTTGATGAACCAGCGCGCTGTTGACGAGGCCAAAAATGCCGGGCAAGAATTCCCATCGCTTGACCGCACGCCGACACCGGCAACGCCTCACCCACCGTTGCTGGCTCCGCGCACAAGCGTTGCTGTCTTCGGGTGGGCGTGGCGGCTGGCCCTGGGCAGCTTGGGTGGCACAGAATCCGCCCCCGCGGTGGCTCCGGGGGTTGAACGGCCGTTGCCGGCTTCTCCCTTTGACGATGAGATCGTGCTTCGCCCTCCGCACAATATTCACCTGGGGGCCATGCGGCCTTATTGGCTGACGGCTACCGACGGCAGCTTACTTCTGGTGGTGGTTCGGGCTGTTCGCACCGATGACCAAACGATCTATCAGGGGGTCGTTCTCAATTGGCCTCAGCTCCAAGTTCTTCTCAAGCAAGAAGTGCACGACATCTTTCCCCAAGCGCGTCTGGTCGCGATCACCGACCCGGCGCGGGTGACCCCCGATCGCACTATGACCGTCTTGCCGGTACAACTCGATATTGGTGAACTTCCCCCCTTACCGGCCGCCGGATGGACGCCGCTACGAATCGGTCTTGTTCTCGCGTGGGCAGCGGCGATTCTCGCCTTTGCCGCGATTGGTTGGAGCAGTTGGTCGCTGGTGGATTTGGCCAACCGGCGGATTCGTTTCGTCTCCGCGGTCACCCATGAACTGCGCACGCCGCTGACTTGCCTGCGGTTGTATCTGGATTTACTCTCCAGTGGCTTAATCCGCGACGAAGCCCAACGTCAGGAGTATCTGCACACGCTTTCGCTCGAATCGGACCGACTGCATCGGTTGATCGATAACGTTCTCAATTTTGCCCAACTCGAAAAACGCAGCCAACACTACGACTTAAAACCGGTTCTGGTGCGCGATTTGCTCGATCACCTCCAATTGACGTGGGAAGAGCGGCTCGCCACCGACGGCTATGAACTGATCGTCAATTCCACCCTTCCGCCCCATCTCGAAGTGCGAACCGATCCGGCAATTGTGTATCAGATCGTGGCGAATTTGATCGACAATGCCCGCAAGTACAGCCGGGATGCCAAGGATCAGCGCATCTGGCTATCCGCCAAGGCGGCTGAGAACGGGCGGGTGGCCATTGAAGTGGAAGATCGTGGCCCCGGGGTGCCGCCGCGGGAACGCAAAGCGATTTTCCAGCCGTTCCGCCGGGGTTCTCAGGCGGAATCGACTGGTGGTGCGGGCTTGGGGCTGTCGCTGGCACGCCAATGGGCCGAACTGATTGGTGGTTCGCTCGGTTATCGTCCGCCGGAGGGGGGCGTGGGGGCTTGCTTCCGTTTGGAACTGCCGCGGCCGCCAGCAGACCCCTACGGTTGAGGGCGTCGAATCCTCATCAGGTCATCCGAGCATTGGTCGCTGCCCCTGCGCCCGCACGGGACCTACGGTTGAGGGCGTCGAATCCTCGTCAGGTCATCTGTTGGAAAAGCAAGGCTTATAAATCCAACAACCCACCTATTCCTACGGTTGAGGGCGTCGAAACCTCGTCAGGGATCCGCTGCGTCTGTGCGACATCGCTGCCATCGCCGTGATGCCCGAGGCCGATTCGCGATTCGGGGTTTCTCAACCACATCCACACATTCCAAAACACACCGATCGCGGGCATCTCCAAGGCCGATTCGATCCCAGAGGTTCTTTCAAAACTCCGTGAATGGTGTGAAAAGTCGGTTAGTGTCCGGTTTTTTGGGGGGGCAACAGCCTCCAGGCTTCTGGGCATTGGATACCTGGAACCGATCATCGGATGGGGTTTACTTCCATTTATCATCGGATGGGGTTTACTTCCATTTCACGGGTTTACTTCCATTTCACGCTTGATGGGAATTCGAAAAGACGAACCACCTGGGGGTTCGAAAAGACGAACCGCCGCCTGGGGGGCAGGCGGCGGTAGGGGGGAGTGTACGGGGGACAGGGGAACGGATGTGCTATGAGAAAGGTTCAGGAGAGGGGGGATTCTCTCCTGTGGCCCCGACCGGGGGAAGGGTCGTAAGGGCCATTGGCGTTCTGGCGGTGCTGGCCCGCCGCCGAGGGGCGGAATCGTGGGGGAACGGTTCCGCCAGGCGACCCGGCACCGATCCGCGACTTGCTTGGGGGATGGCTTGTCGCGGACGAAAAGGGTTAATGCAGTGTTCGTGCCAATCGCGTCGGTCCGCGGCTATTTTTCGCCAATAGTTGACGGATGTTATTTTCCGCGTTCAACTTAGGAAAAAATTGGCTCGATCATCAACCGCGCGCCCGTCCTTCAGCGCGTGGCTGGCCCGAGCGTCGATTGTAAATTTTGCTGGGTTGTCTAAGACGGAGGACAGGTAAAAATGACAAAGTTTGCCCCTTTTTACGGAGAGCATTATGCCGGCTGATCAATTGGTCCAAAATCTCGAATCTGCGCTCTCCAAGATTCCCTTGATCGATCCGCATTCGCATATCGACCCGCGCGCGCCTGTGGCGCGATCGCTCGATGATATTCTCGGCTACCACTACTACACCGAGCTGGCGCACTCGGCGGGCATGAGCCAAAAACTTCTGGCCCAAGACGCCGATCCGCGCGAACGGGTCCGCGCGATTATGCAGTTTATGGATCGCTACGATAATACCGCGCAGTACGGTTGGTTCCTCGACATCGTTCGCACCTTTCTGGGTTGGGAGGAAGAACGCCGCATCAGTGCGGCCGATGCCGACGCTCTTTTCGACGCGGCCCAAAAAACGTTCTCCCAAAGTGATTGGGAGCAGCAAGTCTTCGAGAAAACCCGCCTGGAGAAGATTTTTCTCACCAACGAATTTGATGATCCGCTCAGCGGTTTCGACACCACGCGCTACGTTCCCTGTTTGCGGACCGATACGTTGGTATTTCACATGGATAAGCCGGAAACCCGGCGGCGTGTCGAAGTGATGACCGGGATCCGCATTCGCGATGCCGCCACGCTGCGGCAGGCCTTGGTGAAAATCTTCCTGCACTTCACCCGCAACGGGGCCAAGGCTTGCGCCATCTCACTGCCGCCCAACTTCCATCCCGCGAAATTCGACGACGAACACTTCTACGAACAGATGCAGTTTCATGATTTCCACGATCTGGCCCCGGGTATTTTTTGGCAAATCGCCGAGTTCTGTCGCGATTTTAAGTTGCCGTTCGACCTCATGATCGGCGTGAACCGCCGCGTGTACGAAAAGGGTGTCTATCAGGGGCAAGACCTCTTCGATCAGCGCACCAGCTTGCTGCAGTACAAAGACTTGTTCAACGCCTTCCCCGATGTGACATTCCCCATTTCGGTCCTCACCAGTGCCCAGAATCAGGAACTGGTTGCGTACGCGTGGATTTTCCCCAACGTGTTGCCTAATGGCCATTGGTGGTATTCGAATACCCCACCGTATATCCAGAAAGATTTGGTTGAACGGTTGACAGCCGTCCCCAAAACGAAGCTGATTGGTTACTACTCCGATGCATACAAGTTGGAGTTTGTGAAGCCGAAGTATGCGATGTACCGGCGGATTTTGGCGAACGTGCTGGCCGATGAGTTCGTTCGCCCTGGGGTGCTGAGTGAAACCGAGGCGGTCGCCCTCGGAACCCGCCTCCTCCGCGACAACGTCAAAGAGGTGTTCAAAGTTTGAACTGCTGTTCAAAGTTTGAACTGCTGGCTCCGCTCGGAACTTCGGTCCGGATATACTCACCGAGAAACTGGGGCAGACCTCGCCCAGGGTCTGTTCAAAGTTTGAACACCCTCTCCGCTGCGGTCACTTCTCAGTCCGACTGTCGTTCCGACTGTCGTTGGCGGCGCCAGCGGCAGCCTGCGATTGGCTTGGCTGGCGCTACTGAATCCAGCCTGTTTTTATTTCGTTGCCGGCGGTGGAGCCGTTTCGGCTTGTTCGCCAGCACGCCGAGTCACTCGCGACAACTCGAAGGATATCTGCTTGTGGTCGGTGGTGTCTTGGGCTGGGGCGAGGAAGTCCATCGGGCGGGCAGCGCGTTTGCCGGTCAGACCGATGACCAATTTCAGGCCGTTGCGGGTGATCTCGTAGCTTCCGTAGAGCTTGCTTACTCCCTCGGCGAGGGGATGGAAAAGCGTAATGTCGATACCGGCGGGCTTGCGGGTGGTGTCGACGGTGTAGGTTCCACCGATCCAATCGCTGTGGTCGGTGAGGCCGGGCAGATTGCCAATGAAGATGAGGCCATCGTAAATTTCCACGCGTGCCAACATCGCTTGCCCGCCCCTGAAGGTGACACGGGGGGTCCGATCGGTCAGACGGCGGAACTCGTGGACTGGCTGTTCCCACGAGCCGACCAATTCCGGGACGCCCGCACTCGGGGGGTATTGCCGCACTCGGCGCATCTCCAACGAAAGAAGCGGGGTTTCGCGGTCTTGGGGGTTGAACTCGGCCGGACGAATGGAATGGTCGAGGGGTACAACGATCGCGAAGCGGTCGTCGGCCTCGTAACTGTAGATCGTCCGGTCGGGAGTCAGTTCCTCATCGCGACCTGGGGACCAAGTTTTCAGATCAATCCACTTCGGATTTTTGTCAGTATGGAGGGTCGCGATCTGCGGTCGGATGGTGTGACCCCAGGCCCCATGAGTGGCGATATGCCACCACAGATGACCGTTGATGTAGAACATCTTGTGCCCGGTCAAGCCGTTCAACTGTGCGGATATTTTGGCGTCGACCGCTTGCGTCTGGTGGATTTTTTCCAACACCCACCATCCTTGTAACGCTTCGAGATCGTTATGGGTTCGGGCGGGCGGAGTGTTCGATGGCAACTGGGCCGTGGTTGGGCGCGAGGGGGGTGAAGGGGGAAGCGACGAGCCAGCGGCGCTGGGGGGCGGTGATTCCGTGCCGGGGTGTGCGGCTACCAGACCGAAAGTGGTGGCGACGAAGGCCAGCACAATTCCGGCTATCGTCCGTACTTTGGCCAATAACATCATCTTGAGAACCTCATCTGTCAGGCGAGCGACTCCCGCCGGGACCACCCCGGTGGAGACCCCCGCAACCACTTGTGCCAGTTCGGCCGTTTGGGTCAGCAGCGTCAGGGGAACGGTCGCCCGACTGATTCCGCTGGTGGTCAAAAGTGCAGTCAATCCGCCGGCTGGCAAGAGTGTGCCGTGTTTGAGCAACCGCTGCCGCAACAGGGACCGCCCACGGGCCAGCCGGCTGGAGAGCGTTCCTTCCCGCACGCCGAGCTGCCGTGCCGCCTCTCGCCGCGACAGGCCTTGCAGTTCGCACACAATCAGGGCCTCGCGGTACTTCGCCGGCAAGGCGGCCAGTTCGGCATCCAGAATCGGTAGCCAATCGAGGGATTCCGCGGGTGTGGTGCGGGTGGGGATCATGGCGGCGTTCTCGCTCAGGGAAACGGCCCGTTGCGCGGCTTGGGCCTGGGCCTTGAGTGCCACCCGGTAGGCGACCCCGTAGAGCCACGGACCGAGCCGATCGGCCCGCTGCAACGCGGAGGCCTTGCGAATCAGCACCAGAAAGGTGGCCTGGAAGGCATCGTCGCGATCGGCGCTGGTGAGCATGCGCCGACATAGCCCCCAGACCATCGGCCCGTGGCGGCGGAGAATCGCCTCGAACGCTGCCTGATCGCCATAATGGGCGAACCGTTCGAGCAATTCGCGATCCGGGCTGCTATCGAGTGGCGAACCGATGGCCTCACGGAGGGGAAGAAGCGGTCGAGAGTGCAGTCGATTCATAAAAGCCTCCTTGCGGTGTGATATTACTGCCGCCAACGGTCTGAGCGCGTCCCGATTTTTGGCATCGGCCGGAAAGTTTCTGCATCCGCGTCGCCGTCACGACTGCCGATGATTTCCGCGCGTCCCGATTTTGGAGCGTCGGCGGGAACGTTGCTGTCTGCAGGGAGGAGGTGCTCAGGCCTCTAGGGGTGGGTCAGGGCGGCGCGATGAGCAAGTATAACAGCCACAGGTAGTGCCAGAGTGCGGGTTAGGGGGCTTCGTGAGGGGGTGGGGGAGGGGACGCGGGCTGTTCCAGGTGAACGGCACAGTAAGCAAACAGGCGGGGAAAAAGCGGCAGAGCGATGTGGAGGGAACGGGAGATAAACGGGGCACGGAGATGGAGTTTGTGCCAGCCGCGGGCTTGTTGGACGGCGGGGCGGTCGCAAAAGCTGCAGCGCAGGGCTGTTCCGTCGGGCAGGAAAATGGCGGTAGCCCGCCGGTGGGCTTCGTGGGCGCGGATATCGGCCCGAGACAGTCCGCGGCGGTCGAGTTCACCTTCCATTAAGTCCAAAGCGGCCGGTTCCATACCCGCGCGGTAGATGGTGACTCGGTCGAGTAATTCCTCGGTATCGGCCCGGCGAATATATTCGGCCACTCGTTTGAGGTTGAATTCCATTGAAGTTGAATTCCATATCCTCCAGCCGCAAAAGTGCCCCCGGACTCGTTCCCCACCAGGGCGGTTGCCAGCCGCCGGCATCCCTGGGCGGGCCGGGGCCAGTCCACGATGCTCCAACGGGTTCGGGAACTTCACAAGGGGCTTCTGCGTCAGACATATTAGAAAGTTGTGCCGTGAGCGTAAAATATGATAGGCCCGTGGGCGAGAACTGGTCTAAACTACAGGAAGTCCAACCGCCGTTGCCCCACTCCGAATCCAACCGGCACCACCCCGAGATTCGACGGAACCTGAGGAACTCCCGATGATCCGCCATGTGCTCTTCACCGGCTTGGCCACCGCCCTTCTGTTGGCCGTTCGCGGCGCCGCTGCGGGCCAACAACCGGCACCGATGGGCGGGATTTCCGAGCAGACGCAAAAAATCAATGAATTTATCGCCAAAGGCTACGAAGCGGCCGGAATCAAAAAACCAGCGGCCAAGTCGACGGATTTGGAATTCATGCGGCGCGTGTTCATCGACCTCATCGGCCGCATCCCAACCGTCGAAGAAATCTACGACTTTGAGAACGACAAATCCCCCAACAAACGTGTCAAACTCGTCCAGCGGCTGTTGTACGAGAAGAAGTACACGCCCAAAGGTCCTGGTGGCAAACCGGTGACCGACATTCCGGCCTTGCGGAAAGTCCCGATCGACTATTCCGCCCAATATGCCAGCAATTTCGCCGATCTGTGGTCGGTGTGGCTTCTGACCCGCAGCGGGGTCGATGAAATCTATCGCGAACAATTCCAAGTGTGGCTGGAAGAACAACTCGATGCCAACGTGCCCTATCGCGATTTCGTGACCGGGCTGATCACGGCAACCGGCAAGAGCAACGAAAACGGTGCCGTTCACTTCGTCTTCCGGCACTTGGGCGATCCTTTGCAGGCCGATCAAAAGGGCCAACGGGTCGATCTGGAACGCTTTGGCAAATACGACAACGTGCCGATCACCTCCCGGGTAACGCGGATTTTCTTGGGCATTCAAACGCAATGCACGCAGTGCCACGACCACCCGCAGGCCAAAGAGTGGGTACAAGCCGATTTCTGGGGAATGAACGTCTTTTTCCGGCAAACCGAAAGGATCGGCCAGCAAAGTGCGATGGGCAAAAAAGGCACGGCGGGTGTGGCCAATGCCGTGGAATTGATCGACATGCCCAATTGGAACAAAGACGGGCTGGTTCTCTACGAACGCCGCGACGGTCAACGCAAAGCCACCTATGGCGTGATGCTCAAAGACTTAGCCCAGGCGGAGAATGAAGAAAAATCGACCAAATTCCTCAACCCCTCGACCCTGGGCAAGAAAACCCGGCGGCAACTGCTGGCCGAATGGATCATCCAACACGACAACTTCGAGCGCGCCTATGTCAACCGTATCTGGGGGCACTTGTTTGGCCGCGGACTGAACAAAGAACCCAGTGTGGACGATTTCCGCCTCGATAATCCCGTGGTGCATCCTGAATTGCTCGATTATCTCGCAACCGAATTCAAAAACTACAATCACGATATGAAGAAACTGCTCGAATGGATTTGCACCAGCGATGTGTATCAGCTCAGCCACGTCGCCTCGAAAGAGAAAGTCAACGGCAAGGCCATCACCGAAGTCGATTTCGACCCCTACTTCGCCCGCATGCCACTGAAGGCCATGACGCCCGAAGTGATCTTTGAATCGCTTGCGATTGCCACCCGCGCCCGGGCACGCCTGACGGATGAAGCCTTCAAAAACCTCAAACGCAGCTGGAGCGATCGCTTGGTCCGCAACTTCGGCGACGATGAAGGCAATGAATCCAACTTCAATGGCACGATCGTCCAAGCCCTGTTGATGATGAATGGCCGCGATCTGAACGATCAGATTCGCTCCGACAACACCAAGGGCGTTGTGACGGAGGTGATGAAGAAGCACACCCGCGGTGGCAATGTCATCCCGTCCGCGGTGTACGACGAACTGTTCCTCATGACGGTCAGCCGGCACCCCACCCGCGAAGAAATCGCCAAACTCGAACGGATTCGCAACGGACTGGATCGGTTCAACCTCGGCTCCTCCGACCCCAAGAAACCCAGCACCGGCGTGCCGGTTCCCGGAGCGATGCCCAACGATGTCAACTTCTACGTCGATGTTTTGTGGGCCTTGTTGAACACAAATGAATTCATGCTGAATCACTGATAGCGGAATCACTGATAGGCCCGCCCCATGAAACTCAATTGCGGGGAACCTCTTTCAAGGTTCCCCGCAATTGTTTCTTGAGATCGTGCGGTTCTCGCCGCGGCTGAGCCAGTGGGACGAGTGCGACGCCAGATATTCCCAGTGGTCCTTTCAACCGATCGTGCTATGGGCGGGCGGATGTGCTACAAAAGCTCATATGTACGATGTCGCTTATCAGAAATGTATTCACCCAACCTGCGCGGCCACCGTCGCCGTTGCCGACACGTCGTTTACCTGCCCGCGCTGTGGGGGGCTGCTCGATGTGGCTTATGAGTGGGACCGGGTGCCGGTTCCATCGTCCCTGCGGCATTTTGAAACCAAGTGGTCCGATCGTCACCATCCACTGAACTTTTCCGGCGTGTGGCGGTTCCGGGAACTGTTTCCGTTTGCCCCGGAGGAAAAGATTGTCACCATAGGCGAGGGCCAAACGCTCTGCCAACCGGCCGATGCGGTGGCGCGGTATGTGGGGCTGAATCCGGGCCGGCTGTGGCTGCAATATGAAGGGATGAACCCCAGTGGCAGCTTCAAAGATAACGGCATGTGTGCCGCGTTCACCCATGCCCGCCTCATCGGGGCAACCCGGGCCGCCTGTGCCAGCACGGGGAATACCTCCGCCAGCCTGGCCATCTATTGTGCCGCCACGCAACGGATGCGCGGGATTATCTTTATTGGCAGCGGCAAAATCAGTTATGGCAAGCTCTCGCAAGCGCTGGAACATGGGGTGCGCACCATCCAAATTCAGGGGGATTTCGACGATGCCCTGCGCCGCGTGCGCGAAGTGAGTCGGCAGTTGGGCCTTTACTTGGTCAATAGTATCAATCCCTTCCGGCTGGAAGGCCAAAAGACCATCATGTTGCGGGTGCTGGAGGCGCTCCGCTGGGAGCTGCCCGATTGGGTGGTGGTGGCGGGCGGGAATTTGGGTAACGTGTCGAGCTTTGCGAAAGCCTTTCAGGAACTCTACGAACTGGGGCTGATCCCGCACAAACCGCGCTTGGCAGTCATCCATTCCACCGGCGCCGATACGTTCTATCAACTGTATGAAAAACGTGGCCTGCGCTGGCAACAGGGACAGTACGACCGCGGTGCGATCGACGTTTACTACCAGGAATTGGACGCCGCCGGCCGCAAACCCAGTACATTGGCCAGTGCCATTGAAATTCAGCGCCCGGTCAATTGGCCCAAAGCCCTCCGCGCGCTGGAGTGGTGCCAGGGGGTGGTGCGCGCGGTTCCTGATGCGGACATTCTCGATGCGAAAGCACAAATCGGCGCCGGCGGGCTGGGCTGCGAACCGGCCAGCGCCGCGAGTGTGGCCGGGCTGCGACAACTCGTCCGCGAAGGCCTGATCAGCAAGAATGAGCGGGTTGTGTGTGTGTTGACCGGCCATGTGCTGAAAGACCCCGATGAAACCGTGGCCTACCACACCACGGATCGGGCCATCTTCGACGCCAAACTCGGCCGCCACGGCATCCGCCGTGTGGCTTTTGCCAATCATGCGGTGGTTGTGCCCAATGATCTGGCCGCGATCATCCAAGCCATCGAACAAGACGCGGAAGATGCTACAATGCCCAACAGGACGGATTCTGGGCCGTGGCCACGCCATCCCTGATGGCGGTTTCCCAAGCGGGGTCGAGTGCCGCCCCGCGGCGTTTATTGAGGGTTGTTGAAGGTGTCAACCGCGCACGCCGCGGTCACTGAATGCTGGCCTCGTGGTCACTGAATGCTGACCTTGCGGTCACTGAATCCCGGCCTCAGGGTAGGTCGTTTGCAACCATGAATATTCACCTCGCGATCAACGGTGCCTGCGGGCGCATGGGTCAACGGCTCATTGCCTTGGCGAAGAACGATCCGGAATTGCTTGTGGTCGCGGCCATCGACGCCCCCACCAACCCCCTCCAAGGTGCCGACGCGGGTGAAGTCGCCGGCGTGGGCAAGCTCGGTGTGCCGGTGCGCTACGATCTGCCCCTGAACGTACGCGTCGATTGCCTCATCGACTTCTCCACCCCTGCGGGGACCATGGCCGTACTGCCCGTGTGTGTCGATCGGCAAATTCCCATCGTGATCGCGACGACCGGTCACAGTCCCGAACAGAAAGCTGAGATCGAAGCAGCGGCCCACCAAACCGCGGTTCTGCTCGCCCCCAATATGAGCTTGGTCGTCAACTTGCTGTTCAAATTGGTCCGGCTGACGGCTGAAGTCCTGAAGGGCAAAGGATTTGATGTCGAAATTATCGAGCGCCACCACCGCTTCAAGAAAGACTCCCCCAGCGGCACGGCCATGCGCTTCGCTGAGATCATTCGCGACGTGCAAGGCGGGGAGTTCATTCACGGTCGTGAAGGCCTCATCGGCGAACGCAAACCTGGCGAAATCGGCATCCACGCGGTACGCGGTGGTGATAATGTCGGCGAACATACGATCATCTTCACCACCATCGGCGAAACGTTAGAGCTGGTCCACAAAGGCCACAGCCGCGACAGCTACGCCAAAGGAGCGTTGTTGGCCGCCAAATACATCGCCAACCGCCCCGCCGGCCGCTACACGATGGACGATGTCCTCGGATTGTGAACGTCGCTGGCCTGTTCAATAACTGAACAATTATTCAAGACCTGTTCAATGACTGAACATTTATTCAAACTGCTCAGCTCTTGAACACATTTCTACTCCTCGATATCCGGGTTGTCACATCGAACGGCCACCGTGGGCCGCTACGGCGAGCAACTCCTCGAAGAACTTGCTTCAGGCAAGAAAACTGGGTTGTCATCGAACGGCCACCGTGCGCCGCTCCGGGCCTTGGGAGGAATCGCTTGGTTCCAGAAATACGCCCAGGCTAAACTGCCACTCATAAGCTCTATCGCTTTGCGGATGAACAACTCCGGCACTTCCTCGAAGTCGTCCAACTCCGCCAAGTTATCAGCACCGACAGCGTACAACTCACCATGAATGGCTAGCCCGGTCGCTTCGTCGTGGATCAATCCCGGATAACAGCCCAGGTCGATGAGCCGATATCGTGGCGCGGAGACCACTTCACCCAGAAACTCTTGACCCACTAACAACCGATGATTGCGGCCACCACGTTTGAGTGTGCCGTAGACGAAAAGAATCGCTTTGCTCACGGGGCTTCTCGGTGGTTAAACTAGGGGCAACGTCCTCACATCCTCAGGGTTGTTCAGTGATGAACCCGATGTTGACTCGCCGCCAAGCCCTGCAATCGGCCTCTGCTCTCGCTGTGGCTGCGACTGGCCCATTGCCGGCTTCTGCGCAACCTCCCAAACACACCGTCGAAGGTTACACCGACCAGCTCAGCTACCACGCTGGCGACACGGTGAACCTGCATCTCTCCGCGTCGAAGCCAACGACGGCGACGCTGACGGTTTTGCGCATTGGCGCTAAGCCGGAATCGGTACTGGCCGATGTCGCGGTGAAAGTCGAGCCGCAGCCGGTGCCCAACGATGCGTCGTCGCACGGTTGCCGCTGGCCGGTGACGGCCAGTTTCCCGGTGAAAGACCACTGGCGGTCGGGCTACTACCTGGTCCAATTTCACGATGCCGCCGTGAAACCGTCCCTGTTGCTGGGGACTGTCTTCTTCGTGGTTCGTCCGAAAGACCCCGGGCGGCACGCGAAAATCCTCCTGCAACTGGCGACCAATACCTACAACGCTTATACGAATTGGGGGGGCTACAGTCTTTATGCCTACCACGGCCGGCATAAGGTACAAGGCCGCCGTGTCTCCTTCAACCGGCCCCAGTATTCGCAGTTTTCCCGCTGGGAAGAACCGTTTGTCAAATGGGCCGAAAGTCAGGGTTATGCCCTCGATTATTGCGTCAACTCGGACCTCGAATTTCACCCAGAATTGTTGAAGCCGTACCGATTGGTCGTCAGTGTGGGGCACGATGAATATTGGTCGGCCCCTATGCGCGATCATCTCGAAGCCTTCATCGAGAAAGGTGGGAATGTGGCCTTCTTCAGCGGCAATACCTGCTGCTGGCAAGTACGAAGTGAAGAACAGGGGCGGGCGCTGGTTTGCTGGAAGCAGAATTTTGGCGACGACCCAGTCTACAAAACCGGCAACTACCGAACGCTCAGCACCCTGTGGAGCCATTATTTGGTGAACCGCCCGGAGAATACACTGACGGGTGTGGGGTTTCTCTGGGGTGGTTATCACCGCAGCCACGGACAATTCATGGATGGCAGCGGTGCCTACACCCTGCACCGCCCAGAGCATTGGCTGCTCGCTGGGACGAACCTCCCACGCGGCGCGCACTTCGGAGCCAAACTACCCGATTACAAAGTCGTGGGCTACGAATGTGATGGCTGCGAACTGGTGTGGAAAGATGGTTTACCCTTCCCCACCCATGCCGATGGTACGCCCAAGAACTTCGAGGTGGTCGCAACGGCCCCTGCCCGGTGGCACCCGGACGATTGCGAATGGTACGAAAAATGGGAGAAAGGCCGCACCGGCTATGCGGTGATGGGCTGCTACACCCGCGGCGGTACTGTGGTGACTGTCGGTAGCACCGATTGGAGCTTCGGCCTTCGCGGTAACGATCCAGCTATCACCCGCATCACCCAAAACGTGCTCAATAAGCTCAGCGAGGGATAATTCTGCGCCGAGGCGAATGTCTGCCGTCAATCCCGGCGGTACCCGCGGCTACCCCCCGGACCCGACCCCTCCAGCTGGAGTGACTGATGCTCAGCTGACTGCAGTCGGCGAAAGCACTTCGTCTGGCCCTGGATCAGGCCCCCAGCCGGAATGACTGACGCGGCCACACCCCCACTTTATCTTCATCTTCTTCTCTTGTCTTCATTCTCCCCCCAGCCGGAATGACTGACGCGGCCACACCCCCCTGGCCGGTTGCCGTGCCCATGGTCGTTGCGACCAACGGAGCCGTTGACTTGACGAAAGTTCTTCCCGGCCCCCCTGGCCGGTTGCCGTGCCCATGGTCGTTGCGACCAACGGAGCGGGGCGAACGGAAGGGTTTTCAACGATGCTTCCAGAACGACCAGTGAAAACCTGGACCAGTGAAAACCTTTCTGAAGTCCAACGGAGAAGATCGAGCGGAAGGATTTTTCAACGACGCTCCTTCCCGCCACGCGCGTGCCAGCGGTTGTTCCGATCGCGGTGAGAGTTGAACCCATCCCACCACTGGTTGGCCTCCGCAGTATTTCGTGTCTGGCAGAAAATTTTCGCTCTGGGCTTAACGATGGCACGACCACGGTGCCGGCTTCTTCTCAAAAAAGGCGGTCAGTCCATGGCGGCATTCCTCGGTGAGCCGGGGTTCGGCGCTGCCACGAGCCAGTTCTTCAACGGACAGACTCTGCAGTGAACATCGGTAGAGAAGCTTTTTGGTTTGGGCCAGGGCTTGGGGTCCGCCTTCGGCTACTGCGCAGGCCCAGGCATCCGCGGTTTCTAAGAGTGTTTCGGGCATGGTGATCTGGTTGATCAACCCGGCGCGCAGGGCGGTGAGGCCGTCGATCAATTCGCCGGTCAGCAGCAGCCACCGGGCCATCCGTTCACCGACATGCCGCAGCAGATGCGGCATGACCATCGCGGCGACCAATCCGCGGCGCACTTCCGGATAACCAAACTTCGCCTCAGGCACGCTGACGGCCAGATCGCAGACGGTGACCAATCCGGCTCCGCCGGCGACGGCTGCTCCGTTGACTGCGGCAATGGTGGGTTTGGGCAAGGTGTAGATGAAATCATAAAGCGTTGCGAGTTTCTTTGCGTCGTCCCAGACCTGGTGGGCATCGGCTCCGAGGGTGCCGCGCAGTTCGTCGAGGTCCATGCCGGCGCAGAAGGCTGGGCCGTTGCCGGTGAGGATGACACAGCGGGCCGTCGGATCATCGGCGGCGCGTTTGAAGGCATCCAAGAGAGCGGCGATCAATGCGCGCGATAGGGCGTTGCGTTTGTCGGGGCGGTTGAGGGTGATGAGTGCTGCGGGGCCACGGTGGAGGTAGTGTACAATATCGGACATGGCAGATCTCCTGGGGGTGGCGAATCTGTCACGCGGCTGTGGCGGTTGCGGACTATCGTGATGGCGTTGGGCAGGACCGCGGGATGAAGTCGCATGCCCGCCGAGTTCGGGCGTCGGTTAATCGCGCTGGCATTCCATTTGTAGCAAGGCGAGGGCGAGGGCTTTGCCTTGGGTGTCGCTGCGCAAAGAGCGGCTGGCACCACCGGCCAGGACATCGTAGAGCACGAAGTTGAGGGCATGAAGGTTGGGCACTTCGTACCGTTCCACCCGCGATGGCTTCAGAGGGGCGAAATAACGTTCCACGACATCGGCCGTCAGGTGACGCTGCAGCCAAGCGTAATCGCCGGGGGTGTTGGCGATAATGGCGATGTTGGCGTGATTGCCTTTATCGCCACTACGGCCATGGGCGATGTCGAGGAGACGGAAGGTGGCCATCAGAGGATCTCCACAATGGGTTGGACGGCGGCTTTCGCGATCAAGGCGGGCCAATAGGCGAAGACTTCGCGAACCGGGGGCCGACCGGTGGTGTAGCCGGTCGTGCCGGCGAAGCCGCTGGTTACCAGAGGGGCGAATTCTTTGGTGAACCGTTCCACGGCGGCCTTTCGCTCATCGCGCACGGCGACCCGCAAAACCACTTCCGGTGGGTCGCTTGTGGCCGTGATCACTCCCGGGACACAAGCGCCCGCACCCAAAATTTCCACATAACTTTCCGCGAACGTGCAACCGGCTTGCCGCAGTTTCGCGAGGATGATTTCCCCGGAACGGCGCGCCTTCCAGACGGCATTCGGGCCAGCGATCACCAGTGTACCGGCCGACATGTAGCCATCGCGATAAGCCACGGACACTTTGTAGGTGTTGGTGATGCCATTGGCCGTGCCACCACGAACCGCAACGACATCGGGTTGCACTTGCTCCAGGCGAACGGTGGTGAAATCGGCGACGACATCGGGGGTGTAGTAGTGCCGTGGGTCGGCGACTTCGTAGAGCAGTTGTTCGGCGATTGTTTCGACATTGACCACGCCGCCGCTATGGGGTGGTTTTGAGATGGTGAAGGTGCCGTCTGCGGCGATTTCCGCGATGGGATAGCCGATGTTTTCCAGTTGTGTGGCGTCGTTGGCATGGATCCACAGCCCGCCGGTGGCTTGGGCACCACACTCGATGAGGTGGCCGGCGACGGTGCCGGCGGCGAGCCGATCCAGATCGGCGGCGCCAAAGCCCCAGCCGAATTCATGAACCGCCGGACCAACGGTCAGCGAGGCATCGGCCACACGCCCGGTGATCACAATGTGTGCACCTTGTTGGAGGGCTTGGACAATCGGTTGGGCGCCCAGATAGGCATTGGCGGAAACCACGCGGTCGCGAAGGGCCGCCAGGGGGGTACCGTTGTCGAGGTGATTGAGGGTGTGCCCGGTGGCGAAGAGTTCGTCGAGTTGGGGGAGCAGGTCGTCGCCAGTTACGACGGCGATCCGGCGGTGCAGACCGGCGTGGGCCAGGATGTGTTGAGCCTGTCGGGCACAGGCGTGCGGATTCATTCCACCGGCGTTGGTGACGATGAGAAGGCCGGGTTGTTGGCGAAGGATGGGCACCAGCCGCTGCAGCACGTCGAGGAAATCGGTAGCGAATCCAGCGTCCGGGTTCTTCGCCTTCTGAAGGGCGAGGATCGACATGGTAAGTTCGGCGAGGTATTCGAGGGTCAGGTAGTCGAGTTGCCCGGTTTCCGCCAGCCGAACGGGAGCGTCGAGGTTATCCCCCCAGAAGCCGCATCCGTTGCCGATTCGTATTCGCTTCATGAGGCTTCTTTCCTCCACGGGTATTGTACGCACACGACAGGCACGCTAGGGGGCGACGTGGTCACCATTTTCCGCTTAAAGCGCGGTCGAGGTTGAACGCGGCGGAAATAAGTCCTAGGTGGGTGAAGGCTTGGGGGAAGTTACCCAGGGCTTCGCCGCTAGGACCGGTTTGTTCGGCGTAGAGGCCCAGATGGTTGGCGTAACCGAGCATTTGTTCGAAACGTAGGCGGGCTTCGTCGAGCAGTTTCGGGTCGGTGCGGCCAGCGCGGGTGAGGGCTTCGATCAGCCAGAAGGTACACATGTTGAAGGTGCCTTCTTCGCCGGGCAAGCCATCGGGGGCTTCGCGAGGGTCGTAGCGATACACCAGACCATCTAACGCCAGTCCGCCGAGGCGGTGGGGGGTCCGGATGGCGTCGAGTGTTTGCAGCATGCGGGGATCGTTGGGGGCGGTGAAAAAGACCAGGGGCATTAGCAGCAGGGAGGCGTCGAGGGCCTCGGCGCCGTAGCTTTGCACGAAGGATTTTCGCCGTGGATTCCAGCCCTTGGTCATGACTTCTTCGAGAATGGCATCGCGGGTGGCCAGCCAGCGGCTGCGGTTGGCCGGAAACGAGCGTTTCTCGGCCAGGCGCAAGCCACGATCGAGAGCGACCCAACACAGTACGCGGGAGTAGACGAAATCACGCCGGCCGCCGCGCACTTCCCAAATCCCTTCATCAGGCCTTTGCCAGTTATCACAAACCCAATCGATCATGGCGCGCAGGCGCGTCCAATCGTCGTAACTGATGGGGTTGGCGTATTTGTTGTAAAGATAGACGGCGTCCATCAATTCGCCGAAGATGTCGAGCTGGAGTTGGCCGTGGGCGCCGTTGCCGATGCGAACGGGTTGGGAGCCGCGATAGCCCTCGAGGTGGGGCAGTTCGAATTCGTCGAGTTCAGAGCAGCCGTCGATGCCGTACATCAGTTGCAACGGCCCGTCGCTGTGGGAATCGGGATGACGCCAACGTTCGCGGAGCCACTCTTGGAAGTGCATGGCCTCCTCGGTGAAGCCGATCCGCAACAGGGCATAGAGGGTGAAGGCCGCATCGCGAATCCATGTGTAGCGGTAGTCCCAATTCCGTACCCCGCCAATGCCTTCGGGCAGGCTCGTGGTGGGTGCGGCGATAATCGCCCCGGTGGGTTCATACGTCATGAGCTTCAGAACCAACGCCGAGCGGTAGACATAATCACGCCAGCGCCCCGTATAGGTGCATTTGCGGAGCCAGCGTTGCCAGTAATCTACGGTGCGTTGGAACAAGGCAGCAGCGCCAGCGGGTGTGGGGCAGGCACAAGGCTTTTGGCCGCGCTGGAGTACTTGCAGCACGAAGGTACGTTCTTCCCCGGCATGCAGGGTCATTTCCCCCACAACGCCCCCGTTGGGTTCGATACGCAAGGTGATCGGCGTGGTGAGAACGAGAGTCAGGTCGGGGCCTTCAAAGCGAATACCACAATTGTCCGGCAGTGTGCGATGGGCTGCACGGGCATAATCAAACGCCGGACGGCATTCCACCCGCAGCGCCAATTCCCCCGCGACAACATGCACGCGGCGGATGATCTGATGCTCACACTCATCCGCTGGTTGTGGAATGGGCATAAAGTCGATGACTTCCGCAATTCCATCCGGGTGTAAGAATCGCGTGACCAGAACGTTCGTTTCCGGCCAGTAAAATTGTTTCTGTCGGGCACTGGCGATCGTTGGGGCGATCCGGAAACGGCCACCTTGCTTATCGTCGAGAATGGCGGCAAAGACGCTGGGGGAATCAAAACGCGGCAAACACAGCCAGTCGATGGAACCATCCAGCCCCACCAAGGCCGCGGTGCGCATGTTGCCGATGATCCCGTAGTTCTCGATCGGTTGATAGGGCACTGTTCACCTCCTTCGGTCCAGAATGGCTTGCTCCAGGGTATGACCGTTGTATGTCTCAGCGCAGCTAGTAGCACCATCTGAGCCAAACACACCTCCTCAGACAGGTAGCGTTGTCATCCCGCTTTCTGGTCATCAACCCAGGGCCAGGCCATTATTCATACGTTCTTGACATTCTTTTCGCGGCTCACCCATTTTTTAAGAAATTGATTGAATAACTCCCCCCTAGATCGGTATAACGAAGTGCCATTTCTTCAAAGCAGCTCTGCGGGTGAGGATACGATCGTGCCGATCATCAACTGCCCAACATGCCCGACCAAGCTCAGAGTGCCGGATGGTGTTCAGGGGAACGCGAAATGTCCCAAGTGTGGCACGGTGTTCGCCGTTGTAGCGTCCTCACCGGCGTTTGAACTGGTGACGGACGAACCTGCCGCATCACCACCGCGACCAAAAACCAACCCACCGCCACCCCCAGCCCAAGTCCCGCCTGCGCGGGATGATGAACCGGATTTCGAGATCATTGACGACGAGAAGCCGCAGCGGAAAAAGAAGGCTGTCGTGGTTCAAGTGGACGACGAGGACGACGATTCCGACGCGCAGGACGATCGGCGTGTGCGTCGCCGGAAAAAAGGTCCGCGGGGTATACAATACTATGATGATGACGATTATCATAATTCCCGGCCCCGTCCCGCACGCGGCTTCGGGATGGGCAAAGTGGGTATGCTTCTTGTTTCCATCTCGCTGTGGTTGTACTTGGCCACGTATGCCTCGTTGTCGCTTTTCTTACTTGGCGCCTGGGCGTTCCGATTTGTCATTCTCAATGGGTTGATGCTCCCGTTGGGGTTGCTGGGTTTAGCCAGTTGGATTGTGGGGTTGGTTGGCTTGTCCTTCTGTATTGCTGGGCCGGCACGCGCCCGCGGATTGGCCATTTTGGCGACAGTGGTTGCGTCTGTACATTTGATTCTTGTATTTGTTGTCGCTCAGGATAAAACCTTTTACCCGTTGAGCACTCCCAGCCTTCGCGAGGTGAGTCGGTACAATAGGATTGCCAATTATCACGACTTATCAAAAAGAATTCAAAATGAAAAAAATCCCGACAGACGCCAAGAACTGGAAAAACAACAGAGTCGGATGTGGTGGAAGGGCGTCGAGTATAAGTTCGTTGGCTATTCTCCGGATGAAGAGATGCGCTGGGCCGACATTGCAACTGTCTGCCCGTCGGCGGACAAGTTGATTGCTCTTCTCGTGTATGATTCGAAGGATATCAGCAAAATCCTCCTGCCTTTGCTGTCAGGTCTGGTCGAGGTAGCTCGTCTCGTTGTGATGATTCTTCTGATCGGTTACGTGGCCTCGGCAGCCAAGCAAGAAGTTCTGGAGCAAAAATCGTTACTCAGCAACTGTGCTGTTGGGGGAGCAACAATCCTATCGATGATTGTGATGCTGATTGTGTGCCTCATCCTCTTTGAAACAAAATCGAGCAAGGCGCCAATGGGGGACACGCCGAAGTTGGGGATCGTCAATTGGTTGGTGGCGGGGGAGTTGTTGTGTTACCTGCTGCATACGGCTTCGCTCATTCTTCCCGCCATCGTGGCCTTGAGTGTATCGCTGGCCTGTGGCCGCCGGCGGTGACGTTTTTCCCGAACTGATCGAGGGATCGGCCCATGCTCTTGGTCTGCCCGCAGTGTCACAGCGGCTTGCAAGTGCCCGACGGTACGACGGCTTTGGTGCGGTGTCCGGCCTGCCAAACCGTTTTCGCCCCGACCGCCAGTGTCGCTGCTGGCGACGAGGAGCCACCCCGGTCCGCGAAACGTCGGCTACCCCCGGCAGCGGACGCATCCCCCCGCCGTCAGGACACACGTCCGACCACGCCGCCACCGGCCCGCCATCGTGACATTGACCCCATCGCCGAGGACGACGACCGCCCCCTGAAGCGGAAGAAACGCCGCGTGGAAGCCGACCGTTCGCTCACCGCCGAGGAGAAAGCCGCCAAGCGAGCCGCCTTTCGCCGCGCAGCCGGGGGAGCCACCCTCATATGTGTGGCGTTCGCCTGCTTCATCCTGTCGATGCTATTTATTATCGTTTACTTCTTCCATAGCGCATTCGCCGAGCCGAGCCCAGGGTGGATTGTCGCCGCGGGATTCTTTGGCGTGTTCCACTGGTTGTTATCGGCCGTCGGCTTGGGGTTGTGTGTATCCGGGCCACCCTCTCCGGGGCACTGGGGCTACAGTATCGCGGCCATCGTCGTGGTGGCGATTCATAGCTTTCTGGTTATGGCGTTGATGATTCAAGGAAGTGAATTCGCGGTGGTCAACGATAACAGCGGCGAGCCTTTGAGCTGGGGATACATCCCGACACGGTTGAACGCAACCATGTTCTTCCTCACATCGGTCGTTTATCCGGATGAACAAGGCATCACTCCCCGTGGGAGAATGACGCTCTCGATGATCACCGGGGCCGTGGAGATGCTTCGCGCGGTGCTGATCCTCATGGTCCTGTCGGGGTTAGCCCGAGCGGCATTGGATGACGAGCTGGCCCAACGCTGCACCCGCGCCGCGGGGGTCGTGTCGATCGGACCGGCTTTGATTTCCTTGCTGATCTTCGCGTTTGTGACCACTGTTGTAGAAACGCATGCCGGAATGAACTTGTTCACCCGCATTCTCTTAGATACTGTACAGATGGGAGTTTACGCGATCCTCATCGGCGTAATCTTCCCAGCTTTGATGGCCGCCCGCGATGTCGTGGATGCTTGTAACGAACCGTATCAATCGCTCGCCCCGCAACTGTGATCGAGTATGCCCCCACCCACACCCTTGGCGAATTATCAACCGTACCGGAACCTGCCACCGCTGGCAGGGCTTTGTACCATCGAGGAAGCCACGAAGCCGGGCCTGCTCGTGGAAGAATGCGTCCGCCGCTTGAAGCGGTTGCACTACAGTTTCCAGCGCTTGCACCAGATTCTCACGGCCCGCATCACCGCCGAGCCGATCTATGAGCTGAAAACCGGCTTTGCCCATCATGCGTATCTATGCGCTGAGCATGTCACCACACTGCGTACGCGCATCGGCGAGATGCGTGAACCACCCTTGGGCTTGGAGGAAGTTCCCCACCCAGCCCTGGAAATGTTCTTCGATGAGATTCTCAACGCCCCCACCACCGAGGAATTGCTCCAGGGGATTTACGAAATCGCCCTGCCGGCCCTGGCCTCGGCCATCAACACCTATCTGGCCGATACCAACCGCCTGACCGATGCGCCGAGCGTCCGTGTCTTGCGGTGGGCACAGCTCGAAGTCGGCGATATGCTCGATTGGGGTCGCCGCGCCACCGCGGCCCTGATCACGCCGGCCCAGCACACCGCCTTCCAACCGTGGACCAAACTGCTGGGCCAACTGCTGGCGGCCGCGGGGAAGGTCGATGGTACGGCCCCAGTAGCCAATGAATGGCCACCGCGGCACTACTCCGCCCAACCCTACGTTTACGATCCCATTCCCAAACGCGATGAACGCTTCAGCGATCCGTGGAATCAAGGGGTGAACGCGGAAAGCTTCCTGTACAACGAAAACTACCCGGCACGCGCCAAAGCCCTGATGATGCTCTACAAACGCCTCCGCGAAATCGACGTCCCCGAGATGATGGCACGCATCATCACGCAAACACCGGGGCAACCGTGGGGCTACTACCGCGATATGTCCCGGCAATTGTGGGACGAAGCCCGGCACGCGATGATGGGTGAAGTCGGTTTTGTCGCCTTGGGTGTGGATTGGACCAAGGCCAAAATCACCCTCAATTGGTCATACCGGCTCAACACGGAATGCACCCCCAAGGAAGCCCATGGGGTCCTCTACTTCATCGAACAAGGATTGATGCCCCGCACTGGCAAACGCTATGAGTTCGAGGTGGCGCAACAGTCTGGTATCCCGCTCATGGCCACCTTGCAAGACTTCGATTGGGCCGACGAAGTCCTCCACGCGCAAATCGGCCGGCAATGGTACGTCCCACAATTCCGCAACTTGCAAGAGGCCCTGCACTATGGCGATGTCGCTTGGTCGAAGATTCTCTCGAACTGGGCCACGGTCAAAGAGAAGGGGTTGACACAACACGAGAACTGGTGGCCCGCGGTCTATGAGATGGCCTGCCGAGCCGCCCACGAAGAACCCGACCCGGCGGTGCTGGCGTTTTGCGAAACCTATGAGGGCAAGCGTGCCGACCTCAAAGACGTGACGGAAGCGTTGAGCGGCTGAACGTCGGGGTGCCGTCTTGGACGAAGGTTCAACCTGACAGTTTCTTCCCCAGGTAATTCAATTTCTTCCCCCAGTCATTCGAAGTGTTGAGCGGCTGAATGTCGGGTCGCGGACACGGACCGTGGGTCGATGGCGCGAGCAGAATTGGCGCAAAGCCGCCAACGGCATTCACCCCACACCACCGTATTTTGGACGAAATCCGAGGCGGCGAGGGGATGGGCGACCGCAGCGCCACCATCTTTTGAGTGCAATCTGAGGCGGTGAGGGGATGGCGACCGCAGCGCCACCATCCCCCGCCCCGACCGTGGCATGGACGGATCGATCAGTGGGTCGGTTCCGTCAGGCGACCCATAAACAGCACGCTTTGTGTCCGAAGGTCGCGGATGAGGAACAAAAACGGGTGGTCGGCCCGGAAGTACTTCGGCTTGGGCGGCTCCGCCACACTGGTGGGCGCAACCACAACACCTGTAGCCGCCGCCGCTTCGGTTCCCTCTTCGTTCACATCGACATACGCTTTGTGGATGACCGCGGTGATGTGAAGGTCCTCTCCGCCGGTGTGCATGCCGCTGAAGTCAGCGTCGCGTTGGAAGGCGGTTCTCATTCCTAAGACCTTGAGCGGTTCATTGAGGGTGAAGGATTTCTCCACTTTGAATTTCGGCAAATGCACGTGCACTTGCTTTTCGTAGCGGAGCGATTGGAGCAGGGTGGTCAGTTGGGCGCCGGTCAATTCCTTCTCCACCGCCGGTAAGCCATCGGGCTTTCGGGGGAGAATCACCGTCATGCTGATCCGCTTGCCGACATAGGGCAGATCGAGCACTTGGTAGCGGTCGGTTTCCGCGTAGTTATAGCCGCCGACGCGGAACATCAGGGGGGTATTTTTCTTCGTACCATCGGCGAGGATGAAGGGTTGTTCCTTGGTGTCCTCTTTCTTGAACTGAACGTCCCAATCGCCTTTGAAGTAGATGGCGTTGGTCAACACCAGGCGGGTGAGCATGGTGATACTGCCGGGGGGCAGAAGATTTTTGATCTTGTCGCGGGTTTCCTTTTCGACCCAAGTGTTGATCGTTGCCCGCGCGGTTTCCGGGTCGGTTTGATAATCGACATCGAATAAACCGGCGGCAAAGTCGGTGGCGACCAGGGTTTTGTATTCCGGCCGCCACGGGTAGCCTTTTTGCGCCCACAGCGCATTGGCGGTTGAGAGGGTGAAGCCGCGTTTCTTGGCATCGGGTTCGTCGTTGAGGCTTTTGAGGACCGCTCCGAAGGCCGCCGGGGCGTTCGGGGGCAGGTGCAGCACTTTCTCCATCTCTTCCCAGGTTTTGCCCTTGGCTCCGGCGGCGGTCATCGCCAAAGCGGTGGAAATGCTAAACGGGGACAAGAACAGGTTGCCGCGTTCGGATTGGAGTTGGCCGTACAGATCGCACCCGAAGGCGGTGTTACCCGCAACCAACTTGGTAATATCGGGTTTTTCTTGTGTCAGGCCCCAACGCGGCGCGAGTGTGCCGGCAGCCATAGCGGCGGAAGCTGCCAACATCTGACGACGGGATAGCGTGTTCATCAGTCGACCCCTCAGAGGTGAAAATCGCCACCAGCGGCGACACTCCTAAGACGATGGACCGGCCGCGAACGATTGCCCCAAATCACCGGGGTGACGTGGGCGGTGTTGGCCATCCCGCGTCACCCCGACCCGCCTCGACCAGTCGTCAGGTTACTTCATGAACAGCATCTCGCGGTAGGTCGGTAGCGGCCACAGATCATCGGCTACGAGAGTTTCGAGTTTGTCGCCATAAGTACGCAATTTGTTCATCTTGGGCAGGATGTTATCGCGGACACTCTTGGCGTGGCTGTACGGGTCGCCGCCGTGGGTGTGGTGCAATTCCTGATCCAATTCGGCCAACGCGGCTTGGAATTCGGTGATGGTGCGGGTCAATTCCTTGAGATGTTCCATCTGGGCGCTGGCATCCACGCCCGCGGCTTTGGTCGCGTTGACGGCCGTGGCCACTTCGCCTTGATAGCGCAAGGCGGCCGGCAAAATCATCGTCCGGGCCATGTGGACCATCATGTTGGCTTCGATGGTCACTTCCTTGGCGTATTTTTCCGCGAAGATGTTGTAGCGAGCGACCAGTTCTCGTTCACTGTACACTTTATACTTGGTGAACAATTCAATCGTATCTTTGCGAATGATGACGGGAATGGCATCGACCGTGTTTTTCAGGTTGGGCAGGCCGCGGCGTTCCGCTTCCTTGTGCCATTCTTCACTATAGCCATCGCCGTTGAAGATCACTTTTTTGGACTCTTTGAGAATCCCCGGCAAGAGGTCTTGAATCGCTTTGTTGAGCGGCGTGCCACTGGCCGTGGCTTTTTCCAGATGGGTGGCGATGTAATCGAGCGATTCGGCGACGATGGTGTTCAGAACGGTATTGGGTCCGGCGATGCTGAAGCTGCTGCCCACGGCGCGGAATTCGAACTTGTTGCCGGTGAAGGCGAATGGGGAGGTGCGGTTGCGGTCGCCGGCGTCGCGGGGAAGGGGGGGCAAAACGCTGACGCCAACTTCCATATAGCCGCCAGCTAGGGTTTTCTCGGGTTTGCCTCTCTCCAGTTGGTCCATAATGTCTTGCAACTGGTCTCCCAGGAAGATCGAGATAATCGCCGGCGGGGCTTCGTTGGCACCGAGGCGATGGTCGTTGCCGGCACTGGCCACCGAGACACGCAACAGTTCGGGATACCTGGCCACCGCGCGAATGACTGCGACGCAGAATACGAGAAACTGAGCATTGTCATGCGGGGTATCGCCAGGGTTGAGCAGGTTTTCGCCGGTATCGGTGGCCATGCTCCAGTTGTTGTGCTTGCCGCTACCGTTGATACCCGCAAAGGGCTTTTCGTGGAGCAAGCACACCAGGCCGTAGCGGTCGGCGACTTGCCGTAACACGTCCATGCACAATTGGTTATGATCGGTGGCGAGGTTGGAATCCTCGAAAACGGGGGCAATTTCGTATTGGCTGGGGGCGACTTCGTTGTGCCGCGTCTTCACAGGGACGCCGAGCTTAAATAGTTCGGCCTCACACTCGGCCATACAGGCCAATACCCGTTCGGGGATGGTGCCGAAGTATTGGTCTTCCAGTTCTTGACCCTTGGGCGGCTTAGCCCCGAAGAGGGTTCGGCCACAGTTGAGCAAATCCGGGCGGGTATAGAGGAAATTCTTGTCAATCAGGAAGTATTCTTGCTCCGGCCCCACGGTGGTGAACACTTTCTTGGCTTCGGTATTCCCAAACAGCCGCAAGATACGCAAGGCTTGGTTGGAAAGAGCTTCCATGCTCCGCAGAAGCGGTGTTTTCTTGTCGAGCGCTTCGCCGGTCCAGGAGACAAAGACCGTGGGAATGACCAGGGTGGCCCCATTGGGGGATTCGCGGATGTAGGCTGGCGAGGTGGGGTCCCAGCCGGTGTAGCCGCGGGCTTCGAAGGTGGCCCGGATACCGCCACTGGGGAAACTGCTGGCGTCCGGTTCGCCTTTGATCAGCTCTTTGCCACTAAACTCCGCGATGGCGCCGCCGGTACCGGTGGGCGATAAGAAGCTATCGTGCTTTTCCGCCGTCAGCCCGGTCATGGGTTGGAACCAGTGGGTGAAGTGGGTGGCCCCGTGTTCGATCGCCCAATCCTTCATGGCGCTGGCGACAGCTTCGGCAATCGCAGGATCGGTCAGTTGCGCCCCTTGTTTGATGGTTTTCTGGAGGGCTTTGAAAACGGGTTTGGGGAGTCGAGCTTTCTGGACTTCTTCGCTGAAGACCAATTTGCCGAACAGTTCGCCCAAGTGCGCTGTGCGGAAATCGATCCGATTCAGTTCGTACTCGGTGGTGGCAATCGCCTGAATCGCGTTCTGCCGGAGTGTCGCCATCGGGAAATGCTCCTTGTTGGGTGCGTCAGACGCTGGTCGAGACCATGCTGGGGTGAAAGCCGTCGCCGGGAGGCCGGTTGGGCTAGTCGCGGAGAGGATATTCTGGTTATAAGCGTCTTTCCCGTGGCGGCAAGAAGCCGGGGATGGCCGCCGCGACGCGAGGAGTTCATGCACCATGCGCAAAATCGCCATCATCAATCAAAAAGGCGGCGTTGGTAAAACTACCACCACCGTGAACCTGGCGGCCGCTTTGGCGTTGGCCGGCTGCCGGGTGTGCGTCATCGACCTGGACCCACAAGCCCATGCCAGTACACATTTGGGCGTGGAACTCGATGGCACGCTCCCATCGCTTTACGATGTTCTCGTCTCCGGCCGACCCATGGCTGCGGTGCGCCGTGACGTGGGCGCGAACCTGACGCTGATTCCCGCCGACATCAACCTGGCGGCGGCCGAGGTGGAACTGGCCGGCGTCGTCGGCCGGGAGGTCATTCTCCGGGAAGCCCTCACCGGCATGATCGAAGGCGACGGCCAGCCGGCATCCCAAGCGAATGCCTACGACTATCTATTGATGGATTGTGGCCCGTCGTTGGGCGTTTTGACCATCAACGCTCTTGCGGCCGCCGATGAGGTGTTCATTCCCTTACAGCCGCATTTCTTGGCCTTGCACGGCTTGTCGAAATTGTTGGAAACCACCGCCCTGGTTTCCCGACGCATCAACCCCCAGCTGGTCGTCACGGGCGTGGTGGTATGCCTCTATGATGCCGCAACCAAACTGGCCCAGGAAGTCGTCGCCGATCTCCACGCCTTCCTCGCCCGCAGCCGCGGCACCTCGGTTCCCTGGGCCGCAGCCAAGGTGTTCGAGACCAAAATTCGCCGCAACATCAAACTTGCGGAGTGCCCCAGCTTCGGCCAGAACATCTTTGCCTACGCTCCCAAAAGCACCGGGGCCGCCGATTACGCCGCGCTGGCCATGGAAGTGATGGGCGATGCGGCACCCCTGCGTGTGGAAACGGCCCGTCTGGTGGTCGAAACACCCCCCGGCCATGCGGCCACACGACAGACAACCCTGCAGCCGGTGGTATAATCGCTCTATGCACCGGATTTCAATTGCCAATCCTTATGACTACCCCCTCGAGTTCCAGCCACTCAAGGAGGCGGCCCGTACCGTCTTTGCCGGCGAGGGCGTGAAAGCCTGCCGTGTGACCCTGGCCTTCGTCAACAACCCGCACATCCACCGCCTCAATCAACAGTTTCTGCAACACGATGAACCCACAGATGTTCTGACCTTCCCCTACTCCGAGCCATCCGCCAAAATGCTCGAGGGCGAAGTGGTCATCGGCTACGAAGTAGCCCAAGAAAATGCCGCCGAACGGCAACACTCCACGCATCTCGAACTGCTGTTGTATGTGATCCACGGTTGCCTGCACCTGTGCGGCTATACCGATACCAACCCGGCGGCTGAACGGCAGATGCGAGCCAAAGAACGCGAATACCTGCAACGCTTGGGCTTACCCGATATCGCCTCCTCATAACACCCACGTCCTCATAACACCCACGGCCCGCGAAAATGAAACCATGGTCGATGATGTACCCAATGGGCCACGTCCGCGATACCAGCGGCGGATGCATCCGCCCGAAAATGAAACCATGGTTGATGCTGTACCCGATAGGCTTGCAGGGCAGCAAGGATTTGTACAAAAATTCACATTCTCATGAATGGTCGCATCCGTGGCCGCCATCGTCGCGAATTGTTGGGGGAATGATTCTTCCCCCTCGGCCGTGGTGGATAAATAACGACCCGATGGCCTTGGGATTGCCAACCATGATTCCGCAAATTCCGCCGCTGGAGTTGAAACGCTGGCTCGACGCCGGGCATCCGGTGTTTCTGCTCGACGTGCGTCAACCGGACGAACACGCCTACTGTGCCCTACCCGGCAGTGTGCTGATTCCTCTGGACGAACTGCCGGCACGCCTGGAGGAAATCGAACCACCTCCGGGAGCCACGGTGGTGGTTTACTGCCATCACGGTGTCCGCAGCCTCAGTGGGGCTGCCATTCTCCGCCAGAGGGGAATGGACGCGGTGTCGCTCGCCGGCGGGATCGATCGCTGGTCGCTCACGGTCGATCCGTCCGTACCGCGCTATTGAGGCTCCCTTGAGTTGGGTTTGACTTCCTCGCAAACTGACCGGGCCAGCGGCTGACACCACAACAACCGCTGCTAGTAAACGAGGCTTTCGGCCTATTCCACAAACTCCGGTGCCCCTTCCGCGTAACGCAGCCGCTCGATCCATGGCTGCAACCAGCGTTGCCGATGGAGAGCGGCTTCCTCAGCCTCCTCAAGACTGACGCGAACAAACTGGACACGATCACCCGGCCGCAGCTGCCCCAATTCATCGCGATCGGCACGAATGACGTGAGCGATTTTGGGATAACCGCCGATCGTTTGCCCATCAACTCCCAAAACAATCGGCAAGCCGTCGTTGGTGATCTGCACGGCTCCAGGTGCGACGGCTTCCGATACCAATTCTTTCGCAGGCCGCGTCAGCGGCTGACCTTTCAAACGCAGTCCCATCCGATTACTGGCTGTCGCAACCTCGTAAAGTTGGGTGAACAAGCCATCGTCGGCAAACCAATGCCGCTGCGGGCCATCGAGCACCCGCAGCCGGCGCACGGGGGCAGCTTGGCCCGGTTCGGCCGGTGATGTCGCATCGGAAAATCTTTGCCAGCAGGAAGTTACGGCCGGCGGGAGCCGACGTGCCCCCATCCGGCTGGCCGGGCAGTCAAGCCGAGCGTCGGCTGGCAGCGGCTCGAAGGCCGAACGGCTGCCCAAAATCCTCGGTGCAGTAAACCCGCCGGCCACACAGAAATACGCCCGGGCACCCCCGCGTGAGCCGCCTATGTGGAGTACATCACCCGGTTGCAGGCTGAAGGTGACACCCGATGGGATTGGATCATTGTTGAGCGTACAATCCATCGGCGAACCGAAGAGCACACCAGCTACCGGATGCTCGGCCTGCAAGGTCGGGCCAGAGAAAGCGATTTCCAGCGCCGGCGTGTTGGGCGGGTTCCCCACCAGCGCATTTCCCAGCAGAAAAGCCGCCTGATCGGCAGCCCCACCGACAGGAACGCCCAGCGAACGGCTGCGCGGCCGCCCCAGATCGACCAATAGCGAATACAAACCGGGTCGTCGCACCAACAAACCCATCGTTCCAAGGTGAAAATTCAGGCAAAAGGTTGGAGTGTGTAGCCGGCAGCCAATAAGGCCGCCCGAACAGCGTGGGCGAAGGCCACGGCATGGGGATTATCCCCGTGGATACAGATCGTTCGCACGCCCCGCTGGCGGATCAGCCATTCCACTTGGGCAACCGCTTCATGCGGATCGTCGATGAAAGCTCCCGACTCGGTTCGCGGTACCAGGCTACCATCAGGCCGATAGCGGCGATCAGCAAAGCCTTCGGCGATGAACTCCAAGTGAACTTTTTCACAAGCAGCGGCCAGTGCTGAGTCGGGTAAGCCGACGATCGGCCGGCCCCAGGAAGCCACCGCTTCGACAAACCACTCGGCCCATCGGCGTTCCCGACACACTTGGTTGTACAGCGCGCCATGGGGCTTGACATAGCGGATCGTCGCTTTGAGTGTGTGAGCAACTGCGTCGAGAGCGCCCAGTTGGTAGGCGCACACCGCGAGGAACTCGGGCTTGTCCAAATTTTGTTCCCGTCGGCCGAAATGTTCGCGATCGGCATAACCCGGATGGGCACCGACAACCACGTTAAACCGGCTGGCCAGTTGGAGAGTGCGGACAATTTCGCCTGGTCCGCCGGCATGCAGTCCGCAGCACACATTGGCCGAGGTGATCAGCGGCATCAAGTCGGCATCGGAGCTGCTCCCTTCGCCCAGATCGGCGTTCAGGTCAATTTTCACGAGATTTCTCTCCATCTGGGGCCAACGGCTGCAACGCGAAAGTTAGTAGAGTGTTTCTTGAGGTTATAGTGGAAGAAACGATGAGACGAAGGCCGGAAGGAGTGGTCGCCGAGGGGGTGATCGGCCTAATTTGAAAACATGGTGGATGGGTTAGTGTCGTCGTTGCTGTTGTTATTGGGGGGTGGGTTAGGGGCCAATGCGCGCTATTGGCTCGGGGTGTTCGTGCGAACCCTCCAAGGTCCGGTGGCTTTTCCGATTGCGACACTTCTGATCAACGTGGGGGGGTCGTTTTGCTTGGGGTTTTGCGTCACGTTTTTCCGGAATCATCCTGATCCGTCGCGGAAGTATTGGTATTTGCTGCTAGGAACGGGGTTGTGTGGCGGATTCACCACTTTCTCGACGTTCAGCCTGGAAACCTTGGAATTGTTGCAGCAAAACCGGCTGATCGCGGCATCCGCGTATGTGTTTGGCTCCGTTTTTGCTGCCATTTTCGGCGTATGGCTGGCCTTGAAGCTCAGTGGCGGGCGAATTGTGTGACGCCCCAGCCCCTTCAACCCATCACCAATTTCATCTGGACGGTACCAATTTGAATAATGTCGCCCGGGGTCAACAACCGTGGCTGACCAGCATAAATGCGCACCCCGTTGACCCAGGTTCCATTGAGACTGTTCAAATCTTCAATAACAACCTGGCCTTTTTCCAAAATGACGACGGCGTGTTGTCGGGAACACCAAATCTGCTCCGGGGGTTCTTGACTGCATAAGTCGATATCCACGGGTTTTTCCGCGAACCGACCGATGGTATTGCGGCCTTCGTAGATCGGATACTCGGCGTTGATGCGTAAACCGCGCAGCACCAAAAGTTTCGGCCGCACACTGGGAGCGGGCGGGGGAGTCGGAGAATGATCGGCCCGATGGGTCGCGGGGATGGTTGCAGGCCCGGATTGAATTGCGGATTCACTCATCGCCAAGTCCGAAGAAGCAGCGCGGGCGATTCGGGTTCCACCGGGGGTATCAGGCGTTGTGGCTGCCAGCGCAGGGATCACCAGCGTGCCACCGCAATGGCTACCAGTTGCGGCCGCGTCGCGATTTACAAACTGGCACCGCGGACACGTCACCAGGACGCGATGGTCGCCGTGGCCTGGACAGCCAGATTTCCGTATGCGAGGTTCGTGTGGGCGAGATCATCGACTGGTCCGCTAACTATCGCCAATCTAGTTCATCGTCGCCAACAGTGTGGGCCAGGACGAGGATTTTCGAGAAGGGGGTTGAGTTCAGAGTATGGTTCGTTCGGCGGATAGCGGAAAATTTTTTTCGGGCAGAAACGGGTTTCTTGCTCGTGGCCAGCATTCACTAGCCGCGATGCTGCTTGGCCGGAGTGATGGCTTCTGGATCAGCGGATTTCCTCGGGATCAGCGGATTTCATACTGCTTGTGGTAAGCATTCACTTGCGAAGATGTTGTTGGATTGCCGATTCCACCAGAGCCTTTTGTCCGGGATGGCCCTTCCAGAGTACCCGGCCAGTGGTATCGAGAAGCACCGCGGTGGGATAGACTTCCACGTCGAACTGATCCCGGACCGAGCCTGTGTCGCCAGCTTCGACAAAAATGGGGTAGTTGAGGTTCTGATCGCGGCTGTACTTGCTAGCGGTGGCGATCCGCTGCCGTAGGGGCGTGTTGTCGCATAACACCGCCACGACTTGCAGGCCACTGGCCCCATAGCGTGATTGCAAGTCGCGCATCACAGGGATGACCTGTTTGCAGGGGAGGCAGGTTGAGGTGATGAATTCCAACAGCACGAGGGAGCCGGTGGGCACGGTGTCGAGGTTCCAGGGTCGCTCGAGCGTGTCGAGCAACTGCCAGTGGGTGGTGCTGCGGCCGGTGGGCTGGGCCATGGACGATTTGCCTGCGCCGGGGGGAGTCAGTGGCGGCAGCGCAGGGATGGGGGGCGGACCGACCGGGATGTTCGCCGCCGGAGGTTTGAAGGGGTCTTTCGGTGTTTCGGCGATGTTTTCAGGTTTTTCGGGTTTCTCGTTGGGTGGTCCGACGGGGCTGGGCGCGGGCGTATGAAGGGGTGGCGGTGTGGGAATGCCCGAAGTCGGCGGCGAGGGACTGAGAGTGGCCGGCGGCACCTGGGGGGTGGGGCTGTGCGGAGTCCAGGCGCCGTCGCTGGGGCGAGTGGGGGTTGGACGTGGGACGGTGGACGCAGGGGAGTTGGACGGGGGGGACGGAACAGCGTCGTGGACCGCATCGCTGGGCCGCGGCGAGGGTGGAAAGGATTTGTCGTCGGCCGAGCTGGGCGGGCGCCCCGTGATTGGCGGTGGCGGCAAATCGTCGCGTAAGACAATGAGCAATACTGGGTTAGGCACTTTCGTTTGGACAACACCGGTGAGTTTGCGACCGTCGGTGGTGGTGGCGTGCGCGGTCAGTTCATAGGAGTGCCCGGGTTTCCAGCCGGTGGCGAGGAAGTAGCCATCATCTTTCGTGTAAATGCCCATGGGCGCTTGCTGACTACGGTCGCTGCCGACTTCTTCGATACGAACGTAGATATTGCGGGCGGGTTTGCCGTTAGGATCAACCACACGCCCGCCGAGAACATCCTGGGCCGCGGTTTTGGGATCGAATAGTGGGTTCCGGGGATCACCGGTGGGAGTGCTTTTGGGAATGCCCGTGCCAGCCCCCGGCAGCCGAGTGACTTCGTCCAGCCACGCTGGGGTTTTGGCCGGTGTCGCGTCTTTGGTCTTGTCTTTATTCGACTTCGGGCGGACGGCGACGTTGCCGTGGCCTTGGTCCCCCGGCTTGGAATCGGTGCTTTGGCAGCCCATCAGGGCCAGCCCGACAGCAACGATCGTCAAGCCCAACCGCCTCATGGACGAATCCTCACGACCGGTACATGCCGCATCGTACCCGCATCGTACCAGCCTCACCGATCAAACCTCCCCGCGCATCATTCCCGCGCGGACGATACCGGTCAAGGTCAGCCCACGATCGACGTGGTTAGGAATCGGGTTGAGCCAATCGAGTGTGCCGGCTATAGCGACCAATCGGGTGGGGCGGAGTTTCTTGACGGGTCGTGACCATCGACCTATCGTGAAGGAAGCCCCGTGTTTTCCCCCTGGCAATCGTGATGGATGAACCAATGGCCGACCGCTCCTATCGCTGGCTATTGATTTCGCTTGCGGTCGTGGGTCTGACGGCCGATCAAGCCAGCAAATATCTGGTCTTTCGCTGGCTGTATAACGACGGGGTCTTTACCGATCGCAGCGGGACAGGCAATGCCTACGACCTGCCTCCGGGCAATTGGTTTGAAATCATCGCCCAGTTCGATCCCGAAACGCCACCCTGCGAGGGCGCCCTGGCGGGGCTGCAAACCTGGAGTACCAAAGGCCAACCGCTGATGCCGCGGGTCAATCATGGCGCGTTGTTTGGCATCGGTGGCTCGAAAAAAGGCTTAGCCAACGCGACGTTCGCCATCATCAGTGTACTGGCCGCGGTGGCGATTGTGGTTTGGGGCCTCCGATCCACCACCGCCCGCGAACGCGGCCTGATGGCTTCCCTGGGGTTGATCCTCGGTGGAACCCTCGGCAACCTCTATGACCGGATTGTCTTTGGCGGTGTCCGCGACTTTCTCCATTACTACGGGCAGTTTGAATGGCCGGTGTTTAACATTGCCGATTGCTGCCTGGTGGTGGGAGCCTTTCTGTTGCTGATCCAAGCGGTCTTCTTTACCCCGCTTGAGCCGGCAGCGGTCAGCCCAGCGCCGGCTTCTGCGGCCGCGCCCCAAACCCCGACTCCGACCAACCAACCCTAGCGGTGGTTCCCAAACCCGACGACGCGGGGAAAAACCAGCAGACAGGTGAAAAACGTTTGTAACGAAACGTCCAGTGGGTCCCAAACCCGACGACGCGGGGAAAAACCAGGGCAGGGTGAACTACGCGCTCGTCGCTCCCGCCGCGAAGCGCGATCGGTCGGCGGGTTGAAAATGTTTGTGCAGAAACTGTACACCTGGTTGGATTTAGTCTTCCCGCTTTTTCCAGACGCGCAGCAGATTCACGAAATCGTCGCGCCAGATAACGCCATCTTCCAGGGGAACTTTCTCCCAGATGTGTTTTTTGGCCGGCGGGGGAACAGGGCCATAGGCCACAATCGGGGCAATGTCGGCCTCGCTTCGGGCCAGAAGCATCCATTGCGATTCGGTTTTGCCGTCAGCCCGTTCGGCATCTGTGGGGAAATCGCGGCAGTAGCGTACGACGAGCGGGGGATCGTGATTTTCGGCCAGACGGCGAATCAGCGGCGGCAGATCGAGGTGATTGTTAGAAACGTGCATCAAAATGATGCCGTGTTCGGCCAATTTCCGCACATACAGGGCAATGGCTTCCCGCGTGAGCAGATGGACCGGGATGGCATCGGAACAAAAGCCGTCGATAATGAGAATGTCGAAAGCGGCATCGGCGACACGTGTCAGTTGCCGGCGGGCATCGCCTAGCACCACCGCGCAGGTTCCTTGGCAGTCGGCCAGGAAGCGGAAGTAGCGTTCGTCGCGGGCGACGCGGACGACCGCCGGGTCGATCTCAAAAAACACCCATTCCTGCCCAGCTCGGGCATAATGGGCGACGGCCCCCGTCCCTAAACCCACCACACCCACGCGCACCGCCTTGCCGTTTTCCAGTTTCTGGGTGTGCCGCTTCTCCAACATGGCAAAGATATGCCCCACCGGGCCGCGTTCGTGGTAATACGTCATCGGCCGCGGCCGTCCGGGTTCGTCGACCCGTTGTTGACCATGGATGGTGGTGCCATGAATGAGGCGGATGAACTGGCCGTCCGGCGAGCGCGTGACGCGAATGACGCCGTAGAAGTTCCGCTCCATGTGCAACGTTTCACCAAAATGCTTGGTGTCGAAGGCACCAGCCAGAAATAGCGCCGCCAGGGCCAAGGAATAGCGCAGCGGGCGGCGCACCAAAGCGAAGGCCAACACCGCCGGTAGCCCATACATCAACCCGCCGCGCAACAGCCGCGCCGTGAGAGCTGCGCTGGCTTCGGCATCCGCCGCAACGGGCACATACTCCGGCACCCATAACACCAGAAGCATCGCCACAACGAGAAGGCCGGCCACCAAAACCCCATCGATCAACCGCAGCGTGGCGGCGGAATGGTCGGTTCGTGGACGAATCGCCGCCGCTAGCACCAGCGCCAAGGGGTATTCGATCATACCTAAGTGCCGAAAGATCATCGGGGCGATGAGGGCGTTGAATAAACCGCCCAAAACGCCCCCGACCGACATCCAGAAGTAAAACGCCGTCAGATGAATAGCCGGCGGGCGATCTTGAGCCAGTTCGCCGTGGCACACCAAACACACCCCAAAGAACGCCGCCATGTGCAAAAGACCAACCAACGCCAGGGGTTCTGCAGCGTAGGTCAGCAAGGTGAGAACGACAAACAGAATCAGCATCGGGGTGACGCGGCCCACCCAGCGGTGCAGCCGTTGGGGCCAGCGGGCAAACACCAGAATGAAGCTGATCAAATACAACGCCAGCGGCACCACCCACAAGAGTGGCACCGGGGCCAGATCGGTGGAAACATGCGTGGTCACACCCAACAACAAGCTCGACGGTAGCATCGCCAGAAAAACCCACCGCAGCACACGGGAAGGCGAAATGTCGGCCATCCGCGGTCCATCAGGGGGGTCCGACGGAGGGGGAGGCAACGCGGGCTGCTCAAAAATGCAACGGGCGGCCGCTTCCGCCTGGACTCGGGCTTCGCGCACCTTCTCCTGGGCTTGTGCATCGGCCGGGGCTTCAGCGCATTCTTGCACTGGCTGGGCTACCGGCGTCAGCCGGGGTGGGTCTTCCGGATGCGCGCGAAAAACGGTTGTGGCACACAGAGTCA
Source organism: Gemmata sp. (assembly GCA_025055115.1). Classification (GTDB taxonomy): domain Bacteria; phylum Planctomycetota; class Planctomycetia; order Gemmatales; family Gemmataceae; genus Gemmata. Next base: position 74,369 of record JANWYJ010000087.1, read on the forward strand.
CCAGACCGACATACCCCATCACCCCGCCGGCGAAAACCCACTGCTGATGGGCCAATGTCAGTTGAGGCTCGATCACCAGAGGGTATGCGAGCAGACCCAGCAGGCTGCCAGCATTACTGGCGGCATAGAGAAAGTACGGATCACGCGCAGCGTGGTGCCCTGTGGCGGCAAACCAGCGTTGTAAGAGGGGGGAGGTGGTGGACAACACAAAAAACGGTACACCGACCGCAATGCCCACCACCGTGGCCAGTTGAACGAAGACCAGAAACGACGAATCCTGATCGTCGGGCAAAAGCGACGCCGCCACGGGCACCGGCGCACCAGTGGCCGCAACGGCTGTCCAAAAAGTGGTCACCACCACGATCAGTAGCAGCAGATGGACCACGGCTTGGCGCCGCACGCCAAACTGCCAGGTACTGCGGTGCGCATACAGATAGCCGGCCAGCAGCACCGCCTGAAAGAACACCATGCAGGTGTTCCACACACTCGGCGTGCCACCCACCAGCGGCAGCAGAAGTTTGCCAATCATCGGCTGTACGAGGAACAGCAAGGCTGCTCCTACAAACAGCGTGGTCGCATACAAGGCCGGAAGCAATCGCAACCTCCGCGGGGCGACAAGACCCCGGAGCGGTGGCGGGGGAGAGAACCAACCGGTGGGCGTCCGGTGCTAATCAGGATGCAAACGCAACCCCATCGGGGCAAGAGGCGCTAGGACACAAACCGGTCACCGCAGCCACGATGCCACAAGCTGGGAGAAATTCCAAGAACCGTTCGATACTTCTCCGGGCGAAGGCATTCTTGCGCATCCTGGATGGCCGTGACGGTCATCACGATGATACCCCCGCCCCGTTACTTGTGGGGAAACTGCCATTTCTCATCAAACAATCCGGCCGCGACCACTTCGTAGCCGGCCGGGTCTTTCTCCGTCGGGGTCGGTTGGATCACGGCCCAATCGCCCAAACGAGGATACAACAGGGCGTTGGTCCCTTTCAGGTCAGCTTCCTTAAAGGTGTGTCCACTATTGATCACCACATAGCGCTGCGGGTTGAGGGGGTTGGGGTAAATCAACACCGGCAGGTGGGTTTGCCCATCGTAGGCAACACCATCGATCACCAATTTGTCCTTCGTCCACCGGATCGGCAGTTGCGGCAGAATTTTGGCGATCAGCGGATTGGAAGCTGGATCACCAAACAGGATCAGGTTGTTTTGGGCGATCAGGTCGGCGTTAATGGAGGCCGCCTCCGCGAGGGGTAATCGTCCCCGGAAATAGCGATCCCAGAGCGCGGCGAACTGTTGCAGTGTGGCGGTGGTGAAGCGATCGAACCGCTCATTCCAGCCGGCGCTGGCTGGAGGGACAGCCAGAAATCGCGCCATGAACGCATCGTCGATCGGTCCTTGTAGCCCGCCGTTGTCACTGGCGCGTTTCCGCAATTGTTTCAACCATTTGTCGCGATCGGCAATCGACCATTTTCCGTCCTGTTTTTCGAGAAAGAGCAACGAGGGCGTGGGATGGGCGGGGATGGCCGATTCTTGGCCATCGATGGTCAGTCGTGCGGGCCAGGGTTGGCCGCGTGAGAGGAGTGTGAGGGCCGCGATGTTGTGCGTGGTGATCGTCAGGGTGTCGGTTGTCCAGCGGGAATCGACCACTGCCTTGTCATAATGCCGATCGAGAGCGTTGATGACACCATGACCGAAGTCCGCATAGCGGGTGGTGTAGGTGACGAAGCGGACACGTTCGGGGAATTTCCGCTCGGCGGCCAGATGCTGGCGGAGTTCGGTCTGGACTTTCGCTTGCCATTCCGGGGGCATTTGGTGTTCCAGCCCCGGGGCGACCAAATGGGTGAATTTCACTGGCTCGGCGAAGTTCTTGAGGGCGTTTTCAATGTTGTCCGCGGCTTTCTTTTGAGGGTCCTTTTCGCCGCTGTAGGCCACAATCGGTACGTTGAAGGCATTGTCCGCATACGCGATCGCATCGTAGATACGCAGGCATTTTTCCTGGTAATCCGGCAGTGGTTTGGGCAAGCGGGCGATATAGCCGTGGGTGGTGGTGAAGCCCGCGCCGGGGCCGAGGGCGGCGAAATGCAATGGATGATGCAAACCGATGTGCCAGGTCCCAGCTCCACCCATCGAGAAGCCGCGCAGCACGATGCGGCTGGTGTCGATGATGTGGTCGCGCTGGCGTTCCGAACGCAGGAAATCGTACATGGCGTCGAAAACGTCGCGTTCGCCGGCCCAGCGATAGGCATTGTTGCCGCGGCCATAGGGTTCAAGCTGGATGTAATCCAGATCGGCGGGGGCCGCTTTGGCCGTGCGGCCGTGGCTGGCGAGGAACTTGGCTTCTGTGAGGGACGCGTCGCGGCCATGTAGGACAATATCGACTCGCCACTTTTTGTTCGGGTCTCGACCGTAGTCCTTGGGCAGAAGTACAGCGTAGGGTTGGATGGAATCGTCCAAGCGGTCGGCGCGGTAAGCACGCACCACCCACTGGCCCGGCGCGTTGCGCCAGGGGGCTTGGCCACTGTGGGCTTGTTCGGCCCGTGCCAGTCCGTCGCTGAGGGTTTGTTGCACCCAGCGGACGCTATTGGCATGCAGCCATTCCTCCAAGCGAACGATGTTTTCAGCCGCTTTCAGGTAGATTTCGACCTCGATGAGCACATCGTCGGGAATTTTCTTCGCTTTCAAGGCCGCGATAGCTTTTCGTAGCTCCTCGGTCTTGGCGATGATGGCTTGGCGTGTTTCCGCGGTGGGGATGAAACTTTGCGGATCGCCTGGGGGGGCTTTCTTCGGCTGGGCGTGACTGACAGTGGGTTCTGCGACGCCCACCAGACCAGCCAGGGCCGCGAACAGTATGCTCACAATCACGGTGCGCATCCGAATTCTCCTGATCGCTGGGTGTGGGAACAGAAGACACCAATGGCCCGCGAATTTCAAGAAAGAAGTCGCTATCTTGGGATAGCTGTTCGCAATTCCTAAAATTCCCCTACCTAAAAGACCGTCCGCAGAACCGACGGCGAGGGGCCACGGTTGCGGTACGGCGTGGCGGAGGCGGTCATATGCTATCAGTCAAAGTGGCGGTGATGTGCTTGATGGTATTGGGCGTGGTGACAACCAGTGTCCGGGCGGCTAACCCTGTGGTACTGGTCGAAACCAACATGGGGAGCTTCAAAATCGAGCTGTTTGAAGACAAAGCCCCCATCACAGTGAAGAACTTTCTGCAATATGTTGAAGACAAGCACTACGACGGCACAATTTTCCACCGGGTGATCAGTGATTTCATGATCCAAGGGGGCGGCTTTGAACCCGGAATGAAAGAGAAAAAGACCCGTGATCCGATCAAAAACGAATCCAACAACGGCCTATCCAACGTGAAATACACCGTGGCCATGGCACGCACCCCGCAGCCCAATAGCGCCACCGCCCAATTCTTCATTAACGTCAAAGACAATACCTTCCTCGACAAAGCCAAAGCCCGCGATGGCGTGGGCTACTGCGTATTTGGCCGGGTCATTGAGGGTACCGACGTGATCGACAAGATCAAAGACGTTCCGACAGGCAGTGTGAAGGGCCACGATGATGTTCCAACCAAGGACGTGGTGATCAAATCGGTGCGGCTGATCAAAGAGGAGAAAAAGTAGAAACACCCCGCGTAAGTGGCCGATCGGGGGGCGACGACCCAGTCGCCCCCCCGGTTTCTGAGCGGCTATTCCGCCGGTTCAATAATCGCCGTCATGGAGCCACGGCAGCGAGGAATCCGTGGATCGGGACCATAGGCGTGGATTTGGTCCCGTTTCAGCTCGGCGCGCTCCAAGGACGTGGTACAGACAATCGCCCGGCCTTGGGTATCCACGATGCGCGCCAGCTGATACCCTTTCTCGACCGGGTAGCCAAACAGTTCTTTGAGCATTTCAATGACGTATTCGTAGGTGTGATCGTCGTCATTGAGTAATACAACATTATACGGTGGTTGCCGTTGGGTCTTCTGGTCCGTCTCGGTTTCAGGAAGTGTCGCCGTGGATGGCATAACGACCTCCGTCAGGGAATCGGTGGCATTGCGCGGGCGGCCCAGAGAAGGGGTCTGGGTGCGCCCTTGTTTTCTCACGAATGATCGTTTTTCTCAGCAATGATCGTTGCCCGATGGGGACCTAGCCGGATGCCGCAGACGACCCCATCGGCATGCTATGAGCCAAACGGCTGAAGGCGACGACGGCAATATCGTCGTTTTGGGCGCGGCCGTTGGCATGGGCGCGAACCGCGGCGACCAGGCGTTCGCCGATACGGCGGGCACGTTGGGCTTCGGCCTGCGGCAGCGTATCGCTGTGCGGGTGCAGGTAGCGGTCTGTGGCTTCGGGGCCGAACATGACACCCGCGGGATTCATGGCGTCGGTGACCCCGTCGGTGAAGACCGTGATGGCATCGCCCGGTTCTAATTGTAGCGTCAGTTGCTCGTAAGGGTAACCTGGAAGCGTGCCGATGGGAAGCCCGGTGGCGTCGATGGAGACGGCATCGAGCAATTCATGGGTGGCGGCGCGGTACAGTTTGGGGCTGATGTGCCCGGCGTTCACCACTGTCAGGCGATGCGTGGAGGGATCGAGAACCATAACCGCAAGGGTCACGAAGCGATCGCCCAGACCGCCTCGGATCATCTGTTCATTGAGTAGACCGACGGATTCCGCCAAATTCGGCACCGTTAGCAGCGAAAAGCGTACTTCGGAGCTGAGTTTGGCGACCAGAAGAGCCGCCGGAACGCCTTTGCCCGCAACATCCCCCAGAACAACCGCCACACGCCCATCGGGCAGGGTGACGAAGTCGTAGTAGTCGCCTCCGACGGTTTGGGCGGGTGAGTAATGGGAGAAGAATTCGTAGCCGGGGACTTGGGGCAGGGTTTGCGGCAGGAAACCGAGCTGCACTTTTCGTGCCAATTCGATTTCTTTTTGCTCTTTTTCGCGGGCCAACACCGCCTCGTGCATCCGGGCCTTATCCACGGCCACGCCCGCGAGATTGCCGACAATGGTCAACAGGTTCAGATCGTCGCGGGTAAACTTTTTCATCCGGTCTTGGGTATCGATTTGGATCGCCCCGATCGCTTGGCCTTCGGCATTGGCCAAAGGAACGCACATCACCGAACGAATCTTGAACTCCGCGATGCTGGCCGCCGGCCCCAAGGCGGCATCGCTGGACGCGTCTTCGCTGAGGTAGGATTCCATCTTTTCGATGGTTTTTTTGACGATTGTGCGGCTGAAACGGGTATCATCCAAAGCGGCCCGGCGGCTGCGCATCACCTTGGGGTAGGGGCGGCCGTTGTCGTCGAGCATCAACACGAAGCAGCGATCGGCTTGTTTGAAGACGCCAAAGAGCGTTTCGGCAATTTGGGCCATCAATGGGTCCAATTCGAGCATCCGCGACAGATTCGTGCTGATGTCGAGCAAGGCCCGGAGTCGTTCCGAGGGGGCCACTTCCAGAAATTGTTGGGCATTATTTTTGCTCTGGGTGGCCTCAATGGTGGTCATATTGGCTTCGTCGGCTTCCTCCTCCGGAGCATCCTTGGTCATCCACTCGGGCAAGTTCTTGGAAGGGACAACCCGTTCATCATGAAAACGGAAGAGAAAATCGCAGATTTTGATGCGATCATCGGGTTTGAGCAACTGCCGATGGGGTGGCAGAATCTCCTTGCTATTGACAAAAGTTTTGTTTCGGCTTTTGAGGTCTTCGATGAAAAATTGGTTCCCCGAACGGCTGATCTGAGCATGTTTGCGGCTGACGGCATGATGCGGGATGACAATTTGGCAGAGATTTTCGTCGCGGCCAATGATCATCAGGTCCCCATCGAGGGGAATGGTTTTGTTGGTGATCACACCGTCGGGAGATTTTAAGAGTATGAGCGAGGGCATGGAAGCGTCCCGAAGTTCGAGTCAGCCGAGCCACGTTATGGCTCTATAAAGATAAGCGGTTCACCAGTTCATGAGAGGACGCGGTTTTCCCAAAAAGATGTTATCCGCTGGAGGAAATTTCTGCAAGCAACCATTGACCGGTGTTCCCTACCTGACCGTTTCCCACCCTAAAATACCATTGTACGCTTTCTGAAGCTGGATTTCGCGGCCATTCGCGAACAACATACGAGGGATTGGGCATGCCAAAGAAAAAGTCGAAAAAATCACAAGCCACCGTCGCGGGGGTTGTCGGCATTGGTCTGGACGGTACCGATGGCCATCACCGCATCACCCGCACCGAGGAAATGGTTCTGGTCGGCGGTTCGGCCGAAACCCATGAACGGATGCAAGAAACCGCCATTCGCTTCAGCGAGAATTTGGAAAAACGCGGCAAAACCCTGCAGCAAGCCACTGTCCGCGAGGTGCTCGATTTGCTCCGCGAGGCCATCGAACGCACCGGCCGTTAGACCCAACAATCACCCACCCCAAACGCGGCCAATGCGCACAGAGTACTCACAGGCAACAGGTGCACTGGAATTTCGCCCTGGGCCGGCGGGGAGAACGACCGATCATCCGCAGCCTCCTAGTCCTCGCAAAGGAAACACTGAAGACAACCCAACTTGGGAGGTAGCGAGAACGGCCGATCATCCGCAGACCCCGCCACCCCTTCATGGGTATCACAACCACCGCCGGACAGCCGCCCTCGGGTGTTGGCCTGTCGCCTCCTCGTGACCGGATCGTTCCCATCATGGCCTGCCCGGACGATGCCGAACTTCAAGCCTTTCTCAACGAGGCTCTCACCCATCACCGGGTGGCGGTGATTGCCGCTCATATCGATGGCTGCCCGCATTGCCAGGCCCGCTTGGATCGCCTGACCGAGCTGAAGAACAGTCTGATGGGCCGCTACAACCCCTCCTCCGCCCCCGAACCCGCAGGTTCCGGCTCGGGCACCCAAGCGGCCAGCCACACCGAGGATACCCAGCTGAGCGGCGAACCCGTCAGTTTTCAGGACGATGCGGTGGGTTTGCCGCGCGTCGCTGGTTTTGATGTGATCGCCGAGGTGGGCCGAGGTCGTTGCAGTCGCGTTTATAAGGCTCGCCTGCGGCAACAGAACCGGCTGGTAGCCTTGAAAATCCTGCAACCGGGGGATTCTGACCCGGCCGAAGCGATCGCCCAATGGCTGGCTCAGGCAGCGATTTGGTCGCAAATCGAACATCCCCAGATACTTCGGTTAATTGAAAAGGGAGTGTGGTCCGCGCCTCAGGGCGGAGCCAGGCCGTATGCAGCTTTGGAACTGCTCGAAGGTGGCTCGCTGCGCGACCAACTGCGGGACAAGAACCGTGGCTCGGGTCCCCGGTGGCCGTCGCCACTCCAAGCCGCGGCGTTGGCTGAAGGATTGGCCCGGGCGGTGCATGTCGCCCACTGCCGCGGTCTGGTGCATGGTCATCTGACTGCGGCGAATATCCTTTTCCCCGGTCTGGGCCAACAGTCGCCGTCGCCAGCCCCCGCCGCCACCGACTTCCCCGGGCGATCCTCCGCCCACGTCACCGAACCGATTCCGAAAATCACCGATTTCGGCATGGCACATTTCGCCCCAACGACCGCCGCGGCAGACAGTTGGCCCTATCGCGCTCCAGAACAAACCCTCCCGGGCACTCCGGTCGGCCCTGCGGTGGATGTGTACGCCCTGGGGGCGATCCTGTTTGAATGTCTCACCGGTCGGCCACCTCCCCGGCCGGAGGAACGGCGAACGCCACCGACACCAGCCGCCAAGCGGCCGCAATCAGGGCTTGCTGCCGTTGAACCGGACAGTTCTCCTGCGGCGACAGAGCTGCGCCGGCTTGCCATTCCCACCGCTTTGGCGGCCATTACTCTCAAATGCCTGCAGCCGGCACCCGAACACCGCTATGCTACGGCTGAAGCCTTGGCCGACGATCTCCGCCGCTTTCTCGACAATCGCCCCGTTCAGGCGCTGCCGGCTTCTCGGCATCAACGCTTGTGGCTGTGGTCGCGACGGCATCCCATCGCGGCGGGGTTCTTGGCGGGGCTGATGATTCTCATCGCGGCAAGTGTTACACTGGTGCTACTTGCCATGGCCTGGCTGTGATGCCAGGCGAGCGATTCGGGCATTCCAGCAAGAGATGAACCATTCGCTCTCGTGTCACACCGCCGGGCGTGAAGTTTCCCGAATGGGGGCGAAGCACGCATCGCCGAACAACCGACCATTGGTGAGTTCGTGTCAACGGCGTGAGGTTTCCCGAATCGGGTCGAAGCACGCATCGCTGGTGTGGTCCAGGACGCATCCCGCCGGTCGTACAGGTGCATCATGCGCACGACATCTCTCACAGGTCTGGCGATATTGTCTACGCTAGCGCTGGCAGCTGATTTCAAAGACCTTGATCCCCGTGTTGTGGCGGCTACGGATCCGCAAGCGAAAGACCTTTCGCAAATGATGCTGCGCGATGCCCAAAAACGCCTGCAAGACGCCCATTCGCGGGAAAGCCGACGATTCGCGGAAATTACCACCCGATCACAATGGGAAGCCTACCGCGATGAGCGGATCGCCAAGCTCAAGGCGGCACTGGGAGCATGGCCCGAACCGCCCCACGACCTGCGCATCGTCGTGACGAACAAACTCGATGGCGAAGGCTTTACGATTCACAATCTGCTGTATGAATCCCGCCCCGGCTGGTGGGTGAGTGCCAATTTGTATCAACCGGCGACACGGCCAGAGAAAATGCCGGGAATTATCATTTCGCACAGTCATCACACCCCCAAAACGCATGGGGAATTGCAAGACATGGGCATGACCTGGGCCCGCGCCGGTGTTGCCGTGTTGGTGCCAGACCACCTCGGGCACGGCGAACGCCGCCAACACGATTTCCTGACCGAGAAGGATTACGACAAACCCTTCCGCGTCAGCCGCCAAGATTACTACTTCCGCTACAACACGAATCTTCAGCTCTCCGCGCTGGGGGAATCGCTGATGGGGTGGATGGTCTGGGACCTGATGCGCGGGGTGGATGTCTTGTTGAAGCAGCCGAACATCGATCCGAAGCGGCTCATTCTGCTGGGGGCGGTCGCTGGCGGCGGCGACCCGGCCGGCGTGACCGCTGCTCTCGACCCACGCATCGCTTGTGTGGTGCCCTTCAACTTCGGCGGTTGGCAACCGGAATCACGAGTTTTGGACAACCCAGATCGCGACTTCGCCTGGTTCGGCGATGGCTATTGGGAATCGACACGCGGTCTGCGCTATGGTGCCCGCGATGGCTTCGCCCACTTCGTTATCGTCGGTAGTGTCGCACCGCGGAAAGTGATTTACGCCCACGAATTCGCGTGGGATGCCAAGACCGACCCAGCATGGCCACGCCTGCAAAAAATCTTCGCCTTCTACGATGCCCCAGAGAGCTTGCGCGTTGTTCATGGCCGCGGAGCCGTCACCGGGCCAGCCGGGCCGGACAACACCCACTGCACACACATCGGCGCAGTCCATCGCCGCGGCATCCATACAGCCCTTCAGGACTGGTTCGCCATACCCATTCCCCAAGAGTACAGCCGGCGGCGTGCGCCCGATGAGCTACTTTGTTGGAACTCCAATGCCATCAAAGACTTAAAGCCGAAAATGCTCCACGAATGGCTCGCACACCGCGCCCAGCAGCTCGCGGCGGACTGGCAGCGGACCCAGCCTGCCCAGCCGGCGGCTCAACGCGAACGCCTCCGCCGACAATGGGCCACGTTACTGGGAACCATCGAGCCAGTCGAACAGCCGAAAGTCACGGAACGCTCTCGTGAAGCCGTCCCCGGAGGAACTCTCAGCCGCTGGCTTTGCGAAGTCGAACCGGGAATTGTTGTTCCGTTTCTCTTGTTGGTTCCCCAAGAAGCTCACAGACCCGTTCCCGTGGTGGTGATGGTATCCAGTCGTGGCAAGCAGGCATTCTTCCCTACACATAGCGAAGCGATCGCGGCCTTCCTGAAGGCCGGAATCGCCGTCTGCTTGCCCGATGTGCGCGGAACCGGTGAAACGCAACCCGGCTCTTCCGCCGCACGCAGCAGCACCCGAACATCCATCGCGCAGACGAACCTCATCCTCGGCCAACCGGTTCTGGGCAGCCAACTTCGCGATCTGCGAACCATTCTCCGTTGGCTGTCCCGTCGCCCGGAGATCGACGGGCAGACAATCGCCGTTTGGGGGGAAGGGACCGCGCTCCGCAATGAGAAAACCACCAAATTGGCAGTTCCCCTGGATGCGTCCAACTTCCCGCACATCGCGGAACCTGGTGCACCCCTGCTGGCTCTGCTGGCTGGCTTGTATGAAGATAGCGTGGCGGTGGTCTACACTCACGGCGGGCTGGCCCAATACGCCTCGCTCTTCGACCAACCGTATATTTACGTTCCCCATGATGCCGTCGTCCCGGGAATTGTCACCGTGGGGGATATACCCGCGCTGGTGGCGGCACTGGCCCCACGCCCGGTACGGTACGATGACCCGATCGATGCCGGCAATCGGCGGATGGTGGCCCAGCCGTCCGCCGATCATCCACGTGCGGCTGCAAAGTTCATCACCGACCAGCTCCGCCAGCGCTGAGTGTCACGCTGCGCGGGCGGGCAGTTCTTGTCCTTTGGCGGCTGAAGAAGGGGCCAAGGCCAGTCGTTTACGCAAGCGGTAGGAGCAATACCGCACGACACCCCAACTGGCTAAAGCGCCGCCAAAACACCACCAATACAGCGGCACATTCCGCGGCCACCACATTCCTACCATCCAGGCACTGGCCCCCAGGATCAACCCCCAAGCACTCAGCACAAGAAAATCAGCAGTGAATTCCGGTCGCTCAACGAGCAGTTTCGCCAGCAGCCAAAACCCCGGGACCAAAAATGGCACAAACCAGCGGATCGACACACAGCCCCCCCCATGATTCGTCGATAAAACTCCATACATCAGCCAACCCACAACGCACCATACACACAAAGCCACCAATTCCAGCCGATATGAACCTGCGCCACCATTGGCCGCGCGCGAAAACCTCGCCGCAGCAGCGGAGGTCGTTGGTTTCAATACGGTCCAACCCGCCGTCACAGCCAACAGCAACGGTAGGTTATGCGTCAGAAATCCGCGTCGCCCCACCAGCAAATCCAGGCAATACGTCAACTGCGCCAAGTACCCTGGCCGCACGACACCCGTCATGGTCTCGACAAAGGGGCTGCCGGGCCACTGGAGGTATTCCCGGTGCATGTTCAGTGGCTTCAGCCAACTGCCCCCAATAGCGGCATGGAGCGCGTGCCCCGCGACAACACCCGGCAGCATCGCCGCCGCACAACTGACCACGGCCCACAGGTTGCGGGTGCGGAGTGTGACAATCGCCAATACGATGAGCGCGAAGGGCGGTCCCAGGCCAAAGTCGAGATTGTAGATGAACGAAGTGATGAATCCAACTGTGATCAGCGCACCCCACGCCCGCCGCCCGGCGTTGGTCGCGTCGGCGACGCGGCACAACAGCACCGCCACCACGGCGACGGCCCCCAATTGGGCGATGTGGCTATTGGCACTCCGCGTGTAGGCGGGCAGTATTGTCGCCCCGGCAAAAGCGAGAAGCCACATCCACCGCCACTTCCCACTCAGCCCGATGCGCCCACCCAGAATCCACATCATGCTGACCGCACTGGCATATCCCGTACCGCTGAGCCAAATGGTGATGATCCACGCAAACACATCCGGTCGTTCACTGGGAGCGGGAACACCGCCCAGCATCAACAATCGGTAGGCAGCGGCCAGCGGCAAACTCACCAGCGGCGGTTTGTCGGAGTACCAATGCCCCTGGATGAAGAGTTTGTCGAAGGTTCCTTTCTGCAGAAGTTCGTTATGGGGATCGTAGACGCAACGATCTGGCGGCGGATGAAGGAATACGCTGTGGTCGATGCAGAATGTGCCGCGTTCGACCAAGGATTCGATCGATGCCAAGCGGCTGCCGTCGTTCCACGAGGCGGCAAACGGCTGGGCACTGGCCAGTGCGAACATTCCCGCCGCCAGCACAATCACTCCAGCGAGCGTGGCCGGTCCAGCCGACGGGGAGAAGAAGCGGCTTTTCACACTCATGAGGTGGGGGCATAACACAATCCCAGGGTATGGGCAAGATGAGCAAGCTTGGTGAAAGCAACCCCAAGGTGTGGGCAAGATGAGCAAGTCTGCTGAAAGCAACGCCAGCGGCTGACTCAGGATGGCGCGCTGGGTCAATCGCCCATGCTGAAGAAGACGGCCGGAGCGGCCACGGTGCGCAGGGCATTGATACGCTCTATCGCCCGACGGAATCGTCCGGTCGCGGCGTAGTGGGTGACGATCACCAGGGGGACCGGGCCGCCATTGTCTTCCGCGGCTTCATGCTGAACCAGGCTGGAGATGCTGATTTGTTCGTCGGCCAGAATGCGGGTAATGTCGGCCAGAACCCCCGGTTTGTCGGCGACGAGCAAGCGGAGGTAGAAGCGGCTCCGCACCCGCTCGGGCGGTTCGACGGTGAAACCACGGCCTTCGCGGCTCCACAATTTGGCCGCGGCGAATGTGCGCTGCGCCCGACCCACCGCCAGGTCGATCAAGTCGGCCACGACCGAACTGGCGGTGGGCATTTGCCCAGCGCCGGGGCCTTGGTAGAGTGTTTCACCCACAATGTCGCCATACACCAGCACGGCATTATAAGCCCCCCGAACCTGAGCGAGTAAGTCGGTGTGTCGTAAGAGCACAGGGGCTACATGCAAGGCTACGGCTTTTTCGGCTGTGGGGCGGTGGGGTGCCGCGGGGTGAAGGCCGGAGTTGGAGAGCGTGGTATCGAGTCCTCCGCCGCGCATGCCCCGCTCGCCATTGGGGGTCCGGGTGCTCGTCCACGCTTCGGCCAGCAGTTTGATGGTGTAGCCTAGTTCGTGGGCGAAGCGGATGTCCATTGGGTCGATGGTTTCAATCCCTTGCCGGGCGATTTCGTGGGGTTTGGCCGCAACACCGAAGGAAATTTGCGCCAAAATGGCTAGTTTGTGGGCCGCGTCGCTGCCATCGACATCGAGGGTGGGGTCGGCTTCCGCATAACCGAGCTGTTGAGCTTCCGCAAGTGCTGCGGTGTAGCTCAGGTTCCGCTCGGCCATGGCCGTCAGGATGAAGTTCGAGGTCCCGTTCAGGATCGCTTGAATCGCCGTCACTTGATTGGCGGCCAGGCTTTCGCCCAAAGCACGAATGATCGGTACACCACCGGCCACGGCGGCTTCAAAGCACACCGTCCGTTCAGCCTGGCGGGCCGCCTCAAAGATTTCCCCGCCACAGTCGGCTAACAGTGCCTTGTTGGCCGTAACCACATGTTTACCCGCCGTCAGCGCCTCCAGCACAACCGTTTTCGCAATCCCGGTTCCCCCGATCAGCTCCACAACCACCTGCACCGCTGGGTCGTGGATGGCTGCGGCAATATCGGTGGAAAGCAGTTCCCGGGGGATGATCGCATCCCGAGGTTTGTTCAGATTTTGGACAACGATGCGCCGCAGAGCCAACGGACGCCCAGCCCGTTGGGCGATGCGCTCCGCGTGCGCTAAGAGGACGCGAGCTACACCAGTGCCCACAGTCCCACATCCCACCAGCGCAATGCCCAACGTATCGCTCATAACTCGTCAACTCCCCACGGCTTCCAGTATTATCGGGAGTCGAATACCAGTGGCCAGAAACACACCGCCTGGACAGCCGGAAGAGACCCTCCGGAAGCTCGACATCGCCAGCGTCGAGTACTCCTGGCCAGAAACATACAACTTCTGGCCAGAAACACACAACGCCCGGAGCTTCCGGGCGTTGCCAACCTTAAGAATTTCAGAAAATATCAGACCCTCAGTGCCGCTCGGCGCCGCCACCACCGCCCCAGCAGAACACCGCCGATACCAAAACTGGCTAACAGTGCCCCCGGTGGAGCCGGAATCACCGTCACACAGCCCAAATCGACCGGCACCTTGTCCCCATCGGGGCTGCTCAAGCCTTTGTAGCGATTCGTATTGGTGGAGCGGAAGCGAACCGAGAACGGTACCTGTTGAGAACCGGTACCGTTACTCAATTCTTGAATGATTTGCTGGGCACTGAGCAGATGCAATCCTGTGCCGGAGAGAGCCACGGTAAACGTGGCCGACTGACCCGCAGCCAACCCTTTGGAAATGTCGGCCGAGTTGACCGTGTGCAACTGACTGGACGAAAGACTGAACGCATAATCGAATTCGCCACCTTGCAGATTGGTCGCATGGTCTGTGGCGTTCAAAAAAAAGAAAGGTGAACCCGAGGTGGTGTTGCTGGCGGTGACGCCGGTGGGCAGGTTGAAGCCGAAACCGGTGATGTAACCGAATTGAACCGCGTTCCCAAAGGACGTTGTGTTCTTCAGGGTGATGGTCAGCGTCGCGGACGTGGTCGACAGGGGCGTATACTCCATCGTGCCCGAGAAGCTCACGGGGGTGCTGCTGCGACCTCCACTGCCCGAAAAGCTGATCAGGTCGGCCCGGGCCGTGGAAGCGAAGCTCACAACGACGCTCATTGCGGCCAAAGCAGTCCATCCATTGCGGAACCAGTTTGGGCGAAAGAACATAGGTGTTTCTCCACACTTCTGGGGCCAGCCAGCAAAGGCCACTAGGGGACACCGACCGGTGGCCCGAATGACTCTCCGGTTGTCGTGATGATGCCAGTTATTCCGTCAATATGGATTTTCCAAGATATGCCGAGTTTACCGGTTCAGTGATTCTCTACAAGTGTAGAAGAAGGTAAAAATGGTAATATGGTGTGGGCAATTTCACTTTGACCTGAAAACCCGGGCCTTTGGGATGGTTTTTTTCGTGGTGGCTAAGGAGATGGCCCAGTTCGGTTCACAAATCTCATTATCTTAAGATTTTCTTTTTCTCTGCCCACCTGAAAAGGCTGTAGCTGGAGGTGAACCTGCTACAATACGAACGACCCATTCTGTGGCTTTTTCGTTAATCTCCGTGAACACGGAGCGAATCTTCCCGGTGAGGGCACGGTGCGCCTCAACCGAGGGATAATGATGGTCTCCCTGAAATTCACCTATCGCTCGGGCCAACGGCCGTTGGATGGCTTCACCCTCAAACGCGGGGTTGGGCAGGGGGCGTTTGGCGAGGTCTATTTCGCCATCAGCGATGGTGGCAAGGAAGTGGCTTTGAAATTGCTACGCGGGCATACCGACGCCGAACTGCGTGGCGTTTCCCATTGCCTGAACCTAAAACATCCTAACCTCGTTCACCTCTACGACTTACGTACCGATGCCCGCGGCGATCATTGGGTGGTGATGGAGTATGTGCTGGGCGAATCACTGGCGTCGGTGATCAACAAGCATCCTCGCGGATTGCCGGCCGAAGTGGTTCGCGAGTGGTTTGCGGCGTTGGCCCGGGGTGTGGCCTATCTGCACGATAAAGGCGTTGTGCACCGCGATTTGAAGCCGGCCAACATCTTCATCGAACACGGGCAGATCAAAATTGGCGACTATGGCCTGTCGCGGCGGATCAGCGGTAGCGAAGGCGGCGATCTGAGCCGGGGGGTCGGCACGCCCCACTACATGGCCCCGGAGATCAAAAACGGCAACTACACGGCGTCGATCGATGTCTACGCTTGTGGGGTCATTCTTTTCGAAATGATTACTGGGCGGCGGCCGTTTGAGGGGGAAACCCCGATGGAAGTGATGATGAAACACTTCCTCGATCCCCCCGATCTGACGCCACTGCCGCCGGCTTATCGCCCTGTGGTCGCCAAAGCCTTGGAAAAAGACCCGGCCAAACGCTATGCGACCATCGGGGAATTGGCCAAAGCGGTTGAAGAAATGTTCGCGGGGCGGCAGGACCCAGCCCCTCCAGCGCCGGCATCCGCGCCGATGGCCGCCGCGGGGCGAGCCATTCCCCGCGCTCAGCCCCGCCTCGCTGTGGCCGAAACGGTACCCGTCGAAGTCACCGACCTGACGGTCATCCCCACTGCTCGGCCGGTGCGGTCGGTGCTGTCCCTGAAAGAGTGGTTGCCATCGTTTTACCCACCGCCCTCGCCCGGACCACAAACGACACGCGAACGACTCACCGACTTAGCCGCCGGCTTTGCCCTGACTCCCATCATCACCGCGGCCTGTACCGCACCCTGGGCTGTGTTTCAGTCGCAAGTGCCCTGGACCCTCTTAGGCCGGGTTTTCCTGCTCTCGACGGTCTTAGCGTGGGCCGTGATGCTCATTGGTCGCTTGCCCAAGCGCAGTGAAAGCAACCCCTGGGGCCGCCGCGCCATTCAGTTGGGTGTGGGCCTCAGTTTGGGCGTCTTGGCCTTCTGGCTCGACGGTTGGGCGCTGCCAAGCAACCATGCCAATGCCCGCAGTCAGGATTTGATCCTCATTACCAATCACCGCCTGACCCCCGAAAGCTTCTCCATCGCGGTACGCTATCTGTTTTACTTCGGGCTGACGGTGGCCTTATGCCGGTGGTGGAAAATGACCGACCGGCGACGCAAAGAACGAGTTCGGTTCTTCCCTCTGGTGGCCGCGGGCTTCTGGGGTACGGTGTTCCTGTTCTTGTGGCCTACAGAATCGGCCCCGATGCTGTTGGGAGTGTCGGTGTTGGTGATTGCTGCGGTGGCCGCTCAAGCCGCCAGCCCGTGGGCCGGTCCGCCGGTCGTGCGGGCCCGCGCTTGAGGGACCCGACGACCGGCGGTGGACAACGGAACGAAGGGAGGAAGTAGCCAATGCAGGATTCGCGACGCTCCATCGTGTGGTTGGCTGCACCTGTGACCCTGGGGCTGATTGTGGCCCTCGGGGGCTGCTCCCGCGTCGGTTCCGTGGGCGGCTCAAACAACAGCCGGGCCGAGAAAGCCCGTAGCGAAGCTGAACAACTGGCCATCACGGTGGTGGTGGCGGGTGCGGCCGCACAAGCCCACCAACTGCCCGACGGCGGCAAAGCCATCGCCCAGCGGAATACCACCGCCCGTGCAAAGGTTTCCGCACCGAAATCGACACCGCGACCTGGTTCCCCAGCGCTCATCCGCGAGCATGTGATCAGTTCACGCCCCTATTTGAGTGAAGCCGAAGCCGAGGAAGATACCTTCCTTCAGGCGCAAACTCTTCTGGCACAGAAATTTGCGGAACTCGATCCGCCCTTGGACCATACCCCCTCGATGGCCGAAGTGAAAGCCGAATACCTGCGGAAAGAGACACGTACCGTCAGCCCGCCCAGTGAGGCGATACTCGACGAAGCCGCCCAAGCGGGATTGGCGGGAAAGTTGGTGTATGTCGGCTACGATGTCGAAGTTTCGGCCGATCAGGTCCGCGAACTCCGCTCCCAACAACGGGTGATGGCGAGTTTGCGGATCGTCGGCATCCTGATGGCGTCGGCCTTAGCCATCTTCTTGTTCTTACGGGCCGACGATTGGACGAAAGGCTATCTGACCCGATGGTTAGCGTTGGCCGCGGTCATCATTGCGGGGGGAACCGCTGCGGCCTTGATATTCATCTGATCGTTCATTATTATTTTCAGCAGTGTGTGTCCGGATTTCCGACAACGGATGATCCTATGACCACCGAATCCGACCGGTTGCTCATCGCCCGCATCCGGAATAACGATCAGGCCGCGTGGGCGGAACTGGACCGCCGCTACCGTGGGCGGCTGACGGCGTATATCCGCCGCCGCCTGAAAGATCATGCCTCGGTGGAAGATGTGGTGCAAGAAACTTTCCTCGGCTTTAGCAACAGCCTGGCTAACTACGACGACAAACGCGATCTCCAAACGTGGTTGTTCACGATTGCTGCCCACAAAGTCACCGACCAACTGCGTCGCATGGGCCGGCTACGGTACAAAATCGGCAGCGAATCGGACGACGAAGCGATGGTAGAATCGCCCGATGCTCGGCAGCGGGTGGCTTCCAGTTTGGCCCGCAGTGCCGAACGCCGGGAACGTGAAGAACAAGCCTTGGGCATCGCCCTGCGCGAATTGGTACGCGAACTCCAAGCCAAAGGCGAATGGGTGAAAATTATGGCTTTGGAGTTGCTCTATGTGAAAGGATGGGGTAATGCAGAAGTCGCGGAGAAGTTGAATCGCAGCGAGCAAGATATTGCCAATTTGAAGTTCCAGGCCAAAAAACGGCTGCACGACTATCTGGTGGCAGCCAAACTTTCACCGAGTGTCTTTCCCGAATTGAGCGATTGATGAGCTGACCAGTTCTTGTTCAGTCGCTGCGGGAGAAACGGCTAACCAACCCATTTTGGGTGAAATCACTTGCGGAGTTGTCGGTATCCACCCTACGATAGGGAAGAATTTACGGGAGGTTGACACAATGAGTTACTTACTCGACGGTTACCACGGCGAAACCGCGGCCATGGCCCCGGCCAGCGAACGCCTGCAATTCATTCGCCGGACGTATTTGCACCTCGCCGGGGCCATGGTGGCTTTTGTTGGCGCTTCGGCAGCTTTGATCGCCACGGGAGTGGCGGAAACGATCATCCGCGACATTTTCCTGGCCAATCGGATGTCGTGGTTGCTGCTGATGGTGGTCTTCATCGGCGGCACGTTCGTGGCTCAGTATATGGCCCGGGCGCGTGAGTCGGTCGGCTTGCAGTACGCGGGCTTGGCCCTCTATGTCTGCCTTTACACCGTGCTGTTTGTGCCGATTCTCACGATCGCGACCAGCCCGAAATTCGGTGGCTCGATTTACTTGCCCTTGCAAGCCGGCATTGTTACCCTGGCCGTCTTCACCGGCCTGACGTTAGCCGTCTTCGTCAGCGGTAAGGATTTCTCCTTCCTGGGGCCGATTCTGTTTGTCGGCTCATTTATCGCGCTGGGCGTAATTCTGGCCGCGATCTTGTTTGGTTTTAACCTCGGTCTGGTGTTCTGTGCCCTGATGGTAGCCCTCTTCGCCGGCTACATCATCTACGATACCTCGAACATCCTGCACCATTACGGAACCCACGAACATGTCGCGGCCAGTATGGCGCTGTTCGGCTCCGCGGCGATGCTGTTCTACTACATCCTCCGCATCTTCATGCTCGCACGCAATGAGTGATAGCTGAAGGAGTGAAGAGTGATAGCTGAAGGAGTGAATCGCCGCCGATGAAGTCCTTCGGCCGCCGATAGTGAAAACGACCTCTCCCGCGGCGTGGTATCTCCGCCCCTCGGCTGGTGGATGCCACGCCGCTTATCTGATCCCCCTTTGACCATCGCTTTGACTATCTGCCCATCAGCACGATTCTGATGCACCACGATGGTTTCGTCTTCAGCTGCTTTGACCATCGCTTTGACTATCTGGCCACCAGCTCCTCCTATCCCCTCAGCCCAGTGTGGGGTTTAACCCCTGCGTAGAGCCGCCAAGCCAGTCCGGGAGTTCCCACAAGCGTATCGCCGTAGGTTCGTTCCTCTCGGTTACGCCTCCGCTTTGGCCAAGCCAGTCCGGGAGTTCCCACAAGCGTATCGCTTCGTCATTGTGCCTTGTTATATCCACCTTGCAAATCTTGCAACGGCTGCCTATGACGCGCGGGTGTGGGATAGGCCACGCGGAGGGGCCGCATCGATGGTCGCACGCTTCGCCGCAACCATTTTCGCTACTGTGGCACTGCTCGCCACGGGGTGTTCGTACAATCCGGCGCGGTTTCCGTTTGTGTTGCCACCGGGGCGCATCGAACCAACGCATGCCAAACCGCGGGCCTGGGGCTACTTCCGCGATTTCGACCCCAAAGCCAAACGGCTCGAAGTGCGCCCCAGTGGATCAGCGACTGCACCCCTGGGAGCGCAGATTGTTCTGGTGGCAACGGTTTACGATAGCGATGGCCAACCCCGCCGCAATCGCCGCGTCGAGTGGATGATCGACGGTCCAGGCTATATTGTCGAAGCCGATGAATCGGGGCTATTCGCTGGGCGCGGTTACAAGGTCGATAACAAGTACGCCGTGACCTTCACTTCGTACATTCCCAAGAAAATCACCCGTGGCAATGATGATGAGAAGGACGATGTTGCGATTGAGCCGGGGCAGACCTTCATCGTTCTCAGTTCTGCTCTTGCTGGCGAAACCGTTGTAACCGCTTATGCTCCTGAGGTCTTCAATTGGGATCAGGGCCGGGTGGTCACCAAAGTGGTTTGGGGCGATGGGCGTTTTTCCTTCCCCACGCCAGTCGCGGCCCGGGTCGGGGGCGAAACGACGCTCTCGACGCGCATCAACACACTCACCGCCGATACCTCCGGCCCCTTCCGGGTGCGGTATCGCGTTCTCGATGGCCCGCCGACGCTTCTGGTCGCCCCCGGGGGCGATACGAGCTTCACCGGCAACGGCCGCCGTGAAGCCGAAACCCTCACCGATGATAACGGCGAAGCGAGCGTCCGCTTGCTTCAACGTGATCCGCAGGTGGGCAAGACACGGGTAGCCGTGGAAGTGGTGAAGCCATCCGATAATGGTCTTGGGCCAGGTACAGTCGTTGGCCGGCATGAAACCGTGGTAGTCTGGGCACGGCCCGAGTTGAAGTTGAAGATCGAGGCTCCGCCGGTCGCCAACACGACCGGGGCGTTTCCTGCGACTATCTGGCTGGATAACGTGTCGGCCGTCGAGAGCCAAGAAGCCCGTGTGCGCGTAACACTTTCCGACGGGGCGACACTGGTCCGCAGCGAACCGCCCCCCACGCGGATGGACGAAAACGGCGGACTGATTTTCGACCTTCCCCCCGTGGCCGGCAAGGCCAAGCAAGGCATTGTCCTGCAAGTGCGACCCGCGCGGATCGGTGAAGTGACCGTTACCGCGGAAGCCGTGACTGGCGATGGATTGCAGGCCACAACCAGCGCCAGCACACGCATCGAAAACGGCAAACTGCAACTGGTGCTCGATGTGCCCCCCCTGGCACTGGCCGGCGAACGAGTTCCGGTGCGAATCGCTGTCACCAACACCGGTGCCGCACCAGTCGAAAACGTGATCGTCTGGGGGCAGTTCGACGATGGTCTAACCCACGCCGACAAACGCAGCCCCGTCGAGATTCCCGGCGGCACAATCAAACCCGGTGAAACCAAAACCTTCGATCTTCCTCTCACCGCACGCACCACCGGCCGCTCCACGATCCGCGCCACAGCGACGGGCGACGGCCGGCTGACCGCCACCGCCGAAGCAGTGGCCGTGGAAATTCGCCGTGCCGAACTGACCGCCACCATCACAGGACCCCAACTCGCTTATCTTCACCAACAGATGGCATGGTCGCTGGTGGTTGCCAATCGCGGCGATGCCACCCTGAAGAATGGGGTTGTTCGAGCCACGTTGCCACCGGAGCTGCGCCTGAAAACCGCCAGCGGTGCCGCGGTCGGTCCCGGGTCGATCGAGTGGAAAGTCAGTTCGCTGGCCCCTAACGAGCAAAAAACCTTCACCCTGACGGCTGAGGCCGTTCAACTAACACCGCAAGCCAGTATCGCGGTGGTGGCCCTCGCAGACGCCGCCGGCCACGACACGACCATTGGCACACCCGTGGAAACCAAGGCCGAAGCCACCTTGGCCGTGATCGGCACCCCGGCGCTGTCACTGGAATTGGCCAGTTCCACCGGGATTACCGAGGTGGGTAAACCGGTGAAATACCAAATTCGCCTAAAGAATCAGGGCACGGTTTCCGCACGCCGCATTGACGTGACCGCAACCGCATCACCGGAACTGAAACCCACGCGCGCCACCGGCAGCGGTGATGGTCGCTGCGACACGACCGGGCGAGTGGTCTTTCCAACCGTCGAGGAACTGGCCCCTGGCGCCACCCTCACATGGACGATTGAGGCTGACACCATCCAGATCGGCTTGGGCCGGTTCCAGGTCGAAGTCCACGCAGCCCATTTGAAATCGCCACTGAAGGAAGAACAGGCTACGCGCGTCACCCCGCGCTGATCGCCAACCGCCCTCTCGCCGATGGGCCCAGAAACGAACTTTTCTGAGCCAAAGCGCAACGCCGGGCCTCATTCCCCCCCAGAAAACAACCACGGGTCGGCGGCCATCCGAGCGTTGCCGCAACGGCCGGGCCGGAATGACCGCGCGGCCTGCCAGCAGACAACCACGGGTCGGCGGCCATCCGAGCGTTGCCGCGGCGATCAATGCGCATCGGCTCGGGGCCATTGAGGCGAAGAAAACGGCCTGTGCGGAATGGCCGTTCCCTCAACGAGCCAGCCGGGATATGAACGAAACGACCACCCAACCGTGCGGTCATTCAAAGTCTCTGAGCCGTCAGTTCTCTGAGCCGTCCGTTCCCCAAGCGAACGGGCAACCGTATCGCGACCATGACCGCGGCGATACCGTGTCGAGTTGTGTCGAGTTGTGATGGCGTGCCCATTGTCGGGGGAAAATGGTGAAAATGGGATGAGTATTCTTATGTTCAATATCGGCCAGCACTTCGGCGCGACATTCTGACAAGCGCCGACGTTCCATAAGGAACATGGCCCGCCCAATAGGCATCCGCACCCCCGACCGAACACCGCCCACGGCGGAGGCGACCGCTGCTGCAAGCGACAGTGGTGGCCGTGGGTCGATGCCCCGTGGCTCACATCACGGCCCTCGTGGGAGACGGCCGCTGCTGCAGGCTTTTCCCCCTCGTCGAGGGAGCGGTGAGGAGTCCCGATGACGGCCCACGGGAGGGGCGGCCGCTGTTGCAGGGGTCCAACCTTGGCGCAAGGGAGTTCTGGTGAACGAGGAATTCCAACGACGCTTGCCAGCCGGCCACCCTCCGACGACAGACAGATCGTGGTCCCTTTCCTGGCGCGGGCTATTAATTCTCCCAATTGACAATTTCGCCGCCATTGATGGTGATCGCCGCGGCGAGGGTTTGCTCCGCGATCGATTTTTTCACAAATTGGGGTCGTCCGTCGCTGAAAATGACGATCGCTCCTGTGGGGAACACCCCGCCCCCAATCTTCGGGACATTGTTGGGGGCGAACACCAGTTCATCTGGCTTTGTCCAAATCACTGGAGTTGCGGCTTCGGCGACCAGAATCGTATTGGCTAAGCCGTCACTGATTTGCGCCATCGATACACCCGGCAGTAGCTGGCCCGCTTCGCCTTTGCGGCTCAACGGCGGTAACCAGGTATTGGGGCCGGTGAAGCCGCGGAAGAACGTGTAGCCGAAGGTGTCCTGGTTGCCGGGACGGAAGACTTTGGGCATTTTGTCGATGAGTTTGCGATTGTGTTCACTGTTCCACGGTTCATTGAGTTTGAATTGCCGAAAGAGGTTCTCTTGCTCCAGGAACGGCAGGAGGGCGACACGCCAGCTCAGCCCCAGCTGTCCGGATGAATCGGCGTAGCCGGCGGGGAAAAATCCGTACGCGGCATGGAAATCTTGTAGCGCCTGGCCGATCTGTTGGGCGTTTTCTTGGGCGAGGCGTTGCATCACCCCGGCGGTTGCCGCACTGAAAATGGGGGTGGATGGTGGGGCTGCGAATCCAGCTTCGCCGGGCGTCGGATTGGGATAGGGATTCGGATGGGGTTCCGGTGGGGTGTTTGCAGGGTTATTCGACGAATCAGTGGCAGGCGATTTCGGCTTTTTCTTGCAAGCGGGCAGGGCGAGAAAACCGAGTGAAACGATCAGTGCCGCCACGGTGACGATCCGCAGATGCACGCAACACATACCGGAACACTCCTCACCAAAAATAGGCTTTCCCAACAACCTACACACAGCATCCCCTCAAGGACAGTCAACCTCCGCCCAAGTAGCAGAATCTGCCACCGCAGTGCTGGCCGGTTCCAGACCGCGAAGCATGGCGCAGGTTGCCGGACTGGGGGGGATAGGCCCGTTGGATGGTCGGTTTCGGGGCCTTGCGCCGCGACACACTAGCAGACGTCCGCAGCGCGCTCTATTGTGAAGGGCAGAGGTTGGATAAGCACGAAAGAACCTTCACGCAACGTTCCCAACGGGCAGCCCGACCTTCCGGAGCCTGCGACGCTGGGGTGAACGTTTCCCGTCCCGCGCCTGACCTTCCAGCGACCCGCCGGGACACCACCACTTCCAACTGCGCGGATGACGCTCATGACGCCGTGGCATCGTAACGAATACATCCTCAAGGGACTGTTCCTCGGGCTGTGGACCTTCTTCGCATTGCAAGTGCCCGCCGACCCCGCGGAGGCACGTATCGACATTGTGTGGGTCCTAGGTTGGGTGGGTTGGGGGTTGTTGGCCAGCCTCATCGCGGGAACCATCCGCCTCATCGTACGCGGCGCGCAGCCCTGGCACAATTGGAAGTCGTTTCCCCTGTTGGTGCTCCTGGAAAACCCCCGGTTCATCTACGCGGGCATTCTCTTGGGGCTGATGTGCGGGGTTTTCTCAGGCCGGGAATTCGGTGAACCCTTCGTGAAGGCCATCGCTGGGCTGTGGACCGATCCCGACGCGGTCTGGCGGGTGGTGAAACACGAACCACCCGTTGGCGATTGGCTCACCTACTGTGCCATCGGCGGAGCAATTCTCGGCTTCGGCCTTTACCGGATGCGCCAGATGGAAGATAACACCTGGCGTTTCTTTATCGGCCTGGTGATTGCGGCGGTCATGGTGTATCTGGCTTCCGAATACATCATGGATATTACCGTCCCGGACAAAGCCGACCCCCAGAAGCGTGTGCCGCTGTTCGATTCCGCCGACGCACGCTTCCATCTGGGTATCTATCTGTTGTTGGGGTTGCCGTTCTTTTACATTCTCACCTTCAGTGGCGAAGCGGAAGAATCGGAAGTGGAAATCATGGTGCTGTGCGGCATGCTTGGCATCGCCTTGCATCTGATTGGCTTTGCCCGCATGCTCGGCGGCACAGCGCCGTTTCTCATCCCGATGGCGATTTACTTTGTCTACGCGACGCGGCTGCTGCCGGGTTTGCGGGTCTTCAAGCATGTGTTACGGGGCTTCAGCTACATGCAAGCGGGGGCCTTGGCCTTGGCCATCCGCTTTTTCCGACGGGCACTTGAACTGAACCCCGCGAGCGAGCTGGCCAACGAAGGCATGCTGCGGCTCCACCGCAACCTGACACTCTCGACCCTCGAAAACGATCCCGAACTGGTTGAAGCGCTGGATTTCCGCCTCTGCCTGGACCGGGCGGCCGCTTTGCTCATGACGCCCCCCAGCCCGGCCGCCCGCGACGAAGCCGAAAAATTCCTCAATTTGGTCGAGAAGAAAAAACCGGCACTGCTCGCCCGGGTCGATTACCTCCGGGCCGTAGCCCTTGTTCACGCCAAAGACTACGCCGCCGCCGCTGAAGTCCTCAGCCGCGTACTCAACCCGGAAACGCCGGGATACCATCCCGCGGTTCGCCAACAGGTCCTGTTCGAGGCCTGGTCGTTGGCCCTCGATGGCCCGTCCCCCTTGACCGAACGGCTCGGTTGGCCGGAATTGAACAAACCCGGACGGCGCATGGAACTCATCGGCGCCGTCGAACGGCAACTGAAGGCCCAGCCGAACCATGCGAAGGCCAAAGAATACCAGACCATGCTCTATAGCCAGCTGACAGAAAGCGAATTCGTCGCGGCTGCGGTGCTGGGGCTGCCTACCGACTTCAACTACGATTATGTCGAACAACTCGGCTATCAGTTGGTCGACGACAACGACCCTGATCGCCGGGAGCGGGGCATGGCATATCTGCGGATCGCCGGTCGGGGCTTACCGGCGCGCGGGCCGAGCATCTTCAAGAAACTGGCCGACGTGGCCGAGAAACTCGGCCACCGCGACGAGATGCGCAGCTACACCGAACAGATCAAGACCGTTGCGGAAGCGGTGGGGCCGGCGAATCTGGCCAAAGAACAGCGGGACATTTATCTGAAGGCCCTGCAAAAACTCGCCGCCTTCGCCGAAGAAGAGGGGGACGCCATCAAAGCCGAGGCCGACGCGGCCGATGCCCGCGGCGACTCGGCCACGCGCCAGGCCAAAGATGCCGAAGCCAAACCCTACTACGAAGCCGCCATCCGTGAATGGCGGGCCTACCGCGACGGTGGCGGTGGCCAACTGCGCGAAATGTACCGCAAAGTCGCCGAACTCTACGCCAAAATGCGCGACCCCCTCAATGCCCTGGTCAACTGCACGGCCGGGCTACAATACGACAGCACCGATGCCGACCTCCTCCGCAAACGCGACAGCTACTACTATTCCGTGCCCATCGAGCGGCTGGCCGAAGCCAAAGACCGTGTCAAAGGGTGGTTCGATGTCAGCTATTGCATCAAAAAGGCCATGAGTGTGTTGAACCTCAAAGAGGCCGACGCGGATCTGCTCGATTGGGCCACTCATCTGACTCGCCTAGCCAAAGTGATGGAACCCACCAGTAATCGCGTGCGCTTCGCCGAGGCACGCTGCTTGTTGCGTCGCGGTGAGCGCGCGACGGGTATTCAACTGCTGGAAGACATTCGCGAAAGTGAGAAAGGCTCGGGTGACGAGGAGGAAGCCTGGTACAACGCCAACAAACTGTTGGGGCAATTGTATCTGGAAGAACTCGGTCGGCCCGATCTGGCCCTGCGCGCGTTTGTGGATTTCAAAAACTACCACAAAAGCGGGGCCGATACCCTTTTCCAAATCGCCCGCTGCTATGAAGCCCTGGGCGATCTTCCCCAAGCCATCAAGTTTTACAATGCCGTCACGGCCTACACGGAGCATCCGCGCTATTGGGAGGCCAAGGACGCGCTACGCCGCTTGGGTAAAGGATGACCTGTATTCGGCTCGAGGGGCATTCGGTTGTGGTATCCTCAGGAAATCCGCTCTGCCGTCTGTGAGCATTTCTCGGGGCTAGCATGAGCCAACCTGAGACAGACACCGGAACCGCAACGCTCAGCAAGCCGCGGTCAGGTTGACGAGCAGATGGGGGGGCGTTCGTTCGCTGCGCTGCGGCATCAGCGGCAGTTCGTAGCCGAAGGGGCCTAACTGGGCCGGTTTGTCTCCGGGTTCGGGGGGCCGCCAGACTTCCGTCCATTGCGTCCAAGTGATCTCGATGCGGCCGAAGATCAAACGCTCGGCATCGAGGATGGGACCGAGGGTGGGCTGGCGCCAGCCACGTTTCCGCGGGCGCAATTCGGTGGCGGGGTCGGCGAGGTCGTAGAGCAAAGGTTCGGTATCGCGGCTGGCGTACCACACCAGCAGGCCATCCGGGCACCAATCGAAGTGAACGGCCTCTTTCGGCAATACCGCCCGCAGTTGCTCGTGCACCAGATCGACCCCGGCCCGCTTGTAGAGATAGGCCAAGGCATTGGTGAAAATGCGTGCTTGATCGGCCGTCACGGTGCGCAAAAATCCCGCTTCGGCCCAACCGGCTAAAAGCCAGCCATGGCGCACCTCCCATTCCAACCATGCCGCGGGAGCGTTCTCGGCCTGAAGCTCCAGCCGGATGCGATGTGTGCCCAAGACCACGCGGCCGGCGGTCAGTTTCGGTCCACCCCATTGCGACTCCGGATCATTCAGCACATCCAAAAAGTCGCGCATGACGAAGCGGCGCACAGCGGCTTCCACAGCACGCAGGGCCGCATGGTAGGTCCGAGCATCGCGCCACAAATTCGTCAGGGCCGCTTCCCGTTCCGCGGCACGCAGCCTGGCATACAGACGGGGCACCGTGCCGGAGTGAAAACCCCAATGCAATAACCCGCGAATCGACTCGCCATGATCGCCCACGGCGACCGGACGCAACGACTCCGGTCGATTCGCCCGGTACAAACGCCAATTCTCGCGCATCTCCCAGAACAAAAAGGTGAAGGCATCCGGCAATAACCACAGTGTTCCCATGACCAATAGCCAAGCTCCCGGCTTGGTCAAATACGGCGTCAGTTGACCAACCAACGGTGAGGAGTACCCCAAAACGGATTCGCTATCGGGCTGGAGTAAGGCGGGGGATAACAGCATGAGTGGATAGACGAATTTGGCAAACAGAATCGACAACGGCAGCTTCAACGGGTTAATCATCGGTTCGATGAGAACGACCGTGTAGAAGCGGATGAAAAAGGCAAAAGGCATCCACAGAAGCCCCGCCAGTGTGCGTACCACAATCGCGAAGGGGCCGCCTTCACCGCGCAGGCGCAGTCCGTCTTCAATGCGGGCTAAAGTCCATTCCAGCGCCCCCACCAGTTCGCGGAACAGATCGTTGAGCCATCGCAACAGGGCGGGGATGGAGCGAATCAATTCCAGTAGATTGCGGGCGGTTTCAAACAGCAACGCTTCGAGTCGTGAGCCGAGGCGTGTGTTGACCAAAAACGCGGCCAGCACATAAGTGCCCACGCGCGCGGGCCAGCCACCTTCCCAAATTCCCACCGGAAGTAACCACACGATCGCCGCGACACTCAGCGGTCGAATACCGTAGTTGAGCAACACTTGGAAGGGGATGGTGGTCAGTAGGAGTCGCACCCAAGGCATGGCCCAGATTCGGGCTGGTAGTTCCCCCAAAAGCCAGCGGGCCAGACGATAGGTTGTGCGGCTGAGGGTCAGGAGTGCCGCTTGGAGCTGCGGTGATCGGATAACCCCCAGAGTGGCCACACCCAGCACCAGCCAGGCGGCATGGAACCACCACTGGGCATTCCAACCCGCAAAAAAGGAGGGGAGATCTGCGCCATCGCGTCGGGCCTGTGTCGCCAGGTGTTCGTGATACAAAAGCCAGATAAACTGCGCCAACAGAAAGGCTGCGCCAAACGGCAAAGCGACATGGCGTGTCAGCCAGCGCCCGGTTTCGGTGCCAAAACCCAGCGCTGTGACCCGCTCCAAGCCGCGTGTGTATGATTCGGCTTGGCGATAAACGCCATCGAGTTGGGTCGCCAAGCGCCGGTCCAGCTGCAACAGGGGATCACCGCGCACAGGTTCGCTCGGGCTGCTAACATCGGGCAGTTTCACCTGCCCGCGGGCGATGGCATCGCGGACATCGCCAAACGACAAGAACCCCGCCGACGAGATGCGGTCGAGCAATTCCTCGATGGTTTTTTTCAGGGCTTTTTTTTCCGGTAACGAGCTGGCCCGCAAGCCGGCATCGCGCAATGCCACTTCCAGGAGGGGGCGGAATTTGCTGCGGAGTTGCTGTTCGGCCTGGGTTAAGGCATTTTGCAGAAGTTCGCCCAAGGCGGTCCGATCGTTATCGGTCAGTCGGGCCGCCGCCAATCGCCGGGCGGCACTGCGCAGATGCGCAGGCACGCGCACATAGCGTTGCCCGAACAACTCGCGCTGAATCGGCCGATGGCCGGCTGAGGCGATCCATTCAACCACATCCAACGTGTAGATTTTCTCTTCATGGTCCAAACACGCCCGTTGAATGTCGTACAGCAGTGCCGCCTCCACCGGGCGGGTGCCTTGATCGGCCTTGTCGAGCAGGTTGGGCAGGATGTTCTTCCAGCGGCTGACCTGTTCGGCGGGCAGTTCGAGGGCGGCGGCCAGCCGATCGACCAAGCGGGCGATTTCCTCGCGGGCTAACCGGCGCGCAGGTTCGGTTTCCTCTCCCGGGGCCACCCGCGCGGCCCGGGTGTAGAGAATCGCTGCGCCAACAGTATCACCAGCTTTGGCCGCACGTTCGGCCGCTTTCTTGAGGCGGTTGAAGTAGTCGTAAGATTCGTCGGATTGATCGTCGGTGTGGGGATTCGGTGGCTTTGCGCCGGCGAGGCGCGTTTTCTCAAAAAACGTCGCACTCTCGATGTCCTGTTGCACAACTTGTTGAACGATGCTGTCCCCCGGAAGACTGGGAAAGCAAATCTTGATCAAGGATTGGTGGAAGTGCTGCAATTCCAGGAAATAGGCAACGAATTCGATGTAGGTGGTTTTGTCGTCGGCTTTGGGGTGAAGGTAGCCATCATGAATCAGGACGTTGCGAGCTTCCTCGAACGCCGCCGGGCCGATGGCATCGATCCGCTCACGCAGCTCGTGGGAGCTAAGGGGGGCGAGTCGCTTTTCCAATTCGCGGTGGATCGTGGCGTGGAACAACAAACGCCAGTAGTGCAACAGAAGTTCATCCCGTTTCCCATTGAGCTGTTCAGCGCTGGGGGCTTCTAAGAGCAGCACCCGCCCCGATTCCTCGTCTCGCAGAGGATCGTAATTCAACGGTAGCTTCAATTCATCGGCTTCTACCAGACGCTGGAGTGTGAACCACGAGACCACGAAACAATGGCCGTGGGGAACCCGCCACACCACCCAGGTCTGACCGGTGACGATTTGGATGACATGTTCGAGACGCGAACCGGGCAAGAGAAATGCCGTTGGGTCGGCTCGCCGGAGAATGTCGCGCAGTTCATCCAGTTTCATAACCATCCCACGCGGCTTCGAGGATTGGGTGCGAGACCCTTTCTCACAGGATCAGCCGTCGATTTGCTCTGCGGCGGCCAGGGTGTTATACAGCAGCATCGTAATCGTCATCGGGCCAACGCCCCCGGGGACGGGCGACAGCCACCCGGCCACCGCGGCCACCTCGGGGGCCACATCGCCCATCCACGCATGGCCAACGCGATTGGTCCCGACATCGACCACGGCCGCACCGGGCTTGACCATGTCGGCCGTGATCAGGCTAGCCCGCCCCACGGCTGCGATGAGGATATCGGCACGCCGGCAGACCGCTGCGAGATTGTCGGTGCGCGAATGGGCGACGGTGACGGTCGCATCCCCGGCCGCAGGATTGTCCGCCGTGGGCTTTTGCATCAGCATGACCGCCAATGGTTTGCCCACAATATCACTTCGTCCGACGATCACCACTTCTCGGCCCGCCACAGGCACATTGTAACGATTTAACAACTGCACCACACCGTGCGGCGTGCAGGGATAGAAGCGAGGGAAACCTGTGGTCAGACGACCGACGTTTTCCGGATGGAAGCAATCGACATCCTTGGTAGGAACGATAGCCCGGACAATCGCCTCTTTCTCGATGTGCCGCGGCAGGGGAAGCTGTACCAGGATACCGTGGACGGTCGGATCAGCATTCAATCGATCGATCAAGTCGAGCAGTTGGGACGAGGTGGTTTCTTCCGGCAGCCGGTGCACGGTGGAATGCAACCCATGCTCCAAGCAAGCTTTGTGTTTACTGCGGACGTAACCGTGGCTGGCCGGGTCGTTACCGACGAGAACGGCCGCCAGTCCTGGGGGGCGTTTGCCCGCTCGGGTACGATCCGCAACGCGAGCGGCGATTTCGCCACGGATTGTCGCGGCCAGGGCTTTTCCATCGAGTATTTGTGCCATAGCTAGGGCCAACACAACCACCCGGATAAAGACACCACGGAGAACTTCAGGAGCTAAATCGGCTCGCTTCAAGGCGTTGCACCAATTGCGGTAAGATCACCCCCGAGGGGCCGTAAAGCCCCACATCGGCCCAGTCGCTGGCTTCCGTCGGCGTGAGATTCACTTCGATGACGGTGGCCGGAATCGATCGGTGACGCTTGGCCGCCGGAATCAGGGAGGCCGCAGGGTACACCACAGCTGAAGTTCCCACCACCAAAAGCACATCACACGCCGAAGCCGCGTCGACCGCCCTTTGCCAGATGGTTTCATCGAGAGCCTCGCCAAACCAGACGATGTGCGGACGCAGTCGCCCCTGGCAGCGGGGGCATTTCGGCGCATCGCCCAAGGGTTCCAAACCACGGTCTTCCACCGCGGCGCACTGGAGGCAGCGGGTGTGGCGCAAGCTGCCGTGGATTTCCAACACGTTGCGGTTTCCGGCGGCCAAATGAAGCCCATCGACGTTTTGTGTCACCAGGGTGAAGTTCGGACCCCAGCGGCGTTCCATTGCCGCCAGCGCATAATGCCCCGGATTGGGCCGGACCTGGGCGACGTTTTGCCGCCGGGCATTGTAAAACTGCCAGACCAACGCGGGGTTGCGGTACCAACCCTCAGGACTGGCCACATCCTCGATCCGATGGCCTTCCCATAAGCCGTCGCTGGCGCGAAAGGTGGGCACACCGCTTTCCGCCGAAACGCCCGCACCGGTCAGAACACACACCCGCCGCGCTGCATGGAGGTATTGAGTGGCTTGGCTCAGGGCTGTATCGAGTTCGTGCACGGTCATGGATGGCTTCTCCTGCCGGACGAGGGCCTGAAGTGAAGATAACCGATGCCTCTCGTGGAGACTACCGCGGTTGTGGGTGTCGTGGTGCCGGGATTGCCCCCCGGTCGTTGGCCCGCACAGACCCTTGATGCCCAGGCCACGGGGGCTAGCGCGTGGCCATGATCACCGCCCCAGCTTGGCGGCATAATTCCTCCGCGAGCGCGGAGGTGGTGGCTTCCGCGATCACACGCACAATCGGTTCCGTATTACTGCTGCGGATATGAAGCCACCAATCATTGTCCTCCAGACGCAAACCGTCGTCGTGGTTGCGGCGGGCGGTTGGCCAGCGGGCTTCGAGCGCGGTGAAGACGGAATTCAGCCGCTCGCGGGCCAGAGTGAACTTGGTTTTCAGCATTGCATAACGAGGTAGCTCGGCCACCAGTTGCGAAAGGGATTTCTGCTCGCGGGCCATCAGGCTCAGAAGGAACGCCATGGCGACAAACGGGTCGCGAACCCAACCGATACGCGGGTCGATGACGCCGCCGTTGCCTTCGCCACCGAGAACCGCCCCTGTCGAACGCATCCGAGAAACGACGTTGGCTTCACCCACCGCTGCCCGGTAACACGGCACTCCATACTCCCGCGCGATGTCCTCACTCATCCGGGACGTGGACATATTGATGACCACCGGCCCCCGTTGTTGCTGCAAGCGGAATCGGACCGCGAGGGCCAAGGTGTATTCTTCACTAATACACTGACCATTTTCATCAATCAGAGCCAGCCGGTCGGCATCGGGATCGAGGACGAAGCCGACTGCGCAGCCATGCCGGGGCACCCACGGGGCCACGTCGTGAAGATGGGCCGGGATTGGCTCCGGCTCGTGGGTGAACTGACCGGTGGGTTCACAACCCATCGCTACCACGTCACAGCCGAGTTCGGTTAAAAGTTGCACCCCCAGTGGTCCGCCCGCACCGGCGTTCGCGTCCAGCAGCACGCGGAATCGCTGCTGGGCCACTTCGGCCACGCTCATTGTTGTGTGAATCGCGGCCAGATGTTCGGTACCGATAGGAGGGGGCACCCCGCGAGTCCCGATGGCATCCCACGGCGCTTGGGGAAAGGAGCCGGTTTCGTAGCGGTCGCGGATGGCCGCCCCGTTGGCGGCGGAAAGCACCGCACCATCGGGGCCGAACATCTTCAACCCATTCCATGGGGCCGGATTGTGGCTGGCGGTGATCTGAATTCCTCCCGCGGCCCCCCAATGCCGGATGGCGAAGCCACAGGTGGGCGTGGGAGCAATACCAATGTCGTCGACGTGGCAACCGGTACTGAGCAAGCCGGCTAGGACAGCATGGCGGAGCATTTCCCCACTTGGCCGACTATCGCGAGCCAACACGACGCGCTGCCCGGTGAGAGTGGAACCATAAGCCGCTGCGAAGCGAGTCGCGGCTTCCGCGGTCAACCCTTTGCCCACAATCCCCCGAATTCCCGATACCGAGACCATCAACGCAGAAGCTACCCCCATGGGTCCGTCCTTGTCGCATGCTTCAGGAAGAGAAATTATTGTTGTAGTAAGCTAAGAGGAAATTCCAGCAACGGCTTCTGAACGCCGTGGGGTGGTTTACGCCGTTGGCGTGGCATTCGTCAGCCCGACTTTGTTGGCGTGACATTCGTCAGCTCGACTTTGGTCGTCGAGAAACGCCGTGGATTGGCCGGGCAGCCCAGCGCGGGTGTTACTGGGGGATTGGCGGCTGCAGGCGGGCGCCGCGGTCGAGAGGCGCTGGCGGCGGCAGTTCTTCGGTGCCCGGGGGAATGGTCGAGGGAACCCCTGGGGGAGGAGATTCGGGCAGCAGAGGCTGTGGGCGACCGGGGTTGGGGGAATGGCCCGGGGGGGCGTTTGGCCCGCGGGGAGAATGAGGAGCGGTGGGGGCTGGTTGCGGATAAGGGAGCAAGTGATCAGGTCCGCGGTCTCGCAGCGGCATCGGCGGCTTGACACGGATGTCGCGATCAGCCTCGTAGGCGCGGCCGTCGGGGGTGACGAGCCGCACGGCGATGCGGACACGATCGTTGGCGGGGGGTGTTTGCCACGGTACGGCGACAAAATAGCCAGTGCTGAACAAACCGCTTTTCCAGGTGCGGCGGAGACGGTCGGCCGGGATTTCCCACGTTCCGATCGGTGTTTTGAGACCTGCGGGGGAGATGTCCCAGGCGGCGATCGTGGCGCTCGCCGGGACTTTGATAGCGGAACCGTCTTCATCCTTGGGAACAATGACGACGAGAATGCCTTCGTCGCCGGTCGCACCGTCGTCATCCACTCCGCCGGTACCGCGACCGATGGTGATTTCTTGGATCGGCAGGAAAGGACCAGAGCTGGAGGCCGCGGGGAGTTGCCGTTGCCGGGTCGCGTCGTAGGCGCGGAGCAGATTGCGGGCCTGTTCCAATTCGGCACGGGTTTCGGCCAATTCCCGCTCGCGGGTTCGCAGTTCTGCTTCGATGTGTTCGTAACGTTGTGTGGACCGACAACCCCCACTGAAGGCGACCAGCAGCAGTGCGACAAGGCCCGCACTCCGGCGGGTGGCGAACCATCCAGGGTTCGTGATGGTGTGTCGCATCCTGCGATCAGCCTCAGTGTCGCCCCGGTGCCGATCAAGAGTCACCGGGGAGGGGGTGAAAGCCCGGCGCGCTACTCGCTGTTTGCGGCTGGGCGGTTGGCGAGAGCCTCACTGGGCATTCGTTCCAACACTTTATCGACCAATCCAAATTCCCGGGCTTCCGTCGCCGACATGAAATTGTCGCGATCGGTACCCTTGAGGATCATTTCCAACGGCTGGCCGGTGTGTTTGGCCATCAACCGGTTGAGCATGTCTTTGGTGCGGAGGAATTCCTTGGCGTGGATGAGGATTTCCTCGGCGGTGCCTTCGGTGCCCGCTAGGGGTTGGTGGATCATGACACGGGCATGAGGCAGGGCGTAGCGTTTGCCTTTGGTGCCCGCACACAGCAGCATCGCCCCCATGCTGGCCGCCTGCCCCATACAGTAGGTGGCCACATCGCAGGTGATGAATTGCATCGTATCGTAAATGGCCATTCCGGCGGTGACACTGCCTCCGGGGCTGTTGATGTAGAGGCTGATGTCGCGTTTTGGGTCTTCAAATTGCAAATAGAGCATCTGGGCCACGATCAGGTTGGCCATTTCATCGTTCACCACACCCTGAAGGAAAATGATGCGGTCTTTCAGGAGGCGGCTGTAGATGTCGTAGGCACGTTCTTCACGGCCCCGGCTTTCAACAACAATCGGTACAAGCGGCATTTTCGGACCTCCGCGCCCGCCGCTCTCCGGTGGCAATATCGGGTGAGCGGCGGGCGATGTATGAGCGGGAATGGCCGGGGGAGCTAGCGTAACGCTGGCTTGGCTCCGGTTGCATCGAATGAACGGTCTAGACCCTCTGGGATGCAGGATTATTTCTTTTCCGTGGTGCGGATCAACACTTCATCGACCAGGCCAAAGGCTTTGGCCTCGGCGGCGTGGTAATAACGGTCGCGGTCGGTTTCACGGGCGATCACCTCGATGGGTTGCCCGGTGTGCTTGGCGAGAATCTCGTTGAGCCGTTGCCGTTCGCGGAGAATCTCGTTGGCCTGAATTTCAATATCCGAAACTTGCCCGCCGACTTGCCCGTAGGGCTGGTGGATCATGACTTTCGCGTTGGGCAGGGTGTAGCGTTTGCCCTTGGAGCCAGCGGCCAGTAACACCGCGGCTCCGCTGGCGGCCAGCCCCATGCAGTAGGTATGGATCGGGGCTTCGATGAACTGCATGGTGTCGTAAATCGCCAGTGTCGCCGAGACGCTGCCACCGGGGCTATTGATGTAAAAGTGAATGTCGGCGGTTTTGTTCTCGTATTGCAAGTACAGTAGCCGCTTGATGATAAAGTCGGCACTGGCGGTGGTGATTTCGTAGCTGAAAAAGATGATCCGCTGTTCCAGCAGCAGGTCTTCGAGGGTCATTTCCCGGCGGCGTTCGTAGCCGCGTTGCAAAAGCGGCTCGAACAGCCCAACCGGTTTGGTAGGATCGAACGGGGGAAACATGCCATTCTCCGCGGATAGGCCATCCGTCGCCGTGGGCCGGCCCTGCGACCAAGCCGGCTCATGGGACCAGATGGCGGAAGACTATTACCACTGTACCGAGGGGGTCAACGGTCGGTGACCGAACATTGGGGGATTAACGGTTGCCGGTTGTGTCAGGCGTGGTGGCCTGGCTGGCAGCGGTTTCTGGGGCGGCCTGAGCTTCAACGGTGGCCACATCGGCCGGTTGGTCCGTGGGTTTCAGTTCGTAATCTTCATACACCGCATGGGCGAGGATCAGATCGAGGGCCTTGCGTTCGAGCAAATCCGCGGCCACGGCTTCCATGAGCTCTTCTTTCTCCAAGCGGGCTTTGACGCGGCGATAGCTTTCGCCCGATTGTTCGGCAATCCGTTCGATTTCGCGGTCGATGTCCTCGTCGTCGATTTCGATTTTTTCAACTTCAGCGATTTTTTGGAGAACGAAATGCTCTTTGAGGGCGGCGGCCGTATTTCTGAGGACATCTTGCTCCAAGAGGCGACGCCGACCGCGGATCTGTTCCTCCGTCATGCCAGCATTTTGCATCTCCATGATCTTGCGGGCCAAGGTTTTGCGCGCCTGTTTCCGGAGCAGGTCTTGGGGAAGCTCCCAATCCGAGGCCGAGGTGATCTGCTGCAGAATCTGTTGGCGGGCCGCTTGCCGCTGCAGATATTCCAAACGCCGCTGGAGCATCGCCTGCACCAATTCGGTGAACATTTCCGGCGTACTGACCATGAAGTGTTCTTCGAGAAAGCTGGGGGTCAATTCGGGCAAACGGGTGGTTTTGACATCGTGGATGACAAAGGCCGCCTGAACTTTCACGCCGCGGAGATAGTCTACGGGGTTTTCTTGCGAAAGGGTGATGTCGACCGTGCGGGTTTCCCCCGGTTGCGCCCCTTTCATCTTCGCGCCAAAATCATCCGCCACACCGTCGGAGAGGGCCAAGCGTGGCTCGACCCGAACGCGAACTTCGGACAGTTTGTTGATCTCTTTGCCTTGGTAGCTGATGGTGACATCCGCTACGATGGTATCGTACAGGTCGGCGATCGGGGGGTCTTTGGGGACCAGTTGCCCATAGGGTTCCAAGAGCCGTCGCTTTTCCGCTTCGATTTCCTCCGCGGTGTAGGTGTGAACCGGGCGGCGGAGTTTCATCCCCTTATAGTTGGGTAGCTCAAATTCCGGGCGGACTTCGATATCGAACTCGTAAACGAACGGGCCTTCCTTCGGGATGCTGACCAGATGGGGGTCGAATTCGGGGGGGCTGAGGGGAGAGATTGACTGATCCTCGGCCAATTGTTCAAGGCTGGCCATCAGGATTCGGGATTTGATCTCTTCAGCGACGCTGTCGTAATACTGCTTTTCGATGATTTTGCGGGGGGCTTTCCCCGGGCGGAAGCCACGCACTTGGGGTTGGTTGCTGCGGGTCAATTCGGTGAAGCGTTTGTCGAATTGTTGGTCGATGACCGCCCGATCCACGGTGACTTTGACGTGTTTTTTACAGGGGCCGATATCTTTGATCTCGACGGTTTGTTGAATCTTAAAGTCTTGCTCTTGTTGATCTTCCGTCGTCGTTTCCGGTTCGGCGACGCTGGTGGCGCTGGTGCTGTTCGGGTGGGGGGTGGGTTCATCAGCCATTGCGAACTCCTTACGGGATCGGATTCTCCGTTGCTGCCGCTAGCGTAGGCAAAGCACAAGAGCCGGGAAGTGGAGGGGGAGGGAAGGATGTTTCCCCCGCATCCCGCGACTTCCCGGCTCAGACAGTCGGAACGCTGCAACAAGCGTCGTTCGTAAGAGAGCGGGTGATGGGACTTGAACCCACGACAGCCTCGTTGGCAACGAGGTACTCTACCACTGAGTTACACCCGCGATCCGTCGTACGCCCCTATTTTTAGGGGATGCTGTCGCGGTTTCAAGAGGAGAATATGCGCGAAAGTCGGTTTGGACAGAGGAAAAACTCCCCGCCGCCGCCTTCCACTGCCTGCGCCTTACGCGCGGCCAAAGGATGGCTACCATGGCCAAGAAGCGGTTCTCCCGACCGGCCGGGAAGTGGTTCTCCCGACCGCGATGGCCTACCATGAAACGACGATACCGGAGCGTAGAACGATGTTCACATTAACCCGGGCCCAAGTGCGGGAATTGGACCGGCGCGCAATCGAAACCTTTGGCGTGCCGGGCGTGGTACTCATGGAGAATGCCGGTCGCAACTGCGCGGAATGGCTGATGCGGTTGAACCCGCACCGGCAGCCTGTGGTCATTGTGTGCGGCCCTGGCAACAATGGCGGCGATGGTTTGGTCATGGCTCGGCATCTGGACAATGCCGGTTGGCCCGTTCGTGTTCACCTCTTCGCCTCCCCCCCGCGGGACCCGACCAGCGAAGCAGCGATCAATCATGCGATCGTCCGGCATTCGCAAATCCCTTTGGTTCACTCGCCGGTCGATCGGTTGGAACCGGCTCAACTTGAGCAGCTCCACAGTGAATTGGCCAATGCGGAGTGGATTGTCGATGCCTTGTTTGGGACGGGACTTTCCAAACCACTGGGGCCGCCGTTTGATGGGCTAGTGCAGGCGGTGCAGGCGTCGGGCAAACCGGTGCTCGCGGTAGACATCCCCTCCGGTTTAGATTGCGATACCGGGGAACCCTTGGGGGTCTGTATCCGCGCCACCCATACCGCAACTTTCGTCGCCGCCAAACGGGGATTTCTTAACCCAAACTCCCGGGCTTGGACCGGCGCCGTGCAAGTTATCGACATCGGCGCCCCCCGAGTTTTGGTGGATGAGTACCGTCGTCGATGTGATGGGATTTCCATATAGAGTTGAAATCGATATTACATGGGAAGAATATATTAAACTATTTATGATCATTTCGATCGTTCAGGGAGGGAACGATCGAAATGGCTATGGCTTCGTTGTAGCACCAATGAAGAATGTGATGTCTGAGGCCGTAGACTATCTGGTCTTCAGGGACTTTGGTTGATTACTTTCTTTCCTCTCCTGTACCGATAGAGGGCTGCAGGACCTGTTGTCAGAAGAAGTAAAGCCCAAGAGGCTGGTTCGGGGGTAGTCGTAGAAATTTGGATTCCAAATCCATCACCATTGATCGCTGCGTTCGATGTCCACGAAATCTCTGTAAACGTGCCGGGGAATAGCAACGAACCGTTTGCGTCATCGCCCGTTGCAGTTTGGACGAACGGTGACAGGCCCGTTATTTGATGGCCGGACAGTACCGTGAAATCACCGTCACTGCTCAATAGAGTAAAGGTGATCGGATGGCCACCACTGGTGAAGGACAGTGTATTGCTCGAAAGCTGGTAAATGTGCAATGTGGGATTGGTAATCGGACTATCAAAGGTGATTCTAAAGTCAGAAATTGCGCTGAGTACGATGATATCTCCCGACGGCAGGTGGGGGGTGAAATACGTTGGGTTATTGAACGCGGTCGAAGTTCCATTAGTCACTCCGCCAACAATAGCATTGGTACCAAATCCAATCGCCGGCCTCACTAAAGTGGGCACGAGAGTGAATCCAATTCCTCCCAGAGTGCCTGTGGCCTTTTGATTGGGGACATTGATATTTGTCACATCCGCGAAAATCACCGCAGCTGAAGCCGAGCTGGCAGTTAGTAATCCCGAGATAATCAAAAGCATCGTGATGCAAACGACCTGCAGTCCTCGAGCTAGTAATGGTCGTGGCTCGAGGCTATTGACCAACGGAGTCAAACTCATGCCATCCGAGTGACACAAACCTCGGATCGTAGCGGAAGCGGGATTGGGCGACATCGCGAGGTTCCTTTCTAGGCGCGAGGATTATCACCAAAACAAAGATCACACTATAATAACGGCGAATCTACTGGTCTTTTTGCTGAAGCTCAAGATACAAAGTATAGCTCCTTGGACGAGTATCTTCACTCAAAGCGAAAATTGGATAGGAATTTCTGTCGTCAGCGGAAATGGCATCGAATAACCCAAGCTTTGCTCTGAGGTGGTTCCAAAACTCGAAAAACACCGGAAAACAACGTTCTTTCAATGGCCGACCCAGCGTATGGAAACAGACTCGAGCCAAGCTTCAGCATTCCACGGTGGTTTTCCTCGACTTTTCGTCTGTTTCTAAAAATCCTCCCGAAGATTCTTCATGGACGCGTTGGTCTTTCTCAAGCAGAAGTCGGTGGCCCGGCAGCCGGTGTATGCTTTGGTGGGCGATGAAGATTTCCTCAAACGGCACGCGCGGGCCAAAATCGTGGCCGCGGCCATCGGCGCAGTCGATCCCCTGCTAGCCGTCAGTACCTACCCCGGCGACAAGCTCGATTTTTCCGTGATTCGCAACGATCTGGAAACGCTGCCGTTTTGTGCCCCCTGTCGTGTGGTGATGGTGGACGAGGCGGATAAGTTCGTCACGGAATATCGGCACGAACTCGAAGCCTATGCTGCCAAGCCGAGTCCGGTCGGGGTTTTGGTGTTGGATGTGAAAACCTTCCCCGAAAGTACCCGCTTGGCCAAAGTGTTGCCCGACTCGGCCAAAATTGTGTGTAAGTCCTTTCCAGCCTATAAGTTACATGAACTCAAGCCCTGGTGTATCGACTGGGCCAAGACGACCTATCAGAAAAAATTGCTCCCAGAGGCCGCGGAAGTGCTGCTGGAATTGGTCGGACCCGAAATGGGATTGCTCGACCAAGAACTGAACAAACTGGCCATCGCCGTCGGGAAGCAACCGGAAATCACCCCAGACGATGTCGAACGCCTGGTCGGTCGCAGCAAAGCCGCCGATGTTTTTCGTATTCTCGATGCCATCGGGGACGGTCAACCGGGCGAAGCCCTTTCGATTCTCGAAGAACTCTTCACGGAAGGGGTTGATCCGATGGGTGTGATCGGCCCGCTGACAGCGTCATTGCGGAAACTGGCCTTGGTGGGGCGGCTGATTCACGAGGAGAAGATGCCGTTAGGACCCGCGATGGACGCCGCAGGCATACCGAAGTGGGACAAAATCCGCCTGGCGACCGAACGGCAACTGCGGCACTTGGGGATGAACCGATTACAGAAGTTGACCGATTGGCTGGTGGCGATCAACTACGGCCTGAAAGGCGGTAGTGCCTTACCCGAGCGAGTCCAGGTGGAACGGCTCATTGTTCAACTGGCGATGCCCGCTTCCTGATGTCGATGGGATGAGCCATTGGCTCCCCCGCAAGCGGCGGTGGTGGTGTTGCCCTTGACCGCTGCCGCGGCTTCCGGCAAACTCCTGACCTGACAAGGACCGAATCAGGAAGTGGGACGGTGCAGGATGCACGATACACTCGAAGCCGATCGCACGCTGTTGTGGCTGGTCGCGTATTTCGCCCTGGGCGTGGGATTACTGGCTTTCGCCATCGTCTATCATCTTCGACTGCTCTGACGGCGGCCATTTCGCGTGGGACGACCATTCGCCAGGCTCCACAGGTCGGTCGTTGTTCAGCCTAGCCCTTCCATTCCTGGTCCAACCGAGATAGATGGGTACCCCGTCAGCGGTATACAATGACCACCAAGAGCTGCGGGAGAGGTTTCTTCCGTCGGTTATGATGCAGGGAATGAGAGAGCCTGATGCTTGACGTTGCCGATGCCCTCGCCGAAGTGCTGAAACACGCCCGCCCCCTGAAACCGGAATTTGCGGCGCTAACCACGGCTGCGTTGCGGCAGGTGCTGGCCGTCGATATCGCCGCCGACATCGACGTGCCGCCGTTTGATAAATCGCTGCGGGATGGCTACGCGGTGCGGGCGGCCGATTGTGCTACGCCGGCGGCGGAATTGCGGGTGATCGAGGAAGTGCCGGCGGGGAAAGTGCCGACCCAAACGGTGGGGCCGGGCGAAGCTGTCCGCATTTTCACCGGGGCACCCATCCCCCCCGGAGCCGATGCGGTGGTCATGCAAGAGCACACGCAGCGCAGCGGCGAGCGGATTCGGATTACCGATCCCCATGTGCAACCCCGGCAGCACATCTATGCCCAAGGTACCGAGATGAAAGCTGGAACCACGGTTCTGGCGGCCGGTACGGTCATCAATCCCGCGGCGTTTGGCGTTTTGGCCAGTGTGGGCAAGACGGCGGTGCCCGCTTACCCCTTCCCGCGGGTGGGCATCATCGT
Source organism: Gemmata sp. (assembly GCA_025055115.1). Classification (GTDB taxonomy): domain Bacteria; phylum Planctomycetota; class Planctomycetia; order Gemmatales; family Gemmataceae; genus Gemmata. Next base: position 116,406 of record JANWYJ010000087.1, read on the forward strand.
GACGGGGGATGAACTGGTCGAAGCCAACACCAAGCCGAAGCCGGGGCAGATTCGCAATTCCAACGGCCCCATGCTCGCGGCCCAAACCGTGCGTGCCGGGGGCCTGCCGCGATATTTGGGCATCGCACGCGACGACCGGACCATCACCCGGTCCCTGATCGCCGAAGGAATTGATGTTTCCGATGTGGTTCTCATTGCCGGCGGCGTTTCGGTGGGTGATCACGACTTGGTGCCCAGTGTGCTGCAAGAACTGGGTGTGACGATTCATTTCCGACAGGTTCGGGTCAAACCGGGCAAACCACTGCTCTTTGGTACCAGCCCCAAAGGCAAACTGGTCTTTGGCCTGCCGGGCAACCCAGCCAGTTCGTATGTGGCCTTTGAACTGTTCGTCCGCCCGTCGCTGCGTGTCTTGGGCGGGCACCAACAGTCCGGGCCGCGCACCATGCAGTTACCATTGAGTGAAGCGATAGCGGAGACCAACGATCGGCCGACCTATCGCCCCGCGGTGTTGGAACCGCACGAAACCGGTTGGCATGTGCGGCCCCTGCCGTGGACCGGTGCTCCTGATCTGGTGGGAATGCAACCAGCCGACGCTCTTGTGGTTCTGCCCGCCGGCGAGATTCGTGTGGATGCCGGGATGCGGCTGCCGGTGGTGCTGTTGGAGGCATTGTGAGTGGCGAGCCGCGGTGCCGCGAACCTAGTTCCTCAGACGGAAGGACTCCGCGTGAAGCCCCGTGTGTTTCTACCCGCAGTGGTTTCGGCCGTTCTGCTGTGGGCGGCGTTCTTTCCGCTCAACCTCGGCCCGCTGGCGTTTGTCGCGCTGGTGCCGTGGCTGACACTGGTCCGCGCCCCTGTGGGCCATTGCCGTCGCTATAGCGCGGCTTATCTGGGGGGTGTTGTTTTCTTCACGCTGGCGACGCAATGGGTTCGCGTGGCCCACCCGATGATGTACCTGTCGTGGTTGGGTCTGGCTCTTGTCATGCCGCTCTTTTGGCTCGGCGCTCTGGTCATCATCCGCGCACTGGATCGACGGGGTTTGCCACTGGCGTTGGCGGTGCCGGTGGGATGGGTCGCGCTCGAATACGCTCGCATGCACTTCCCCACAGGGTTTCCGTTTCTGGCACTCGTCGGGGCGTACCAGATGATTGGCTTCGGCTGGTACTTCCTCGGCTACACCCAGCATGAATTTCTTCCCCTGGCCCAAATCGCCGACTGCGGCGGAGTCTATGCCGTATCATGGGTAGTCGCAGCCATCAACGGGGCACTGACCGACATGGCGCTACGGAGTGACGCGGTACGGAAATGGCTGCGCTGGCCCACAGCCGCCGATGATGCGGCCCGTGCAACGGAGGATTCCACCGAACCACAATCGCACCAGCCGGGGAGCCGGCCCGCGCTCACGGTGGCTTTGCCTCAGCGCCCCCCCCGTTGGGTGGTCAATGGCTCACTGGTCGGCAGTGTGGTTCTTCTGCTGGCGAGTGTCGCGTACGGGACGATGCGCCTCGCCCACGCCCCGTTTGCGGCCGGTCCGCGAGTGGCCGCGATCCAGGGAAATGTACCCCAGGGCGAGAAGATGGCTCGCGGGGGAACCCTGCAGCAGCAGTATAGCCGAGTGTTTGCCGCCGCGTATCGGCTCACGCCCGATCTGATCATCTGGCCAGAGACCTGCTATTGGGAAGATTGGTTTGAACGGGCGGCTGGGATCAATCCCGACGAAGTCCCGCCACGGGTGCGTCGCCTCATCGACGAGGCCGATTGGCAATTCCGCCGCCGCTGGAGTGTGGCGATCCTCTACGGCCTCAATGGGCATGAATGGGACGGTGAGAAGCTGTGGAAATACAACTCGGCGCTGTTGGTCGGTCCAGACATTCCCGAACCCCTGCGCTACGACAAAATGCACCTGGTTCCTTTCGGCGAGTATGTGCCCCTGGGCGAACAACTGCCGTTTATGAAAATCTTCACCCCCTACAAGCACGACTACTCCTGCCGACCAGGGCAACGTTGGACGCGCTTCCCTCTGCGCACACCCACGGGGTCCTCTTTCACCTTCGGGTGCCTCATTTGCTACGAAGATTCCGACACTTACCTGGCCCGACAGTACGTCGCCAGAGAACCGGTGGATTTCCTCGTCAACATCTCCAACGACGGCTGGTTCGATGGCACTGAAGAACACGAACAACACCTCGCTATCTGCCGCTTCCGGGCGATTGAAACCCGCCGCGCGGTGGTTCGCAGCGTGAACATGGGCATTTCCGCGGTGATCGACCCGGATGGCCGCGTGATCGCCTGGCCGCACCCGGTGGATTCACACGGCCGGCTGAGCGACCACCAGCCAACCCCCTGGAGTGGCTCCAAATCAATGGAAGGTGTGGTCCTGGCGCAGGTGCCGATCGATACCCGCGTGTCGTACTATGCCGCCTGGGGCGACTGGGTGCCGGCGCTATGCTGGGCCCTAGCGCTGGGCGGCGGACTGGTGGGTGGAGTTAACCGATTCAGGCCAAAGTAAAAGATTGAGGTCATAGTGAAACGGTGGCAAGGAGGCCGCATCATTCAACGGACGTTGGCTCGTCGCTGGCGATGGTCGTTCGTACGGGCGCGGCTGGGGCCAGTGACCGTCGCGGTGTGGTGTGTTGTTCTGTTTGTCTATGGATTGGATGCCGGACCACTGTACCGAACAGAAGCCCTGCGGGCCATCATTGGTCGGGAGTGCCTGAACGGTCAGTGGTTGTATCCGGTTCTCTACGGGGAACCGTTTCTCACGAAACCCCCCGGGCATTACGTCGCGATTGGCGTTTGCAGCTTGCCGTGGGGCGAAGTCAGCCCGGCCAGCGCTCGGTTGCCGTCGGTGGTGGCAGCAACGGTGGCCGTGGTACTGATGCACCGCCTTTTTCGCCGCGCTCTTGGCGAGCGGGCCGCGCTACTGGTTGCACTGCTGCTGCCGTGTTCGGTCCTGTGGCTCGATAAAGTCCCCAGCGCGGAAATCGACATGACGCTGGTCGGTTGGGTGACCGCAGCGATCGTCCTTTTCTATCAGGCGCTCGACACCAACAGCCCCGCAACTGCTGCCACCGTGCATGGACCGCTACTGGTCCTTTCGCTGCTGTGTGTCGCCGCGGGAACTCTCACCAAGTGGACGGCCCCGGCGTTCTTCTACCTGACCGTCATTCCTCTATTGCTCTGGCGGGGGCAACTGGCGTTACTGGCGAGCAGAAAGCACCTTGTGGCCTTGGCGGTCGCCACGGGATTGTGTGGATTGTGGGCGTTAGCGGTGATTCAGCAGGTCGGCTGGCCGACGCTGGCCGAGACCGTGCAGAAGGAAGCCGCATACCGGTTTGCGCCCAAAGCGAGCCAAGGCTATCCGTGGTGGGAAGTGGTGAAATACCCCGTTACGGTTGTCGCAGCCCATCTGCCGGTATCCGCATTCGCTCTGCTCACATTCCGCCGAACGTTCTGGAATCAATACGACGATCGGGCGAAGTTGCTGCTGCAACTGCTGCACTGTTGGACATGGCCCTCTCTGCTCTTTTGGACGCTCGTACCCAACCACAACGTCCGCTACGCCTTACCACTGAGTCCGGGGTTGATGGGTTTGGGCGTATTCGGTTTGTACAGCATCGGGTCAGCTGCGCACACCACGGTGGTGCGGCGGTTGGTCATCGCCTTCATCTTCAGTTGGTTCATCATCAAAGTGATTTTTGTAGAGGGGGTCATGCCGCAACGCACGGCGGGCCGGAATGCTCAGCCGACCGCAGCACAGTTGCGCGAACAAGTGCCGGCGGATCAACCGCTGTACACGATCAAACTGAAGGATGAGGGTATTACGTTTTATTACGCGCGGGAGGTACGGAAGCTCACTTCGCCTTCAGCGCTGCCATCTGGGGGGTTCGCGTTGCTGATTCAACAGGAGTGGGACAACCGCACGGCTTGGGGCGCCGTAGCGCTGCTAGACTGTATGTATGACCAGCAAGGCGATCCGATTTATTTGGTCCGGAAACCATGAGTACCGCGACGAAACCGTCGGTGCAACCGCTCACTGTGTCGCAATTGACGGCACAAGTTCGGGGCGTTGTGGAAGCGAAGTTCCCGCAGGTGTGGGTGGTTGGTGAGGTTTCCAACTTCACTCGGGCTTCGAGTGGGCATTGGTATTTCACGCTCAAGGATGCACAGTCGCAGATCAAGTGCGCGATGTTTCGCGGTTTCAATTTGCGGATGAAGTTCGACCCCCAGGACGGGCAGGAGATTCTGGCGCGTGGCCGGCTCACGGTGTACGACCCACGTGGCGAGTATCAATTGCTGGTGGAGGAGATTCAGCCGAAAGGTGTGGGTGCGGCGGAACTGGCGTTGCGGCGACTGAAGGAAAAGTTGTTAGCGCAAGGGTACTTCGATCCACGGCGGAAACGTCCGCTGCCACGGCCCCCCCGGCGCGTGGCCTTGGTCGCTAGCGCCACGGGAGCGGCGGTTCGCGATATGATCGAAGTTTTTGCCCAACGTTGGCCGTTCACAGAACTGATCGTCAAACCGGCGCGGGTTCAAGGGGAAGGAGCGGCCCAAGATATTGCCGTTTCCATCCGGCTGCTGAATTGGCTGCACACAACCGGTCGGCTGCCTATCGATGTGATGGTGCTGGGGCGCGGTGGCGGCAGTGCCGAAGATTTGTGGGCGTTCAATGAAGAACTGGTCGCGGAGGCGATTTTCACGTCACAGATTCCGGTGATTTCCGCAGTTGGGCATGAAATTGATGTGACCATTGCCGATTTGGTGGCCGATCATCGGGCCGAAACGCCCACCGCCGCGGTGGTGGCCCTCACTCCCCACCGCGAGGAGATGCTGCAGCAATTGGGGGAATGGCACCAACGACTGACCGCCAGCTTGCAACGCCGCTTGCAGCGATGGCGTGAACGGCTTGAGGACTTCGCCAGCCGTCCGGTGTTCCGCCGCCCGCAACAGCGGATTTCTGATCTCGAACAGCGCCTCGACGACATCGCCAGTCGCCTGCACCGCGCAGTCCAAGTTCGCCTGAATCAGGCGCGGCAGAAAGTCCTCGAATTTTCTGGACTGTTAGAGTCGCTCAGCCCCTTGCAAGTTCTGGCTCGGGGTTATAGCTTGACGCACACCGGCGATGGTCAATTGGTCCGTGATCCATCGGGGCTGCAACCCGGCGATGTTCTGATAACGACCCTGGCGCACGGGTCCATCCGTTCACTCGTCACGGAAACGCGGCGAAACAGCGCGGATGTGTCAGCGGCCGATGCACGATCGCCCACGAATTGACGGAACGTTGATGACCCGAACCCCTCCGGCGATCGAGGGAAGGTCTCAAGGACGGACTCTCGCCCGCACAGGAAGCGAGCCTATGCCCGATACGAGTACCCCCATCCCTCTGACGTTCGAGGCCGCCCTGGCGGAACTCGAAACAATCCTGCGTGAACTGGAAGATGGGACGACTACCCTCGACGACGCACTGCTTCGCTATGAGCGCGGTATCGCCCTTTTGCGGCATTGTTACACGCAACTCCACCATGCGGAGCAACGCATCCAATTGTTAGCAGGTACAACGGATGACGGAATGGTTGACCTCAAACCGTTCGATCACGTCGCGGCTTTTGAATCCACGCAGCGGGGCTTGCGAAAAACGTCACAGCCCGGCTGCTTCCAGGCTGATGCAACCCCGGGAACCGCCGTTTCACCCCCTCGTGCCGGATTTTTCGAATGACGCTCGGTTCCGCTACCAATGATCGGCCCTCACCGCCGCGGCCGACGATCGCCGCATCGGCCGCTGCGAACACCGCGCCGCGCGGTAGCCGCGACAGCCTGCCCGATCCGTTGTGGGAGGAATTACGACCGCTTCAGGACGCGATCGAAGCGGCTTTGGCGGCACAATTGGCCCGTCTCTGCTCCACAGCCCCACCCCTGTTGGCGGAGGCGATGGCCTATAGCCTGCTTTCCCCCGGCAAGCGTCTCCGCCCGGTGTTGACCGTGCTGGCCTGCGAGGCGGCCGGAGGTAGCCGCGAAGCGGCCTTGCCAGCGGCGTGCGCGGTGGAGATGATTCATACTTACTCGTTGATTCACGATGATCTGCCGGCGATGGACGACGACGACCTTCGCCGCGGACAACCCACCTGCCACAAGAAATACGGGGAAGCCCTGGCGATTCTGGCCGGCGATGCTTTGTTGACCGCCGCCTTCGAACTGCTGGCGCTCAGTTACCCCCCCCGGACGGCTGCGGTTAGCTGTCTGGAGCTGGCCCATGGAGCCGGGGCCACGGGAATGGTGGGCGGGCAGACACTGGACCTCCAAGCGGAAGGGAAAATCGTAGTTTCTCCCCCACAGGAAGAACTGCAGGGGGCTGGGGAGATGAGCACGCCCCCCGCAGGCAGCGCATCGGCTGCACCGGCCCGCCTCGCCGACCTCCACGCCCGCAAGACGGGGGCTTTGATCCGCGCGGCCCTCCGCTTGGGCGTCTTCGTGGCCCAGGGGGAACGCCCATTCGGAGCCGATCCGCACACCTTGGCTGCGGTGGACGCTTACGCGGACGCGTTCGGATTAGCGTTTCAGATCACTGATGATCTATTGGATGTCGAGAGTACGGCGGATAAAGCCGGTAAACGGGTCGGTAAGGATGCCGCCCGCGGCAAACTGACCTACCCAGGGCTGCTCGGCGTCGTCGAAAGCCGCCGGCAGGCCGACGAATTGAGCCAACAGGCCGTCGCCGCGGCCCAACAACTGGGAAGCCCCCTGTTGGCGGCATTAGCCCATTACGTTGTTCAGAGGGATCGTTAACGCCCCGACGGGAGTCGTGGACCATGGCTAAACTTCTACCCCACATTCACTCGCCCACCGACTTGCAGACGCTGTCGGAGGAGCAACTCCAAGAACTGACGCACGAGATTCGCGACGAGCTGATTCGCGTCCTCACCACCCGGCCCGCCCACTTCGCCAGCAATTTGGGCGTTGTCGAACTGACCTTGGCGCTCCATCTGACCTTCGACTTCTCCAAAGACAAAGACCGGCTCATCTGGGATACCGGGCACCAGATTTACCCCCACAAGCTCATCACCGGCCGCTACCACCGCTTCCATACCATCCGGACCAAAGGTGGCTTGATGGGGTTCCCGCATCCGGGGGAAAGCGACTACGATCTGTTCATGACGGGCCATGCCGGGTCCAGTGTCTCAACCATCTCGGGCCTCAAATCGGGCGATGATCTGCTCGGCCGCAACAATTATGCCGTCGCGGTCATTGGCGATGGCGCGTTTCCCTCGGGGATTGTCTGGGAAGCTCTCAATAACATCGGCGGCATGAAGCAGAATGTCCTGGTTATTCTCAATGACAATAAAATGTCGATCTGTCCGCGCACGGGAGGATTGGCCAACTATCTCGACCAATGCCGTATGACCGGGTTTTACCAGGGTAGCAAACGACGCCTGAACCAAATTTTGCAAAACATCCCCGTGATTGGCGAAATGGCGCGTTCGTCGCTGGAGGCGCTGCGCGATGGCCTGAAGGCGTGGCTCAAAGACGGGATGCTGTTCGAAGAGCTTGGCTTCCGCTACTTTGGCCCGGTCGATGGTCACGATTTGCCCGGGCTACGAAAGATTCTCAAAGACTTGAAAACCCAAACAGGGCCGCTTTTGCTGCACGTTTTCACCACCAAAGGGCATGGTGTTCCGCAAGCTGCCAACGACCCCGTCACCTTCCATACGCCGCCGGTCTTTGAACAGATCGGGCCGGACCGTGTCATTGTGTCGCTCAAAAAAGCCAGCGCGAAAGCTTACACCGATGCGGTCAGTAGTGCCTTGCATCAAGCATTACAAGACGATCCCCACGTCACCGTGCTGACGGCGGCCATGTGCCAGGGGAATAAGTTGGAGAAAGTCCGGGAGGATTTCCCCAATCGTTTCTTCGATGTCGGTATCTGCGAAAGCCATGCCGTGGCATTCGCCGCGGGGCAGGCCAAAGCCGGTCTCAAACCGGTGGTCGATATTTACAGTACCTTCCTGCAGCGCAGCTTCGACCAAATCTTCCAAGAGGTGTGTTTGCAGAATCTCCACGTGGTCTTCTGTATGGATCGTGCGGGGCTGACCGGGCCGGAAGGACCAACCCACCACGGCGTCTTCGATATCCCCTACTTGCGGCTGTTCCCGAACATGGTCTGCATGGCCCCCGGGGACGAAGCCGACGTGCAGCCGATGGTGCGTTTTGCCCTGAAGCACAACGGTCCCATCGCGATGCGTTATCCAAAAACCAATCTGGAGAAAGTGGAACGCTCGACCGCACCGGCCCCCATCGAATTGGGCAAAGCCGAAGTGATCGCCTGGGGCGAGGATGGCTGCTTTATCGCCTTTGGTACCCTGTTGTCGAATTGCCTGGCCGCGGCCAAGAAACTGCGGGCCGAAGGCATTCACATGGGGGTGATCAACGCCCGCTTTGCCAAACCCCTGGATAAAGAAACGATCCTGCGGGCCGTGGAAACACTGCCGCTGGTTGTCACCGTGGAAGAAGGTACCCTTGAAGGTGGGTTTGGCTCCGCGGTCCTGGAAGCGGCGAATGCGGCCGGCTTGGATACGCGGAACATCATCCGCCGTGGTATCCCGGATCGGTTCATCGAACACGGCGAGCGCAATGAACTGCTCGCAGATCTGGGCCTGCATGCCGATGGTTTGGTCGAACTTGTGCGCGAACACCACACCGCCGAAGCCGAACGCTACTTGTAACGCTACTTGTCAGGAGACGACGCGATGGCACTCTCATACTGAATGTCGTGTCTGGCTTTTGTGATCTCGTTTGTAACGCTACTTGTAAGGGGACGACGCGATGGCACGGGGGTACACCCGTGCCGTATCCCTCCGCGGAAACTGGCCACCGGCTCGCGCGACGGCTCAGAGCTGCAGGCCGCAATGCCGACGTTGGCCGTCGCTCAAGCAGCCCCTTCCGAACACGTTTCTGCAAGACAAAACGACACATCGCCTGCGTTTTTCTCCGCCGCCGCTGAAGTTTTCCCATTGAGCCACGCTCTTGGGTCCGGATTGGCCCAGATCAGCCAGATCGGCTCGATGATCGGGCCAACCACGCAGGATTCCGCCTCATGGCCGTGGGAAAACCCGAAAAAAGCCGGACAGTGAAGGGCTTTTCGCAACTTCCACGCCGTTTGGAAACAA
>JANWYJ010000098.1 GCA_025055115.1 Gemmata sp.
TGTGGTCTACTTACGCATGCGCAGCGAAGTTCAGGAGATTCAACACGAAGTGGAAGAAGATGAAGCCCGGCACGCGGGTGAAACCGAACCAACAACCACCGCGGCCCCTGGCTCGTAATTCCCTATTACTCTGGCGTTGGCCCGGAATGTCTGGCGTTGGCTCGGAATGTCTGGCGTTGGCCCGGAATGGCGAACCTGCCGATGGGAGCAAGAAGCGCTAGCCTGGGCTTTGCGGCTTATGATTTCGCTTCAAGGTTTCTGAATTCAATGTTTCTGCAAATGCTCGGATGTTCTGGCGGTCCCCATTATGCCATGCCGGGTGTCCGCGGCCGATGGGGTACCGATGGGCCACACTCGGACCCGCTCGAAGGTGGTGTCCGCGGTCCACGGGCGATTGCACCCTGAGCCATCGCGTCGGATTCGACAATGTCGACGATGTATCATACGCTCGGGCAATACGCTCGGGCAGGTCGTGGCATCCGCGGGCCACCGGCCATTGCACGAGCCTTGGTCGTTGGCGGTGGAAGAAGTCGCTGCTGAGTTTGGTCGCCATCGACGATTCGCTGGGTTCGCCGCAGCAGTTCGCTGGGTTCGTCGCGGTAGAATGGGGGGCCATATAGCAGATTGGGCGGCTATTTCTCGGAAATTGGGCGGCTATTTCTCGGAATCAGTTCGGATGGGGGCAAAAAACAAACCGCCCGAGTGATTGACTGCCTCTCCCCTCAGCCAATACTCGAGCGGTTGTCGGATGCGAGCCATTCAACGGAACAGTCAGCCGAACTGCCTCTCCCCTCAGTCCGACGGGCTGGTTCCGTGTCCGGCTCGTCATCAGTATTAACGCAGATCGGATGCCAAACTTGACCAAAATTTTCGTGTTTTTCGGAAGTGTGACACAAGTTCAATTCTACAATATATTTGCGACGATAGCGGTTCCCGAACGATCCATCACAATGGCTTCATCCCCGCCCACAGATGCTGCGAACGCCAGCATTTGGCCGCGACGGCTGCTGCGATTTGTGCCATTTTGCACAAGCTGCGGTGCCTTTCCCGACGATGATGACCCCGGACACCAACTCCAACGCCGCTGCACCGGCGAGTTCCTTTTGACGTTGCCACCCTGGGTGCCGTACCATCACACCAAATCCTCACGTTTTTCCGTCGGGAGAGTCTATGGCCACGGACATTCGGCTCAAAGAAGAATTACCGGCGATCACCGACCAGCTCATCGAAACCTACACCGAATGCAGCCGGTTGAATCATTTGGCCCATGAGCCACTGCCCAACCGCGATGCAGTGGCCGACATTGTTAGCGATTTGTTCGAGGTGCTCTACCCCGGCTACGGGAAACGGCAGAACCTGCACTTGGGCAACATCGGCTATTATGTCGGCAGCCTGATCGATGCCCTGCACGACAAGCTGACCACGCAGATGGCCCGGGCCTTACGGCACGAGTTGTGCCAAGAAAACCCCCACATTGATTGCGAAAAAATCGCCCAACCCAAAGCCTTGGAGTTCCTGCGGCGTTTACCCGAAATTCGCAAGACGCTCGAACAAGATGTCGACGCCGCCTTTCGCGGCGACCCGGCGGCCCGCAGCCACCACGAAATCATCTTTTGCTATCCCGGGTTCGAAGCGATCACGATTTACCGCGTCGCCCATGAGATTCATCGCCTGGGGGTACCGTTCATTCCCCGCATGATGACGGAACTGGCCCACGCCAAAACCGGGATCGACATTCACCCCGGAGCGACTATCGGCCCCGGTTTCTTCATCGACCACGGCACGGGTGTGGTCATTGGCGAAACTTGCCACATTGGCCGCAACGTCAAGCTGTATCAGGGGGTGACGCTGGGGGCCTTATCGTTTACGAAAGACGACAGTGGGGCGCTTCTGCACGGGGCCTACAAACGTCATCCCACACTCGAAGATGGAGTCGTTGTCTACGCCAACGCCACGATTCTCGGCGGTCAGACTGTCATCGGTGCTCGGTCGGTCATCGGTTCCAACGTTTGGCTGACCGAAAGTGTTCCCCCCGATACCACCGTGGTTTTGGAGAAGCCCAAACTGCGGTTAAAAGGGGCCAAGCCCGCGGAAATGCCCTTCACCTACGAAATATGAAAAGAACGGTCGTTCTCCCCCCCAAGGAGAACCCCGACCGTCGCACAACAACGAAAAGGGCCTCGCCCGCAGCACCTGATATGTGGACAAAACGGCGCGAGCCGCTTCCATATCGTCGCACAACAACGAAAAGGGCTTCGCCCGCAGCACTCCAGGGGCCGGCAAGCCATGACGCTGCGCCGTCCTTCCATCGATACGCCCCCCAATCCGGAACACCGCCACGGAGCCACATCCCATGACGGCCGACGACGCTGCCCGGCTGGACAATTACCGCTTTCAGCTCGGCCCCGATGCCGGCAACCTCGCGATGGCCCTCGATCAACTGACCGACGCCATCACCGCGCTGAATCAGCATTTGGTCTATTACCGCCTCGAACACGGTCAGCGACGCACCGCACCGCCCGATCTGGCCCCCTTGCTCACCATGTTGAACGACACGAAAAAGTTGGTTCAGGAAACCTTCCTCCGCTTGAAGGAAGCCCCGTAAGCCGATCCACCGGCTTAGCCGCGCACGCGGGGGCCGATTAGCCCTCAGGCCAAAGAGCAGTCAGCAGCGGCCGAGCTGATCCACCGGCTTGGCCGCGCACGCGGGGGGGCGTAGCTTGCTGATCCACCGGCTTGGCCGCGCACGCGGGGGGGGCGTAGCTTACCGCGTGAAGAGACATCCATGCGTTGCCTGCCTCGAATGGCCAACGGACGATTCCAAGAAAAAAAACGGGACTTCCGGGAACGTCGGTGACGCGGGGAAGTCCCGTGATCGTTTCTGAGAACTCTTCCGGGGCTGCGGATATGCTATGGGTTGGGCGATGTTGCCATCTTAGGGGAAAATAAAGGCCGCACCCGTAATCACTGAACCTTCGACGACCGTTCCGGTCAGGCTCAGGCCCGGTGGATACAAGTAGTATGGGGTCGGGCTGCCCGGGAGGCACTTGCCGGCGCTGGTATCCCAGAAGCCGCTGCGACAACCAGAGGCCAGACGATACGGCCACATCAGCACATCTTTGTAGAAGTAAGTCGTGGACAGCAACGTTTGCAGGGGGCCGAGGTCCCAACCGGCGCGTTCGGCGTTGCGTTCCTCAAAGTGCAGCCGCCGGTGGACCACATATCCTGGCTCGATCCACACACTCCGAGGCGGATATTGGTTGGTCTTGGGGGTGTAAACAACTCCGGGGGGGCTGATCACCGGTAAGGGGGGGAAGACCAGACTTTTCTCCTGTTTCGGGTCATATTTTTTGTCTTTCTTCAAGCCTTCGCGGATGTAGTCAACAATCGCTTTTTCTAAGCCGGCGTCGTCGTAGACCATGAAAATCTTGTCGCGCGGCGGTAGTTGGATGAACTCTTCTGGAACCGGCTGGATGACCACTTCTTGTTTCTTTTCCGAAGTCGAGGTCATCGGAGAGGTCATCGGATCGGTTTGAGCTGTCGGTACGGCGTTTGTCGGCGGGTAGGACGCATGATGCGAGGCTGGTGCGACATCCGGGAGGTGGCGGGATGTCGGTGGTAGCGAAGCTTGGGCCGTTTCCAGCCGGGGTGTGAGCGGGGATGCGGCGCCGGTGGCGAGCAGGGCGTTGGCTGGTTTGTGGAAGTACAGGATGGTACCGTTGTGGGTTGAACGCGGGGGGGCCGGGTGGGGCGTGGGCGGTGGCGTTCGCGGGCGGTAGCCCGGAGGTAGGGGCAGATAAGGCGAGCTGGGTGCCGGGGGTTGGGCGAAGCTGGGCAGTGCCGTCAGCGTCAGTAACGCGACGGTACTAGCCAGCATCCGCGGAATAGTCGGCTGGGCTGTAGTTCGGCGATTCTTGCGTAATGGCAATGTCATGCGGATGGCTCTCCTGCACACTGGCCGTGGTCACTTGGATAAACCGGGCTTTCGTCCGCAACTCGTCGAGCGACCGACACCCACAGTAGCCCATCCCCGCCCGTACGCCGCCGACCAGTTGATAGACAAACGGTGCCAGATGCCCCTTAAACGGCACCCGGCCTTCGACCCCCTCGGGAACCAATTTGCCATTGGCAGGTATCGGCTGGCCCGCCGTGCCTTGTTGATAGCGATCGGCACTGCCGGCCATCATGGCCCCCAAGGACCCCATGCCACGATATTGCTTGAACGAACGGCCGCGGTAAAGGATCAGTTGCCCCGGGCTTTCGGCTAAACCGGCAAACAAGCCGCCGATCATGACCGAATAGGCCCCCGCGGCCAAGGCTTTCGTGATGTCGCCGCTGTAGCGGATGCCGCCATCGGCAATCAGTGGTACACCCGTCCCGCGAAGACCTTTGGCGGCGTTGGCAATCGCCGACATCTGCGGCACACCCACGCCGGAAACAATACGCGTGGTACAGATCGACCCCGGCCCGATCCCAACTTTCACCGCGTCGGCTCCCGCGTCGACCAACGCCCGCGCGCCATCCGCCGTGGCGACGTTGCCAGCGATAATGTCGATGGAATAGCGGCGTTTCAGCTCCCGGACGGTCTCGATCACATTGCGACTATGGCCGTGCGCCGAATCGACCACCAACACATCCACACCGGCCGCGATCAACGAGTCGGCCCGTTCGTAGTCGAAAACGCCAATGGCCGCCCCGACACGCAGCCGGCCGCGGGCATCTTTCGCGGCATGGGGAAATTTCTGAATTTTGTCTATGTCCTTGATCGTGATTAACCCTTTCAGTCTGAATTCATCGTCCACCAGAAGCAGTTTCTCCACCTTATTTTTGGTGAGGATTTTTTCCGCTTCTTCGAGTGTGGTGTTTTCCGGCGCGGTCACCAGATTGCGCTTCGTCATGACCTCTTCGAGTTTTTGCTCGTTGTTGTCGAGAAACTTGAGGTCGCGACGGGTGAGAATCCCCTTCAACACCCCGTTGACGGTAATCGGGACACCACTGATATGATGCTCGTCCATCAACTGGCGAGCATGGCCGACAGTATCATCGGGCGGCAAGGTGAGCGGATCGGTGATGATCCCGTTTTCGCTCCGCTTGACCTTGTCAACTTCCCGGGTTTGGGCGGCAATCGACAGATTCTTATGAATAATCCCGATGCCGCCTTCTTGAGCCAACGCAATGGCCAGCTCGCTTTCGGTCACCGTGTCCATCGGGCTGGACACAATCGGAATGTTAATGCGCACGTTGCGAGTCAGCAGCGTGCGAACGTCGGTATCGCGGGGCACAACGTCGCTGTAGGCCGGTTCCAGTAATACATCATCAAAGGTGATTCCCTGATAGGCGATGCGGTCCTGCATAGTGTTGTGGCTCCGGTGCGAAATGGGGGGATGGGGGATTATAGGAACTGCACCCAAAGCGTGTCGATGGGAACTGGCTGTCGAACGCGGCACCAGGCTACGGAGAACTGCGGGGGCTTGAGGACCCAACGGCCTATGGAACGGCGAATTTGGCTGCGCCGCGGGGGCGGCGCAGTATTGTTTATTTTGTTGACCTATTTAGTGATCATTACCGTGCTGGGGTTTGTCGAACGCTTTCTGGTTTTTCATCCACTGTCCGCGGATCAAGCCTGGTTACCGCCGGCCGATGCCCAGACGCAAGAAGTGACCTTCCCTTCGGTGGATGGCACGCCCTTGGTAGCGTGGTGGTTGCCGCCGCGGCAGCCCTCGGCGGGGGCGATTCTCTACGCGCACGGCAACGGCGGCAATATCACGCACCGGGGAAAAGTGGCCGCACAACTTCGCCAGGAACTGGGGGCGGGTGTGCTGCTATTCGACTATCCCGGCTATGGGAAATGCCCCGGCACACCCACGGAAGCCGGTTGTTACGCAGCGGCCGGAGGGGCGTACCGGTGGCTGCTCGATGTCGCGAACATCGCGCCGGAGCGGGTGATTGTGTATGGGGAATCGCTGGGTGGTGGACCAGCGGTCGAACTGGCCCGCCGGGTGGAACACCGGGCGTTGGTACTCGTTTTTTGTTTCACCAGCCTGCCGGCGGTGGCGAAAGACCATTACCCCTTTCTTCCCACCTTCACCCTCATGCGGATGCGCTTTGATAACCTGGCGAAAATGCCGCAGTGCCGTCGGCCGGTTTTCATCACCCACGGGACCGACGACCGCGTGGTGCCGTTTTATCATGCCGAACAACTTTACGCAGCCGCCCCGGAGCCAAAATTCTTGCTGCCATTAGAAGGACAAGGCCACGATCTGATGGTTGTGAATCTGTATTTGCCGGTGTTGGCGGATTTTCTCGCCCGTCATGCCCCCTGAACCTTCACTGGGGAGGATGTGCTGGCGCGGCGGAACGCGCGCGGGATCAAGCGGTGGTTGGGTTGAACCAAACAAGTCAGGGTCCAATCCGCGTACACACACGCGCACAGGGTCGGGCGGTGGGTTGAGCCAAACAAGTCAGGGGCCAATCCGCACATATCAGCGGCCAATCCGCACATAGTGGGGTTGGGCGGTGGGTTGAGCCAAACAAGTCAGGGGCCGATCCGCGTTCGAGCGGCGGGTGGCGGTTGAGCCTTCCGCCAAAACGGCTTTTCTTTTTCGGAACTTCCGGGGCGTGGTGGTCGCGGTAGGTGGCGGTTGATCTTCGCGCCTGCCGCTTGGGCCGGTATAGCCTGGCATGGCCCATGACCGCAAGGGAGATTCACGCATGATGCGGCATTTGTTGGTTCTCAGTTGTATGGTCGGCCCGGTGGCGGCCGCGGTGGCGCAGACTCCGGCGGCGTCGGCCGCTCCGGCCGTGGCCCCGCGCTTCCATTGGCAACCCGGGGCTACCCTCCGTTACCGCGTCGTTCAACAGACGGTCGTTCACGAAACCACTGTCGACGACAAAACCGAAAAAGCCACCACGAGTACCACGCAATCACGCCTGGCTTTGGTTCGGCAGTGGAAAGTCCAGGAAGTCGATAAGCAGGGCATTGCGACTTTGGAAATGAGTATCACGGAGATGAAAAGTGAATTCCGTCAACCCGATGGCTCGGTGACTACGGCCGATTCCACCCAACCCGCCGACGCCAAGGCGATGGCCAACTATCTGAACACACCGATTGTGGTATTGCGGATCGACTCTCAGGGGAAAATTGTGGACGTCAAACAAGCCAAAGGTGGCAATGCGGCGCGGATTTACGCTGAACTGCCGTTCCGGGTCGAGTGGCCGGAGAAGTGGCCGCAAACCGGCGGAACCTGGGAACGCCGCTTCACATTCAAACTCGATCCGCCACTGGGCACTGGGGAAAGCTACGAATTTCTCCAAAAGTACACTGAGAAAGGCACAACTTCCGAAGGATTGTTCACCGCTGGCCTCGAAACCACTCTCAAAAATCCGCCCCCCACCCCCGGGGAACAACTTCCGCTTCTGCCCCTGTTGTGGACGGGGGAGGTGTACTTCAACACTCGCACGGGGCAATATCAGGCCGCCCGCCTGAAAGTCCAAGCGGAACTGATGCACCATCAGGGTGAAGGCACGAAATACCGCTATGAGAGTGTTTACGCGGAGGATTTGCTGGACAAGTAGTCGCTTGGGTCTGGCCCACCCACCCGCTGGCCCGGAGTGCATTGGCCCGGAGTGCATCGGCCCCGAGGAATGGCGGGCGCAGTCAACCAGACCCGAGCGTGGCCGGCGAGCCAATGGGTGGGTCGGCCCGTTGCGGGTGCCGTTTCCCACCTGGGTTGGCGACGGGGTATCGTGGCCGGGCCGGTTGTGAGGAGTAAGACAGCATCCTACCGATCCGAGTAGCTGCCATCAGTGGCGGGGCGGTATCGTGGCCGGGCCGGTTGCGGCGGCCGGATGTTCAGATAGCGGCCATCACCAAGGCCCCGTTTTGCCCGCCGAAGCCAAAACTGGTGGACAGACCGTACTTCACCTTGGCTTCGCGGGCGGTGTTGGGGATGTAGTCGAGATCGCAGGCCGGATCGGGGTTGGTCAGATTGATCGTTGGCGGGTACACCTGTGTTTTCAGGCTCATGGCCAGAGCTGCGGCTTCGATCGCGCCACTGGCCCCGATCGAGTGGCCGATCATCGACTTGATCGACGAGAGCTGCACATCTTTGGCATAGTCCCCGAAAACCCGTTTGACGGCGGCGGTTTCCATGGCGTCGTTGAGTCGGGTACTGGTGCCGTGAGCGTTGATGTAGCCCACATCGCGGAAATCGACGCGGGCTTCGTCGAGAGCGGCTTGGATCGCCCGGGCACCGCCGCGGCCTTCAGGGTCCGGCTTGGTGACGCTGTAGGCGTCGAACGAACTGCCCCATCCCTTCACTTCCGCGTAAATGGGGGCATTGCGGGCTTTGGCCCGCTCGTAGTCTTCGAGTACCAGCACGGCGGCCCCTTCGCTGATGACAAACCCATCGCGGAGGCGATCGAAGGGCCGGGAGCGTTCCTCGGGCTTGCGCCCTTCATCTTTGCTGAGCGTTCCCAATGCCGTGTAGGCCAACAACATCAGTGGATCGATACGGCTATCGGCTCCACCGCAGAGCATCACATCGGCATCGCCACGGGCGATGAGGCGAAAGGCTTCCCCTACGGCCTGGGTACCCGCGACGCAGGCGGTCACCACGGTGTTGTTCGGTCCCTGACAGTTGAAGGCCATGGAGATGTGGGCCGCGGCCATGTTGGGCAGATATTTCAGTAGCCACAGGGGGAATAAGGGGGCATCTGGCCGGTTGGGATCGGGCAATTTGGTTTCGTCAAATTCGCCCCCCTCCTGGCACGCGCGGGCCAAAAGTGGCGCTAGCTCGCCCAAGTCCATCGGCACCAACCCCGCGCCCATCACCACGCCAAAGCGCGTCGGGTCGATCCGCTCAAGGTCCAATCCGCTATCGGCGATGGCCAAACCCGCCGCGCCGATGCCGAATTTGGCAGCGCGGCCCATGACTTTCACCGATTTGCGGAATTTATCGGGAATGAACGGCTCCGGATCAAAATCCAGCACCTCCCCCGCGACGCGAATCGGGTGGTTGGAGGCATCGAACGAGCGAATCGGCCCAATACCGCTGTGCCCGTTGACACAAGCCTTCCAAAAGGCGTCTTTGCCAACCCCGTTGGGGGCGACCACACCCAAACCTGTGACAACGACCCTACGCATGACGCCCCCCGTTCGGCCACCCCTGATCCCCTGCCTTGAGGAGGGCAGCACGTCACGCTCATTTCGCCTATCCGTGGGGAACACTGCGGTTCGCGAAGCACTAGCTGTTTTACGTCTTTCCCCCATCTTCACCATCTTCCTTAAAGTTAATTCGCCAAGCTCTTTCCTTCAATCCCCTGCATAATCCCGAATGTGAGTATCTTCCGCAGTTTCTCCTGACTGGGGCGTAAAGTCAGTACAATCGCTGCAACGGGACGCAGCGGGGGATGGCGCCTGCCAAATTGGCAGACGCATCGGCCAAACATGAGGCGAACCGCGTGCCACAGGGGGCGAGGTGAGCTTTTTGCCGGCTGAACATTCTTTGGTCTGGGTCGCACTGGCCGTTATAATTGAAACAAATCCGTGCAGTGGGGTCACGATGCGCGCCCATTCCCGAAGGAACGACGATCGATGCACCTGACGGTTTTTCGCCATCTGAGTTGGTTGAGCGCCGTAATGGTGGGCGTGGTGGCGACGGCAACGGCGGCGGTTGCCCAAGAAGCAGCGGCCAATGCCATGTTTGTCACCGTGTCGCAGCCGATTACCAGTGACGCGGTCGCACGCATTCGCAATCAGGTCAATACCCGCATCCACCACGTTATTCCCGAACAACGGGTCGATACCATCGTTTTCGACTTCAACCCCGATGGCAAACCGGCCGTCACAACCGATTACGGTCCTTGCTACGATCTGGCCAAATATATCGGTGGGTTACAGGGGAAACGCACCATTGCTTTTGTGCATGCTCCTACCAGCGGGCATACGGTCCTTCCTGTTTTGGCGTGTAAAGAGGTGGTAATGGGTCGGAATGCGGTTCTGGGGCCGATTCTGACCGACGGTGTGACGAAATTAGGCCCCAGTGAAGCGACGGAATACCAAGTCCGCTTCAACCGCGACGATCGTTGGCCGATTGTTCAGAAAATGTTCGATCCGGATGTGCGTCTGGTCAAAGGCCCATCGCGACGCGACATTAGCAAAGTGATTTATGCCGACGCGCGCTATCCGGCTGCTGTGGCCGACATTGCTGGTCAACCCGTGCCGGTACAAGGGGTGCAGGATGGCCAATTGGCGCGCTATTCGGCCAGCGTGGCTCGGGAAATTGAGCTGGCCAAAGCGCAAGCCGATACCCGCAAAGACCTGGCGGAACTCTATGGCTTGCCCCCCTCGATCATTCGTGATGATCCCCTCCAAGGCCGTAGCCCGGTTGCGTTCCAATGGACTCTCCAAGGTGATGTCGATGGGGCGATGCGTGAATCGGTCGGTCGGGTGATACGCGATGTACGGAAAAAAGACGGCAACATTCTCATTCTCGTTCTGCAATGCGGTGGCACCGATTTGGACGTGGCGCGTGGCTTGGCCGAAGATTTGGTCAAGGCCCAAAGTGGCGACAACCCCTTGCAGATCATCGCATTTATCCCCGAAGCGGCTCCGGATGCGGCGACCGTGATTGCCCTAGGCTGTTCGGAAATCGTCATGACTCGGTCGAAAGCCGAGGCCGAAGGGGAAGCCCGCGAAGCTACCATCGGCAACTTCGAGCGCTATCTGCGTTCCGTGCGGCAACAAGCCATCGACGCGCAGAAGAAAAGCCTGCGCGACTTCGCGGAACAACGCGGCTATCCGGGCATTCTCATCGATGGCATGCTCGATCCGGCCGTGGAAATTCTGCGTGTGCGTGGCCAAGAGAACAACCGGAATAAAACCCGGCTGCTGAGCCGCGAAGAGTTTGAAACCCTGCAACGCACCGAACCGGGCCTGTGGGACCGCGACAAAGTCATCAAAGCCCCGGGGGTGCCGTTTGCTCCTAACGCCTCACTGGCATTGGAGTTAGGGCTGGCTCGCTTCACGGTGCCCACCACCGATGTCCGCCGTGTGTGCGAAATCTACGGCGTGACCGAGGCCAAAAGTCCCGAATTGGGCTGGGTCGATCAGTTCGCGGAATTCCTTCGCATTCCCGCGGTGACGATCATCCTGGTGATGGTCGGTTTCATCGGCCTGATTCTGGAACTGAAAGTCCCGGGGCTGACGGTGCCGGGGATTGTTGCCGCGTTGTGCTTCATTTTGGTGTTCTGGTCGCAATCGCGCTTCAGTGGGGAAATGTTTGTTCTGGCCCTGTTGTTGTTTATCTTGGGGATTGTGCTTCTGGGTATTGAAATCTTCGTGCTGCCGGGCTTTGGCATCTGCGGTATCTCGGGGATTGTGTTTATGCTGGCCGGATTGGGGTTGGTGACCTTCGACAAAGTTCCGGAAAACGCGAGCGATTGGGTGAACTTTGGTGTCCGCATCTCCACCTACCTGCTGGCCCTGATGGGGGCGATGGTGTTGGCGTTTCTGATCGCCCGGTTCTTGCCGCAGGTGCCCTACGCCAACCGGATGCTGTTGGCCCCGCCCACCGAGCAGGCCGATGCCGCCGAACCGCTGCTGCCGGGGGCCTCGGAAGCCGCCGAGCTATTGGGGGCTATTGGCACGACCACCACCCCGTTGCGACCGGCGGGCGTTGTTCGGTTCGGAGATAAGTTTGTGGATGTGGTCTCCGATGGCAGTTTCATCCCGGCGGGCAGCCGTGTGCAAGTCTTCGCCGTGGAAGGTACGCGTATTGTGGTCAAGGAAGTATAACGACGGATGTGGTCAAGGAAGTATAACGACGGATGCGGGACCATTCGGGATCACCCCCACGGTCCGTTCAGCCCCGACTCTGCCCTGCAACTATGGACTATCTCGCGATAGCTTTTGTCCTGATCGCCATCGGGGTATTCTTGCTGGTGGCAGAAATTTTTGTCCCCACCGGCGGTTTTCTGGTGGTCGCGGCTCTGGCTTGTTTCGCCTTCGCCGTGGGCATCATCCTGTACTATGGAACGATGATCGAAGGGGTGGTCGCCATGATCGCCCTGGCCATCGGTCTGCCGGCGCTCGGATATGCCGCGGTGGCGGCGTGGCGACGGATGTCGTTGGATACGGTCTTGGAAGAACAGCCCACGGTTCCGGCAGTTCCGACCTCGGAACTCGAAGCTCTCAAAGGCCGGACGGGCAAAACGGTCTCCCCGATGCGACCCTCCGGCGTCGTCGAGTTCGACGGCCGCCGCTACGATGCCCTGACCGAAGGCATCATGCTTGACGCCGGCGTGTGGGTCCGCTGTATCGACGTCAAATGGGGGCAGGTGATCGTGCGGCAATTGGAAGGCCCTGCGGACATCTCGGACGTCAGCCCGGAAGGCCCCGCCGCCAGTGCAACACCCCCTTCGCCCAGTGCCGGGTCGGCGAAAGAACCCGCAAAAACCGACAATTTGGATGACTTCGACCTCGGACTGCGATAACACTATCTTTACGTTCCGCTCCTGCGGGGGCGGGTGGCCTGTGGGCCAGCAATCGCAGCGCTACGTGGTCGCCGATCGCGGCGCCGTCCACCCCCTCACCCGGACTCCGACGAGAAAGGACCCCAGCCGTGACACTCCTGGCCATCGCCTTCTCCCTGCTGGCACAAGTTGCCAAACAAAAAGCCGCTGACGCCGGAGCCGGCGATTCCCCCGTCAGTACCACCCAGGTCATCATCATCGTGGTGGCTTTGGTGGCCGTGCTGATCTTCATCGTCTTTCTGTTTTTGTTCTTCAGCTTCATCCGCCTGTGGATTCAAGCCTTGCTCACCAAAGCCGACATCGGCATCGGCAGCCTCATCGGCATGAAGTTACGCAACGTCGATTATGCAATGGTGGTGCGGCAAAAAATCGCCTTGGTGCAAGCCGGTGTTCGGGTGACCACCAGCGACCTCGAAAGTCACTTCCTCGCCCGGGGCAATGTGCCGAAAACGGCCACGGCGGTGATTGCTGCTCACAAAGCCGGCCTCGATCTGCCGTGGCGGGTGGCCGCCGCCATCGACCTGGCCGGCCGCGATGTCCTCGAAGCTGTCCGCACCAGTGTCAACCCCAAGGTCATCGACTGCCCCGACCCGGCCAAAGGTAAGCAGTTCCTCGATGCCGTCTGCCGCAACGGCATCCAGTTGCTGGCCAAAGCTCGGGTGACCGTGCGAACGAAACTCGAACGGCTCGTCGGCGGGGCCACCGAAGAAACGATCATCGCCCGCGTCGGCGAAGGCATCGTCAAAGCCATCGGTTCCGCCCACGATCACAAAGAAGTGCTGGCCAACCCCGGTATGATTTCCCAAACCGTGCTCCACAACGCCCTCGACGCACAAACAGCCTTCGAAATCGTGTCCATCGATATTGCCCACATCGAAGTGGGCGAGAATATCGGAGCCAAACTGCAAGCCGACCAGGCCGCAGCCGACCTCCGCGTGGCCCAAGCCGAAGCCGAAAAACGCCGCGCCGCCGCCGTGGCCCGCGAACAAGAAATGCGCGCCCTGGTGGAAGAAAACCGGGCCAAAGTCGTCGAAGCTGAAGCGCAAGTGCCCCTGGCCATCGCCGAAGCCTTCAAGAAAGGCTATCTCGGCGTCATGGACTTCTACAACATGAAAAACCTGCAATCGGATACGCTCATGCGCAACAACATCGCCGCCATGACCGGGGGGGCCGAAGGACAATCCGGTTCGGGACGCTAGCGGACCGCCTGGGACCCAGCAACCGAACCGGACTGGGACCCAGCAACCGGACCACTCACCGAGAACCGGGCCAGTCGCCGAGGGGGCCGAAGGATGATCGGGCCCGCGGAACGCCTACAAGACTCCAAGGCGAAAACTCCGAGGCGAAAAAGCAACCGGTCCAGTACCCCGCGGGCCGAAGGGCCATGGGGATTCGACATTCGCCGCACCTGGATGTCGCGGTCCCCAATGCTTGTTCGGCTTCGGGGGCGGAAAAGCCAACGCGTTTCAGACCTTCGCTTCACTTGGGATGATCTGCTATCACGAAGTCCCAATACACTGCGGAAAAGCCAACGCGTTTCAGACCTTCGCTTCACCCCGGTTGGTCGGATGCCTCGACCCACACGGGAAATCTGAACTCAGTTTCAGTCACCAGCAATGCGGGGCGACGATGTTGCAATTCATCATCATGATTCTGATCTTTGTGATCATCTCCACGGTGGTGGGATCGATCGCCAAGATGCTCAATAATCTCGCGGAAGCCAATGCCGCCAAACGGGCCGAAGAGGAACGGCAAGCCCGGGCAGAACGGCTGGCGCGGGTTGCGGAGCGTGCTCGTGCTGCCGAGGAGGAACGAGCCGAACGCCCCCGTGCCGCCGTTCGCGACGAATCCGCCGCCTCGCCCCGCACGGGCAACCCGGATATGGACCGCTTTCTGGCCGAAATCGACCGGCTCCGGCGCCGCAGTACACCCCCGTCGGCTGTGCCGGTGCCGCCAGCGGGTTCGTCCAGCAGCCCGCCAGTCATTCAACCGGTGAAAACCTCCGAACGGCCGCGCCCCCGGGTGGTGGCCGAGCTGGCCGAGCCTGCGCCGGTTCCGGCCCCGCCGCCTCCGCCGCCGATACCCACGTTCGAGGCTCCCCCCCCAACGCCACCGGCCCCTCCTCCCCTCCCCAGCGGTTTTGGGACCAGCCCGCAAGCCCCCGTGCGCGAAACCCCCACCGGCGGCCAAATCGAAAAGCTGCCCGTCGCCCCGGTGGTACGAACACCGGCCACCACAGGGGCACCCGCCACCAGTGTGACACGCTTGCCGGCACGTCCGCGGCCCGCGGCGCGAACCAACTTCGCCAAGAACCTCGCCGCCCTCCTCGGCACCGGCCAAGGGGCCGCGATGGCCGTGGTGATGCAGGAAATCCTCGGCCCGCCCAAGTGCAAGCGCAAACGCCCCTGAATCCCCTCCAGCCTGCGCACAAGGGCTAGCACCGCGTTCGCCCCCTGGGTGTAGGCGAAAAGGCCTTCAGTGGCGAAGTCGAACCGGGTGATCCTGTGAAGAACCAGCACCGCGTTCGCCCCCTGGGTGTAGGCGAAAACGCCCCCGAAACCCCGCCCCGACCCGCCTCACGACGAGGCCACTGCTGCGCTGACCGGAAGAACGTTGTCCGCCTGCCCCTTCGACGCGAGCCGCTCCACGGTGGGGGAACCGCCCGCCGGCCCCCCGCGGAGCGATGACGCACCCTTGCGTGAAATCTTGAAAATCCAGGCCGGAAGTCTCGAACCGCCCGCCGGCCCCCCGCGGAGCGATGACGTACCCCCCGGACAGGAGAGGAGAAATCGCTCCGTCTCGCCGGCGACCATTACATCAGAGGAGCAGTCAGAGGAGAAATCCCTCCGCACTGTCGGCGACCATTACATCGGAGGAGCAGTCAAGGGCTACTTCTTGTCCGGACAGGAGAGGAGAAATCGCACCGCCTCGCCGGCGACGCCAACCCATCGTCCCCTGCGGAGATGACAAAGCCACAAACGGACAAAGTCGCTTCGCGTAACAAAGTCGCTTCGCGTGATGAGAAGCGCTGGCATCTTTGTGTCTGAGTGCAACGATGATAAGGCCACAGACGGACAAAGTCGCTTCGTACGGCCGGCAACCCACGAACGGTTCGACTGTGGGCGACGACTGAAACCAAGCCTATTCGTCACCACCTGGGGAACAAGTGGCGGCAAAGCCACTCAATAGCCCCATGTGGGCGACGACTGAAACCATGCCCATTGGCCACCAGGGCGACGACTGGAACTGAGTCCAAACTACTTCTGCATCGCCCGGCGCGCGTATGTCCGCTGCGGTGCCGTGATGGCTGAAACCAAGCCCATTGGCCACTACTTCTGCGCGACCAATTCACCGGCTTCCTTCAAGGCCAACACGCAGAAGGCACTGCCGGCGTTAGTGATGTAGTGGGCTTTGTCGTTGTTGAGAGAACGAGTATACCAACGGCCGCTTTCTCGTTGGTTCGCTTTCAACCACTTCACGGCTTTGACAATCACGGAATCGGTGGGTTTCACTCCGGCCTGAAGCAACACAAAGGTGACAAAGCCGGTACCGTAGCCGTCGCTGTCGGCATTTGGGTCGTTGGGAGTTTTCTGGGCATCGCGGCGTTTGTAATGGCCCAGGGAGGGCAACGACCAACCACCGTCAGCCCGTTGCTTGGCGGTCAGGGCGGCGATAGCGTTTTTCTGTTCGTCGGCGGTCATCAGGCCGGGCAGTCTCTGGGCGGCCCACAGCAGCATGGCGGTGTGGTGCCCGTCGGGGGGTGGGTTTTGGGCGAAATAGTGGGTTAATTTTTGGATTCCCGATTGGGCTTTTTCATTTTTTTGCGCATAATTGTTAGGAGCGTATCCAGCGGCCAATGCCGCGAGGGTGGCGCCATAGTAGTCATCGTGTTCGAGGGGTGGCCAATCACATTTGAGCCATTTCCATTCGCCGGTTTTGAGTTGAATTTCCCACATTTTGTCGAGTGCGGCCCGGGTCGTATCGTGTAACTGGCCGGTGGTTTGGGCATCGTTGAACGCCAGAGCGAACGCGGTGGCGACCACGTAAGCATCCCCGCGGGGTTTGCCGCCCGCCGACCATTTTTGCACGTCGGCTTCGAGGAATGCGCGCACTTCCTTCCAGGCTTCGCCCGGCAGAAGGGGCCGGGCCGTCAGGTACGGCATGTTCGTATGGCAGCTGATGCATTCGCGGTCGCGCGTCCAGTGGATACCAACGCGATCGAGGTACTCGGCGGCTTTGGTCGCGGAGAACTGGGCAGCGCGCGGTTCGTCCGCTCGGGTGGGCGTCGGTTTGGGAATGTCGGCGGCGGCCAACGGAACCACGAACGCCCCCAGAAAGAGCGCCACGGGTGACAGGAAAGCGAGGTTGGAGAGACGCATCGGAGGGTTCTCACTTCCGGGCAGGAACCAAGGGATGGATGGTGGGTCGACAATGGCCGGCAGGGGTGTTCGTGAGGCCCAGACTCGCTCCGCTCAGCCTTCGGGAGCTGGCCGGGGCGGTTCTTGCGCACGACGAGTGAATTCCTTGACATTCAACCGCGTCTGATGCTCAGGGAAGGCCTCACCGGTGGGGGCTTTCCCTTGAAAGTAATCTTTCTGCCACCCTTGGGCAACAGCTTTCGGGTCGCGGGCATGCAACCCGATCAAGAATTCGCTGCGGCTTTCTTCCCACGTGTGGTACTGCTTTTCCAACTCCGGATGGGTGCTAATCGGTTCGATGCGGGGCACGAGGGTTTCGACCAAGCCCCGTGGGACTGGCACGAGCATACAATAGGGTTCACCTTTCTCGAAGCGGACCCACTCGCACACCCGCGTCATCTTCCAATTCATGGTGAAGGTGGAGGGGATCCAATCGGTTTCGACCACACCTTCGAGGGGTTGAATGCCGTCTTTGATCCAATTGGCCGGTCCTTTCACCCACAGGTTAATCCCCGGGGGAGTGCGGAACAGAAACGGCACGGTGAAGGTAATCACGCCGACGCCAAAGTGACTGAGAATGCGGTTATCGGGCTGATCGAAGCGCAATTCGATGTCTTCCTTGAGGGGGCCACCGTACCAATAGGCGCTGAAGCCCACCGGGCAGCGCAGAATCCAGCCACACTGATTGGCAATCGCCAGTGGCAAACATCGGTAGGGGAAGCGCTGATGGGCGGCGTCCATCCACGCCCGCGGGATGGGGGCGGGTTCAGGGACGACGTCCATCGGCTGATTCGGATGAAGCGAGTAGGCAATGAAGGCGTTGTCGTCGGCCATGATGCATCCTGGCAGAGAGAAGCTGGCAGAGAGAAGTTCAACACAGCACGGTTTTATCCAGCTATTGTAGCTTGCGCAGTTGGCATTGACCGAGTGGGAGGGTTTGTTACACTTCGGCCCCGGTCGGGAGTACGGCTCCCCCGTGATTGCCGAGGGTGCAACCGATGCGCGTGCTGATTACCGATTTGCCACTATTGCGTGATCGGAAGAAATCCGGTGTCGGTTACTATGCACAAGAACTCGTTCGCGGACTGCGCGAGGTGGCCGGTCCCGACTTTGTTTACTCCTTTCCCACGCGTTGGCTCGACATCCGCCAGAATTGGCTGAATAAACAGTGTGCGCGGTTTGAAAAAATCGCTCATCAACCCGGGCTTCTGGCCCGCATCGAACGCACGGTGCGCGGACGCTTCCTCGTCGCGGTGCGCAAGGCGTTTCCGATTATGCAACATCCGTACCAGGAAACCATCCGCCGCAATGGTTGCGTCCTTTACCACGAGCCGAACTACATTCCACGCCCGCTCGAACTGCCGACGGTTGTTTCGGTTCATGATCTGTCGGCGATTCTGTATCCCGAATGGCACCCGCCGGAACGGGTGCGGTTTTTCGAAAAAGAATTCCTTCGCGGACTGAAACAGGCCAGCCATCTGTTGGCGATATCGGAATTTGGCAAGCAGGAGATTATTCGTTATTTGGGTTGGCCGGCGGAGCGTGTCAGTGTCAGTTACATGGGGGTGCGTGCGGGTTTGGGTCGTGTGGGGGGTGTTCGTTTGCAGCGGGCGTTG
>JANWYJ010000013.1 GCA_025055115.1 Gemmata sp.
GCTCGCGCAGCTTATCTAACAAATTGGGCCGGTCTTGATAGCTGGTCGGACAAGCATAACTTGTAGAGGGTGCCGGACAGCAAGGCGGTGGCGGACAACCACAATCCTTGGCCTTTCGACCCAACCCACCGATCCGGGCGCGGACACGATCCAAAATCCCCACTCGTCCGCTGTCGCAGCAGCTGACTGGCGCACAATGGCTGCACCCTGCGCCGCTGCTGACCACGATCGGAGCAGCGGAGGGGGGCGGCGGTGGAGCGGGGTCGGCCCCGGCCAACGCGGCCGATGACATGATCAGAATCGCGGCATTCACAGCAGTTACCTCCGTTTCGACAGGTATTTCGAAACAAACGCCACTGTTCGCATCGACTCAACCCCGGAGAATTCGTGAACAACGTGAATGAAAATTCCAAAAACGCTCGACAATCCGCGCTCGGTTACACCACTTGTTTGGAACGTAGCAGCCATTCCATCCATGCCGTTGGCAGCAATACGGATGGCGGCCTTCGCTCGGATTGGTATTGTCAGACCCGCTCGCAGCTGCTCTAAAAAATGACAGTTGTTCACAGAAGGGAAGGGCCTATGCGCCGGCGTTATCAGCGTTGGCACCTCTTGCCCCACGACGTTACTGCGATTGGACAGCTGGCAACAGGGGCGAAAATATCGCCTGTGCTAGCCCATTTGCTCATTAACCGCGGCATTCGCGATGTGGCCACGGCGCAACGGTTTCTGAGCGGCGATTTGTCGAAATTGTATCCACCAGAGTGCCTGCCAGGTGTCACTGAAGCCGCACAACGTATCGTTCGAGCCATCACCCAGAAACGCCGCCTCTGCATCTATGGCGATTACGACGTCGATGGGGTCACAGGCACCGCCATTCTGTGGCGGCTGCTGACTCTCCTAGAAGCCAAGGTGGAATATCATGTGCCCGATCGGACCCTCGATGGTTACGGTCTCAACAGCGATCGACTGCGGGAATTGGCCGCCCGCGGCGTTTCTCTGGTCATCAGCGTGGATTGTGGCATCACCAGTGTCGCGGAAGCCGAAACCGCCCAGGAACTGGGACTCGAACTGATCATCACGGACCATCACGAAATGCGAATGGGCCTCGATGGTCCAGTGCTGCCACCCGCGGCAGCTGTGGTCCATCCTCGCTTGCCTCAGGAACCGTCTTATCCCTTCGAGGATTTGTCGGGGGCCGCGGTGGCTTTCAAATTGGCTTGGGCCATTGCTCAACACGCTTGCGGTTCCCGCAAAGTGACCCCGGATTTGCGCGAATTCCTTCTGGATGCGATTGGATTGGCGACGTTAGGGATCATTGCCGATGTCGTTCCATTGATGGACGAAAATCGCATCCTTGTTCGCTATGGTTTGACGCGAATCGGTAAACAGCCCAGTATCGGTCTGTCGGCCTTGTTGAAGGTCATTTTTGAAGACAACCCCCCAAGCCATCTCACGTCAGCAGATGTCGGCTACCGGTTGGCTCCCCATTTGAACGTGGCCGGGCGTCTGGGCTGTGCCCGGCTAGCCGTCGAGTTGTTGACAACCGCATCCGCTTCCCGGGCCGAAACGATTGCCCAACAACTCCGCCGGCTCAACCTAGAGCGACAAGCTCGGGAGCGAGCCTACACCAAGCAAGCACTGGAAATGATCGAGCGAGATCACGCTCAAGAGCCGGCGATTGTTGTTGCTTCGGAACAATGGCATCAAGGTTTAGTCGGTATCATGGCGAACCGTTTGGTGGACCACTATGGCAAACCAGCGTTAGTTATCGCGATCAGTAATGATTCGGTGGCTCAAGGCTCGGGCCGAAGTATTCCGGGTATCGAACTGCATCGAGCACTCGTGGCCTGCAGCTGTTATCTCGAAGCGCACGGTGGCCATGCCTTGGCCGCAGGTTTCAAAATCCGCCCGGAACGGATTGCGGCTTTTCGCGAGTGCTTCAATCGCTATGTGGCACAGTACCAAAGCACCATTTCCGAAGGGCATACCCTGCAACTGGATGCGGAAGTGCCACTCTCCAGTTTGACCGTGAAATTGGTCCAGGAATTGAACCAACTGGAACCTTTCGGAGCAAAGAATCCGCCGCCTCGCTTGTTAGCGACGGATGTGAAGTTGGAATCGCCGCAGTTGATTGGCCAAAAGGAGCCGAAACGACATGTTGCGTTTCTCGTTCGGCAGGGGCAAACCGTCCTGCGTTGCGTCGGTTGGGACATGGCCGAACGGATCCATGATCTTTTGGACATCAAGAAGACTTATCGCATCGCCTTCACGCCACAGATCAACACATGGAATGGTTCGTCGCGTGTGGAGCTGAATCTTGTCGATTTGCGAGAGGACTAACCATTCCGCCGACAGCAGGCGGATACCGTGGAAATGGACATATGTTTTTCAGGGCATTGCGCACCCGGTTAACACCTCCCTGGATCCCTCGCTTGCCTGCCGATCCTCAGCCGATCCTCACTTGGATATTCCGTATCGCTCCATTTTCCTGTCGAGTGTGGATCGCTCGATACCGAGGATGGCCGCCGCGCGGGATTTGTTCCAATCTGTAAATTTCAGCGTCTGTTCGATGTGTCGTTTCTCCACAGTCTCGAGCGTTTCGGGCTGATATTCCCTCCCAATACTCTTGTCTTCTTGCGCAACTGGATTATTTTTCGCTGCGATTGGCTCTAATTCAAAGAGGACGATATCGGCCGCGTCGATCATCGGACCGTGACACAAGGCCACGGCTCGTTCCACCAGGTTCCGCAGTTCGCGAACGTTTCCTGGCCAATGATAATTCGTGATCTTTTTTAAAGCCGCTGGCGTGAATCCTTTGATCTTTCGACCAGTTTCCCGCACAAACCGTCGCAAAAAATGCTCCGCCAAGAGTGGCACGTCCTCCAGCCGTTCACGCAACGGAGGCACCTCCAACTGCACCACCTGGAGTCGATAGAATAAATCCTTGCGGAAGCTCCCAGCGCGCACCGCCTCTTCGAGAGCACGGTTCGTGGCCGCAACCACGCGCACGTCGACGCGGATGGGGACATTGCCACCCACACGCTCAAACGGGTGGCCCTCCAAAACGCGTAAGAGCTTGGCTTGTGTTCCCAAAGCCATCTCGCCAATCTCATCCAAGAAAATGGTTCCTTTGTCCGCCGCTTCAAACTTCCCGATCAGTCGTTCAGTGGCTCCGGTAAATGCTCCTTTTTCGTGTCCAAAAAGCTCACTTTCTAGAAGTGTTTCCGTTAAGGCGGCGCAGTTCAGGCAGATGAATGGCCCATCACGCCGGGGGCTGTGCATGTGGATAGCGCGTGCAATGAGTTCCTTGCCACTGCCACTTTCACCGCGAATCAACACCGTTGCTCGGGTCTCGGCGGCCCGTAACAATTGGCTCTCGACCTTGCGCAGTGCTTCACTGCGGCCCACAATCTCGCTTTCGATCCGGAGTTGATCTTTCAAGCTGCGATTCTCAGCCCACAACACATTTTGTCGGGCTAAACGCTGCCAGACGGCACCCAATTGGCGTGCCACCGCCAGCGTGAACTCCAAATCCTCACTATTGAGTGGTGTGTGTCCGGTTGTCCGGTACAAGTGCAGAAGACCTAACAATTGATCCCCCGCCAGAATGGGAGCGCAAATCAGACTGGCCACACGCAGTTCCGCGATACTGTCGCGGTTCTTGAGAGTGGCATGGGCCGCGACATTCTCGGCCAGCACCGCTTGCTTGGTCGACAACACTTCATTGCTGACATATTGCGAAACTTTGTGATACGTAGCGGGACCGCTTGTTCGGTTGCGATTGACCAACAGCTCAAATTCGCGCGGTTCTTTGAATCTCAGGATGGCGACAACCTCCGCTGGCGTGGCCCGAAAGACCGCATCCACCGCAAGTGTACACAATTCGCTCGTATCAGTCGCCGCCGCCATATCCAAGGCCAAGCGATACAGGATGCCGATGGCTTGTGGCGCGGGGATGCGGTGAATGGTCTGGCGATCGTCGCCGAGAGTCGCTTCGATGGTCTGGGCGGTTTGCTGATAGCGGGTTTGGCTGAGACGCTGACGAATTTCCAAACCATCGGTTTTGGGCGGCGGTTGGACAACACTTTGGGGTGGATCGGGTAATTGACTCATTTCCTCGACAAAAACCAGGCGTGTTCGCCCCAAACGCAGCTCATCGAGAGGCCGAAGCGCGCGCTCGGATCGGATCGCTTCGCCATTCAACAA
This sequence comes from Gemmata sp., assembly GCA_025055115.1. GTDB lineage: Bacteria > Planctomycetota > Planctomycetia > Gemmatales > Gemmataceae > Gemmata. Next base: position 4,210 of record JANWYJ010000013.1, read on the forward strand.
TGTGCCGTTCAAACTCCCCAGATCACGGATGTACCATTCGTTATCAAGATGGAAAAGTTCGGCGTGTTCGCGACTGCACAAATCATCACGCAGAACAATCCGATTGGTGGGTGCCCGACCCACCGAATACCGGCTACCCGTTTCCAAAGGGTAGACATCGCCGAATCCTTCGTCGCGCCGGGCAACGAGAAAGGCACTGGGTGGTGTCATAGATGCTCACAACGTGTCCCGAACAACCTATTACCACCATAGATGGTCCGGACACGATGAGGCAAGCGGTATCGTGGATTCCGGCTAATACGCGTGCTTTTGGCTAATACGCGTGCTTTTGTTTGGAGAATAACATCCGCCAAACGGTCAGGAAGAGAATGCGCAGATCAAATAGCGGATTCCAGTGACTGATGTAGTAGAGGTCGAACTGAATGCGCTTGCGCAGAGAGGAATTGCCGCGCCAACCGTTGACCTGGGCCCAGCCTGTGATGCCTGCTTTCACAGCGTGGCGGGCGTTGTAGTTGGGGATCGATTTGGCAAACTTGTGGACAAAGACGGGGCGTTCGGGGCGAGGACCGACAAGGCTCATGTCACCCCACAAGACGTTGAAGAGTTGAGGGAGTTCATCGAGATTCGTGGCGCGGAGAAAAACGCCCAAGCGAGTACGTCGATTGTCATTACGCGCCGTCATTTGCGGACCGTGAGCTTCGGCATCGACCTTCATCGTGCGGAATTTCAGCATCCAAAACGGCTTGCCGTTGAGGCCGCAACGCTCTTGCCGGTAGAGAATTGGCCCTGGACTGGTGACTTTCACAAGCACTGCGATGACCGCCATCAGCGGGGCCAATAGAACGATGGCCATCAGTGAGAGAACAACATCCATCAGCCGCTTGATGATAATATTCAGTCCATAGTGCGGATTTTCTCGCAAACCAATCACGGTCAGACCGTGAATTTGGGTCGTTGTGAACGTCAAACCCGCCAAGGTTGGTATGTCGGCAATCAGACGTACATCAACCCATGTTTGCGACAAGGCACCGAAGACGCGTCGGGCATCGGCATAGCGATTGAGTGGTAACGCGACAAATACATGCTCGATCTGGTAGCGAGCGACCAGTTGCGGTAATTCCGCAATCGAACCCAAAACCGGTAGCGTTGTGGCGGCAGTGCAATACGGTGCATCTTCCACATACCCGATCGGTTGAATCCCGGACCAATTCAACGCCTGAAGGGTCCGCTCTGTTCGTCGGGCTAAGCGGCCGGTGCCCACAATCACCGCACGACTGGGATTGAGGCCCCGGGAACGCAGCGTGCGAACAGCGGTCCAACTGATGCGGCGAGCTGTGACGATACCAACCAGGCTGCTGGCCCCAAACAGGACCATCGCTGCTCGCGATTCATAATGGGCATGGCGGGCGAAGCTAGTGGCTACCACAAAAAGGATCATCAAGGCCACCCCCTTCCCCACCGCGAGCACTTCTTCACGAAAGCGGCGAAGACGGTGGACCTCGTACATGCCTGCCAGGCGAAAAGCAATCATGCCAAGCAATAACACGAGAGGCCACGAACGCAGATACAGTTCCCAAGCCGGCACTCCCCGCGGCGCGGCCAACCAACCGGTGTGAAAACGGAGGAAGTAACTCGCCAGCCACGCTGCCGACGTACAAGCGAGGTCACCCAGGAGAAACCATGCGACCAGTGTTTGATTGACACGCCGAACCATCGGACGCGACTCCCATCGAATCCTGGGCTATGGGATAGTCGCGGGAACTTAGCAATTCCGACCTGCGCCGTCAATCGCGGCTGTCGTCGCCATACGAGCTGCCTTACGACATGCTGAACCACCGCCCCCTGCCGAATGCTGAACCACCGCCCCTGCAGATGGCCCGGCATGGCCAGACGATAGGGGCGGCGGTTCGTTGTCGACCCACCGATCACTTTTCGGGAGGCTGAGGAATTCGCGATTTCTTGGGTGCGGTTTTGTCGGCTCCGGAGTTCTCCGGGGGCGGCGGCGTCACATTCGAGTTTTGACCCGGTGTTGATGAGGAGGAACAGCCCATCATACAACCGAGAATCATGCAGCTGAGGATCAGATATACCAAAGAGCGTGGCAACATAGCACGATAAGATGGGTTAGGGTATTATTCTGACACATGATAAACAATCTCGCCACCAGTGCCGATGGCGAGATTCGGCGAACCACGTCAGTTTAACGTGACAACTTCACCACCGGCACGCGTGGAGAGTGCCGGAAGAACACCATTGGCCGAGTAGGTGATCAGCCGAACGGAACCATCACACATCAGGAACATGGACCCGTTGGGGTGGAAACTCCAATAGTGTGCGGCGTCACAGCCGACGTTGGGATTGCCAGGTTGCAATCCGATTTTGCGCGTCATGTCGGTCGTGTCGCAGCCGTAGTTGGCTGAAAAATAGTTGGCCAACGCCAGATCGTTCGACGTCATCACGCAGTCAGCATTGCCGCGTCCATCATAGCCATAAGCCGCAAACCACCAGCCATACTCGAGGTTCGAATTCGGTGGACGTTCCCCAACCATGATCGTGTTTGAAGTTCCATCAGCGATTTCGACAAATTTCACCTGGGAACCGGTAACAGGGCCTGAGACCCAGCCATAAAGGACGCCATCGAGCGAAGTTGAGGTGCGTCCCGAGTTCCCCAAATAGCAAGTCAACGCTTGCTCCACGACATAGGGAGGTTGGGCCGGATACCGTTGAACGCCACGGGTATCGGCAGGGCAAATGTAAATCTTGAGTATCTGGGAACAGGCTGGATTCGACCAAGCATACCATGAATACCACGGGTTGAGGCTGGCCGCATAAGCCTTCGCTTGATTGTACAGATTTCCCTGTTCGATGTAGGCCGTGATATAGGCCATCCACGACCAGGACCCTTCGTAGGGTGCTGTCGATGTTCCTGGGTTGGCGTAGGGTCGATGCCCCTGCGGGAGCGTACCGTGCGTGTCGTGGTAATTATGCAGGGCCAGACCCATTTGTTTCAGATTATTGGAGCATTGCGTCCGGGCTGCGGCTTCACGAACTTTCTGAACTGCGGGCAGAAGCAAACCGATCAAGATCGCGATGATCGCTATGACGACCAACAATTCGATCAACGTAAAACCCAACCGGAAATGCGCACAGCGACTTCTCATCTCTGTCAACCTCCGTTCGTTCACGATGTGATGAGATTCAAAGATGGATAAAGTGAGTTGGTTTTAGGAGCCAACTCAGGCGGAGGTGAATCCGCCACAGGAAGGTAATGGATAACTACCCAATGTGTCCTCCAAACCAAAAGACTTGGGCTTGTGGGAGAGACGATGGTGGTATTGGAGGTGAAACCATCGAGTCATCACAATTACCTGACCTGTCGGGAAAGATTATCCGAGACCGGTCGATGAATCAAGAAAAAAAGAGCAAAAGATGATGATTTGCTACAGTTTCTCCTATGACAGTTACTGTTTCTCCGATGACATTCGTGTAGCAGGGAACATAAGTTGGGTTATCAGACCTATCGACAAAACGCCTTTTTGCCCAGTCAGAAGGCGGCTGCGATATCTTTGTCTGATAATGTATATTATGTAACGTTTCCGTGTCGCCATCCTTCTTGCGCCACTCAGCCACGTGATCTTTAACACCGATTTCCAATGGCGACGAGATGTCGGGCAACTGGCGACGAGATGTCGGGCAACGAGATGTCGGCGAACTGGATCTAACGACTTAGGGCCAGTGTGACGCTACGGCCTCAATCTGTCCTCCCAACTGTTTCACTGAATAACACCTGTGTTAATAGCTGTGCGTGCTATTGCTACCTGCATGCACCCCGATGCCGACGACTCAAGCCGGTGACTCCATCCTATCCTTTGCCATAAGGCCATCGACTCGTTTTCCTCCCCTCCCACTTTGACAACAATTCAAAAACTCGTGATACTCCGCCATCGCTGCTTGGGCCGCCCGCGACCTTCCATTGCTCGCACCTCGAAACTCAATTTCTCATCGTGAAGTTCCACCCCTTCACTTTTCGTCCCTCAAGTCGCCGTCCCTGAAGTCCGCGTGTATAAGAAGATGCACACTTCACGGCTCCAGCTCGCGGGGTTCACTTTTCGTCGAGGACTGTCCGTATGAGGGCCCCGTTGTTGTGCCCCGTATATACTGTCTTGCCCTCAGGGCCAAATGCGATGCTATAAGCCGGATTTTTTAATTGCGCTGTGAACTTGGGCTTATCTGCATCCATTGCCCACGTTGTGATGGAGCCAGAGTAACCGCAAACCGCGATGCGTTTCGATGTCGGTGACCACACAACAAAGTATGGATCATCGTTCGTCGGTCCCAACTTCTTGCTCTCTTGACCCTCTTTCACGTTCCAAATCCGAAGACTGCGGTCCATGGACGTGCTCACAATTCGGTCGTTGTCGATAAAAACAACCGCTGTGACCGGTTGCTCATGACCTTTCAACTGTTTTACTTCCTTCAATTGTTTCATATCCCAAATCTTGATAAGATTGTCCTTGCCCGACCCGGCTGAAGCGAGATATTGACCATCAGGACTGAATGCGAGAGAGTACACTGTGCCGTCGTGAGACCCAAGGTTTTTCAATTCCTTGCCCTCGCCGACGTTCCACAGCCTGACGGTCTTATCCGCCCCACAGCTAGCCAACCGGGTTCCATCGGGACTGAACGCCACGGCCTCGACGGTATCCGTATGTCCCTTCATCTCCAACTTCACCTGGCCGCTGCTGATATCCCACAGACGCACGGTTTTGTCCTGACCGCCCGTGGCCACAACGTTTTCATCTTGGGGATTGAAGGCGACTGCACAAACCCCCGCGGTATGACCTTTAAGGATAATTTTCTCCTTCAAACTGCCATCTGGGTTGATGTCCCACACTTTGGCCGTGTTATCGAAACTTGCTGTTGCCAATCGTTGACCATTTGCGGAAATGGCGACGCAGTGGATCAGCGCGGAATGCGCCGACGTCGCGCTCGCTGGGGTCTGGCCGGACGTTTCAGGAAGAACCATCGCCATAAGAAACAAAAAACATCCGTAGTGGAGAAGCTTCATCGTTCAGTTCCTCACCATAAACGGGGCCACTTCAGGAAGAGTGTCGCGCCTCCGCGACTTCGGTTCATCCCTCCTTGTACTGGCAATGCGCCGAAACCACAAGAACCTCTGAACACGACAACAACAGCTCTAGCGGCTTTCGCTGGATGCGATCATAACAATAAAAAAAAATGAAAAACCGCTGCAAAGCACCCAGTCCTGCAGCGGTTCGCCCAGTGCGCGTTGCTGGACTTGAACCAGCGACCCCCACAATGTCAATGTGGTACTCTAGCCAGCTGAGCTAAACGCGCATTTTTCTCTTTTGTAGCTGTTATGGCCAGTTCGTCAAGACAAATCACCCCGTTCAGCCCTCGTCACGAAGTTAGATCAAGCTGCCGAGCTGAAGGTTCAGGGAGGTTTGATTTTTTCCTCGATTTCCCCGTGAATTCTGATAAAATGATAATGCCTACCTGATGAAATCCCACCGACTTGTATCCGAGGTTGTGTTAATGCGGTGGCTCGTCACACTCAGCAATGTTCTTCTCGTTGCGCTATCGCCCACCCACGCTGCCGACTCACCCGCACAGTCTGAGCTAAGCGAGTTTTTCGAGAAGAAAATTCGCCCCCTTTTTGCGGAACATTGCTACTCCTGCCATGGCCCGCAGAAACAAAACGCGGGGCTGCGCCTTGACACGGCCGCGGGCATCAAAGCCGGTGCTGACGACGGTCCGGTGATTGTTCCCGGCGAACCCGCCAAAAGCCGCCTCATTCGATCGGTGCGGCGCGAAGGCGATTACGCCATGCCGCCGAAGAAACCGCTTCCCCCCGAAGCGATTGAACTCCTCACCACATGGGTGAAAAATGGGGCTGTGGTCCCGGCTGACACCCCCCCCCGCTCCACGACCGATCCTCGCCAACACTGGGCTTTTCAACCTCCTCGCGAACCGATCATCCCCGCCACCGAGCAACGCCACCCGATCGATGCCTTGATTGTTGCCAAATTGAAGGACAAGGGGCTAACACCGGCCCCACGAGCCGACAAACACACTCTCATCCGCCGCGCCTACCTCGACCTCATCGGTTTACCGCCCACTTACGACGAGGTACAAGCCTTCGTTCATGATGAGTCCCCTCAGGCATGGGAAAAGCTCATTGATCGGTTGCTGGCTTCGCCACACTACGGCGAGCGTTGGGGTCGCTACTGGCTCGATGTAGCCCGCTATGCCGACACCAAAGGCTACGTTTTCCAAGAGGATCGCAATTTCATCTCCGCTTACACGTATCGTGATTATGTCATTCGCAGCTTCAACGAAGATACACCTTACAACCGCTTCATCATCGAACAGCTCGCCGCCGATCTGTTGCCACTGGGCGACGACAAACGCCCCTTGGCCGCACTGGGTTTCCTCACCTTAGGGCGCCGCTTCCTCAATAACCAACACGATATCATCGACGATCGGATTGATGTCGTCACGCGCGGGTTCATGGGTTTGACTGTCGCCTGTGCCCGGTGCCACGATCACAAATACGATCCGGTGCCCATCCAGGATTACTACTCCCTTTATGGTGTGTTTGCCAGTTGCCATGAACCGCGTGAGTTGCCCATCATTGAGAATCTCAAACCCACTCCAGAGGTCTTGGCTTACCAAGACGAGCTACAGCGTCGGGAAAGAGAACTTCAGGCCGAAATCGCCAAACGGCACGCCGTCAACCTCCGGCAGCTCGCCGAGGCACACGTCGTGGCTCAATACATCCAAGCGGTGGTTCAACTCCGCGGCAAACCTGATAACGACGTGCAGAACACACTGCGGCAACTGGAACTGAACCGCTTTGTCTACGACCGCTGGAAGAACTTTCTCGAAGGCGAATGGAAGCGAAAATCCCCGGTCTACTCGCTCCTTCTGACTCTCTCCGACATACCCGAGAACGAATTCGCTGACAAACTCCAGACCACAATACCCGCAGCGACGAACTCCGTCATTCGCCAAGCCCTGGAACACGATCGACCGGCGAACTTTTCGGCTGCGGTGCAGGTTATCGCCAAAGTTCTCACCACCGCAAGGTCATCCGACAATTCCCCGGATACTGACCATAACCCCCTTGTGGCGGTTTGGAAATCAGGAGGGCCGTTGGATATTCCGGAAGCCGAGGCGGAAAAGCTCTTCAATCGTGACGATCGCAATGTGGTGAATGCTCTGCGGAAGCGATTGGATGAATTCAAAGCCAAGAATCCCTACACCCCACCGCGAGCGCATGTGTTGTATGACAACGCCCAGCCCATCCAGCCCGTGGTATTCCTTCGTGGCAATCCCGGCAATCGTGGGCCACAAGTTCCGCGTCAGGCACCGGCCATCATCGCTCCGAACCGCAAACCCTTCACCCAGGGCAGTGGCCGTTTGGAGCTGGCCCACACCATTGCCAGCCCCGATAATCCTTTGACGGCGCGGGTCATCGTGAACCGAGTGTGGCTCGGGCACTTTGGCCACGGTTTGGTACGAACCCCCAGTGATTTCGGTGTTCGTTGCGAACCGCCCACGCATCCAGAACTGCTCGATTGGCTCGCCCTCCAGTTCATCCGAGATGGCTGGAGCCTAAAGAAACTCCACAAACGGATCATGCTATCGGAAACGTACCAGCAATCCTCCGTGACAACTGCTGAAGCCTTCCGCATCGACCCCGATAACCGCCTTCTTGCGCGGCAAAACCGACGTCGGCTCGACTTTGAAGCGCTGCGCGACTCGATTCTCGCGGTCGCTGGCCGTCTCGACACCACGTTGGGTGGTCAACCGGTCGACTTATTCAAAACGCCCTTCCCCACCCGGCGGACCGTCTACGGCCTGATTGACCGTACCAACTTGCCAGGGATCTTTCGCGTTTTTGATGTGGCCAGTCCGGATACCCACAGCCCACAGCGCTTCCAAACCACGGTCCCACAACAAGCCCTGTTTTTGCTCAACAGCCCCTTCATTCTCGAACAGGCCAACGCTTTGGCCCAACGCAAGGAAGTCAGCACCGCGACAACCCCGGCGGACAAAGTGACCGCTCTTTATCGACTTGCCCTGAGCCGTAACCCGACCAACGAGGAACTCGCACTGGCGTTGGAATTCGTCCGCGATGACGATGGCAAAAACAAATTCGGACGTTGGCCGCAACTGGCCCAAGTGCTTCTACTGAGTAACGAATTCGCCTTTGCGGATTAAACCCACCCCGCACCCCCGTGAAATTCCATCAGAAAGACTTTCAACAGGAAAGACTTTCAACAGGAATCATCGAGTGTCGACCAAACGATTGAGGCAAAATCATGATCCCACCAGTGTTTTCGCGTCGCGAACTGTTAACCCGTGTCGGTGTCGGTATGGGATGGCTGGGACTGACACAAGTTCTCCGCGATGCGGGACTTCTGACGGCCCATGCCAAGGCGGCGGACGGCCTCAACCCATTGGCACCCAAAAAGCCCCATTTCCCCGCAAAAGCCAAACGGGTGATTCACCTGTTTGCCAATGGAGGCCCCAGTCAAGTCGACACCTTCGACCCCAAACCGGCACTGGCCCAGTATGCCGGTAAATCCCTCCCCACACCTAACCTGCAGACAGAACGGAAAACCGGTGCGGCCTTTCCGTCCCCATTCAAGTTCCACAAACATGGCCAAAGCGGTTTGGAAATCAGCGAAATTTTCCCCCACTTGGCCAAGCATGCCGACGATTTGTGCGTTATCCGCTCGATGCATGCCGACGTACCCAATCATGAGCCGTCGTTTTTGCTCATGAACTGTGGTGAACCGCGGCAAATCCGCCCCAGTGTTGGCAGTTGGGTTGTCTATGGCTTGGGAACCGACAACCTCAACCTGCCCGGCTTTGTGGCGATGTGCCCTGGCGGTTATCCCCTCCAAGAGAATCAAAACTGGCAGTCCGGCTTCTTGCCGGGGGTTTTTCAAGGCACTTATGTCGATTCGAAGCATACCGATGTCGAAAAGCTGGTCGAGTATGTGAAGAACAAGGCCGTTTCGAAAACGCACCAGCGTGAACAGCTCGACCTATTGGCCAAACTCAACGCCCAGCATCAAGCGCAGCGTCCTCATGATCCGCAGTTGGAAGCTCGGATTCAGTCGTTTGAACTCGCCTTCCGTATGCAAACGGAAGCAAGTGAAGCCTTCGACATCAGCCGCGAACCGAAACACATTCTCGAAGCTTATGGGCCGGGTGACCAGGCCCGTAGTATTCTGCTAGCACGACGGCTGATTGAACGCGGCGTGCGATTTGTTCAAGTCAGCCACGGCCCGGTTCAACCCTGGGACAGTCACGACGATCTGGAGATCAATCATAAACGCCTGGCCAGCCAGGTCGATCGGGCTATCGCAGCGCTAATCTCCGATCTCAAACGGCTGGGGCTGTTTGAGGAAACCCTCATTCTCTGGGGTGGCGAATTTGGTCGAACTCCCGTGGTCGAACTCCCCACCGCGGGGGCCAATCAAGGCAAAGTCAATGGCCGCGATCACAACCACTGGGGCTTCTCGGTGTGGTTGGCCGGCGGTGGTGTTAAAGGTGGCCAGGCCATCGGGGCGACCGACGAGTTCGGCTTCAAAGCGGTGGAGAATCCGGTTCATGTTCACGATCTCCACGCCACCATGCTCTATCTGCTCGGTTTTGATCACGAAAAGTTCACCTACCGCTACGCGGGCCGCGATTTCCGCCTCACCGATGTTCATGGTCGCGTCGTCAAAGAAGTTTTGGCTTAGGTGGGCGACTCGATGTCACTTCGCGGAGTTTTTGAACGATTGCCGTGAACAGTTATTCGGCCATCGTGCGTACCACGCGGCAAGGATTGCCGTAAGCCAAGACTCCCGCGGGAATGTCGCGCATGACGACACTCCCAGCCCCAATGACTGTCCGATCACCGATCGTCACACCGGGGCCAATAATCGCCCCCGCGCCGATCCACACATCCGAACCAATCGAGATGGGCCGGGCATACTCCTTGTGACGGCGTAGCTCAGCGTTGAGAGGATGGGTGGCCGTCAATATCTGAACGTTGGGCGCAAAAAGCGTGAAGTCGCCCACCCGGACCTCGGCTACATCCAAGACAACGCAATTGAAGTTGAAAAAGACCTGCTGGCCCAAGTAGATATGCGAGCCGTAATCACAATAAAATGGCGGCTGTACCAGCGCCGTAGAACCACCGGAGGCGAATAATTCCTGAAGAATCCGCCGCCGCCGTTCTTTGTCATCGTCTCGGGTGGCGTTGAGTTCCCAACACAAGTTGCGCGCACGTGTTCGCGCTGTTACCAACTCCGCGTCAAGTGGATCATAGAGTTCGCCGGCCAGCATCTTTTCGCGCTCTGTCATAACGACCCCTTTCTCGCAACGACCCCTTTCGCGCGTGGCTTGACGGTCCACGCTGTCGGGCCAAGGAACATCTTTCGCGTGGCTTGTCGGCCGCTCCTGATGACGGGCGAAGGAACAACTTTCGCGGAGTTGTCGGCCCTCGCTGTCAGACGAGGGACGATTACCTCAACATTCTGCGACTCGCGAATGTGTCGTTGGTAGAGGCCCGGCATTGACGCTGCCGGATCGCTGCCACAAGGTCTGGCATGGTACGAACGGCCGTGGCAAATTCGGTGTAACAACAGCCGACAGTCTCTGGTTCGTGGGAGTCGCTATTACCCAATTGGGCAAATTGTGGATACTTCCGCAGCAACTCTTGCGCTTGACGGCGCAGCTCGTCATCCATGTTTTTGGACATCACCTCGATACCATCCAATTCCGCGGCTTGCTCGTGAAGAATGTTTTCAAATGGTTGATTCCAACGGTGAGGATGAGCCGCAATACAAACTCCCCCTTGCCGGTGAACTTCCCGGGTCAGTAGGCCCCATTCCATACCACGCGGCAACGCCAACGGGTTCGTAACACCATAACAGAGGATGTCACCCCCCTTCCCTGTCACTTCGATACCTGCCAAGATGACTAATCCTGGGGCAATGGTCCGGAGTTCATCCAGTTCACTTTCTGTCCACAGATAATCGTGTTCGGTGATGACGATACCATCCAGGCCCGCTTGAATGGCGGCTTGAACCAGTTCGTAAGGATCGCTCGTAGCGTCGGGCGAATGCCGGGCCGTATGCAGATGCAAATCGAACTTCATCACTTCTCCTTCATCCCCAGTCCTATTGTATTGTGGAACCGTATCTCTGAGGTGCAGCATGTCGCGTGAACACGCCTGGCACATTTGGAACGCTGCCGTTGAGGCTGTGCGACCCGAACCGCTGGTGCGTGCCGTGGTCGAAGCCGACACGATGATTCGCGAAGCGCCACGAATCATCGTGGTTGGTGCTGGCAAAGCCGGTCCGGGAATGGCCGCAGGCTTCGAAGCAGCCTTGGCCGATCGCTTGGAGCGCGTCGAAGGTATCGTCAACGTTCCCGCGGGTACCAATCTCCAGCTGCAGCGCATTCGGCTCCACACCGCCCGACCTGTGGGTCTCAATGAACCAACACCCGAAGGGGTTGTAGGTGCAGAGCAAATGTTGCGCTTGCTCAGCCACGCTGGCCCCGAGGATGTCGCGGTATGTTTGCTTTCCGGGGGCGGTTCGGCATTGCTGCCGGCGCCGGCCGAAGGTATCACGCTGGCCGACAAGCTTGTTGTTACGCAATTACTGCATCGCCGCGGGGCGACCATCAACGAAATGAACTGTGTCCGCAAGCACCTGTCGCGTGTGAAAGGCGGGCGGTTGGCCGAAGCCTTTCGCGGACAGCGGCTCATTTCGCTTGTCATTTCCGATGTTGTTGGCGATCCACTGGATGTTATCGCTTCAGGTCCTACAGCCCCCGATCCCACGACTTACGCCCAGGCCCTCGACGTCCTGCGACGCTACCAATTGCTCGAATCGGTTCCACACAGTGTGCGACATCTTCTGGAAGCCGGAAGTCGTGGGGAGTTGCCCGAAACACCCAAGGCGCTTCCAAACTTCGTTGAAAACCGCATCATCGCCAACAACCGCCGTGCCCTTGATGCGGCCAAACACCACGCAGAACGGCTCGGCTACCGCGTACTGGACCTCGGTTCGTTCGTGGAAGGGGAAACCCGACAGGTCGCTACTGTGGTCGCCGGATTGGTTCGTAGTATTCAACGCGACCACATTCCGCTTCCTCCTCCTGTCTGCTTGCTACTGGGCGGCGAAACCACCGTCTCACTGGGCAGTCACCCCGGATTGGGTGGCCGCAATCAGGAGTTTGTTCTAGCTCTGCTGGCGAAACTGGGTGACGCAAGCCTGCGAGGCGTGACAATCCTCAGCGGCGGCACCGATGGCGAAGACGGCCCCACCGACGCCGCCGGCGCGATTGCCGATGAAGACACCCTCCGCAGAGCCAAACAACTCCTACTCAATCCGGAATGGTTTCTGGCCAATCACGATTCTTACCATTTCTTCGACCAAACCGGAAGCTTGATGCGTACCGGACTGACAGGAACCAATGTGATGGATGTCCGGCTGGTATTAATTACCACCGTATGAAGTTTTTTCCTCGCGAACTGAAGACTTCTGTAATTCCTACACGCTGTTTTTCCCGGATTTTCCTATTGACGAAAACTGTGATTGTAGCAGGTCGACTCCCCAACGCCTCCATCGCGTCGCTTCTGATTTGGCACGCGATATGCAGAGGTTACCATTGTTCCTTACCACACGACATGTTGGGGCTGGAACAGAAGAGGCATCCCCTCAGTGGCTGGAACCCCTGAGGGTCGAGTGACCGGTGGGATGACAAGCTCCAGAGGCGGTTGCAGGGGATCTGCTCCACTCGGGTGCTGTCAGTCCGACCGGTTACTGTCATTTCTCCTGGCGTAGTTCACGGATCAAATCCATCACCGCTCGCTCGATTTTGGTCGAGGCTTCAACTTCCAAAAAACTGGACCGGGCACGCCAAGTTTCATAGCCACCCAATTGGTGCTGTTGCGGTGTCGGCAGATAGCCATAGTAGCCATTGGCCAAGGAGACGACGCAAGTCGTCGCCAACGGACTCTTCTTTTTGAGGCTCAAGCCGATTTCCGCGAAGGTTTCACAGGGTATCGCGACAATAGCGGCCTCGCCCACTTGCAAGACCTGAAGCGGAACCCGCACTCGCTCTGGGTAATCTTGGAGTAGCACTGTTTCACGGGCGTAGACCTCCTCTGCGCCGCGGAGTTCCCGCCCTTGGGCTTTGGCGAGGATCGCCTTGGCGCGTTGAACGTCTTGGGCGTTGGGTTTGCGAACTCCCAATTCGATTTCAGTCGTCGCACTTTTCAGGGTTGCTTGGTTCGTGTGTTCTTTTTTGTTGATTGCTTTCATCGCAGCGGTGGCGACGGCATCCGCAACCACACGGCTCCGTTCGCCAGGCTTGGCCTTCGGCGCTTCGGCCTTGAAATTGATATTGTTGACATCCCCGCTGGTGCCGTTGGAGAGCATGCCGACAAAGTCTTTCCCAGCTTGGAGTTTGGTGCCCATGAGGTCGGCAAAAACCCCAAAGTAGTCGGCCGATAGGGGCGGCATATCCCCCACATAGTGCAACGAATAATTCGCAAAAATCGCCAGCGGTTGATCGTCGGCTGTGCGGAGCGAAAGTACCGTGACAGTGGGATCAGTTGGGCCAGCGGGTTCGAGGAGATCAGGACTCATCCGTGGCGGGTTCATTTTCACCTGGTCGGTATCGCGACCAAATGGATCGAGGTTCTTGACACCGGGTTTCATCCGCCAACGCCGATTGAAGACCTGATTCGGTTCCTCAGCCACCCCCCATGCCAGCTTCGCTGGTGCGAGCCTCTTATTCGCTTTATCGATACCTTCAGCGATCTTGTTGGTGAGAAACTGCACATAGTCTTTATCCGGTTCACTTTGAAATACTGCGGCAACTGTGGGTGCCGAGTGCGTGTGGGTTGCGGAAATCAGAATGTTCCGCGCGGGTATCTGGGTGGTTTTCTCGGCCAAGGCCTTGGCGGCATCGAGGATGTCCCGAGGGATCATGCAGCTATCAACAACCACCAAGGCCACCTTCACGCCCTGCGATTCTATCACCAAACAACGGGCATGAAGCGGGTCATGAGCACTGACGGCTTGACGATCGTTAAAGCCCCCATTGACCGAGATGGGGAACTTTTGGGGCGTGATGTCTTGAGCATACGCTCCAGCACGCAGCTGTGGCGGCTGGGCCGCTGCGGAGGCTAGGAACGATACTGTACAATTGATTATAAGCAATAATCGGAGCATGTCAAATCCTCCCGGGCAAAATTCTCCACAAACTGCAACTGCTGGTGAACGATCACGTTACACTTTTTGTGAAATTTTTGCACGAAAGAATGCAGGCCACAGCCACTATTGATGATGAATCGATGGCTCGCTGAGGAATTCTCATGCCGCGTCTGACGCTTCGCACCCTTTTGGCCTACATCGACGATACATTAAATGCCGCCGAAGCTCGTGAGCTCGGCCAACAGGTCGCCGAAAGCGAAGAGGCGCGGTTGTTGGTCGAGCGAATTAAGAAGGTGACCCGGCGACGGGGTTTGGCGACACCGGTGGCTTCAGACCCTGACGATGAAACCGCCGACCCCAACACGGTGGCTGCGTATCTCGACAATACCTTGGAACCGGAGCGGGTCAAAGAGTTAGAAGAAACTTGCTTGAAATCCGATGTTCACTTGGCTGAGGTCGCCGCCTGTCATCAAATTTTGACGTTACTTTTGACAGAACCGGTCCGAGTGCCTCCCCGCGCCCACAAGCGCATGTACCAAATCGTCAAACCGCCTGTGTCCATTCCCGACCGGTTACCGAACAAAAAGCTCCCTGTCGTTGGTCTGGCTCCCCAAGACGAGGGAGACGAAGCCGAAACGACCGACGCCGCCTTCCTCTTGGGAATGAAGCGCTATTCGTCATCAACCCCGTGGGCCGAGCGTGTGGTATTCGTTGCGACCATAGCGGTCTTGTTGCTGGTGTTGACGATCGGGGTGGTGATGTCCTTACCTCGAGCCGAGCCACGCCCCCCCTTCAGTACGCCGGGGTCGTCCTACGCCGTGCTTCAGCCCGTAGCACCGCCACAACTCGAACCGCCACCTAAAGATAAGGAAGCTCCCCTGCCGAAAGAAAAAGAGCCAACTGCGGTCGTCACCGCTCCGCCACCCCGTGCTATCGAGGATGAAAAACCACCGGTCGAGCCAGGCCCAGGTTTAGGCCCACCGATCTTACCGGCAAGCAACGATCGCTCTCGCCCCATCGCGCAAGTCAAGTCGCGGCGGAGTCTGGTGGTTAGCCAACAACCCAACAGTGGTGTTTGGCAACGGATCGGGCTGAATCTTGAGGCTATCGATGCCGTGATGCCCACGGATCCTGTCATGGCCCTGCCCGGCTACAAAGCCGAACTCAGTGTGGATCGAAAGCTTCAGCTGACGCTGTGGGGTAATGTTCCGGAGCAAATCCCGTATCGTATCCTCGAATCCCGAGTGACACTGCACATTCCCCCCGAAGGATTCGCGGCCGACATCACATTGCTAGCCGGGCGGATTTACTTGAAAAGTGAACAAGCCGCCGGTGCGAAAGTGCGTGTCCGCCTGGCCAGTGAGGTCTGGGATATAACCCTGCCCGATGACAAATCGAGTGTCTTGGTCGAACTGATCTCGTGGTTTCAGCCCGGCACCCCTTACAACCGCCAGGGAGGGTCGCAGCCCAAGCGCGAAGGCCGTGTCGCGGTTGCCTTTGGCAGCGCCCAACTCGAAACCACCGGCAATCGCTTCGTCAAATTTGAAAAAATGGCCATCGGCGAGCAAGTGACATGGGACTCGGTGAAAAACACCCTCCAGGGACCCACCGTCATTGCCCGCGATGATTACGAAAGCCTCTTGGAGATCAATCCCACCAACCCGGTCAAAGGCGAACTCCTCCGCGAAGTGACCCGCCTGCTGACATTCATGGCCGATGAGGTCAAGACTCGGGAGGCGGTGGGACCGGTGGTGAAAAATTTTGTCGGCCCGCAGCTTCCATCGAATATTCCGGTTTTGGATCGGGATTTGTTGTCGCGCTTGGCCATCTATGCCCACGCGGCGATGTGTGACAACACCGAGGAGGGTTCGCGGGGGTTGCGCGTGTTGGTCGATGTGTTGCGTTCGGAATCTCCGTGGTTGGCCCGGCAAGCCGTGGTGACGGCCTTGGTCCAGTGGGTGGCCCGTGCGGTCGGCAACACCGCCTTGCTTTATAATGTCTTGCTGGAGAAGGGTTTAAGTGAACGTGAGGCCGACCGATTGCTCATGTTGTTGCGAGCCTACATCGCACCCACCCAACCTGATCCTGACAAACTCGATGAATTGGTCAACGAAGGCCCAAACCGCGAACCTCCCTTGCTCGGCGACCCTGAGGTCGCCATTCGGGAAGCGGCTTTGTGGAACATCATGGTGGCCCGGTTGCAGTCGTGGGTGCCGCTTCCGCTGACAGTCAATGTTGGTGCCGTGGGTGCCAAGGTGGGCAGTGAGGAGTACCGTCGTTTCCTTGCCGAAAGCAAAAAATGGATTGAGGAAATCAAGCGCCGCAATGTGAAGATGCCGTAAGTTCTGAGCCCGAAGAGCCTTCGCGTCATCTGTCGCCGCAGGCGCTAGCCGGGGGTGTCCCAACTTTCGGGTACGGTGAGCAACACGCTATCCCCATGAATTGTCACGGGGTAGCTTCCAATCCGGACTTTGGGATTATCGGCCCAAGCACCATCGGTTAGGCGGAAGCGCCAATAATGCCACGGGCAGGTCACGCAGCCATCTTCGACAAATCCACCCGAAAGCGAAGCCCCCATATGCGGGCACAGGTCGTCGATGGCAAACCATTGGCCATCGACATTGAAGATCGCTATGTCGCGCCCACGAACGTGGACCACGCGACTGCTATTGACAGGAATTTCTGAAATTCGCGCAACGGTCACTTGACTCATAGAAAATTCTTCCTCGGAAGTATTACCCATGGCCTGGCCATGTGCCTATCTTACTACAAACTCGCGTGTGGATGGCCCCTCGGCGGTTTCTCGCCGCAACCGCCGGGTGAACAATTCCTGAACACCCCCTCACACTTCGTTCGCCCAGGGAGGACACCCAGTCTATGCTTGAGGTGGAAGTGAAGTATCGGAACGCTGATCGGGCCGCAACAGTAGCCAGACTGCAAAAGTGGGGAGCTCAGCTCGTACAAGATCGTACTGATGTCGATATTTACTTCCAAGCCCCCGACCGTGATCTCAAGGCGACCGACGAAGCCTTCCGGTTACGCCGCATCGGTCCCAAAAATTACCTCACTTATAAAGGACCCAAGCAAGACACGGCAACCAAAACCCGCAATGAAATCGAGGTAACGTTGGCCGATGGCGAAAACACGGCTCACGATGCCCAAATGCTGTTGGCGGCGTTGGGATACCAATCCGTCGCCACGGTACGGAAGAAACGGCACGTCTACCGCTGGCGGCGGGATCGTTTTGAGATCGAAGCCAATTTCGACACCGTCGAGGATGTTGGGGAGTTTGTGGAGTTGGAGATTCTCACCCATGATGAGGATTATGAGGTGGCCAAGGCGACGCTACTATCTGTCGCAGCAGAGTTAGGGTTAACGCAGAAGGAGTTGCGGTCGTACCTGGAGTTGGTGTTGGCGAACCGGAAGGAATATTGCTAGAGCCTAGGGATTGTCGCGGGGTCGACTGTCGCTGCCCAAAGCGTGTCGTCGTTTCCAAAGGTAGCGTCATTGCGTCAGAGGTTGGGGAGGCACGCATGGTTCCGCCGATTGTAATGACGATCCCCGAAATCCGGGCTGTGACCGATGCGGTGCGTCAGCAGGGTCAAACCATCGGTTTTGTCCCCACGATGGGAGCCTTGCACGAAGGACACGCGTCGCTGATTCGTGCCGCTCGAGCGGCGAGTGATTATGTGGTGGTGTCGATTTTTGTCAATCCGACGCAGTTTGGACCCCACGAAGATTATGCCAAGTACCCACGCACACTTGAAGCCGACCAGCTTGTGTGTGCTCAAGCCGGGGCCGATGTGATTTTCGCGCCCCGGGTTGAGGACATGTATCCGGCGAATTCGTTCAGTTACGTTGAAGTGGCGAAATTGGGGGATCACCTGTGTGGGAGAAGCCGTCCGGGCCACTTTCGGGGCGTGTGTACAGTGGTGATGAAGCTTTTCAATATCATTCGCCCCGATGTTGCCTATTTTGGGGCCAAAGATTACCAGCAAGCTCGTATCATCACTCAGATGGTGCGTGATCTGAACGTGCCGGTACGTATTGCCATCGAGCCAACGGTTCGCGAAGCCGATGGCTTGGCCCTCAGTTCGCGGAATCGTTACTTAAGTCCCGCTGAACGCGCGGTGGCTCCGCGTATACAGCAAGCCTTACAGACCATCGCCCAACGTGTGGCAGCTGGCGAGGTGGACACAGCACGGCTCGAATCGGCCTTGGAAGCCGAGTTGATGGCTATTCCGGGAACCCGAGTGGATTATGCCAAGATCGTCGATGCGGAGTTTCTCCAACCCCTGACGCGCATCGACCGTCCCGCGGTCATCGCCGTGGCCGTATTTCTGGGTACGACCCGGTTGATTGACAATTTGCTCATTGGCGAACCTGTTGGTCGGTAGTGGCCATTCGCTGGGGCGGTGGTGGGTGTTGTGCCTTCTCGCTTGCATTCCCCACACTCTCAACCCACCGGACTGCAGCCTATGCCCCATCCATTGTTCACTCCAGAAATCAAGTTGATGCTGGCCGAGGGTAATACGGCCGGTTTGCGGGAGTTCTGTGAACAACTCCACCCCGCTACCGTGGCCGAGGCCCTCGATCAAGAATTCACGCCGGAGCAAATCTGGGAAGTGATCAGCAACGCGAGCATTCGCACCCAGGCTTCGGTCTTTGAATATCTCCCCTTGCCCACGCAAGTGCAGATGGTCGAGAAAGCCCGGCCGCAATTAGGGCAATTGCTCTCGAAAATGTCGCACGACGACCGGGCCGATCTGCTACGCCGCTTGCCGCCACGGGTCGCCGAAGCCATCATGCGCTTGGTGGATGAGGCCGATCGCCAAGACATCGCCAAGCTCGTGCAGTACGGCGAAAACACCGTCGGCGCGATCATGACGACGGATTATGCCTGGCTCCCTGGCACACTCACCGCGGCGGAAGCCATCGACCAACTGCGGCAACAAGCCCCCGATCGTGAGACTATCTACTACATTTACGTTCTCGATGATCCCACGCGGCGACCGGATGGTTCGTTGGCGCCGCGACGGCTCTTGGGCGTGTTGTCCCTGCGCGATTTGATTCTTGCACCACGCCATGCGCTGGTTCGCGAACTGATGGAGACCGACATCGTGGCCATCCGCTACGACGAAGACCAAGAAGCGGTGGCCCAACTCTTTGCCCGTTATGACTTTCTGGCGGTCCCGGTTGTGGATGAACAATTTGGGTTGTTGGGGATTGTCACGCACGACGATGTTCTCGATGTTGTGCGCGAAGAAGCGACCGAAGACTTGCAGCGGCAAGCGGGGGTCGGCCGCATCGAGGGGAACTATTTGGAGGCCCCCCTCGTCAGTATCTGGTATAGCCGCGTGCAGTGGTTGGCCCTGTTATTCATCTTGCAGATGTTCACAATCAACGCTATGGCCTCATTCGAATCGGAGTTGAATCGGGTCGCGTTTCTGTTGGCGTTTATCCCGTTGTGTCTGTCGGTCGGCGGCAATGCTGGTTCGCAAGCGGCCACGTTGGTGATTCGTGCCATTGCCCTCGATCATATTCGCGCTCGGGATTGGTTGCGTGTGATGCGGCGCGAACTGTTGGTTGCAGCGGCTTTGGCCGCAGGGCTGGGCGTTCTCTCCATCATCCGTACCTACTTCCTAACTCCCGAAAATATCCTCAAAGATGTTCCTCTGGGTCAGTTTTGGAACATGAACTGGGTGGTTACTTTGGCCGTCATGGGCATCTGTATTACGGGCGCAACGGTCGGAGCGTTACTTCCCTTGGTCATCAAGTCGATTGGCAAGGATCCGGCGTTGATGTCGGCCCCTCTGATTGCGACTCTCTCGGATGTGTTGGGAATTGTCATTTTTTTCAATATCGTCCGTATTTTTTTCTGATTTTCTCTTCCTCCAGAACCTCGGCTGGTGACCCTCTGAGCGAATAATAAGTCAGTACTTCCCGAATCCTCACGGACGATTGCTCATATGTTTGGTTCTCTCAAGATTGGCAAAATTTTCGGCATTGATTTATACCTCCACGGAACCTTTTGGTTGCTGCCGCTGTTTGTGATTTTCGCCGGTTTAGGGCGACCACCGGCCGAAATTGCCACTGACCTGTTGTTTGTGTTTACGATTTTTGGCTGTGTGGCCTTGCATGAAGTGGGGCATGCTCTGGCGGCCGCCTACTATGGCATCCGCACCCGCGACATTACGCTTTACCCGATTGGTGGGGTCGCGGCGTTGGAGCGGATGCCGGAGAAGCCCCGGCATGAAATTGTGGTGGCTTTGGCCGGCCCGGCTGTGAATGTGGCCATCGCCGGCGGCTTATTCGTGGGCCTGGTCGCGGGTCAAATGCTTCCGGCGATGCCGGATTTCGAAAGCCCGGATGCCTTGAGTGAATTTGTCTTCCGGGTGTTTGCGGCGAATGTCATCTTGTGTCTTTTCAACCTGTTACCAGCGTTTCCGATGGATGGCGGGCGGGTTTTGCGTGCGGTTCTGGCAATATGGATGCCGCGACTGCGGGCCACGGAAATTGCCGTCGCCGTCGGAACCTTTGTGGCCTTGGGCTTTCTGTTGGCCGGTTTGTATTTCGGAATCCTGGGGCTAATGATCGTTGCCCTGGTCGTGTGGTTGCTGGGCCAAGCCGAATTGGGAGCGATGCGGCTGCGGCAAGCGCATGCGGAGTATGAACGCCGTGTGCGAGAGTGGTTTCACTTGCCCCCCGAACCGCCCGAACAGGTCGATACCTTGGTCGGTCTGCCGCCAGATGATCCCGCGGTGTTAGCAGCCCGGCGCTTTACCGGGTTGGTGTGGGACGAGGAGCGACGGGTGTGGGTCCAGTGGGTCAACGGTGTGCCCGTGCGCGACATCCCAGCGTGACGAAGACATCCCAGCGTGACGAAATCCCGTGATGCGCAAAGCCATTGATGACCACGACGGGTCGTGAATCCGTGCGCGAGTTGGGTGGACCATCCGGGTCAACCATCACGTTATTCCACAATTGATGATCTCGACGGGTCGTGAATCCGTGTGTGAGTGCTGCTGAGTAAGCCGCTCACAGGAAACCATTGGCGGACACTGTGCCCCGTGGCCAGCGGCCGCAGTCCGGCCCATCGGGCCAGCCATCAAGTTTGCACCACCCGCAGGAACATTTATCAACTCACGGCTGTCTTGTGAGGGGAGTAGCCACGGCTGTCTTGTGAGGGGAGTAGCACTCATCATCTCTCTCACCACCCCCCAATCTCACCACCTCCCAAAGTCATCCGCTTTAAGAGGATTGCTCTGCCCTTTTTCGTAGCAACGTGCTACAACCGCGGCATGTCATCAGTTCTACCCCCCTCATCGCGAGGAACTGTTCTGACTGCGGCCGCGGATATCGTGGTCGCCTTCGGGGATTGGTGGCTGTTCACTTTTCGTACAGCCTCCGGCATACTTGCAGGCACTTTCACGCGGATGGAGCTACTGCGTGTGATGGTGGAGGTGGGGGCCAACAGCGTGGGCGTGATTGCCATTACCGGGCTTTTCATTGGCATGGTACTGGCGGTTCAGGCGTATGGGCAGTTCCATACGATTGGGCTGGAGACATCGCTGGGGGCTGTCATTCACATGTCGGTGGTGCGGGAACTTGGCCCGGTGTTGGCGGCGGTTATGTTGTCGGGTCGTGTCGGTTCGGCGATGGCCGCCCAATTAGCTACCATGCGCGTGACCGAACAGATTGATGCGCTAGCGTGTTTGGGGGTCGATCCGGTGAAGTATCTCGCCGGTCCGCGTTTATTGGCGTGTCTGATTTTATTACCGCTTTTGACCGTTTTGGCGGATGTGATGGGCTTAATGGGGAGTTCGCTCATTTGTCTGCACGTCTACAACATTGATAGCTATCACTACTGGCGGCACACCCGCGAATTTGTGAAAACGTGGGACGTGATGACGGGTTTGGTCAAGTCGGTCGTCTTCGGTGGGGTTTTGTCGCTGATCGCATGTCACCGGGGCTTTCAGAGCAAGCCGGGGGCGGAAGGTGTCGGCCGGGCGGCGACCGAAGCCTTTGTGATTTCCTTCGTTGCCATCTTGATCATCGACTTTGTCTTCGCCATGTTGGCTAATACGTTGTACGCCATGATCTGGCCGGGAGTGCCCCCCCGGGTGGCCTGATCGCTGCCACAGAACAGGGCCTAGCTCGTTGAGGAGCCGCGATGACCACGCCAACTTATTCGCCGGGTTTAGAGGGTGTGATTGCGGGAGAAACCGCGATTTGTACTGTCGAAGGCGGCCTGAGCTATCGCGGGTATCATGTGGGGGAATTGGCCGAACATTGTTCTTTTGATGAAGTGGCCTACCTGCTTTTGCATGGCGAGCTGCCGACCGCAGCCCAGTTTCAAGACTTCCAACAACGGGTGGCCGCGGCCCGTCGATTACCCCCGCTCCTCAAAGACATCTTCACGGCCCTTCCCAAATGGACAACCCCGCTGGATGCCTTACGCACGGCGGTGAGTGTCTTGGGGCACTTCGACCAAGATGCAGCCGATAACTCGCACGACGCCAATCTCCGCAAGGCGGAACGGTTACTGGCGCAAATTCCGGTCGCGATTGCCGATCATTATCGACTGTCGAGAGGATTGCCAGAGATCGCCGCACGCCAAGATTTGTCGCATGCTGCCAACTTCCTTTACATGCTTCGGGGGCAAGAAGCCTCGCCCCCGGAGGTCAAAGCCCTCGACGTTTCGTTGATTCTCTACGCGGAACATGAGTTCAATGCCAGTACTTTTGCGGCCCGGGTCATCGTGTCCACTCTTTCGGATTTGCACAGTGGCATCACTGGAGCGATCGGCGCCCTCAAAGGCTCCCTCCACGGCGGAGCCAACGAGAAAGTGATGGATATTTTGCGCGCTGCGGGCGGACCTGACACTGCGGAAGCCTGGACCAAAGCGGCCTTGGCCCGCAAGGAACGCATCATGGGCTTTGGGCACCGCGTCTACAAAACGGGGGATGTCAGGGCGGGTATCCTCAAAACGTATGCCCGAGCCGCGGCGAAAGCGGCCGGGGAATGGCACTGGGAAGAGACCGCGGACATTATCGAACGGGTCATGGCCACGGAGAAAAACATGTACCCGAATCTCGATTGGCCCGCCGGCCGCTTGTATCACGCGATGAAGTTAGAAATTCCGCTTTATACACCCATTTTTGCGATGTCGCGTATCACCGGCTGGGCCGCCCATATCATCGAACAGCTCGACAACAACCGGTTGATCCGTCCCCGGGCGATTTACGTCGGCCCACCCCATCGCCCGGTCAAACCCCTGGCTGAACGCCAATGACAACGTAACTACTGGTCAAATAAGAGCTTGTGAATCAACGGCATCATACCGACCCGGACGGAAGCCGACAGCTTTCGAACGGCGAGAAAAGACCAGCTCACAGAGTTCGAATGGTAAGAAAAGACCCCGGAAACGCCCACGGATCGCTAGCTAGCCCATGCAGGGGGCTACCGAGGCATCCAGCGAGGCATCCAGAAGGCGAGAAAAGACCCCGGAAACGCCCACGGACTGGTAGTCGAGACACTGCGTTCGCTCTACACTACTAATTTACGCAATGAAACACACTGAAGTGTTGGGAGCAGCGATGTACGCAATTATAGAAGACGGTTCTCGGCAATACCGCGTGGAAGAGGGATCGACTCTAACGCTCGATTATCGGGAAGCGGCAATTGGCCAGCGTTTGGAGTTGAACAAGGTCCTGCTGCTTTCGTCCGGGGCGAATTTGCAGATTGGTCAACCGTTGGTTCACGGGGCACGGGTGTTAGCCGAAGTGATTGACTTTCCCAAAACGAAAACGGTCATCCAGAAGTTCCGACGGCGGAAGAACTACCGACGGCTCAAAGGACACACCCAGCCGTTTGTGCGTGTCAAGGTCACCCGCATCCTTCAAGCCGGCGAGACGGCCTAGGCGCTCACAATTTTCTAATGAACGTTGAAATGAATCTGAATACGCTATTACACCGTTACGAGAGCTGCCCACAAATTTGGTAGCACTAGTGCGGACTCATGAGCCGGGGTGTGTCCCGGCTCTGTTCATTTTCTGAACAGCCCTCCTCTTCCGCTTCCCATTGCATTTTCCCAGTGAAGTTGGGTACATTTCGTACCCAAAGATGCCGCTGAGGGAGGTTCGAGCATGCGCTGGGCGGTCGTGCTGAGTGGTCTTGTTATTCTTTTCACAATCACCATGATGTTGGCCGCACAACAGCCCCCGGCGACGGCCCCACCAGCGACCCATCCACGGACTCCCCCCCCCCAAGCGGTCCCGCCTGCGTCGCCACAGGGACTACCGCCTTCCTCCCCTGCTCCGCTGCCGGCTGCTTTGGCCGGGGGGCAAGCTCCCGTCCCGCCGGCCCATACTCCGGATACGCCACTCAGTCGGTTTGAACCGTTAGCCGCATATCCAGCGACGACGCAGTTCTCGGTTCGCGGAGTGTTGTTGGGTTCGGCGTGGATGGGCAAAATGCACCAACCGCATGGTCGTTTCTTGGCTGGATACAACCCCGCCTTGCGGCAACCGCTCGCGGGGGAACACGATCTCAAGCAAGCCCGTTGCGCCTTAGCGATGGCTCAAGCCGCGCAATTCACCGGCAAGAGCGAATACAAAGCCATCGCCAGTCAAACCATCCTGACCTTGCTCGCCGCGACGAAACCCGACCCAGCCGATCCGAACTGTCGGGTCCCAGTTCACTCTTCGTTAGTTTGCAATCGGGTTGGTTTTGCGGCCCTTGTAGCTTTGGCAATTTACGAATTGCCTAACCCCAACGAGAAGGAGCTTGAGGCGGCTGAACAGCTGTGTCAGTTCCTGCGGAGTCGCTTGAAAACCGATGGCTCAGTTCACTACACAGATGGACCCCAGGACATTCCGACACAAATCGACCCCGCGGGCGTTCATGAATACCCAGGCTATGCCCTCCGAGCTTTGGCGATAAGTCAACGTCTCCGCCCGGCTCCGTGGAAGAAGGAAGCTGTCTGTCGCGGTTTGGCATATTATCACAAATTGTTCCAAAGTCAGCCCCAGCCACGACTTGCGGCAAATCTCGTTCCAGCAGCCACGGAACTGCACCGGCAGACCCCAGCCGCGGAGTTGGCAGTTATGGTCCAGGAATGGGTCGATTGGCTCTGTGAGTTGCAAATCGGCCTGACAGATAGCCGAACGCCGCAGTGGGCAGGGGGGTTCCGGTGGACGGGGGCTGGTGCTCCATCCACGGAAGTACTGGAGACGGCCACCAATGCCATGATCGTTGAAGCCATCGCCGGTGGGTTCCAACTGACGCAAACCACCGGTGATCTGTCCCGGGGGCGGAAATACCAAGCAGCTGCGGCAGCCGGAGCGGAATTCCTGTGCCGACAAGAATTCTTGGAAGCCAACACGCGGCATTTTGAAGATACCTTCCGGGCCAACTACGTTATCGGTGCGTTTTATCGCACTCCTTGGGATGGGAATCTGGAAACCGATGTGACGGCCGCGTGCGTGACGGCCTTGGTGCGCTTTCTACTTTCCGGGGCCGGTTCTTAGGGACTTCAGGGGGGCTTCGAGCTACAAAAAATGCGGCCTGCAGCGTGAAAAACGACTGGACTATCCCCGGGGAATTTTCATTCCGGGGGGGGTCCGTCGGAGAGATGCGAGTTCCTATAATCCCTGCTCACGGCCAACACGGGCGACACGGCCGGACACTACCGCGCGGGTGTTGAACCGATGACGACTGAACGAACCTCGTTCCGGCCTCCGTGCCGATCCCTGTTGGGTATTCGCGTGGTGGGAACAGGGAAATACGTTCCCGATATGGTAGTTGACAACCATCACCTGCAGGCCCGCTTCGGGTTCGACTCGGAATGGATTGTCAAACGTACGGGGATTCTCGAACGCCGCCACGCTGCCCCCAATCAAGCGACCTCCGATCTGTGCGTGGAAGCAGTTTATGACCTGTTTGCCAAAACTGGCCGGACCGCGAAGGATTGCGACCTGCTGGTACTCGGGACCTTCACTCCCGATATGTCCTTTCCCTCCACAGCCTGTTTGATTCAAGACCGCATCGGCATGATCGGTCCGGCGATTGAGGTGGAAGCAGCCTGCGCCGGTTTCATGTATGCCCTGATCACGGCCGCAGCCTATGTCAAGGCCGGCCTTAGCCAGCGAGCCTTGGTGATCGGAGGGGATACCAATAGCCGCGTCCTCAATCCGACCGACATTAAGACCTATCCTCTCTTCGGCGATGGTGCTGGTGCGGTCTTTGTTGAGCCGGGGTGTCCTGATCAGGGGATTCTCGCGTACAGTATGGGTTCGGAGGGATGGGGAGGGCCTCTTCTGCAACGGCAAGCGTGTGGAAGCCGCATGCCCATCACCCCCGAGTTGATCGCCGCCGGCAAGCACTACATGCACATGGATGGCCATGCGGTCTTCAAATGGGCCGTCAACATTCTGTGCGACACGATCCGGGATGTGCTCGATTATGCACAGCTGACGGTGAACGATGTGGACCTCTTTGTGGCTCACCAAGCGAATATTCGCATTATCAACGCCGCCATCGATGCCTTAAATATCCCTCGTTCCAAAGTCTATAACAACTTGGAACGTTATGGTAACACCTCTGCGGGCAGTATCCCGATTGCTCTGGATGAAGCCGCCGCTGAGGGCCGCTTCCGGGAGGGCGATCTGCTTGTGCTGAGCGGCTTCGGCGCGGGTTTGACGTGGGGTACCGCCCTGCTCCGTTGGTGACCGTCCGGTCCGGGCGCGGTACACTGAAGGGGACGCGATCCGACCCCACCATCGAACTCGTGCTTATGTCATTCGGCTCGCACGGCGAAACTCATCAGCAGGCGTGCGCTTTTCTGCGGAAGTATTTAGCGCAGCCCACCAATGCCGCGGCGCGGCTGGTCTTTGCTGATTGGCTGGAGGAAACCGGTCAACCCCAGAACATCGCCTGGGCCGCCTATATTCGCCGACGGCACGAGGCCGATCAACTTCCCGCTGGCTCGGCCGCCCGCGCCGACGCCGACCAGCAAGCGGCCCAAGCGGCGGACGCCATCCGCGCTCGATTGACGATTCCGGCTCAGCTGTTTGTCAGTTATCCCAAGTCCCTGTTGCAGTTGCTTCCACCGGCTCAAATCACGGTGCAATTGGCGGACTTTACCGTGGCCGATCACGTCTGTGCGTGCCTAACGGGCCACCAGACCCATCACTATCAGATCATGCCTTTAGATCGCCAAGAAACGACACTTCTGATCGCTGCCGCCCGTCCCCGCTGTGAGTGGACGCGCCAGCAGCTCGAACATCGCACGCCCTGGAACATCGTCATGGTCGCCGCCGATGCCGAGGAATTGCGCGACGCTATTGCACGGCATTATCCGCGTCACGATGCCGCTGCCGAAGATGAGGCCAACGTGGCCGCTGTTTTTCCTGGGCCATGGGAGTATCAGGAGCCGGCTCCGGCGGTGGAGCACGAGCTATCCATAAGTCGGGTTGTGCCACGCTCCATCGGTGAGCTATTGCAACAGCTCTGGCATACAGCGATTGATGCCAACGCCGATCGCATTCTCTTTTTTCCCGACACCCACCGAGTCATTGTCCGTTTTCGTATCGACGACCAGTGGATTCCGGCCGAGCCACTGGAACCACGTTGGTTGATGCCGTTGGCGCGTGAATTGGCTCGCCGGGCCAGAATACCCGCCGTCGCCATCCGCAGCCGCACGTTAACGCTGGAACCCTTTACCGGGCAATTTTCCATCGTCATCGACGGCGCACGCGTTCGCGTGCGCGTGACCATTCAGCCCTCGCCCGATGGACCGACGATGCAAGTCGATCTGATCCGCGGCCGAACCCCAGCGGGGTGAACCTCTGGCCTTGCCTGTGTGTCTGAGGTGGTAGTGATGCACGAGTTGTTTGAACACACAGCCGATTTGGGATTGCGGGCCGTCGCTCCCGACGTGAACACCTTGTTTGCCGAGATGGCCGCGTGTTTGATGAGCGCGATCGTAGAAGACCCTGCCAGCATCCAACCGCTCCACGAATCTGCCCTCCAACTTGCTGGCACCGAGAAGGACTACCTGCTGGTCGATTGGTTAAAAGAGCTTCTCTTGCGGTTTGAGGAAGATCACATGCTGTTTGCCACGTTCGACGTGCAGGTGTCGGATACCGGGTTGACTGCGACCTTACGTGGAGAACCGGTTGATCCGCAACGGCATGCCCTCGCTCATGAGGTCAAAGCGATCACCTATCATGAACTGAAAGTGATTCAAACGCCGCAGGGTTGGTTAGCCGAAGTGATTGTGGATATTTGAGGGAACTATGTCCAAAGCCGAATACACCGGGCCGTTGGAACCCATGGGTTGCCACTGTTACCGTATTCCCAAAACCTACAAACCGGGAATGCGCGTCGACGGGCACATTTACGCTAACGAAAAACTTCTCGAAGCCATTCGTAAAGATCAAGCGCCCGAGCAAGTCGCCAATGTGGCAACGTTGCCAGGGATTCAAGTGGCCAGTATCGCCATGCCCGACATTCACTGGGGCTACGGTTTCTGCATTGGCGGTGTTTGTGCTACCGACCCCAACGAAGGAGGCGTCATCTCTCCGGGTGGGGTCGGCTACGACATCAACTGTGGCGTGCGCTTGGTGAAAACGAATCTCTTTCTCCACGATGTCCAACCGCGGTTGAAGGAGTTGGTCAAGCAGCTGTTTCATACTATTCCCAGTGGTGTTGGCCGAACGGGCAAGTACAAGTTTGATCCGGCAGAAACACGACGTTTGATGGGTGAAGGGCCGAAATTCGTCATCCAGCGGGGTTTGGGGGTTCCGCGGGATTTGGACCATACCGAAGCGTACGGTTTTATTGAGGGCGGCGATCCCGAGCTGGTGAGTGATCACGCGGTCAAACGAGGTTCCGAACAATGTGGCACGCTCGGTAGTGGCAACCACTTTCTCGAAGTCCAGGTCGTGGACCGGATTGATGATGACCAGGTGGCCAAGGCCTTTGGTCTTGAGCTGAATCAGGTGTGCGTGATGATCCATTCGGGCAGCCGCGGCTTGGGCTACCAAGTTTGTGATGATGCTTTGGCCAGTTTCCGCAACTGTGCCCAAAAGTACGGCTTCCATCTGCCGGATCGGCAGTTGGCGTGCGCCCCCGTCGATTCTCCCGAAGGGCGGAAATATATCGCCCAAATGCGGGCTGCCGCCAATTTCGGCTTCTGCAACCGTCAGCTGTTGATGCAGCAGGCCCGCGAGGTCTTCGCGGCGGTATTTGGCCGTTCGTGGGAAGACTTGGGCATGGAGTTGCTCTACGATGTTGCCCACAACATCGCCAAACTGGAGGAACACACGATCAACGGCCAGAAAAAGAAAGTGTGGGTTCACCGCAAAGGAGCCACGCGAGCCTTCCCGGCGGGTCATCCCGAAG
Organism: Gemmata sp.; assembly: GCA_025055115.1. Taxonomy (GTDB): domain Bacteria; phylum Planctomycetota; class Planctomycetia; order Gemmatales; family Gemmataceae; genus Gemmata. The sequence continues at coordinate 33,876 of JANWYJ010000013.1, forward strand.
TTCCGGAAGCGTATCGGGCAGTCGGTCAGCCGGTGATCATTCCGGGTGATATGGGGCGGGCATCGTGGGTTCTGGTTGGCGCGCCGGGGGCTATGGAGAAGACATTCGGCACCACCTGCCACGGGGCGGGGCGAGCCATGAGCCGCACGGCAGCCAAAGCCGATGCTGCGGGTCGCAAGATCGATCGCGAACTGGAACATCGCGGTGTGATCGCTATGGCCAGTAGCCGCTTCGGGTTGGCCGAAGAACAACCCAAAGCCTACAAGAACGTCGATGATGTGGTGGAAGTGGTCCACGACGCGAACTTGTCGCGCCGCGTGGCCCGGATGCGACCGTTGGGAGTTATTAAAGGATGATGAGAATCGTGAGGCCCTGAGAGGCTACATGCCCTGACAGGCCAGGGGCCGATGCCGCTTCTCCCGTGGGTAACGGCCTTCCGCGTGAGATTCAAGGCATCAGCGATGAGAAACTGAGAACCACTGCTGCCTCACCCACGGGGGATGGCCCCATGGGAGAGGTGGCAGTTCGCTTTGAGCAATTGCCTGTTCGGTCAATCGATTTCATTCTTCTGCCCGAATGAAGTGAAGCCGCTTGGCCTTCTGCTTCCCTTCAGCCAGTCTGTACGCGAGTTCCATGATGTTTTGCCATATGAAGTGCAGTCGCCTGGCCTTTTCGGTCATTTCTCGGGAATTTCCACTTCGGTGACTTCGATCGTTGTAACTTCTTGCACAGCTTGAACTTCAGCAATTGATTGGACCAAACCGCCTGGCATCTCGGGGGATGTCCAGGTGGTGGTGATCATCTCCCCCGCATCGGTGCTGCTACGCGTTTTCTTCTTGAGGCATTTGTAGGTTTTCCCCAACACGGTGATTTCTTCCTCAGCCGATTCTTGGCCTGGGGGGGCTTTTCCCCAATCCTCTTTCTTCATGTCCGGAGGCAACGCGATCAGGCGTTGTGTTCGGACCGACGTGGGGGGATTCTTTTCTACGCGACCGCCGTGATAGAGAGTTGTGGCTTGCGATTCGACGACGATGTGATCATCGGTCTTTTCGCGCAAGGTATACACAATGGTCGTGACAGTTTGGCCGGGGGTGAGCCGACTATCGGTGGTGGTTTTCAACGCAACCCGCGTACCCACCGGAAAGTGACCCCACAGCTTATAGGTGGGATGCTCCACCATTTCTCGTGGTGGAGGCGATGGCAGAGTGTTACTTTGCGGGTCGGCGTCACGATGGGCTGCTGGAGATTCAATCGTTCTCTCACAACTGGCCAAACTCGCACAAATGAAGACCAAAAGTATGGCTCGACGAATCATGGGTAAGAAATCTCCTGACGCGCGCGTAGCATCAATGATTGATGACTGTGCCGGTGGCGCTGGGAGTCGCCCCGGTGAGATGGATGCGCCGCTGTGAATATAGAGTTAATACCGTTTTGTTTTGGATTGTCGGGTTTTGTTGTTGGGGCTTTCCTCTTCATCAATCCGTTGATCTTCCTCAATGACTTTCTTTTGTTGTTCTGGGGTGAGGGGAGCGGTGACCAGCGGGGGGTCTTTGCTACCGCAACCGGCAACGAAAAGGACCAGTAGCAGACAAGTAGTGAGGAGAAGGCGCAGGGACATTCACAGACCTCGATTATGAGACTATTGCAGGGGGATATTTCCACGGGAGAAAATAGAACGAAGTGGATCACAAGGCGACGTGATCCACTTCGTGGAGGTAACTAGAAATCACCGCTGATGATCATACCATCATCGACACCGCAAGCGGCCATCCATGTCAGTGGGTTGACGTTGAAGCGGACGAAGCGGACGCTACCATCGGCGAAGCAGACGTTGAGTCCGCCGGTATGAGCCGAGCCGAAGTAGCGGCGCCACAGATTCCGGTTGCTGAACTGCGGGTCGTTGGTGGCGGGAGCTAGAATCAGGAAGTTACTGTCCGTTTGCGCGCGATACAGGTAATTTGTCGGGTCCAAATCGTGTTTCGGGGGGAAGTGCCAGCGGACGCTGTCTTCATCCCAGCCGTTGTTGTTCCAGCGTTCGTTATCGCCACCATCCAGACCTTGGCGAATCGGTGGTAACGCTTTTTCGGCGACCATCACGGTGTTCGAGGTGCCATCCAGAATGCTGCCGTGGGTGCGGCGTGCACCACGGCCCGGCCAGACGACCATCCCTCCGCGACCTGGAAAACTACCAAAGTTTTCTGGGGTGCGTTCGTTGCGACTGGGGGTGAAGCCCAAGGGCGGACCGGGGTTATCGCCCGTCAGCTCGTGGATATCGCCTTGGAATAAGCCTGCGCAGCCAGCGTAGTCACAACGACCGAACCCTGCCGTGCCATAGGCCGTGGGGGCACGTCGGGTGGGGCAGTAGTAGATACGGATGATTTGCCGCGCGACATCATCTTCGCCGCCGTTGTTAGCGCGATTGGGCCAGAAGGGCGGATCATCGCGGCCGAGGTTATAGACGTTGTTTTGCTCGATGTAAGGCAGAATGCGATAGAAATGGTTCCATCCACTGCGCGTGGCAGCCCGGCAGCAGGTGGTGGTTTCATACCCGCCGGGGTCTTCATCATACTTGAAGCCCGCCGGGTTGGGAGTGCCGTCGGTGTTGATGGCTTGCGGATCGCCATCCAAACCGCCTTGCGGGAAAAAGCCGTAGGAACTTTCGTAATTGTGGAAAGCCAAACCGATTTGCTTCAAGTGGTTGCTGCATTGCATGCGGGCTGCCGCTTCGCGGACTTTTTGTACCGCCGGCAGGAGCAGACCGATCAGAATGGCAATAATCGCAATCACCACCAACAGCTCAATCAACGTGAATGCTTGCGTTCGGCGCTGTCGCGTCATCCGAACCACCTCCCATGAGTGAAAAAACGGTGCATCGGCGTAGCGAGTCGATTCACCGTAGTGATGTTAGCCGCCGATCGGAAGGGGTCGGACGCTTCACAGAACACTCATCGAAGTTTCTTCCAAGCAGAAGGCTCCATCGCCACAAGCACCTGTGATTATTAATTTTGCGGCAATTATTAAAGAATGTGTAATATCCAGATGTGGAAAACTCGCCTGTGAAGAAGCCATGTATGGGCGGTTGTTTCACGGTCGTAGCGGGGCCAGGTTCTCTATCCAACCGCTGACGCTGGGGTCCAGCCAACCGAACACCAGAACTCCCGGAAGCACCCCCAACAGAATCGCGAAAACGACGAAGGGCAACAGACAAATCGCTTCCCGCGGCGTCAGATCGGGGAAGTCCTTGGTTGCGGGATTGGTCCCCAGGTAGACGCGCTGCCACGTCCACAGCAAATACCCAGCTGTCAGGATGACACTCACGACTGCGAGGCTGGCCAACAGTGGCGAGAAGTTCCACGCGGCTAGAAAAACACAGAATTCGCCAACAAAGCCACACAACCCCGGCAGCCCCATCGACGCGAAAAACAGAATCACGCTCATTCCCGAGTACAGCGGCATAGGCTCTTTCAAACCGCCGAGTCGATTGAGATCGCGGTGGTGGGCACGATCGTAAATAACCCCGACAACAAAGAATAGCGCTGAGGCCGTGATTCCGTGGGAGATCATCTGGAAGATCGCCCCGTTGACACCCCACTGCCAGTAGCGCGCGCTGGCTGCTGATCCCCAACTCGCTAAACCCAACAGCACAAAACCCATGTGGCTGACCGAAGAGTAGGCCAGGAGTTTCTTGAAGTCGGTCTGGCCCATCGCCACCAAGGCCCCATAAAGAATGCCGAGGACACCAATTCCTGCGATCCACCACGCCAATTCTGCAGCTGGCCAAGGGCAGATGGGCACGGCGACACGGACTAGACCGTAACCACCGAGCTTGAGCAAAATCCCGGCCAGGATCATACTGATAGGCGTTGGGGCTTCGACGTGGGCATCCGGCAACCACGAGTGCAAAGGAACGATGGGAACCTTCACCGCGAAGCCCACGAACAGGAGAGCGAAGATGAGATACTGAAACTGTTCACTACAAACGGGTTGTGTTTTGAGTCGCTCGAGAGCGGCCATCCGGTCAACGCCAGGGGAAAACAAACCGACACGATCGGTGTGCGGTGCGTTTTTGTCATTTTTGACATCTTTGACATCGAGGCGATGCTCTTGGCCACTGAGCACCAACGCTACGGCCCGGCCCACTTTCGAGAGTGTGACAAAATCGAAGGTGTGAATTTCGACGCGGTCGAGTGCTTCACGGATTTCGGCCGGGCTGGGAGTGGTTGTGCGATAGGTCGTTTTGGCCCATTCCACCGCGCGGCGTTGAACTTCGTTTTGATCAACAAAATCGCGAACGTTCACTGAGTAGAGGGCGATCATCGCCACGAGCAAACACACCCCGCCTAAGAGTGTATAGATGACAAACTTCAACGCGGCGTAGCGGCGACGTTGCCCGCCCCACAAGCCGATTAGAACATACATCGGCAATAGCATCAGCTCATAAGCCACATAGAACAGGAAGAAATCAAGGGCCAGAAAGGCCCCCAGCACACCCGTTTCAAGCAATAACAGAAGGGCCAAATACCCCCGCACTGATTCCTCGATCCGCCAGCTTGCAACAACGGCCAGCAACATCACCATTGTTGTCAGAAGGACAAGCGCCAGGCTGATGCCATCCACGCCAAGGGCAAATTCGATATCGAATCGGGGTATCCAGGGGCGACGGGCGACCCAATCCTCGTGCTGCGGAGAACGCGGGACGGGTTGGGCCGCGTCGCTGGCCGATTGTTCAGCGCGAACATCGAGCCGCGTCTTCACTCCGTATCCCGGGCGGCCATTCATGTCGAGATAACTTTGAATATGCGTGTAATAACCAACAAAAACGCACAGCGCCAACGACAGCGTACCCGCGGTGCCAAAAACCGCCCACCAACGCATCGCTTCGGTCCAGCGCGCAGGAAAGACCATCAGCCCCACAGCAAAAAACGTGGGGAGAAAGACCAACAGCGCAAGAAGGGTCAGGTCGAGTTCTGCCATTCCTTAGCCTTGCCTCGAAAAGCTAACGCGTCAGGACTGCGAGCATCGCCAACAGCACGGTCGCCGTCAAGGCCAGCGCTGTGACGTAGAAACGCAGTAAGCCGGTTTGCACGGCACGCAGTCGGGCACCCAATGACGACATCAGTTGGCCCACGGCACTCAAAAGACCATCGAGGGTTGACCAATCATAACGGGGGGGGGCTATTGCAGCGGTTTCTACTGACGCAGCTTCTTCAACATCTCGCTTATCCACCGCAGCACTGATACGCGCCAGTTGTATCGTGGGTTGAACCACGGTTGCGTCGTAAACTTCGTCGCAATACCATTTGCGGACGAGGAAGGTATACCAGGCCGGGCCGGGTGCTGTCAGTTCGGCCAGCGTCGGCGAACGACGATAAAAGAAGTGGAACGCCACAGCGGTCCCAATGACGGCCGCCCCCAAAGCGATGCCACCAGCCAGCCGATGCACTTCGTGTTCCTTCACCTTCACCGCATAGAAGGCCACGGACACGCTGGCGGGTTCCGCTTTCTCCAGGACGTGCGCCAACGCACTGGCTTCTACCTCCCACACAGGCCACCCCCACGCGACAGCCACGCTGAAAAGCGCAAGCACAACCAGCGGAAGTGTCATCACGGTGGGGGATTCGTGGGCCTGTTCACAGACGTGGGCATCGCGGGGTTGGCCCGTGAAGGCCAAAAACCATAACCGGAACATGTAATAAGCGGTCATCGCCGCTGTCACGGCAGGCAGCGCGAACAAGAGAAGATGCTCGGGATGAAGCCAGACATAGGCCAGCGCCACCGAAAGGATCATATCCTTGCTGTACCAGCCACTCAAAAGCGGTGCTCCACATATGGCCAATACACCGATCAGCATGGTGAAAGCCGTGATCGGCATTTTCCGGCCCAAGCCACCCATCGGGCGGAGGTCTTGTTCATGGTGGCAACTGTGGATGACACTGCCGGAGCAAAGAAAGAGCAACGCTTTGAAAAAGGCATGGGTGATCAGGTGCAAGAGACCCGCGACCCACCCCCCCATTCCCAGAGCCAACATCATGAAGCCAAGCTGGCTGCAGGTGGAATATGCCAGGACCCGCTTGATGTCGGTTTGGACAAGAGCAATCGTGGCGCTCATAAAGAGCGTCACAGCGCCAATATACGCAATCACCAATAGCACTTCTGGGGCTAGTAGCGCATAGCTGCGCCCGACCAAATACACGCCCGCGGCGACCATCGTGGCGGCATGGATGAGTGCCGAAACCGGTGTCGGACCTTCCATCGCATCCGGAAGCCACGTGTGCAATGGAACTTGGGCGCTTTTCCCGATACAACCGAGGAAAATCCCCAGCCCCATCACCACAAACAGCCAATATGGCATGGCCCCAAAGTCGTTGATCGTGGCGTTGACGGGTGCCAGGAATTCTTGTTCTTGGGAACGCTTGTAGCCCAACCCGTGGTAGTGGTCGGGGGTTTCCCAAGCCAGGGGGAAGAGAGCCAAGTGGGTTCCAGCAGTCGGATCATCCTTCGGCGGCAGTCGGAATTTCGTGATCGACTCACTTTTCGTCGTGTCTGCATCCGCGACTTGGACGCGCACCAATTGATTCGCGAAGGCCAAAGGTCCATGGGAATCTTCGACGGGCGAGCGAACCCGCCGATTCATCTCCTCAAAGTTCAATGTGCCCAAGTACGTCCAAGCAATCACGATCCCTAGTAAAAATCCGGCATCCCCCACGCGGTTGACAATGAACGCTTTATTGGCGGCCCAGGCGGCACTTTTCCGCTCGTAGTAAAAGCCAATCAGAAAGAAGGAACAGACCCCCACCAACTCCCAACTGACGAACACCTGAAACAGATTGTCCGCGATCACCAAATTGAGCATGGAGAAGCAGAACAACGACAAATAGAGGAAAAATCGACCGAAACGCCCTCGGCGCCGGAAGTGCTGGCCATGGGGCGATGACGGGGAACCGTGGGCCGCGGCGTTGGTTTCATCGTAATGCTGATCAACTTGGTGATCTTCTACCTGCGCTTGAGTCTCCTCACGCATATAACCTAACGAGAAGACAAAAATGAGCGTCCCGACCACCGTGACCATCGCGAAGACCACCGCGGTCAGATGATCGATGCGGTAGCCGAGTTCGAGAGCCACCGCGGTGGGCGGTGCGGGTGGCGGCTCGTGGTGTGTTCCCTGCTTTTGCCAGTCGTAATAGCGTTCTTCCCAAATGTGCGGCGGTGTGGAATCGAACGCACCCAAGCGGATCCAATCCACCCGTTCGCTCCATCGGGCGGCGTGGTCTTTACCCGTGGTCGTGTCTTGGAGGAATAGCACGAGTCCGGCCAGGCCCAAAGCTGCCGCAAGAGCCATACACGCGGTGGCGAGATAGGCTCCCCCCTTCACCGGCTGATCGCCGCCCAAAGCCCAGTACACGGTGGCGAGAAATTTGCCCTCCTGACGGAATGGCCGACACAATCCCCGTATGGCCCCGGCGACGAGCATGCCGACAAACGCGACCAATGGCAGCAAGGTGCCAACCACATACAACCGACCGGGTGTAGCGAAAAACCAGTCGAACACAGGACTAACCCTTCAAATCGGTGGCCTCATCAACATCCACGGTGGCGTGATTATTGTAAAAGTTCAAAATGATGGCCAAAGCAATAGCGGCCTCGGCTGCTGCCAAGACAATCACCATGAGCGTGAATACTTGACCTTCCAGCCGGAACGCCGGCGTGAAGCGAGCGAACGCAACCAAGTTCAGATTCGCCGAGTTCAGAATCAGCTCGACACCCATCAAGACGGCCACAGCGTTGCGTTTGACCGCCACGCACGTCACACCGCAGGCGAACAAAAAGCCACTCAGCATCAGAAACGGCGTCAGCCCGATATCATTCATGGCTTCACCCGTCGCTTGGCTCGGGCCAGATAGGCCGCCCCGATGAGGACGACCAATAAATGAACCGAGACGATTTCAAACGGCAGTAAATACGCCACCGGCGAACGCCTCATCGGCGCATCCGCAGGCACACCCGCGAGATTTTCCGGCGGCGTGGTTTCGCTGACTCCCAGAAAACTCAAACCCAAAGGGCCAACTCCCGGGAGTACATCATCCGGGCTTGTTGGGGTACTGAATTGCCAAGCGTTCACAGCCAGAAGAACAAACAAGGCACCACCCAGAGCACCAGCCACGATCCACTCGATCCGGCGAGTGCGCAACTCCCGCATCGGCCCCTGGGCGGTCAACATCACCCCAAAAACGACCAACACCAACGTGCCGCCAACGTAAACAATCATTTGCGCGGCACCAATAAATTCCGCTCCTAGCAAAAAATACAGTAACGCAACCCCGATGAGCGTGAATAGCAGCCAAATCGCCATTCGCACGACATTGCGTTCGACGACGAGAGCCACGGCGGAAACGGCCGTCGCGGTGGCAATGATCACGAACAACACAACCGGAAGCGTCAGAGATGTCATGGCTGCTCAACCTGGCCGAGGAGAGCCTCACAGAACTAATAGGGATAAGCGGGACATTGTCCGCTTGCAAGGAGAAAACTCCCAGGTATTGAGCCACTCAGGCTCCGCCGCCGGTTTATTGGCCCCCATTGGAGTTCTGGTTTATTGGCCCCCCATAGGAGTTCTGGGACGCCCATGGCCCGATCATTGAGCCACCACGATCATCCGGGCTATGTGCTTCTGCGCTTCCAATCTCCTTTTAGCGGCGCTGCGATGGGAATTCCGTGATGCGGATGTTGCGGAACAGAATATCGGTGGTGGGGTCGTGGCCTTGCAGGGAAATAGGCCCTTTTGCGGCTCGGTAGCCTTGTCGCGGGTTGTCGTGATCGTTGCGCTCGTCGGTCCAATCCACCGTGGGATAACCGTTGACCCAGGTGGCGATGTGCCGGTCGTGGGCAACAACTGTCATCGTGAACCACTCGTTGTCGTTACTGACCACCTTGCGGGCGGGCACGCGGCGATAGATGGCTCCCGTGCCAAAATCGGCCGGCTGGCTGCGGTCGTTATTCTTATAGGCATTTTGAATTTGCGCTTCGTAACCATTTTGGTATTGCCCAGGAATGCAGCGGAAAAAAACACCGCTATTGAGCGCCGGACCGCTGGTTTTGCACTCCAATTGGAGAAGAAAGTTGGCGAACTGCTGCTCACTGACCAAATCACCCGGACCGTTTTGTACCCGCAATTCCCCTGCCTGTGTGACGGTCCATTTCGAAGCCATGCGTTTGGGGTCGGCCGCATTGATCGTCCAACCGTCGAGATTTTTTCCATTGAACAACGCCGTCGCCAAATGCGGCTCGACGTGAACATCGCCCATTTTCACCACCGTGCCAGCCGGCACGACTAACTGTATGCGAGTTAACAGTTGAGGATCGGTGGTGATGGTTTTCCGCCCACGTTGGGGAATTTGGTTGCGAAACTGTTCGTTCAGGGTCAGTCGTGGTTGTTGCCCCTCAGGGAGGGACTGATCCCATTCCAACTCCAGTATCAGCTGCTTGGCCGGCAAGGCTGTGGTACTCGTGATGGTGGTCTGTTGCTTTCCGCCCACGATCATCCACCCATCCCGAATCGCCACCGGACCGGTCGTTTTCCATCCGAAGGTGGTCACTCCATCGAACATCATGAGCGTTCCGGCAGCGGCCGCGGCGGGGGCGAGCGTTCGCGGTTTGTCTTGGGCGGACAGAGGCCAAGCAACTGTCAGAAAAGCCGACACCAGTAGCCAACGCACCATGGGGAACCTCGTTTTCGGGTACGAATCACGATACTTGAGACTCGGCTACCGCCTGAACCAAGCCCTCACGGTAACTGGGGTATCTGGGCTGCCAGCCCAACGCACGCAGCCGCGTGGTGTCGATCCGCCGGTTGGCGGTGCCCGGCTCAGGATGGTCTTCGAACCGTGCCGGACTATGTAGAAGCAAGCCCAAGTAGGTATAGAACTCGCGCCGGGTCACAGGGGTGCCATCCGCAACATTGAAGAATTGACCAGGCTGGGCGTTTTGTTCTGCCACCAGAACCGCCTGCACCGCATCGTCGACGTGGATGAGGTTCAACCACTTTTCAGCATCGCCCACCAGAGGTTCGCTGCGCACAATCGCTTGCTGCCGTAAAAGCCGATGCGGTCCATAAATCCCAGCCAGCCGTAGAATGATCGCATCGGGGTGTTGGCAGCGCACCAGTTGCTCGGCTTCTAGGACCACTTGGCCCGAAGATTCACGAGGTTCTGTGGGGCTGGTTTCATCCACCCATGAACCATCAGTTTGTCCGTAAACACTGGTGCTCGAAATATAAATGAATCTCTCGGGCTTTGGCAGCGTCTCGAGAACGTGAGCTAAGCCGCGAACGTAAACATCACGCATACTGTGTCCGGCGCTGCGATCGAGTCCCACGGCATAAAGAACGGTCGACGCCCGCGGGAGCTTTTGCAGGCTGGGTGGATCAAGAACATCCCCACAGATAGGTTCGATATCGAGTTGGTGGAGCGTTTCGGCATTGCCCCGGGTGAGGGCTACCACAGGATGGCCCTGAGCCTGCCACGCCTTAGCCACACGGCGGCCCAGATAGCCACAGCCGAAGATCAAACGCGGCCATCTCATGCACCCGTTTTATCTCCAGAACATGGATTGGTATAGGGGAGCCACAGCCGCGGATCAAACGGGGAGCCACAGCCGCGGATCAAACGGAAAGCCACAGCCGCGGATCAAACGCGGCTATCCTGGAGAATCCCGACGGGACATTCGGCACCTATTGCCCTAAGTAATCGGATGAACCCAAGAAATCAACGACGGCTCCAGGATTAACCCGTCGTTGCCTGATCGAGGCAATCCACTGGCATGTCCGCACCCGTGACCAACGTACCTCCGGTGAATTCCCCGCTTGTCGCTGGTGATTCGAGTACCGCGATCCCGGCAGCGGTCATGGTCACTCCCACTGCCCTTTCTCCCTGCCCTCAGGAAGCGTCAACGCTGCCGGTTTCGCGGATGGAACGTTGCGCATGGTATTGCGGAGCGATGTTGGTCGCTTGCATTTTGGTCACTTGTGGAATGCAATTGTGGGACCGCGACCTCACAGCGCCGTTTTACTATGATCTCGACGCCATGTTGTATATCCCTCTCACACGAACCATAGTGGAGAAGGGTTTCTGGAATCCGTGGTATACCGATCGGTTAGGTGCCCCTTTCGGCCAAGACCTCCGGGATTTCCCGATCATTGACTTTGCTCATTTCTTTTTCTTATGGCTGTGGGGCCAGGTATTCTCCGATTTTCTGGTGGTCTACAACGCCTACAGTCTGATGAACTACCCACTGACGGTGCTTACCGCGATGTGGGTGCTGCGTTGGCTGAATGTCTCCTTGCCAGCGGCAGCTGTGGGAGGTTTGTTATACACTTTTTTACCCTATCACCAAGAACGTTACCATTACCACTATTTTCTCGCAGCGTATTGGTGGGTTCCCGTGTCGTTGGTACCGGCGTTTGCACTGCTCAAGGGTGATCTTCCGTACTTCCGACGCCAAGCTGATGGCGAGTACTACCCTCTGAGGATCGATTGGGCACGGATCGCTTCAACCAGCTGGGGACTGGTGCGTTGGCAACAAGCGGCCTGGCGGGAGCTGTTTCGGGGGATGAAGCAGGGGGTTGCATGGTTGGGCCGCAAACTGCGTACACGCGAAGCCGCGGTCCCTATGGCCTTGGGCTTTATGACCGCCTCCACGGGGGCTTACTATGCCTTTTTTGCATGTGCCGCGTATGCTTTCGCCGGGGTTTACGCCTGGATCGCCTATCGAACGTGGCGAGGAGCGGTTTCCGCCGCGTTGGTGATAGCGCCGGTGGTGGTCGTGGGGATCGCGTATCACCTACCCACCTTCTTGTACCACTATCATTATGGTAAACATACGATCACTCAGCGTCAACCCCATGAGGCCGATCATTATGGATTGAAGGTAGCCCATCTGCTGCTGCCGGCCAACGACCACAATCTACGGTTTTTTGCCCGAATCCGTGCGCAATTTTCGCATCCGCTGCGGCCTTCGGAAGGGGAAAGTGCCGGGTCTCTGGGTATAATTGGGGGTGCTGGGCTGGTGGGTTTGGTGTCGATTTGTCTTTTTCCTGTGACGCGGAAGTGGCCGTTGGGGCCAATGTCCGCACTGGCGTTGTTTTTCATTCTGTTGGGAAGTATTGGTGCCTTAGGTTCCCTTTTCAATCATCTGATCATGCCCAATGTGCGGGCGTATAACCGCATCAGCATCTTTATTGCCTTTCTGGCCATCTTTGCCGCGGTGCGGTGGATGGATCAGTTTCTCAGTTCGCGGACCCACCCCTGGGCGCGGCGACTGCGCTATCCGGCCTTGGTTGCGATCTTGATAGGGGGGTATTTCGACCAAACCCCCTGGGGCTGGAACCCCTTCAATGAGAAGGCGATGGCCGAAATCGACACATTCGCCCAACGTTACCGCGACGACAAAGCCTTTTTTCAACGGATTGAGGACATGATGCCGGCCGGCACTCGGGTGTTCTGCTTGCCATACGCGGGCTATCCCGAATGGGGAAGCATGAACGGGGTATCGTGTTACGAACATGCCCGTGGCTATGTCATGACCGATACTTTGTTTTGGAATTATGGGGGAATTCGTAACCGGGAAGCCGACGAGTGGTACAAAGATGTGGTGGTATCACCCCCGGAACGGATGCTCAAACGGATTGTCGCCCGTGGTTTCGACGGGTTATTCATCGACGGACGGGGATTTAGTCCTGGCCCGCATGGGGAAAATCGTGCGGCGGTATTAATAGCACGCCTCAACGACGTCTACCGCGCCGAAGCCGCCCCGATCCCGCCCCATAAACCACCCCTATTGCCGCAAATTCAGCACGATTCCCAAACGCAATTCTTCCTCGATTTGCGGCCGTTCCGGGAAGCCTGGCAAACGGCTCACCCAGCCGAATATGCCGCCATGGAAACGGCCGAACGGGAATGGGTCACCCCCTTGTGGCTGGCCGGTTTCGACTATTACGCTCCCCCCATGGTCCCGGAACGGGAAATCTGGGGCACTCCCGATGCCACCGCATGGCTCGTCAACCCCACGGAACGCCCGCGAACGTTCCTGATCGCCTTTAGTGTGTACATCGATACGCCGGGCCCATTCGAATTTCGCTTCAGCGGATTGATGGACGAAGAATTCACTCTCGAACGAACCGATCCGCACCTACCGCTGGCCCGTTACGACGTGCAACGAACGATCGTCGTGCCCCCTGGGCATTCTCCCCTTCGTATCCGCTGCATTCCCCCCCCTCATCTTCACGCCCGCAGTAGCACCCTGTGCTACGTCATCAAGGATTTCCGGTTGGTGGAGCAGAAATAACCTGTCGGAGAGGTATTCTTGGCTGATTCGACTGAGCTGAGCGACAATCCCTCATATAATCCCGGAGTGCAAACCTACGGTTCCTCTCCCCCGTTGGAGGTGCAACAGGATGTCGACAATGCCACCGGAATATCCCGGTTCCAATCCGTTCAGTAATTCCCCAACCTATTTGATGGCCTGCCAACAATTGCGGAACGTCGCCCGCGCGATTGATCTGGACCCAGGGATTGCAGAACGGCTCATGCTGCCAAAGCGCTCGCAGGTGGTTTCTGTTCCCGTTCGGATGGAAGATGGTCGCACGGAAGTGTTTGTGGGTTATCGCGTGCAGCATTCCCTCACCAGCGGCCCGAGCAAAGGCGGGCTGCGTTATGCCAAAAATGTTGATTTGGGCGAAGTGGCGGCGTTGGCGATGTGGATGAGCTGGAAGTGCGGAATCATGAACCTTCCCTTCGGCGGTGCCAAAGGCGGTATCGCCGTTGATCCAGCGGAACTCAAAGGCGGTGAAAAAGAGCGACTGACCCGACGATTCACCGACGAAATTCAGAATATCATCGGTCCACGGATCGACGTGATGGCTCCCGATATGGGTACCGATGAGCAAACCATGGCTTGGATTTACGACACCTACTCGATGAAAGTGGGCTACGCCTGCCCCGAGATCGTGACCGGCAAGCCGGTGGAATTGGGCGGTTGTATCGGGCGCAAAGAAGCTACCGGTCGCGGGGTAACGTATTGCATTCTTCAGGCCCTGGAAGAACTGGGCATCCGTCCCGAGACCGCGACCGCGGTGGTTCAAGGTTTCGGTAACGTCGGTTCGGTTACTTGTGAAGAATTGGTCAAACTGGGTGTCAAAATCATCGCCATTGGCGACCGTTACGGCAGCATCCGCAACGATCGCGGTATCAATATTGCCAAACTGCTCGAATATCAGAGCCAAAATGAGCGGAAAACAGTGGCGGGGTTTCCCGAAGCCGAAGCCATTGCTGATTCCGAACTGCTGACGATACCCTGCACCATCCTGGTGCCGGCGGCGATGGAACGTGTGATCACAGAAGCGAATGCAGGTCAATTGCGTTGCCGCATCCTCGCGGAGGGGGCGAATGGACCAACGACACCGGAAGCCGACGCCATCCTGGCAAATTCCGACATTTTCATCATTCCCGACATCTTGTGCAACGCGGGGGGGGTGACCGTGTCGTACTTCGAGTGGGTGCAAGACCTGGCCCAATTCATGTGGGATGAAGAACAAGTGAAAGCCCAACTCAAGAAGCTCATGCTCGGCGCCTACCACCGCGTGCGCAACGAAGCGAAGCGGCGAAATATCTCCAACCGCTTAGCTGCTTTGAGTTTAGGTGTCCAAAAAGTGGCTCGGGAGAAGCAAAAACGCGGCCTTTACCCCTAAAAAGCCCTCAAAAAAGTCCTTAGACCCATGCCCTTCTCCAAACAGTACCCCTCTTGCCGTTCTTCCGCCTACTGCATGCAGGTGGAAGAACGGCTCGCCGATGTCGTCAGGGGCTTGCCAAGTGACGGAGCTGCCGCATGTCGAAAGAAAATATTGTCGATTCAGAACTTGCGACAAAACCCAGCGTGTTGGTGCTGCGCTGGCTGACGGTGGTTCTGTTTGTGGGGGGGGCCGCGGGATCGCTGTACTACTTCGTTCACCATCCAACGATCATCCGCGGCGATGGTTGGGAATATCTCTGCCAACTCGAATCACTTTACCAGCATCGTTCCCCTGAGCTTCGCGCTAGCGATGTCGACGCGGTCAATGCCCTCACCGTAGCGCGCGGATTGGGTACGGTTCCCCAACCCCCGATCGCGATTGGTTATCACGAAGCCCCCAACGGGGAGTTTTATGGGATTCACTTTTGGGGTTATGCCCTGACGGCGATTCCGGCCAAAGCCTGGCTGCAAGCCACCGGCCGAAATGAATTAGCCGCATTCCAATTGACCAACACCCTCTGCTTTCTCGTGGCCTTGGCCGTGGTGTTGTTTGTTTGGGATGCACCTGATGGCAAGCGTTGGCTCTATGCAGGCTTGATCACTGTCGGACCGGTGCTGTGGTATTTGGAGTTCACGGGTTCCGAAATCTTCAGTTGGGCTTTCATCACCATGGCGATTGTCGCCTACGATTCCAACCGCTTTGCCCTATGCTCTGCCGCAGCGGCGCTGGCAGCGCTTCAGAACCCGACGCTTATCTTTTTTTGCGGCGCTGGCATCGCCTTAGCGATCTGGGAATGTCGCTGGCGAGAAGCCGTTGCAGCCGGAATGGCCAGCGGGCTAGCGTTTCTGCCGATGGCCTTCAGCCAGTACCTGTTTGGCCGCCCCAGTCTGATTGCCGATGGCTTTGTGAGCGCCAGTTACATTTCGTGGGCCAAAACCTGGGGTTACGCCTTCGATTTCAATCAGGGTCTGATTTCGTACACTCCACTTTTCGTCTTTGGGGCGTTCGCTGGTGCCTTGGGCTTGATCATCCGGAATTCCGTGAAAGGTCTTGTGATGCTTTTGACCATCGCCGCCGTCGCGGTGGCGACCGAAATGCAAGTGAATTGGAACTCGGGTTGTTTGGGAATTCAGCGTTATTTGGTGTGGCAAATACCCGCTCTCGCATGGGTGATGCTCGAGGGACTCGGCTCCAGTTGGGCCGCACGCGCCGTTACGAGCTTGACCATTCTCAGTAGCGGCATCATCGCCCTCATCGGTCTACCCTCCACTAGCTATGTGGAACATCATCCGGTCGCGAAATGGGTGTTGACGCATTACCCACGGTTGTACCATCCCGAACCGGAAGTGTTTATCGAGCGGCAGATTCAAACGGAGTTGCCCTGGCCGCGCGTCTACCCAGTTCCCGTGGGTTTTGCGGATGCCGAAGGCAACATCACCAAGGTTCTGGTAGATGGGGAAGACTTGGAGGCGGTTGCGGAAGTTTTCTGGGCCACTCCGGAGTATTTGGTCACACTCCGCGATGAAGCTACGCGGCACAAACGCTTCTTCTACTCTCACCCGCCCCGCGGCAGTCTGCGTGTGCGTCGCTAGTTTGGTTTTGTCTCTTTCAACACGCGGGCGCCTGATCGAGCGTAAACCCTACCCGTCTGACAAGGACACGGCGGAAGTTGTGTCAGTCGCGAAGTTGTGTCGGTCCCGAAGTTGTGTCAGTCCCATTGTCATGGGATCGGCTCACCAAACCCAAGCCCAGGCATCACACCCTCGGATCGCATGGCGTCGATGGCCATTGCCTCGAAGTCATCGGGCCAAAAGTCATTCATGCCTCAATGTGGGCGTCAGTCACGGCATTGACAGCAACCAGCGACCGGGTTATTTCGTCAAAAAAAACGCGAGTCAACCCAAGCGGTGGCGATGAACAAGCCCGTCCGGAGTGGTTTCGATCAGGATAACCATTCGGGGTGTAGTGATGATGGCGCGAAAAAAGCGCCAAAACCGGGGAATATCCGCTCAGCGGCAACTTGTTTTTCTCGAACCTCGCGTTACGATTCGTTTTTAAAGCGTTCTCGTTGCAACAGCTGTTGCCCCCCAAACGAGACGTTCCTCTGCAACCGCTGCGTCATCGGATGGCGGTTGCCACTCGCGGACCGGTGGAGGTCGTGCGGCGTATGTTTGAGTCTGACACTCGACGTTCGGCAGCCCCTTACCAACCGGCGGCCCCGACGTTCGAGGATGAAGAACCCCCGAGTTCCTCCCGACGGCACCCTGTCTGGCGGGATGTACCCGATGAACAATGGGACGATTGGCGGTGGCAGACCCACCACTCCATACGCTCTGTCCGCCAATTACGGAATTTGCTTCCATTCTCGGCCGAAGAGCTGGAAATTCTCGGTCAATTGGAAGGCGATTACAAGGTTGCGATTCCGCCCTATTATTTCTCTCTTATCGACCCGCAAAATCCTCACGACCCCATCCGGCTGCAATCAGTACCCTCGCCCCTCGAAGCTGAGAATCTCTCCGGTTACGAACTCGACGACCCCCTTGAAGAGGATAAAGACTCCCCAGTGCCCGGGTTGACCCATCGCTATCCCGACCGGGCCTTGCTCATCACCACTCCTAACTGCTCGATGTATTGCCGCTACTGTACCCGGAAGCGCGCAACTCTCACGCGCGGCGGTTGGGAGAGTATCAGCGCCGACGATGAGCGGATGATCGAATATGTCCGGGACCACCCGGAGATCCGTGATGTTATCATTTCGGGAGGCGATCCGCTCACACTCCCCCTGAATAAGCTACGCTATTACCTGGAAAACCTCAAAGCGATTGAGCATGTCGATGTCATTCGGATTGGGACGCGGGTCCCCGTCACTCTGCCGCAACGGCTTTACGACAACGAACTGATCGAGTTACTTGCCTCGGCGGAAAAAGTCTACATTCAAACCCACTTCAACCACCCGCGCGAACTAACTCCTGAGGCAATCAGGGTTTGCAAAGCACTGTTGCGTGCTGGCATGCCCATCAACAACCATTCGGTGCTTCTCAAAGGGGTGAACGATAATCTCGCGACCATGCGGGCGCTACTGCGCGGCTTGTTGAAGGCCAAAATCCGCCCCTACTACCTGTTCCACTGCGACCCCGTGACCGGCGCTGGCCACTTCCGAACCAGCATCTGGAAAGGTATGGAAATCATGGAAGGCCTTCGCGGTCATATGTCGGGGATCGGTATCCCAACGTATGTGGTCGATAGTCCGCATGGGGGCGGAAAAATCCCTCTGATGCCCAATTATTTAGTCTCAATGTCCGATGATGCCGTCATTTTGCGGAACTACGAAGGCTTGCTGATCCGTTATCAAGCCGAGGATAAGCCAACAACGATCGAAGCAACCACCACACAGGGAGTCAGCGGGCTTTTACAAGGTGATAAAACCGTTCTGATTCCCCACGACAACGAACGGATGGCCCGGCGCAAACCCCGAGTGATCCGCGAATGCGGTACTGCCGCAGCGGAGCGGAACCATCATGGCAGTTCGCACAACGCCGAGGTTCCCATCCGACCGATCATTCCCCTTCCTCTGATCAATTGTTCAAATAATGGACATCCCACCAACAATGGCCATGCGGCCTCGAATGGATAAACTGTTGACATCATCATGGCGATAACGACCCCGGAGAACCTCCTGGGTTGTGGCTAGTTTCCCTGGCCCCCTGTCTTCGCGCACGAGGGCAACCCATGTCCCATCCCGCCTCGGACGATGGCCCGAATCGCGGCTCGTCAGACCGGACGACGGCCGTTGTTTGGACTGTCCTGGCTCTCGGCGTTGCTATCTTTATGTTTTGGTATGCCGATCGTGTCGAGCCGGAGAAGAGAAACTTCTATCTCATCGGAGCCGCTATTGCCGCGATTATCACCGTGATGAATGGCTGGAGCGCGTACTCGTTGTTTCAAAAGTCCAAGTCCCCCCCGAAGTCATAAGAATGCCGCGAGTGATCGAACGCGGATGTGTTGTGGGAGCCGCCGGCGATGCGAATCGGAATCGCTTGTACCCTCAAACCGACCGGCCCACTGCCGGCGGGGGCACCCGACGATTTGTATGAGGAATTCGACTCCCCCGCCACCGTCCAGGCGATTGCCGACGTCTTTCGGTCGTTGGGTCATCAAGTCGTCGAATTGGGGGATGGTCGCGATTTTCTCCAGGCTGTTTTACACGATCCGCCCGACTTGGTTTTTAACTTTGCCGAGGGTACCGGGGTCAGTCGCTCCCGTGAAGCACGAGTTCCGGCGGTCTGTGAAATGTTAGGGATTCCCTACAGCGGCTCCGATCCGCTGGCCTTGGCGGTGGCGCTGGATAAAGACATGACGCGGCGGGTAGTGGAATCACACGGACTGACAGTACCCCGGGGAGTCACCCTCACCCCACCCTCCGAGCGTTACGATGGGGATTTTGCCGAATTCCCCCCCATTCTTGACGAAGCCGGACTGTCGCTTCCCGTGTTGGCGAAACCCACCTGTGAAGGCTCCAGCCGCGGCATTCGCAACCGCTGCCTGATCAAAACGGCCGAGGACTTGGGGCCGACCATCGTCGAGCTATGGAACAATTACCATCAACCGGTGTTGGTTGAGGAATACATTGCCGGCGATGAAGTCACCATCGGGCTAGTTGGCAACGATCCCCCCCAACCCATTGGTATCATGCAGTTGATACCCAAACAGTCGCCGGGCGATTTCGTCTATAGCTTGGAAGTCAAACGCCATTGGCATGATGTGGTGGATTACGTGGCTCCAGCCCCTCTGCCACCGGAAGTGAGCCGCGCCGTGGAAGCCGACGCGATGACGGCCTTTATGGGCCTCGGCTGCCGCGATCTGGCCCGCGTCGATTTTCGCATTCGGGATGGCATTCCTTATTTTCTGGAAATCAACCCCCTGCCCGGCCTGAATCCCGAATCGAGCGATTTGCTCTACCTCGCTTACCGGATGGGGTTCACCTACCACCAGCTCCTCAGCATGATCTTGGACGCAACACTGTCCCGTTATGGAATGAAATGACCCATGGTGGGATGAAATGACTCATTGGGCACCCGCGCATGATAGCGCGGGCGACGGACCTGGGAGTGTCCCTCGCCGGTGCTGCAACGAAGAGATTACTGCGGCGCAGGCTCTTCAGCGGGCAGGCTCTTCATATGGCGTCGTTCTCCCCCATCCCCCATCCCAGCCATAGTGCCGGGGTTTCCTACTGCGGCGAAGACTCTTCAGATGGCGTCGTCCTCACTGTCGGGTTGGACAGGAGTTCTAATTCTTTGACGATGTCCGAACAGAGAATCTGTTCCAATTCCGCCAACGCCCGA
Organism: Gemmata sp.; assembly: GCA_025055115.1. Classification (GTDB taxonomy): domain Bacteria; phylum Planctomycetota; class Planctomycetia; order Gemmatales; family Gemmataceae; genus Gemmata. The sequence goes on from JANWYJ010000013.1 coordinate 54,000, forward strand.
GCTACGGGCATTCCGTCTACAACCCGATGATCAAAATGAATCCGAACATCCACAGAACCATCGTCGTCAAAAATGCCCGTATTGATGGCAAAGGAAAGCGGTCCGATCAGGTTACGGGCGGTGGCCCCCGCGGCTCCGGTGAGGCTGATACCAAAAGTGCCGAAATTCCGGGCTTTGATTTGGCCAGACCAAGACGTGGCGTAGGTCCACAGGAACCGACGCACCACAGTGGGATAGCCCGCGTATTTCAACTGCCGTCGGAACGGATGGATCGTTTCCACCGGTTGGGTTTTCCACCGTTCAAGGATCGCCATAAGTTCTTGGATACTATAAACTTCCGGAGACTTGATGAATCCGAAGAAGACCGCCATTTCCCCCCGGTACTCGCGTTCGACGGCGATCGAAGCGATACTCTCATCGGCTTGCCACAGATGCGGCCACGGCCAGGGCAGATAGGCGCGTCGAAACTCGGGCCGACGCGCTGCTAAAGTGGCAAAGGCTTTCACCAGCAGAATAGTCCAAGCTGGCGGTTGCGCAACCCTCTGTCGGGCCTCAACCAATGCCGTCAGCTTCATGCGTCGCTCCAGAGTGATGATGGGTACCTGACGCGAAGCGTAGAGCAAGTCGCAAACCATCCGACGTGGAATGGAGAGGGGGAGTCGATGGCCGGAGGCTTGCATGATCGGGCACCGCGGAGAGTTTTTACTTGTGGGGAAGCTGGTAGGGATGGTGAGAATTCTGGCTTTTCGTTCTTAAATTCTTGGTATGAGGGAACTTATGCCTAAGATCGCTGAAAGTATGTATCCTAAGGCCGCTGAAAGTATGTATCCCACTCGGCGACGTGTGCGGCCAACTCGTCGCGGTCGCTGACGCGAAGGGTTACATGCCCCACTTTTCGCCCCGGGCGTGGGGCTTTTCCGTAGAGGTGCAGGTGCGCTTCCCGATGGGCCAAGACCTTCAAGGGGTCTGGGAGGGTACCGATGAAGTTGTACATCACTGAAGAGCCAATCGCCTCGGTGCGGCCCAAGGGCCAGCCACAGACAGCTCGGATGTGGTTTTCAAATTGGCTGGTGTACGCGCCCTCGATGGTCCAATGCCCGGAATTGTGAACCCGTGGGGCCATTTCGTTCGCCAACAACCGCGGCCCTTCTTGGAAGAACTCGATACACAGCACCCCCACATAATCGAGTTCCGTCAGCACTCGGGCGGCGAAATCCATCGCCCGTTCCGTCAACTCTTCGCCCGTATCGGCCGCGGGTGCTATCGAGCGGTGCAAAATCCCGTTGCGGTGGGTATTCTCGATCAGCGGATAGCAGGCGATCTGCCCATCGCGGCTACGAACTGCAAGCAGCGATAATTCCCGATCAAACGGCACATAACCTTCCAGAATCAGTGGGCGGCCCCCGAGCCGTTGCCAGGCCGTTTCGGCGTCTGCCGGCGTTTGGATCACGGCTTGCCCTTTGCCGTCGTACCCATAACGCCGCGTTTTGAGGACGGCAGGCAAACCGATATCCCGCAAGGCTTTGCGGAAATCCTCAGCCGTCTCAACGACAGCATACGGCGGTGTCGGGATACCAAGCGATGTGAAGAATTCTTTCTCCGCCAGGCGTTCCTGGGACACCTCCAAGGCCCGCGGAGGAGGAAAGACCGGGACACGCTCCGCCAACCACTGCGCAGCATGGACCGGCACATTCTCGAACTCGAAAGTGATGATGTCACTGACTTTGGCGAGTTCGTAAAGGGCCTGATAGTCCTCGAATTCTCCGGGAATGTGCCGGCAAACCTGCGCCGCGGAACAATCGGCGGCTGGTTCGAGAACGGTGGTTGTCAGGCCCAGCGGATAACCAGCCAAGGCGAGCATTCGCCCCAACTGCCCTCCCCCTAAAATCCCCAGTTTCATGTCACGTCCTGCGCTCAGTTCCGAATTCTTCCCAAACAACTATCAGCGTGCACAAGAGTCCGGGGTGAGGAGTTTTTTCTCGCCACCGGATTGATGAGTTCGTTCATTCATGAAGTCGTCTTCCTCAACCCCAGTGCTGTCGCTCGCTGTGAAAATTCAGGCGTGTTTGGCCCGGAGCGAAGATAGCCTGGGAGTTACGAATTGGCGCGTGGGTCCGGATGATCAAGAACTTCTTGCGTTCGCGAATGACGGAAATTCTTCAGAGCTTCCCGGATGCTGGGCGTTTTGAGGGCCAATATCGCAGCCGCCAAAAGCGCTGCGTTCATGGCCCCGGAAGTACCGATCGCCAAGGTACCCACCGGAATTCCCGCGGGCATTTGCACAATGCTCAATAACGAATCCACCCCCCGCAAAACTGCGGATTCAATCGGTACTCCTAAGACGGGGAGAAGTGTCTTAGCAGCACACATCCCTGGAAGATGAGCGGCTCCCCCGGCTCCGGCAATAATGACTTCCAATCCACGACCTTCCGCTGACTCTGCATAGTCAAACAGCAGATCGGGCGTGCGGTGAGCCGACACCACTTTCACTTCGTACGGAATGCCCAATTTCGCCAAGACTTCGGCCGCATGTTGCATCGTGCCCCAATCGGATCGCGACCCCATGATGACCCCAACACGCGGTTTGAGTTCACCCGTCTCAGCACTTGGCATTGTGACATGGGGATGGGTCATGATTGCGAGTCCATGCCTTTACCGGGCGAGTCAATCACTACTGCGACCAGTACACAGCCTGCTCTTGTATCTGTCGCAACGGTCGTTATACCGGCTGACCATCTAGTGGGAATAGGTCTATGGTGATGTACCGAACGCGATGGTGGGCATGGTTGCCTGTGTGTGTGTTCCTGTCGTGCGGCTGCCTCCCTTTTCGGGGGGAAATTGACTCCGCCGCGGCTCCCCCCACTGCAACCCATGCCTATTGGCGTGAAGTCAACCAGATTTTGTCGCAAAAACCAGCTGGCAACGACATGAAAAGCATGGTCCAACTCCTCGAAACTCAGGTGGCGTCACTGCGGGAGTTGCCGACCGAGGGTGTTGATGGCGAATTGGTGACAGCGGTTCAGCAACTGATCCAAGCGGAAGAAGAGGTTCTTTGGCAGGCCAACACGGTGGATCGGAACCCGGAGTTTTTGCGGCAATCCCGGCAGTTGTCCGAGCTGTACGCCGACGCGAATCGTCAAGCCGCGCAAGCGAAGAAGAAGTTGAAGGAACTTCGCAGCGTTCTCAACAAACGCTATGGTGGCGGATTTGGGGCCGATTGGTGAGTTAGGGGGCTTTCCTTCGCCCCCCGCCATTCAGGATGCGATGACGTAAATACTTCAATTTTCAGTACTTATCTACTTTGGTAGAACAGCAATCGAACCGGTTTCGCTGATAAACAACAAGTTGCCGGTGCGATTGTCTTCAAAAACTTCGATACCATACTTCTTCGCAGTATCGAATTTGGTTTCTCCACCCTTACGCGCACGTAGAGCCATCGCGCTGCGCCAAGTTACCCCGCTAGCGCCGGGTGTGAACTCACCCTTCTGCGGAGCCACAGTGATGTAGCCGGCTTCGGAGAGATAAAACTGGGTTCCAGCGTTAGGGTCCAAAAACACCTCGACGCCCCAACGTTTGGTCTTTTCGGTGAAGTTGGGTTCCTCAGCTCCTCGTACGCGCAAGTCCAGGCCGTACACCGCCTTGGGCGCTGCGATCTTCTTGGGATCAGGGACCGGAACGCTGCTAGATGCCGTGGCAATGGCGCCCGTTTCGGTGATGTAGATCAGCCCGTTGGTGTTTTCATCCTTAAAAACTTCCAGGCCGAATTTTTTGGCGTTGGTGAACTCAACCATCTCGGGTGCCCGGACTTTGGGTTCGAGCGCATGATGCCACTTCGGCCCGCGATCGGTGACTAGCCCCCCCGGCACCGGGGCCAAGGCGATGCCCATCGACTCGCAGACATACAGCAATCGGTTGGTGCCGCGATCGTAGAACATCTCGACACCCCATTTTTTGGTCGATTGTGTGAACTCCGCTTCCCCGGCTTTGCGGCAGTGTAGGTCGTGAGCGGTTTTCCATTCACATTTCTTATCGTCCCCAAATTTGGCGAGAGGAGCTTTGGCGACAGCAATCGCGCCGCTTTCGCTGATGGCGATAATGGCTTGAGTCGTTAGATCGTGGAAGAACTCCACCCCCACGCGCGGGGTGTTCTGATCGAAATCGCGGACACCGCCTTTCCGGACGCGTAAATCGTGCCCGTAGAGGTGTTTCGGGGGGGCGATTTTCGATTTATCCTGTGCGGCCACCGGTAAGTCCGCACTGCCCCCAAGAATACTCAAACCGGCCGTAACCACGACCAAACCGGTCGCGATGCGCTTCCGCATGGTGGTGCCTCATGGAGTGTATCCGACGGCCCAGGCCGTCTTCTGATCGAGTAAATGCGACGAACGAGCGATTCTCTGTTAACAACATAGTGTCGATTTCGCCCCCCGGCGAATGGGATACCCTGGTGTCGCAACGTGTTCGATTCGAAGCGACACCCTGGCTGCCCGTTAACAGTCACGCAGCCAGTGAACGGAAGCTGCTTGAACGGAGCTGCTAGCGGAAACGAGAAAACCCTTCTCATTGGCATAATCCCGACAATCGCTACAGGATGAAGCGACTTAAATCCTCATGTTCGACGATGTGGCCAAGTCGGTCGCGGACAAACCGCCCATCGATAACAACATGCTTGTTCGGCAAATCCGGCCCCTCAAAGCTGATTTCTTCGACCACTTTCTCCATGACTGTATGCAGCCGGCGGGCCCCGATGTTTTGGGTGCTGCGGTTAACCTCATAAGCAATGTCGGCGATCGCTTCCAAGCCATCTTCGGTGAATTCCACTTCGACGCCCTCGGTCCGTAGTAACTCCGCATACTGTTTGGGCAGAGCGTGCTTGGGTTCACGCAAAACACGGAGGAAATCCGCTTTGGTCAGGTCGGTAAGTTCCACACGGATGGGAAATCGCCCCTGCAATTCGGGCATCAGGTCGGAGGGTTTGGCAACATGAAAAGCCCCCGCGGCGATGAACAGAATGTGGTCCGTCCGCACGGGGCCGTGCTTGGTGTTGACCGTGGTTCCTTCAACGACCGGGAGAAGATCGCGTTGAACGCCTTGACGCGACACGTCGGGTCCGTGGCTGGAGGCTGGCCCACAGACTTTGTCGATCTCATCCAGGAAAACGATGCCGTGGTTCTCGACGCGTTCAATGGCTTGTTCGACAACAGCTGTCCGGTCGATGAGGGCATCGGTTTCCTGTTCAAAGAGTATGCGCCGGGCTTCTTTGACCGGGAGTTGCCGGGGTTGCGTGTTCTTGGGTAGCATGCGTTCGAACATTCCCTGCAAATCCACGTCCATGTTCTCCATGCCTAAATTGGAGAAGATTTGCACGGGCACGGCTTTCTGCTCGATGGTCAGTTCGACGATGCGATCTTCCAATTCCCCGGCCACAAGCTTGGCGCGCATTTTTTCGCGGGTGCGTTGGCGGCGTTCGGCGTCTTCGCGTTCTTGCTCAGGTTCCCACGGCGTGTTCTTGGGTGCAGGAACCAACAGGTCCAAAAGCCGCTCGGTGACTCGTTCCTGGGCTTTTTCCTGCACCTGCAGCCGCATTTCGTTGCGGACCAGGCCGATTCCAGCTTCGGTTAAATCCCGGATGATGCTTTCCACATCACGGCCGACATAGCCGACCTCGGTGAACTTGGTAGCTTCGACTTTGATGAAGGGAGCCTTCACCAGTGCCGCCAGCCGCCGAGCGATTTCGGTTTTCCCCACCCCCGTGGGGCCGATGAGGATGATGTTTTTGGGGGTCACGTCGCGACGCAACTCTGGCGGTAACTGCTGACGCCGCCAACGGTTACGAATAGCAACAGCCACGGCTTTCTTGGCTGCCGCCTGACCAACAATGTATTTGTCAAGCTCGGAGACAATCTGACGCGGAGTCATCGAATCAGCCACGTTATCACCTCAATTCCTTCAGGCCCGAGGAACCCTTCTCCTCGAAGAATCCACTTGGATGCCCAGGCCAAAGCCAACCATTCAGCCAGAAAGTTCAAAGAGAAATCCTTTTCCCCTGCGGGTACCTTTCCCGTGCCGTACTCATGCCAGTTCGTGAACTTCAATATTGCGGTTAGTGTAGATGCACAAGTCACCCGCAATTTCCAAACCAGCTCGGACGATTTGGGCCGGGGGCAGGGACGTATGGGCCAACAACGCCCGCGCGGCGGCCAAAGCGTAGGCCCCACCGGATCCAATCGCCAGCACATTATCGCTGGGAGCGATGACATCCCCTGTTCCGCTGACCAGTAGCAAGTTGTCGCGATCAAGGGCTATCAGCATCGCTTCCAGCCGGCGTAAGATGCGATCCGTCCGCCACTCTTTGGCCAATTCCGTGGCAGCTTTGGGAACCGAACCTTGAAAGTCGCGGAGTTTCTGCTCAAACCGTTCCAATAAGCTGAAGGCATCGGCGGCAGCCCCCGCAAAGCCTGCCAACACGCGGCCATCGTAAAGTTTGCGAATCTTGCGGGCATCGGCCTTCATCACAATGTGGCCCAAGGTAACTTGCCCATCACCACCAATGGCCCCGCCGCTGGGCGTGCGGACCGCCAGAATCGTTGTCGCGTGGAGTTTTTGCACAGCTGCGTTTTCTCCCGATTTCTTCAGGGTCGCTTTTAAGATTTTGCCCCGCTGAGCGTATACATTGAAGGCACGCTCGCAGGGAGCGAACCGAACCCTCGATGGTTATGATAGCCAGCGTCCCTCCGGTCGCTGGAAATCAACGACCCAGAAACTACAGGAGATAGGACAGCAAGGCGTTAAATTCCCGGCACGCTGACGGGATAAAATGGAAACGATACGGCCCAGGATTCAACCTTCCGCGTTTTTCAGAACGGAGGAGCTATGAAGATACTCACACCACTTGGAACCGTGGCCGCAGCGTTGGTTTTCGCCCTATTCGCCGGGGCTAACACGGCGTTGGCCGCCCCCAAAGCCGGCAACCTGATTGTTTACGACGAAGGCAAATTGTTCAGCGACACCGGGATCAAGGAAGCTCAATCGAAACTTCAGGCGATCGCTTTCGAGGGTGGCTTGACCGTAACCATCGACACCTACCCATCCATTCCGGCCGATCGCAAAGCCAGTTACAACGAAACCCAAAAAGAGAAGTTTTTCCGCGACTGGGCCGTTGCCGCGGCGACCGGCGATAAAGCGAAGGGGATTTATGTGCTGATTTGTCGCGAACCGGGTTATGTGCAAGTCGTTACCGACAAAACGACCCGGGACCGCGGTTTCACCCGCGAGGATGAACAAAAATTGGCCACCATCTTCCTGAATGGATTCAAGAAAGCCGTTGAGGCGAAAAAGAACAATGCCCCCGAAGCCGAACAGTTCTCCCTTCGCAACAACGCACTGGTGGCCGCGGTGCAGTTTGTCATTGAGGATTTGAAAGATACAAAACCGTCCGCCGCTACCACATCCGCCAACACCACAACCGCCTCAGGCGACAAAACCGAAGGGGCACTCCCCGGCGCAGGTGGCAGTGGCATTGCCGGTTGGCTGTGTTTGGGTCTGTGCGTGCTGTTGGGCGTTTGGCTCATCATCGGCCTGATTCGAGCCTTCACCGGGGGCGGAATGGGACCAGGGGCCGCCGGTGGCGGTTTCTTCTCGTCGCTGCTTGGCGGGCTTTTCGGAGCTATGGCCGGGATGTGGCTCTACAACAACCTCTTCGGCGGCGGAAGCCTCTTGGGCGGTTCTGAAGCCTACGCGGCCGACGGCACCGCCGATGCCGGAACCACGGGAGATGGTGACTTCAGCGGCGATACCGGCGCTGGTGGTAGCTTCGACACCGGCGGCGGTGGCGGCGATTGGGGCGGTGGCGGGGATTTTGGAGGCGATTTCTGATTCTCCGCACCGTCTTGTCCTGTCGCGGTAGGCCGGAAGAGCCAATTCTGGCCTACCGCTGGCGTTTGAGTGCCAACCGCGGCACCGCTCTGCTTTGAGTTGCAGTTGGAACAGCCTATGAGTCGCAGCTGGAACAGCCAATTCTGGCCTACCGCCAGCGTTTCCCCGTCCGGATTGCCTCACGACGGTTCCAAAACCTCGTACAACATCCGTAAAAACAAGGTGGATGCGAGCGACACCGTCCTTGGCGTTGCGAAACCACCTCTACGATGAGCCGTATGATGAGAGGCTGAGCAAGAGGCAACGCAGACAACAGGCACTGCTTGGCGTTGTGCAACCACCTCTACGATGAGCCGTATGATGGACGATCCCGACTGCCCGATGTGCCGCACGGTGGCGGAGTTGACGCAACCCAATGCGCCCCATCTCGTTTGGCATTTCCCCCACTCGGTAGCCTTCGTCGGGCCGTGGCAGTTCTATACGGGTTATTGCCTGCTGGCATCGCGACAACACGCCACCGAACTGAGCCAGCTTGGCCCCCTGCGTCCGGCCTTTCTCGGCGAGATGGCTCTTTTGGCGGAGGCCATCGAGGCCTGCTTCCGCCCTCAGAAACTGAATTACGAATTATTAGGAAATGTGGTGCCGCATCTGCATTGGCACATCTTCCCGCGCTATGCCAGTGATCAGGAGCGGCTTCAACCCGTCTGGATCGCTTTGGAACGTGCCAAAACCGATGCCGCGGAAAAGCAACGTCTGGAGACGGGGCCGATCCCCGCGGCAGAGATCGCCCGACAATTACAAGCCTGGCTGAACGCCCATCATGCCCCGCAATTATGAAACCACTGCGACTCGGAACGCGTTCTAGCCCATTGGCCTTGTGGCAAGCCAACTTCGTGGCCGATTTGCTCCGCCCGATTGTGGCCCCAAGTTCCGTGGAGCTTGTTCTCATCGAAACCCACGGTGACCGCGACCAAGCCTCCGCGCTGTCCGCGATGGGCGGCTTTGGCGTCTTTACGAAAGCCATCCAAATGTCGTTATTGGAAGGCCGTGTGGATGTTGCCGTCCACAGTCTCAAGGACCTGCCGACCATACCCCAGCCGGGTATCGAATTGTGCGCGGTACCGCCACGGGGTCCGACGGGCGACGCCTTCCTTTCTGTACAGCACAGGCGCTTCGACGATCTGCCCCCCGGCGCTACCGTAGGCACCAGCAGCCTTCGCCGCCGGGCACAAGTCCTCAACCGCCGCCCCGATCTGCGCCTCGTCGATCTGCGCGGCAATGTCGATACCCGGCTCCGCAAGTTGTACGACCAAGGCTGGGATGGCATCATCCTCGCCGAAGCGGGGCTACAACGACTGGGGCTACAGCATCACATCACCGAAACGCTGGACCCCCGTTGGATGCTACCCGCAGTAGGTCAGGGAGCCATCGGGTTGGAATGCCGCAGTCATGATGATGAAACCCGCGCCATCCTGCAAGCGATCAACTGCTCGATCACAATGGCCCAAGTTGCTGCAGAACGGGCGATGCTGGCGGCGCTGGGTGGCGGATGTCTGGTGCCCATCGGTGCGACGAGCGCCACTCTCGATGGTATTCTGACGGTTCGCGGAACGGTGCTTTCGCCCGATGGTCGCCGCCGCGTGGTCGCCACCCACAGCGGGCCGATAGAAACCCCCTTGGCCATCGGCCAGGAATTGGCCGCCATGCTCCTCGCGGAAGGAGCCGACGAATTGCTTGCAGCGGATTTCTGAGGGACATTTTCGCCGGTGTCGTCAGCCCAGAGGCCAGCGCACCGCCAAACGAATGGCCTCCCCCAGATTTCTGAACCGGATTTGTGATGGACATTGCCCCTCAGATCGCGTAGCGTGTTCTGACGCTGTGATTGGGGAGAATTCGCTTCCCATCAAAGAATCCGCTTCCCATCAACTGGAGGAGAAAACGGCCATGTGTCGCTGGGTCGCGTTGGTGTTGCTCATAGGGGCCATTTGGACAATTATTGAACAGCCTTTGGTGGCAGCGGAAGAAAGCCCGGTGGTCAAACTGGTGAAATCGAAGGTTCAAGACCCCAACAAGCCATTCGCCCTGATCGTTACCTTCACAGTGAAAAAGGGCCAAGAAAAAGCCTTTGAGGACGCCTTTGCCCCAGCCTTGGACGCGACGCGGAAAGAACCCGGCTGCATCGCCTACTACCTCAACCGTGATCCTGACGCCCCGCAGACCTATCTCATGTACGAACAATTCAAGAGCGTCGCGGCCTTGGAAGCTCACATGAAAGAAAAACACACCCAAAAACTGCTCGAAACCGTGATTCCCCTCTGCGAGGGAGAACCCACCATCAAAGTGTTGCGCGTCCCCTAACAATCACAGTGTTGCGCGTCCCCTAACAATGCGGCTCATGTCGGGAACAATGCGGGTAATATCGGGACAATCGATAACCTTCGCGTGCCAGCGGGGATATCGAGACTCTCGGGTTGACGATCTCTCAGCGATCATCGGGACGATCGACAACCCGACGATCGACAATCAAGGCTCGCAAGTGTGTTGAAAGCCGAGCCAGAAAAACCTCACTCACCCCGTGCCAGGATTTGAGGTGCCCAAAACCCCACTCACCCCGTGCCTAGGCTTGAGGTGCCCAAAACCGCACTCACCCCGTGCCAGGATTTGAGGTGCCCTCTGGGGGCGTGGGGGACCAGACAGGGTGAGTGCGTGCTGAAAGCCGTCGGCTGAAAGGAATGGTTTTCTCCAGAATCACTCAAAGCCGTGTTGTTTGCGGTGGTAGGGGCCATCGAAGTCGGTTGTGCTTTTGAACCGTTCGTGGCGTCCGTCGCCGGCGTGTGGCTTCACTTTGTTGAGAAGCTGCCGCAACTCCTCGCCTTCCAGAGGCCGGAAATTCCGAGCCGTGGCGATGTTTTTCTTCAATTCATCCATCGTACGAATGCCAATGACAAGCGAGGCGATGTCTTGGCTGAGGGCGAAGCGGATGCACTGCTCCGCCGTCGCCACTTGGGCTTGAACGATCTTGCCATCACCACCGCCGAGGCTTTTCATGCCAATCACGGCCACTTGGGCTTTCTTGGCCGCCGGAATCAGTTCCTTGGCAAAACTGCGGTAGAAGTGATCGCAGACGTTGATGGGGCACTGCACGGTATCCCAGGCATGCACGGGGAGCATTTTGAGGTGGATATGCGGCGACTTATGCCCGGTGAAGCCCACGAAGCGGACCTTACCGGCTTTTTGCGCTTTCAGCAGCTCGGCTAACCCGCCCTGTTCCACGACCCATTCCGGGTCGTTGTCCCAGTTGATTTCATGCATTTGCATTAAGTCAATGACATCCGTGTTGAGCCGTTGCAGGCTCTGATCGATCATAGTGCGGACACCTTTGGCGTCGCGGGCACAGACTTTGGTCATCAAGAAGCATTTTTTTCGCCACTTGCCTCCATCGGCCGACAGGGCTTTTCCCATAACGATTTCGCTGCCACCGTCGTGGTAATCCCAACAGTTATCGAAGAAGGTCATGCCTTCATCGAGGGCTGCGTGCATGATTTTGATGGCTTCTTGGGGGTTTTTGATGGCCCCGATGTGCCATCCGCCCAAGCAGAGAATCGAAACATGTTCCTGAGTTTTGCCGAGCGGGCGGGTGGGCAGACCTTCTCCGGGTTTGGGAGCTGCCGTTGGCGTCTGTTGAGCCATTGTCCAGGTTCCCACGGTCAGGGTAGCGGCCGCGGCGGCACCAGATTGGAGAAACTCCCGACGTGTTTCATCCGACGTTGTCGCTGCAGACGTTGTCGCTGTATGAGTAGTTTGATGAGGATGGAGAGGGTTGCACATGGTGAGTAGCTCCTGGGGTCGGGCGTGGTGGGCGGATGGGACTATCATCATACCCAGCCGGCGGGCGTGTGCCGAGAGGAATTACAGATTCCAGGCACGGGCGGCCTGATGGAGCATCGCCGCGGCCTCTTGGCGGGTGGTTTCACTCCGCGACTCGCCCCGGAGCATCAGTGCCAACTCTTCGACGCGTGCCTCTTCGGTCGTCAGCGGCGTGATGGTGGTGGTGGTGCGTTTTCCTGTGGTGGTTTTGCGGATCGTCCAATGGTGCTGGGCGTAGCTGGCGACTTGCGGGAGGTGGGTGACGCAGAGAACCTGATGTGAACGACCCAATCCGGCGAGTTTTTGGCCCAGCATGTCCCCCAAACGGCCACCGACGTTAGCATCGATTTCGTCAAAAACCACCAGGGTCCGGACCGGATCATGAGCCGCCAGGACGGTCTTGACGGCCAACATCGTCCGGGAAAGCTCACCCCCACTGGCGACCTTGCGTAACGGACGGGCCGGTTCGCCGGGATTCGCTGTCAGCATCAGCTCCAGTTGGTCGATACCCGCCGCGGGTAGCTCGCCGGAGAGTGGCTCTTCGGGCAGTACGATCTGTTCCATCACCACATCGAGCTTGGCCTTGGGCATCCCCAAATCAACGAGGTGTTTCTGGGCCTCGGCGGCGAGTTTTTTGGCCACTTTCACCCGGGCTTTACTGAGTTGCTGAGCTACCCGTTTCAACTCCTCGTAGGCAGCCTTGAGGGATTGATCCAGGGTGCTGAGGTCGTCTTCGTGTTTCTGGAGTTCGGCCTCTTTCGCATCGAGCGTGTCGCGGTAATGGATTAGCTCTTCGAGTGATTTGGCATAACGGGTTTGGAGTTTCTTGAGGAAACTGAGACGTTTTTCGACTTCATCGAGCCGTTCTGGGTCGGCCTCGAATTGTTCCGACAGATCGCGGCAGGTATCGGCCAGATCGTCGATTTCGGGTCGCAGGGCTTCGAGGCGTGTGTGGATGTCGGCGAGTTTGGGGTCGAAGGTAGCCCATTTGTGGGATTCTTTCGCCAGTCGGGCCAGGACTTCCGATACAGCTCCATCGTCGTCAGCCAGGCGGGCCGCCACGGTACTGGTGAAAAGCGCAAGACTTTGGGCATGAACGAGCCGTTCGCGCTCGCGTGTCAGTTCGCTGAGTTCGCCGGGGCGCAGTTGGGCATTTTGCAACTCCTCCCGTTCAAAGCGAATGAGAGCCAGTTCGCGCTGTCGTGTCTGCCGGGCGGCGGCGAGTTCTTGGTATTGTCGACGAAGCTGACGGACACGCTCGGCGCAAACGATGTAGGCTTGGCGAAGATCATTGAGTTTTCCGTAGGAATCCAGGAGTTGGAGTTGATAGCTGGGTTGGAGCAAAGAATAACTCTCGCGTTGCCCGTGGATGTCGACGAGCATTTCACCCAGGCGTTTGAGAGTCGCCACGGCGACGGGCATATCGTTGACCAAAGCCGAACTGCGGCCGGCGCGGGTCAACCGGCGGGTCAGGATAAGATCGTCGTCGCCGAAATCGGCTTGGAGGATTTCGGCTGCGGCCATTCGTTGTTCAGGTCGGGTCAGTTCAAACCGCCCGCTGACGCGCAGTTCGTCGGCCCCTGAGCGAATCCACTCGCTACTGCCACGTTCCCCCAGAAGCAGCCCTAAGGCCCCCAAAAGCAGCGACTTCCCAGCGCCAGTTTCGCCCGTCCAAGCGCAGAAACCCGGGTACAACTCAACGCGGACGTCTTCAATTAACGCCAGATTTTGAACCGCTAATTCACGGAGCATACCGGCATGGTACGCGGGGCCACAAACGAGGGGAAGGTGAGTCGGTCCAGGACCTGCAGAGCCTCTAGAGGCCGCTGAGGGGGCGCTTGAAAATCAGCAACAGCACGTCTTGATCGGCTTCCAGGTTGTGATACACCTGGGACGACACCAATTCCCACCCTTCCTGGCCCAATTCGTTCATGGTGGTCTCCAGATGAGTAGCCCCGGATTCGTTACCTAACCCTTGCGTAATGAATTGGGCGGTGATGTACTGCCATTTTGTCATGAAGCCACTCACTCCAGCGGATATAACAATCGGCCACAGCGTGTGCAGATACGGTATTCACCGCGGCGCAATTCCCCGAACTCCGCTTCGGTCATTGCGGTTCGGCAACCTTGACAAATCCGATTCCGGGCACCGGCGAGGGCATCGGGACCTTTAGCTTTGACCAGGGAATCGTAAATCCGCTTCAGATCGGCTGGCAGTTCCGCTTCGTATCGGGCAAGTTCCGCCTGACTGGTTTCGAGATCGTTTTTCATCCGCTCCAGGCGCTCGGCCGCCTCCAGTTGAAACCTCTGAAAATCCTCCTGTGCCTGCGACCATTGTTTTTCAACCGCGGCCGTGGCTGCGGTTTTTTCTTCCAACTCCATGATGGTGGCGAGAATGGCGTCTTCAAGGGCGCTTTTCTTCGCCTTCGCTTGCTCGATTTCCGAGAGCTTCGCGGTGTACTCTTTTTGGACCGTGATACTGGTCAGTTGATCCTCGAGTTTCGCCAAGCGGCTTTCGGTCTGTTTGAGAGTCCCTTCGTCCTCGCGCTGCTTGAGTTTCAGCTTGGTGATAGCCTCGTAATGGGCTTGATGGGCGGCACGGGCGTGTTCGAGTTCCTGTTGCTGTTCGCGGAGAAGACGTGGGCCGCGGTCGATCTCCGCCAGCAATTCCCGGATGTGCATCCGCAAGCGGTGGCATTCCCGCAAGATAGCCGTGGCCGACATGCTCCACTCCTTTCGTTGCCAATTCTAACAGAAGCCCTGGAAGGGGGGAGAGTCGGTTTGGCCCCACCAGAGATTGTGAGAATTGTCACAATCTTGCCGGAGATTCTTCCCTATGTGGCGGATGGTTTCGATTAAACTGGGAATAGATGGTATTGCGGGTGGCTCAAAGTGTCAGGGAGCGTTGGCGGGTCGAACTGGACACGCCACGACTTTCGCCCTACATTCTCGCTTATTCACACCACCAACCGAGGGGTACGACTGTGGCTATGCACGCCATGCACCGCCGGAGATTTCTACGATGGGGCGCCCGGGTCACGGGAGTCGCCGCCGCAGGATTATTCGTGTCCGCCAGCGGCTGTAGCAGCTCCAATAACAATGTGGTGAAAATCGTCTCCAGCCTCCCCCGCACCGGCAGTGCCCAAGGTCAGACGGATACCATCGTCAACGGTATCCGCATGGCCATGGAAGAATATAACAACGAACTATTTGGCCTGAAACTTGTTCACCAAGACATGGACGACGCCACCGCCGCCCAAGGTCAATGGGACGCGGGCAAAGAAGCCGACAATGCCCGCGAAGCCCTCGCCGACCCGAATGTCATGGTGTACATCGGCCCGTACAATTCGGGGGCGGCCAAAGTTTCGATGCCCATTCTCAACGAAGCTGGATTGCTGCAGATTTCGCCGGCGGCCACATGGCCCGGGTTGACCAAAAAAGTGCCCGGCGACGACAAAAGCGGCGAACCCGACATCTACCGCAAATCGGGCAAGATCACCTTCTGTCGTGTCTGCCCCAACGATTTCGTTCAAGGCCCCCTGTCGGCCCTGTTTGCCAAAGAAAAAGGGTACAAATCGGTCTATATCCTCGACGACAAAGAACTCTATGGGGCGGGTATTGCTCGGTTATTCAAGCAGAAATGTGAGGAACTGGGGATCACCGTTTTGGGGCACGAGAGCATCGTCGCGACGCAAAAGAACTTCAAAACCGTGATCGCAGCCATCCGGGATAAAAAACCCGACTTGCTCTACTTTGGCGGCACCAGCCAAAGCGGTGGGCCGCAAATTGCCATCGACATGAAGGGCGAAGGTTTGAAGTGCCCCCTCATGGTCCCCGATGGTTGCTATGAGAAGGCCTTCATCGATGGTGCCGGCGTGGATACCTTCAAAGAGATAACCTGTTACGCCACCATCGGAGGGCTAGACCCGAAAGAACTGACCGGGGCCGGAGCCGAATTTGTTCGCCGTTACAAAGAGAAGTTCAATAAAGACCCAGAAGCCTATGCCGTTTACGGCTACGAGGCAGCCAAAGTCTTCCTGGAAGCCGCCAAGGCGGTGGGCACCAAGGATCGCGAGGCCATCCGCGAAGCCGTGTTAAAGACGAAAAACTTCGACAAAGGGGCCTTGGGCAAGTGGAGTTTCGATCCTGACGGCGATACCACGTTGCGCGTGCTGACCATCAGCCGCATCGTGAACGGCACCTTCCAACCCGAGAAATCCATCAGCGAATGACGCCATCAAGTCAGCCCTGAGCCGCAGGCGAACGTGTCGCATTCACACGAGCGCTTGCGGCCAAACGCTTCCTTCCGGGGGTCCGATGTTCGAGTTGTTGGCAATCCATCCAGCGGCCAGTGAGTTCGGGCAGTTCCTCATCCTAGGTTTGGTTCTTGGTTCCCTCTACGCCCTCATCGCCATCGGCTACACGATGGTTTACGGCATTATCGAACTGATCAATTTCGCTCACGGCGACCTGTTCATGCTTGGTTCGTTTTTAGCCTTAGGTATCGCGAGTGGCTTGGGCGTTCTGACGGCCGAGGCCGGGGTGGCCTGGATTGTGCTCACGATCGGCCTGATGCTCGTGGCCACACCGCTTTTTTGTGCCACGTTGAACGTCACCATCGATCGATTCATTTACCGTCCCTTGAGGAAATCGCCCAAGCTCACCGTCATCGTCTCAGCGATTGGCGTCAGCTTCATTTTCATGAATATTGGTCTATTTTGGCGGGGTGCGACCCCCGTGAAATTCCCAGATTTGATTGCCGACACGAATTTGATTGACGGAACAGGCTTACGCTTCACTTGGAAAGATGCCATGGTCGTAGGCATCACGGTGCCGACGATGATTGGCCTGACCGTGTTGGTCAAGTTCACCACGCTTGGCAAGGCCATGCGGGCCACCGCCCAAAACCCCCACGCCGCCCAATTGATGGGTATTCATGTGAATCGGGTCATCGCGGCCACCTTCGCGATTGGCGGCGCTTTGGCGGGCATCGCCTCAGTGGTGTATGGGTTGTACATCAAGTCCGTGGATTACCAAATGGGATTCCAAAATGGCTTGTATGCCTTCACAGCGGCGGTTCTGGGCGGTGTTGGGAACATCCCCGGCGCGGTGTTAGGGGGCTTGGTGATCGGTGTGGTGGGGGAATTGGGCAAAGCCTACCTGGGGGCCAAATGGAGTGAAGCACTCATTTTTGGCATTCTGATCATCATTTTGTTATTTCGACCCACCGGGCTTCTGGGTGCACGAACCCGGGAGAAAGTATGAGTCTTGGGCGCATGTGGGTGCTGCTGCTGTTTGTGGCACTGGCCGTTTATCCGTTTTTACCGTTGGCCGAAGCCAACCGCGGTGAGCAGTTCACCATTCTGTTCATCTATGCCATCTTGGCGTTAGGTCTGAACGTGGTGATGGGTTATGCAGGGTTACTCCATCTGGGGATTGCTGCTTTTTTCGGCATCGGTGCCTATACTGTAGGCATTCTCACAGTTCCTTTCTTGCCGTTTCAACAGAGTTTCCTCGTCGCGGCCTTGGCGGCCGTCGTGGTCAGTGCCGCGGTCGGGATTGCCGTCACCGCCCCCATCCTGCGACTTCGCGGCGATTACTTCGCCCTCGTCACGCTCGGTCTAGGCCTCATCACCCTTTATGCCATCCGCAACCTAGATGCCATTACGGAAGGCACCAAGGGTATGAACCCTATCGAAGCCGGCCCCCTGCCAGGCATTCCCGACACTGTGGATATGAGCGCCTGGCGCTTGCGGCCGGATTGGAGCATGCGCTGGTACAAATACCCGTATCTCTATTTTCTCAGTTTGGGTACCTTGGCCGTTGTGATGCTGCTTTTGCGGAATTTGGAGGCATCGCGACTGGGGCGGGCGTGGGTGGCCTTACGAGAAGATGAACTGGCCTCCGCGTGTATGGGGCTGAACCCCGCACGGCTGAAGCTGGCGGCCGTGGCCTTGGGGGCGGGGCTGGCTGGGTTAGCCGGAGCCTTCTACGCGATGGCCCTGCGCACCACCGGCAACCCCCAAGCCTACGATTTCACTCTCTCTATCATCATGGTCTGCTGTGTCATCTTGGGTGGCCTGGGCAATCGCTCAGGTGTGCTGTTGGGAACTTTCATCCTCATGGGCTTCGACCGCATCATCACCAACATTCTCGACAACGAACTCCAAGCTCTGCAACAGCGACTCAATCTCGGTTTTGGTGGCCAAGCGTATACTAAAGTCAGCGGATGGAAACTGATGATTTTCGGGACTGTCCTGATCCTGATGATGCGCTTCCGGCCCGAGGGGCTATTGCCGGAAGCCCGTCATCAGCGGGAGTTGCACCCCGAAGTCGCAGAAGCCCAGGGTGAAGCGGCGGCCAAGATCGAAGCGGGCGAAACCATCCGCGACAAATAGCACAGCGAGACGGCCAATGGCGGTGTTAGAAGTTCACAAGCTGACCATGCGTTTCGGCGGTATCACGGCCGTCAACAACGTGGATTTGACAATCCATCCGGGGGAGATTTTCTCCCTGATTGGTCCCAATGGTGCGGGCAAAACGACCGTCTTCAATGCCATCACCGGGATTTACGAACCCACCGGAGGAGAAATCCGTTTCAACAATCAGCCGATTGTCCAGCCACTGACAGCGCGCACGTTTGTCTTTGCCCTGTTTGTGGGCATTACGGCTGGTTTGTTGCTGATGATTTTAGCAGTCAATATCGAAGCCTTGTGGCAAACAGCCATCCGCGACAACTTCAAGGGCAAAGACGAACCGTTTGACTGGGGCCAAGCCTTCGCCGATGCCGGCTCGCACATCGCCGGGCGTGGTGATCGGGCCGCCGCGGGCTTCGGTATCGGCCTGATTCTCGGTGTTGCCGGAACTCTCGCCAGTTGGCGGCGAGCACGCCATGCCCCCGACTTCATCATGCGCGGCGGGATTGCTCGCACCTTCCAAAATATCCGTTTGTTCCAATCCATGACAGTTCTCGAAAATGTCCTGGTGGGCATGACGCGCGATCTAACCGCCCATCCCTTGCTGTCGGCCCTTAACCTCGGCTCCCACCAACAACAAGAACGCGACGCCGAACGTCGCGCTGCCGAAATCTTGGCTTTCGTCGGCCTGGCCGGCAAACACAACGAACTGGCCAAAAACCTGCCCTACGGTGATCAACGACGCCTCGAAATTGCCCGAGCGCTGGCTACCCGGCCGCAACTGCTGCTTCTCGATGAACCCGCCGCGGGTATGAACCCCAGCGAAACGGCGGAACTGATGCAGCTGATTCGCACAATTCGCGATCGGGGTATCACTGTGATGCTGATCGAACACCATATGAACCTCGTCATGGGTATTTCCGACCGTGTGGCTGTGTTGAATTTTGGTGTCAAGATCGCCGAAGGCCCTCCCGCGGAAGTCTGCCGCAATCCAAAAGTGATTGAAGCTTATTTGGGTCAGGAGGAAGTGTCGTGAGTGCCGCTTCCGCGTCGAACCAAGCCGCAACAGAGAAACGTGAAGCTTATTTGGGTCAGGAGGAAGTGTCGTGAGTGCCGCTTCCCCCCTGTTGGTCGTGGAAAACCTCGAAGCCGGATATGGGCCTATCAACGTTCTGCATCGTCTCAGCTTGACTGTGCACAGCGGCGAGATCGTCACGATGATCGGGGCCAACGGCGCTGGCAAAACGACGACACTCAATACCATCTGTGGCCTCGTCAAAGCGCGCGCCGGGCGCATCGTCTTCAACGGCCATGATCTTACCACTGTCCCGCCCCACCACATTGTTCGTCTGGGTTTGACACAAAGCCCGGAAGGTCGAAAAATCTTCCCACGTCTGACGGTGCGCGAAAACCTAGAAATGGGCGCGTACACGCGCACGGACCCCGAGGGTGTCGAGGCCGATATCCAAAAATGGTACAAAATGTTTCCCATTCTGGAGAAGCGGCAATCGCAATTGGGCGGTCTCCTATCCGGGGGCGAGCAACAGATGTTGGCCATTGCCCGGGCACTGATGGCGCGGCCGAAATTGTTGCTCTTAGATGAACCTTCCTTGGGCTTGGCCCCCCAGGTGGTGGTGCAAATCTTCGCAGTGATTCGAGACTTGAATCAGCAAGGGGTGTCTGTGTTGTTGGTTGAACAGAATGCCCGCATGGCGTTGAAGATCGCGCATCGGGGATATGTTTTGGAAACAGGCCGTATCATCTGCACCGACCGGGCCGAGGTACTCCTTCACGATCCGCGGATTCGGCAAGCCTACCTTGGTGAGTGATCGCCCCCTACCCATTCATGGCGGCCAACTGATGATGGCATCGCCGCCAACTGATGATGGCATGGCCGCCAACTGATGATGGCCTCAAATGGCGAATTTTTAAGCTCGGTGAGTGATCGGCTCCCGGCCATTCATAGCTGCCCACAAGCCCTCAGCAGAACCTAAACCCCGAATATGATTCCACTTAGAGCTTGTGGCCAGCACCATAACAACCCTGGAAGCAGGGGAAATAGCCGATGACGATTCAGCGCCTGACGACAGATCATCTTCGCATTCCTCTGCCGCGAACGTCACGGATCGCGCTCACCGCCCCCCGCCCGCGACCATTCGATCACGTGGAGCTGATTCTCGTTCATCTGGAAACAGCCAACGGTGTCTCGGGTTTGGGTCTCACCTACACCCTCGGGCCGGGGGCTGCTGCGATCCGCTCACTGATCGATACGGAGCTAGCCCCTCTCATCCGCGGCGAAGACCCACACGCCACGGACCGACTCTTCCGATGTGTCGAATCCCGCTTCGCCGCGACAACCGGTTTCCGAGGACTTGTCGCCCGAGCGTATTGTGCTATTGACATCGCGTTGTGGGATCTGCGTGCCAAGGCAGCGGACGTACCTTTGGCGCAACTCTTGGGTCACGCCAAGTCAGCTGCAGGTTTTGTGGTTTCCCCCGTAGCCGTTGGGAATAACGACCCGCAGGAGGTACTCCAGGCTGCTAAGACCCTGCTGCAACAAGGTGCCACCGGGCTTCGTGTGGAAATGACTAACACTGAGGACCTTCAGTCACAGGCGGATCAGTTACGGGAAATCCAAGACCAACTCGGCGCGGATATCTGGCTGGGTGTCGCCGCGGCTGGACGCTTCGACCTGGCGACCGCCTTGGCGCTCAGTCACTTCTTCGACGACATCGGCGTGGACCTCTTTGAAGACCCCCTGCCCGACCACGATCACACCGGCTACCAACGGCTCTGTCATAAGGCGGAAATCCCCATCGCCGTGGGTTCCCATTTCGACGCCCCGGAACAATTCTGGGCAGTGATTCGAGCGGGCGACATTCGCGTCATTCGCCCTGATGTGTGCCGATTGGGAGGGATAACACCACTGGTGTCGATCGCCAGGGTCGCAGAAGCCTTTGATGTGGCTGTCATGCCGGTGCGGTTGCCGGAAGTGGGGGTTCACCTGGCCTGCGGCCTGCCCGTGGTGCCGCACGTCGATTACGTTCCCTGGTTTCAAGAGCTTTTCCCCGCCGCACTGAGGATCGAACGTGGGAAAATCGTACCTGCGCCCGAACCGGGGTTAGGACTCCAACTTCATGAACCCACCGCCGCCCTGTTTCGAGTGAACGGAGCGCAACGGTCCGAGTGAACGGAGCGCAACGGTTGCAATCGGCCGCCATTTGGCATATCACTACGGCACCCGATTCACTCCCGAGGACTTGTCGCTATGAGCAGCCCAGAAAAACGGATTCAGGAACTGCATCTGACTCTTCCCCCGGCCCCCAAACCCGTCGCGGTCTACAAAACCGCGGTGAAAATGGGCCACCTGCTGTTTGTGTCCGGCCACGGACCCTTAAAAGCCGACAAAACGATGATCACTGGCCGAGTTGGCCAAGACCTCACAACCGAGCAGGGCAAAGAAGCGGCACGGCAGACCGGATTGGCCATTCTCGCCACCGTGCGCGAAACCCTCGGTTCGTTGGACAAGGTGAAGCGGCTGCTGAAAACCTACGGCATGGTGAATTGCACCGATGATTTCCTCGACCAACCCAAGGTTATAAACGGTTTTTCTGAGTTGATGCGCGATGTTTTCGGGGAAGATGGTGTGGGTGCCCGCAGCGCCGTAGGTCACAACTCTTTGCCAGGAAATATCGCCGTGGAGATCGAGTGTATTTTTGAAGTGGAAGCGTAGTTCCGCGAACTTCCAAGCTTCGCGGGCGGGTTCGGCGAAGTTCTAGCTTCCCAAGGCCGGTTATCAATGATTCCCTCGGTTGGCCGCGAAGAACCCGGCCGACCGATCCCATGAGATCATTCGTTCAGGTGAGTCAGCAAAGAATGCAGGTCGTCGCTGACTGTGGCATAGACTCCCCCCACAAATCGGGCAAACCGCTCCTGTTGGGGCGTTCGCTCAGCGCCCACAACGATGACCCTTAGAAACGGCCAGGATTGCAACATTTTCGCACACGCCAAATAGCCGCTTTCGTCCCCTTGAGACTCTGGAAAGACCACGACATGGGGGTGTAACTCCGATATAGCCTGATCGACGTCGTGTTCTGGGCCGACGATGTGAACTTCCCAGCCGCGATGCCGCAACCGCTTGGCCATCCGACGCATGGTTGTGCCATCCCCGACCATAACAACGCGTTTGGCGCGATGGGGGCTGGTACCACAAGCGCTCCAACGGGCCGTGCAACCGGCAGACGCAGTGTTTCTTGTCATAATCTCCTCGTGCGATGTTCGGCCTTCGGGGATCAACGCTTGCTATCCTGTCATTCGTCACACAGACGAAGAACTTGCGCCCATCGCGAGTAAAATTCCCAGAAGAACTAGCACCCATCGCCAGCAGAATTCCAACCCACTGGGCAATCCCCCCGAAGATCGCCGATCCGAACAATCATTCCCAGGAATACTACTTGCATGCACCATGGCGTGGGGTTAGAACCACATCGCGTAGCGGGAATCACCCGGCCGCTAACGCCTATTCACGGTACTATTGGACCCACGATCTGTCGATGTCCGTAGCAGCCGTGCGTGATTTCCTACAATACTCCGCATCGGTGAATTTCTTTCACGGACTTGGGCTTCGATGAGGACCCACTATGGCCAAAGCACGCATTTCGATTGGTACATGGGCCTATCTGTTCAACCAAGAACAGCCCACGAACGATTTCCATGTGATTTTGCACAAGTTGCATGACCTGGGGTACGATGGTGTCGAACTTGGCAGCTTTGGTCCGCATCCCAGCCCTGTTTCCTACCCGACCAAAGCCAGTCGGCAAAAGTTACGCCAAGAAATCACCGATCATGGCTTGGCCTTGTCAGGAATTGCAGTCGATTTGTGGTCCTTCAAAAATCCGGGGACGTCCATTGTCGACGAGAACCCCGCCGCGTATCTGACGGCCTTTCTTGGTTGGTGTACATTCGCTTCGGATCTGGGCGTCCGAACGATTCGCGTCGATACAGTGTTGCCCCCGAATTACTTTGAAAGCGATCCGGAAGGGAAAAAGATCGGGGCGGCGGCCGGGATGGAACGCATTGCGGCCGCATGGGACAAAGCCAGCAAGATGGCCGCGGATTTCGGCATGAACATCTGTTGGGAGTTTGAACCGGGCTTTGTTTTCAACAAACCGAGCGAAATTCTGAAGTTGGTAGACATGGTGCGCGCGAAGGGCAACCCGAATTTCGGTGTCCTCTACGATACGTGTCATGCGTACATGTGTGCGGTGGTCGGTGCCAACCAAACCGGAGAGAAAGAAACGCTGCCTGGAGGCGAACTGGAGCTTTTGGAGAAGCTCCACGGGAAAGTGACGCACGTTCACATGATCGACAGTGATGGAAGTCTCAACGAACACAATACGTCAACCCACAACCCCTTTGGCACCGGCAAGCTCGATTTCGACAAACTCGCTCCGGCGTTGCTCCGAGCTGGCGTGCCCCACGATTGGTGGTGCGTCGATTTGTGCTTCTGGCCCAACGCTTGGGATGTAACCGCCCAGAGCAAGAAATATTTGGACCAACTGCGGGCCAAATACGCTGCGGCCTAACTGCAAGCCAAACTTGGAGTTAAGACAAACTCTGTTGGGACGGGCCGGATGACACAGTGATAGCGCCGGCCGGCGCTACTGGCCCGTCCGCGCCCAGCGTGGATGTAACGACCGCTAGCCTAAGAAGTTCCGCCCATGCGTCGCGAATACCACCGATGGTGGAGTCCTGCACTGCACCGCGACATGGAATTGCTGGAATTCGGCCACGCCGGCGCGCGGGTGATTGTCTTTCCGACATCCCAAGCCCGGTTCTATGAATGGGAAGACCGCGGCATGGTGGCTGCCGTCGCGGGGATGATTGCTCAGGGTTGGTTTCATGTCATTTGCGTGGATAGTGTCGATGCGGAAAGTTGGTACGCTTCTCATCTGCCCACAGCGGCGCGGATTGCGCGGCATGAGCAATACACGGCCTATGTCATGAACGAAGTCCTCCCGTGGGCGCGCTGGCGGAATCACCACCCCTTCACTATTTTCACTGGGGCTAGTTTCGGCGGGTTCCATGCCTTGTCGATGGGGCTGCGGTATCCCAACCAAGTTCACCGCATCCTCAGTCTGAGCGGATTGACCGACATCAAGAGGTTCTTGGGAGGCTTTTATAACGAAGGGGTCTATTTTCAGAACCCCGTCGATTTCATACCCAACGAACATGATGATTGGCGGCTCCAACATCTCCGCCAACAAGATATCATCCTGACCGTAGGCCGCGACGACCCCTTACTCAACCAGAACCGCGAACTTTCCGGCAAGTTGTGGCATCGAGGGATCGGTAATGCTCTCCGCGAATGGGACGGTTTCGCCCACGATTGGCCCGTCTGGCAGCAACAACTCCGGATGTATCTTGGTGGTCATGATTGAAAGGGAAGGGATCGCCGGATGACGAGTTGGGGGGCGATAATCCGACATTGTTCATCATCATTGTAATCAATCTGCGTTTCCATCACTCGGGGATTGGGTACGAACTTCCAGTGAGGGCGATTCGGTGAAACGGGTGGGCGTGATCGTGGGTCGGGAGTGGTCGTTTCCGCCGCGATTCATCGACGAGGTGAATCGGCGGAACCTTGGGGTGATCGCCGAATATGCGAAGTTGGGCGGTACCCGGATGGACGAACGCATTCCCTACGCAGTGATTGTGGACCGGATTTCTCATGAAGTACCCTACTATCGCACATATTTGAAACACGCCGTCCTGGAAGGCGTGACGGTGATCAATAACCCGTTTATGTGGTCGGCCGACGACAAGTTCTTCGGGGCCTCTTTGTGTTCGAAATTGGGCTTGGCTCATCCCAAAACCGTGGCTTTGCCCAATAAAGACTACGTCCCTGCGATCGTGCCCACCGAGAGCCTGCGGAATCTGGAATATCCGTTGAATTGGCAAGCGATCGTCGATTATGTCGGCTTACCGTGTATCCTCAAAGATGCTCATGGCGGTGGCTGGCGTGGCGTTTATGTTTGTCATTCCATTGAGGAATTGATTCGCTACTACGATAGCTCCGGACTGTTGACGATGATTGCGCAGGAGCTGATCCGCTGGGATTACTACGTTCGGGTGATGTGCATTGGCCGCCGTGAGATTCTGCCAATGCCCTACGACACTCACAATCGACGCTACCTACCCGACGACAACTATCTGTCGGCCGAATTGCGCGAGCGCGTGATCCAAGATTCCTCAAAACTCGTGCAGGCTTTGGGTTACGACATGAACACGGTGGAATGGGCCATCAAAGACGGTATTCCCTACGCGATCGACTTCATGAACCCTGCTCCGGACATGGATATCAACTCCCTGACGCCCCGATATTTTGATTGGGTTGTTACCAAAATGGCCGATTTGGTGATCGAACGGGCCATCAACCCCCAACCCCCACTGGCCGAATTGCGTTGGGCGAAGTTGTTTTGAGTCGCGTTGTAACCAACGGAACGAAGGTTTCCCCACCGATGGAACCCCATTGATGGAAACCCTATTCCCGGAAGGGGCTTACGGCTGGTGGTGGAGAGTGGCACCATGTCCGACGCTATTGCGGTCTATCATGACTTGCTCACGGCCCACGCGACATTGGCGGCCGACTCCCAGGCAACCCTGGATCAATCCCAACAGCTGCGTGGCTTGGTCTTTGGGACACGTCCAGTCTGCACCACGTTGCGCCCCCGTTTCCTGACCTTCGCCCAATACCGTCGGCTCCACGACACGGTGCAGCTTCTTCTGCCGGCGTTCCAAACGATCTATCATCGGGCGATTGCCGACGTGGGGTTCCGGTCGCAATTCCGCCTCACGGAGTGGGAACATGAGCTACTGAACGTTGAACCCGGATATTCTGACCCCAGCCCCACCAGCCGCTTCGACACCTTTTTTGCCTCCGATGATGAGCTTTTGTTTACGGAGTACAACTCGGAAACACCCGCGGGAGCGGCCTATTCGGATGCCCTCACGGAAATTTTCTATGGCCTACCGGTTTTCCAAGAATTCCAGCGTCGTTTCCGGGTTTGGCCCGTGCCCGCCAAGCCTGGCATCCTCCACGCCCTACTGGATTCCTTTCGGCAATGGCAAGGCCACTCCTCGGAGCCACCCCGCATCGCCATTCTCGATTGGCGCGAAGTCCCCACGTTCAGCGAATTCGTGCTCTTCTACGACTACTTCAAACAAATGGGGATCGAAGCTCGGATTGTCGACCCCCGCGATGTCGAGTATCGCGACGGCCAATTGTGGGCTGGGGATTATCCCATCACGTTGATCTACAAACGCGTGTTGATTGGCGAGTTGATTGAACGCGGTGGTCTAGAACATCCGGTGGTGCGGGCCGTGCGCGACCGGGCCGTTTGTATGGTCAACTCGTTCCGCTGTAAAATTCTTTTCAAAAAGGCCTCGCTGGCGGTTCTCTCCGATGAGCGCAACGCGGCTCTGTTCACGCCGGCGCAACAGGCAGCCATCGCCCAGCACATCCCCTGGACCCGGGTGGTTGAAGCACGCACGACGACCTGCGACGGTCAAGAAATCGATCTCATCCCTTGGGCCTCCCGCAACAAGGATCAGCTCGTTCTCAAACCCAACGACGATTACGGCGGCAAGGGTATCGTTTTGGGTTGGACCGTCGATCAGGCCACTTGGGATAACGCGCTGGAAACCGCTCTGACCACCCCGTTTGTCGTTCAAAAACGGGTTCGGATACCCTCAGAACCCTTCCCGAGCTGGAATGATGGCCACCTGCACATCCAGGAACGGATTCTCGATACCAATCCCTTCGTCGCCTTGGGAGCCTTCATGCATGGCTGCCTGACACGCATCTCCACCGAGGCTCTTGTCAATGTGACGGCCGGCGGAGGCTCCACCGTACCCACATTCATCATCGAACCACGATAATCGCCGCGGAAACATTTTCCAATGACCACACACCGGTTACAACATTATCACCTCTCAGGTCTTGGGAAAATCTGCCGCTACACGCTGGAGAGTGATTGCCATGAAAGCCCCGTCACTGACTTTGGGTATAGAGGAAGAGTATCAGATTATTGATCCATCCACCGGGGAATTGCGTTCCTACATCACTCAAATTCTCGATGAAGGCAAACTCATCCTCAAAGAGCAAATCAAAGCCGAACTGCATCAATCAATGGTGGAAGTGGGAACGGAAATCTGCCAAACACCCGCGGAAGCCCGCCGAGAATTGGTGAAACTCCGCCGCAGCATCACCGAACTGGCTCGGCGCCACGGTCTGGTGATCGCCGCCGCGGGGACACACCCATTTTCCAATTGGGAACAGCAGGAAATCACCCCTTTTGAACGTTATTTGGGGGTTCAAAACGATATGCAAGACCTCGCCCGGCAACTGCTCATCTTTGGGACACATGTCCATATTGGTATCGAGGATCGCGACTTTCTCATCGACGCGATGAACGTCGCCCGCTATTTCGCGCCGCACGTTTTGTGTCTGTCCACCTCGTCGCCGTTTTGGATGGGGCGGAACACGGGCTTGAAGAGTTACCGGTCGATCATTTTCCGCCATTTTCCCCGCTCGGGCATTCCACCACTATTCACCGACTGGGTGGAGTATGAAGGGATGGTGAAAACGATGGTCAGAACCAACTGCATTCCGGATGGCTCCAAGATTTGGTACGATGTCCGCCCCAATCATCGCTATCCGACTCTTGAATTCCGCATCTGTGATGTCTGTACCAAGGTGGATGAAGCGATTTGTATTGCGGCAATTTTTCAAGCCATCATCGCCAAGCTGTGGAAACTGCGGCGCGATAACATGACCTTCCGTGTTTACCCCACCGAGCTGATTGAGGAAAATAAATGGCGAGCGGTGCGCTATGGGCTAGATGGCCACTTGCTGGATTTGGGCAAAGAAAAAGAAGTCCCCGTGCGGGAGTTGATTCACGAGATGATCGATTGGTTTCTCCGCGATGTGATCGACGAGTTGGGAACCCGCGCCGAGATCGAATACGCCTATAAAATCCTTGAAACCGGTGCCAGCGCCGACCGCCAACTGAAAACCTTCGCTCAAACAGGCCATACCCGCGCGGTCGTCGAACAACTGGTCCAGGAAACGCAAGAAGGCCTCAACTGAAGGGAATTCAGGTTGTCCACGTCTTCCGGGAGGTCCCACGACCATGTCCATGTTTACACGCGATGGCATCCAAATCCGCTATCCCGACCATTGGCAACTGGAAACGATCGACGATCCGGAGAGCGGTGGTTGGACCATGACCGTCACCAGCCCCCAAACGGCATTTTTCATGATGTCCCTCCAACCGGAGGCCCGCGACAGCGGTGATTTATCCGACCAAACCCTCGACGCGATGAAAAGCGAGTACAGAGAATTCGATGCCGAAGAGGTCATGGAGAGCATTTGTGGGCTGCCGGCTATCGGCTTCAACGCGGATTTTCTGACGCTGGATACTCCCATCACCTGCCGCGTGCGCTGTTTGAACACCCTGGCCGGCCCGCTGATGCTCATGGCTCAAGTGAGCGAGTACGATCGCGGTGAGAATGATCCGGCCCTTCGCGCGATCATCGCCTCACTGAATGTCGATGTTGACGAATGAGGGGTCGTTCCACAGAGGTAATGACTCAACCATGAAAACCGCGGGTTTGATCCTGCTGCTGTTGGCTGCGTTGGATCTCCTCATGCTCGCGTTGCTTTTAGGTACCGTTTGGATCGCCCATCGTGCCGTCCGTCAAAAAGCTGCCGAAGAAGGTGAATTCGTACCCTCCGCCAGCCAAGATTTCCGGTTGCTTTTCGGACTTCTCGTAACCGGTCTCATCATCTTGGGCCTTCTATCGCTTCTGTTGCTCTCGACCTAAGCCAACCCATCCTACCCCATCCGGCCCTAACCATTACTCCCACTACGAAATCCAAGATCACCCATTGGATAATCATTCTCATCCCACCCCATCGGGTCACAAACAATAACTCCCACCCTCGCAGCAACGGCGATCGCTTCCATCCAACACAGGGATAAGAGGTAATTATGACTAAACAATTGTTTAGGCATTGGATTTGCTGCCACAACAAGAGTTCCACCAACCCAACTTCGGGATGGAACAACCCAACACGGGCAGAGAAGCCCCCCGTCGGACGGGAAGAACCCGCTGCGGCGGAACGGTCACTTTGCGATTTCCGTGGCTCGGCTTTCGCGAATCACGGTCACTTTGATCTCGCCGGGGTAATCGAGCTGCTGTTCGATCGCCCGGGCGATGTCGCGGCAGATGCGCACGGCATCGGCATCGGTGGTTCGTTGGGCGTTCGCGATAACCCGCAACTCGCGCCCCGCTTGGATGGCGTAGGCTTGCTCGACTTCAGGGAAACCACAGGCCACGGCTTCCAGGTCGGTGAGCCGTTTGATGTATTTCTCGAGCGTTTCTCGGCGCGCTCCCGGCCGGCTGGCACTGATGGCATCGGCCGCTGCCACCAACACCGTATAAATATTGTCGATGGAAACATCATCGTGGTGCCCGGCGATGGCGTGCAGCACTTCTTTACTGGTCTCACCGTAGCGCCGGGCCAGTTCCGCACCCACTTTCGGATGGCCGCCTTCCATCTCATGATCGGCGGCTTTGCCCAAATCGTGAAGCAGGCCACAGCGGCGGGCGAGAACAGGGTTCAACCCCAATTCGCCCGCCATCAGCCCACACAAGTGAGCCACTTCGACGGAATGGGCCAAAACATTCTGACTATAACTGGTGCGAAAACGGAGCCGGCCAAGAAGATAAATGAGTTTCTCATTCACCAGCGGCACGTTGGCATCCACGACCGCCTGATTCCCTAGCTCCATAATGTATTTTTCCATTTCCGCTTGCGTTTCACTCACCACTTCCTCAATGCGGCTGGGGTGAATGCGCCCATCTTGAATCAGTTTGGTCAGCGCCAAGCGAGCGGTTTCGCGGCGGACGTTATCGAAAGCCGACACAACCACCACCCCAGGCGTGTCGTCCACGATGACATCTACGCCGGTGAGTTTCTCGAAGGTACGAATGTTTCGCCCTTCCCGACCGATAATGCGACCTTTCATATCGTCGGAAGGGATATCCACCGTGCTGACGGTCACTCCCGCGGTTTGGTCAGCGGCATAGCGCTGGATCGCCGTCGTGACGATTTCGCGAGCCTTGGCCTCCGCTTGCTGCTTGAGGCGCTCTTCGTGCTGGCGAATTTTTGCCGCCACTTCTTCCGAGAGTTCGCGTTGGAGCCGTTCCAGCAGCATGTGCTTGGCCGCTTCACGAGATAATCCCGTGATCTCATACAGCTTCGCCATTTCCTGCTGGATGAGATCATCGAGATGTTTCGCCTTTTTTTCGAGGAGTTCTTTGCGATCGGCGATTTTTTCCTTGAGGCTTTCGAGGTGCTTCTCTTTGCGGGCCAGTTCTTTGTACTTTTGTTCGAGGGTGTCCTCACGTTTTTCGATACGGCGTTCCTGTTCGCGGAGTTCCGCGCGGGCCGCATCGATTTCGCGGTTCAACTCTTCGCGCCGGCGAAATACCTCATCCCGGGCTTGCAGTTCAGCATCGCGTAAGATTTGCTCGGCCTGACGGCGGTATTGTTCGAGCAATTCTTGGCCATGTAGTTCAGCACGTTGGGCCGCATCAGGGGAGACAGCCGTATCGCGTGACGGGGCGGTGAGCTGTGTCGAACGGCGGACGATCAGATACGTTCCGCCCATCGCAACGAGGGCGGCAATAAGGGCCAGCCCGCCAGCATAAAGCGGGTCCATGAAGGGCTACTCCTTGCGGTAGCCCGTCGAAACTCGGCAGAGCGGACAGATCGTCACCGCGGGCGGCCCATGCGGGCCACGCGCCGATGGGGGGCGAAGTCAATTCACGAAGTCCCTACTCCACATGAAATCGGCTAGCGCTGCGTGAGCAACGGTCGTCGGTGTCAAGCCCCGCAGAGCGGGGGTCCGAGATGCGACGGGCGAACCGGTGTCTCGGGTATTGCAGGTCTTAATCGGGTCTATCAACCGACCACGGAACGACCGCGATCGGACGTTATCTCACTCAGCTCATGCGGCTGAGTGAGCTTTTTCTATTATTGTGAAGCGATGAACGAACTGCAACCGCAAGCTTCACACAGAGGACATTTGTCCAAAAATTGGTCAGCCCTCACGCCCCTCGCCCGACTCGTAGCATCGCCCAGACCGGAAAATACACCGGATACAATTCATAGCGAAGCATCGCCGAACCAAAAAAAACACCATTGACAATTTCCAAATATCGCGCAGAATTGTAGTGAACATAAAGCCAGTTTGCGCCGCGACGGACCGCGGGATGCTGGCTACCCACAACCTCGGCCAATGCGATCACGGCCCAACTGGTCATGGAGGGAAGTGATTGCGGATTCTCCACATACGCGCCGCGCAGACAGGAGGAAAAATGCTCCCCCCAACCACCATCGGTTCGCTGATGCGTCATCAGCCATTGCGCCGCCGCTTGGAGCCGAGGATGTTCAACCGGAACTCCGGCTGCGCGAAGGCCACGGACCGCATGAAACGTGCCATAAGTGAGGTAAATACCCCACGCGCCCGGAAATGCGCCATCGGATCGTTGCCTCTGGAGCAGAAATCTTACGCCCCGATCGATCGCCCTTTGGAGGCGGTGCGACTGCTTGTGAGGAAACGCCTCCCGGTAGCGGCTCAGAGCCACCAACGAG
This sequence comes from Gemmata sp., assembly GCA_025055115.1. Lineage (GTDB taxonomy): Bacteria > Planctomycetota > Planctomycetia > Gemmatales > Gemmataceae > Gemmata. The sequence goes on from JANWYJ010000013.1 coordinate 85,884, forward strand.
GAACCCGTGCACTCAATGTAAGATTGATCCGTCATACATTGCGTGAACATTTCGGACGGATTCCATCGTTCTATCCACCGCGGGGCCTTGGCTTGTTCGTACGAACCAAAACCACCATCGGCATTTTGACGCGATAGGATGAACTCCACGGCTTGATCCAACCGTGCCGAAGAAATCGGACAGGGGACCTCACAAACCTTGTGAATCCCCAACACCGCAGCCAAGGCCTCCGCGGTGCAATCGCTCACTGGCCAAGCATGCTCGGCTGTGCCCAAACACCACCCACCGCTGGCATCATCGGGCCATGTGGGGTCACGATCGGCCAGTGATTCCGTCATTTGGTTGGCCGCGAGAAATTCATACGCCCGAAGTAGTTGTCGTTCGTATCTACGAGCCATGCTGGGATCAGCAAGCAGCGCCTCCAGCGCAAAGGCTGTGTCCCAAACCGTTGTCGAACCACCCGCGTAGCGGAGGCCGTCTTGGTCATCATCGACGCGATAATACTCGAAACCGGCGATACAGCGCTGTGTTTCCTCGGGTTGGTTTTGCCAATGGAAAATCAACGCATTGAGGGTGTTATTCACCGGCGAAAGAGAGCGAAAGTGGTTGGTTCTAAGCTCACGGAGGATACTTTCCAGACAACGGCGACAAGCCCGTTGGCGTAGCGATCGGCTGGCGTGTCGGTCGTAAACGCTGAGGATTCCCTCAACAAGTCGAAGTATCCATCCAGGTGGCTCAATAAGGTCTTCACTGGCAAAGTGATAGCGATACGGGCGAAACGATGGCGGCAGGCCACGAGGGCCATACAGTTCGTGGATCAGGTCTTGTGTGATAGGCCCAAGGTTGAAGCGAACTCGGTGACTTTGCAGTACCGCCATTGCCAAGTAGATGTAGCGCGTGTGGCAGTAGAAGCGCAACGGGTGAAACGGCAACCAACGCGGTAGCAGGACCAGCTCTGGTAGCAGCGGCCGCACGCCTTCCCAACCGTAAAGACCCATCAGCGCTAGCCAAAATTTCCCCCACGTCGGAGCAGCTAAGATGCCACCGTGAGACTGAAGCCATCGCCGCGCGCGCGCCGTCAACGGATGATCGGCCGCCATGCCTAAAAGCCGCGCCGCGACATATACCAACGACGTGACGAAAACCGAACCCGAATGTTCGGCATGCAAACCAAACGATCCAGCCGACGTTTGCGTTCGTTGAAAATAAAGCCACAGACGTTGTTTTTCCGAGGGACTGAAGGGATGGCCCGCGATATGCCGGCTGATAACCACCTGTGCCGTCACCACCGGGCACCAGACCATCTCCCCTTCCCAATAGCCCTTGGCATGTTGCCGGGCCAGGAGGTCATCAATGGCAGAAATCGATACTGTTGGGCCGAGGGCAGAAATCACGTTTGGCGAACCGCCTTCCAGATTCCCAGGAGAAAGACCCCACGGCGAGCCGCATCAATGAGCTTCAGCCCACCTTCGAGCATCATCTGCTCCACCTTGGGGATAACAAACCGCATATAGGTATTGAGTAAACGCAAGGACTTACGATCAATATGTTCCCAATTTTTTAGAACATTTCCATATTTTGCCAGGTTATCAGCAGTATGAATGGCAAAACCGGCATCGTTGAGAAAGCCGCGCAGATCCGCCAGCGAAATCAGATTGGGAATACCGTGAAGCCGGCAGATGGGTTCGATATAGTCGGCTTCGTCTTGTGGCAGGAGGGTATCGCTACGAAACCAATCAGTGCCGACAAATATACCACCGGGTTTCAAAACCCGGGCGCATTCCTTGTAGAAACGGCCTTTATCTGGCATGTGACAACCGGCTTCGATGACATATACCGCGTCGAAGGTGCTGTCGGGAAATGGCATCGCCATTGCATCGGCTACGAGAAATTCCGTGCGCTCACTAAAGCCCATTTCGCTCGCTCGCGCCCGAGCGATTTGAACGTGCGCTTCTACGATGTTGATACCGGTGATATGAGCGCCACAGTGGCGAGCGATTGTCAGAGCTGGTCCACCGACACCACAACCGACATCTAAAACTTTCATGCCCGAGTGCAGGCCGGCGAAATCAGCAAGCCATTGCTCGGTCGCTACCATCGCGTCGTCCAATGATTCCTCACCGCGAAAAATCGCAAAGTGAAAGGACACTCCCCACTTTTCCAGATAGATCGGTGTAACTAAATCATAATATTGACGGATAAGATCAACATAGTGCTCTTTGCGAATATGTGCTTCGTGAGCGAGTTTGTGATATTCAGGGGTGGGCATAGCTTGATAGAAGTTCGCAGATGGTAAAAAATATCAAGCGACAATCATTTCGCGTGCGAACCAACCACCCCAGCGTCCTAAACCGCACACGGCGGCTAGCGACCGACTCCAAGAACGTGTCAGCAACTCTCGGACGATCTGTCGCGAGGCAGCCGACAACAGCCGCGCAAAGGTAATTCCTAAGGCGAGGCGGCGGGTTTCGCGCACAGCCAGCAGCCGCATCGTGTCGTGGCGGGCCGCTGCGGACGTTCGCCATAACTGATACACGGCTTGACGCAGTTCGACACTACCCGGATCGGAGCTGACGAACAAGTCGTAAAGCCCCATCGAAAGCAACTCAGGAACGCGACCGGCGAAGTAACGCTTGGCAGCGAATTCTTCCACAGTCGCCGACTCCGCAAGGGTTACAGCATCCAGAAAACCGACCGACATGCCCACCGCGCAGAGAGGATGGCAATGCCCCACAGCATCACCGATCAACGCCATCTTTCCACGGCCGTAATATCGCCGCCGCAACAACTGATTGGCCGCCACAGCCGGTGCGTCCGTTTCCAATGCCTTCTGGCAGGCATCGGCGATCGGGCCAGGAAGGATCGAGCGATAAGCCCTCACCAACTCGTGCGGGTGACGAATCCACATTACGCGATCCGCGGGAACATCGAAACACACCCGTGCTTGCGTCGCGTTGACGCGAAATGCCAGCACCGGCCCGGGCCCCCCCAGAAAAACGTTCCCATGCTCGGGATACGGCAAAACCGCTGCTGGAATCAGAAAACCGGCCATGTACGAGACCGGACGGCCGTTGCCGGCATAACCAAGCTTTTGCCGAACAACCGACTGGCGACCATCCGCCCCCACCACCCAGTCGCTGCGCAACGTAACCGAATGTGCTCGCCGGGCACAAACCGCCACGACCTTCCCTGGCCCCACATCCACAACACGATAACCGTGAATGACGTGGATATTCGGGATTTGCGCCATCGTGGCGTGCAACGCCTGCACAAGCCAATGATGCTGGCAGCCAACCCCCAACTCCCCCCCCACATAGGAGAGGACAATCGGCGTACTCCCTGCCGGGAAGATCGCGAAGCCACGACCGCAGGCATGCGGAACGCCCTGCTTCGTCAAATCTACACCCAAATGGGAGAGCACACTGGCTCCCGTGGGGTGAAGCCACTCGCCCGCCAAGCGTGTCGGGGCACAACCCGCATCAATCACACACACACGCACACCGCGGCGCGCCCAAGCCAGCGCGGCGACGCAGCCCACCGGCCCTGCCCCTACAATCGCGACATCCGCCGTCAACTGCCTACCAACGGATCGCGCATCCTGCGTCAGCAAAGACATCATGCACTCGTGTTCATGGAAAGAGAATGAAGTTTTCTACAGTGAGGAATTCACGGACCCACACTGGCGTGATGGTCCGAATGTGTTGAATCTGGCCTCCTGGATGAACTTTCAAGGACCGAACACATTGCCTCAGCGTGTTGGTTTTATGGACCGAACGCATTGCCTCAGCGTGTTGGTTTTACTCGGAATGACGAATTTATGCAATTCCGGATTTGTACTGCCATGAGTTTCTGGATGGCAATTTCGCTCGCGATCAAGGGAAGGAGAAGTATCGAGGGAAGGATCAGGGAAAGGAAGGATCAGTGAAAGAGAGAACGCACGGCTCGACATCTCGCCGAACCAGTATATACTGGTACTCAGTACCCCCAACGAGGACTGGCATGCCTTCCCGCTCCGACCCCCCCCTCGTGGTCTATGATGATTCGATCCGCCAGGAGCTGCACGATCGCCTTGGCAAAGTCGAAGGCCAACTTCGTGGCATCGGTCGGATGATCGACCATCAACGGCCCCCGGAGGAGGTTTTGCAACAGCTGGCCAGTATCCGTTCGGCCGTCAAAAGTATTACGAAAGCGGTCATGCGCTCGTACATCGTCGGGTGTGCGGCCGAAGCGGCTCGTTCTGGTGATGGAGCTCTTGATACGATGTTGGAAATGTTGCTGAAATTTGTGAAGGAGTGAAGCTCGTTGACCGCGTGCGATCCGGAATTGTGGTCGATTGTAACGTTGACGCTGCGCGTCACACTGGTGGCATTGGTGATCGCATCGGTTCTGGGCATTCCTCTGGGTGTGTGGTTGGGTCTGGCTCGCTTTCCAGGCAAACGGCTCTTTGTGGCGCTGGTTTATACCGGCATGAGCCTTCCTCCCGTGGTCGTCGGTTTGCTGGTGTACATGCTGTTATCGCGGAGCGGTCCTCTGGCGTTTTTGGAATGGCTTTTTACACCCCAAGCGATGATTGTGGCCCAAACGGTGATAGCCCTGCCCCTTATTGCCGGATTGGTCATGGGTGCTGTTGCTGCGGTACCCGGGGACCTGGTGGGGCAAATCCGCAGCCTCGGAGCGACCCCGTGGCAAGTGCGGTGGGCGGTCTTACGCGAAGCGCGTGTGGGGGTGTTGTTTGCACTTTTGGTTGCTTTTGGCCGGATTGTGAGTGAGGTGGGCGCGGCCTACATGGTTGGTGGGAATATCCAAGGGCATACTCGGGTGTTGTCGACGGCGATTATGATGGAGACTGGGAAAGGCGATTTCGCCCTCGCTTTGGCCTTGGGGGGATGGCTGATGGTTTTGGCTTTGAGTGTGAACCTTGCCGCCATGCGCTTACAGGGGAGATCGCTGTGAACCGCACTCTGGCCTATCGGCTCGAAAATGTCGCGGTTCAGCATGGTTGGCGCGAAGTTCTTCATTTGCCGACGTTGGAGGTTTTCGCCGGGGAAATTCTCTGTTTAGTGGGTCCACCGGGTTCAGGGAAAAGCACGCTCTTGCGACTTTTAGCGGGTTTACAACGACCCAGCCGCGGCCAGGTGTGGTTTCACGGCGAACTCTTGAACTATCCGATGCCTATTACGGTCCAGCGGACCATCACATTGGTGTTCCAGCGACCTCTGTTGCTCACGGGCACGGTGCGTTCGAATGTGGAGTATGGCTTGCGCATTCGCGGTGATGCCCAACGGCACCAAAAAGCCCTGGCGATCTTGGAGCGGATGCATTTGGCTCACCTCGCCGATCGACCGGCCAGCGCCATTTCTGGCGGGGAGGCCCAACTCGTGGCTGTGGCACGGGCGTTGGCTATCGCCCCTGAAGTACTGTTACTCGATGAACCCACGAATAATCTGGACCCGGCGCGGGTCGCATTGGTCGAAGAGGTTGTTCTTGCAGACCACAAGTTGCGTGGCACAACGGTGGTTTGGGCAACGCACAATCATTTCCAAGCGCGCCGCGCCGGTTCGCGTGTCGCTCTTTTGCTCGACGGTCGATTGATTGAAACGGCTGCGGCCACCGATTTCTTTGCCATGCCGCGCGACGCGCGGACTGCCGCATTCATCCAAGGCCAGATGGTGTACTAATATGGGCATGCGATGGTTCTTCATCCTCTGTGGAATTCTCGTTGTCTGTAGCGGTTGCCTCAATGCTCCGGAGAAGTGCATTACATTGGCCACCACCACCAGCACGCGCGATACCGGTTTACTCGATGAATTGATACCCCGCTTCCGGGCCAAAACGGGTATCGAGGTGCGCGTGGTCGCGGTCGGTACGGGTCAGGCGCTGGAGATTGGCCGGCGCGGCGATGCTGACGTGTTGCTGACTCACGATCCGGCCGCGGAACAACGTTTCCTCCATGAACATCAGGGTACGTCCCGGAATGAATTGATGACCAACGACTTTGTCTTGGTCGGACCACCCGACGACCCCGCCAACGTCCGGGCGGCGCCATCCGGCGCCGACGCTTTCAGACGCATTGGGCAAGCCCAAGCCGTTTTCATCTCCCGGGCCGATGAATCGGGAACTCACCACAAGGAAAAAGCTACCTGGCTGGCAGCAGGGCTGGAACCCGCTGGCGACTGGTACATTCGTTGCGGCCAGGGCATGGGCGCTGTGCTACGCATGGCTGATGAGAAACGCGGCTACACGCTGGCTGATCGCGGTACCTTTATCGCCCAGCGGGCAAAGTTGAACCTGGCCATTCTCCATTCGGGCGATCCGGAATGGATCAACCGGTATTCCGTGATTGCCGTCAACCCGCAACAGCACCCACATGTCAAGGATGTTTGGGCCGCCGAGTTCATTACCTATCTTTTGTCGAGTGAAGCTCAACAGATTATTGCGGAATTTGGTCGTAGCCAATACGGGGAACCGCTATTTCGTGCCAGTCGCTGGCCACTGAGGAATGGGCATTGATGAGGCCCCCAGCGCTTCGCGCTTCACGCACGCCCATAGCCGTGATGAAGGTTCTTTACCTTCTCGCGGTTACGGTGGTGGTATTCTGCCAGACAGCCGTGGAGGAATCGCTGACGGCCTGGATCGTGGGTGGGCTGTTCGCCCTGCAAGTGGTCATCCTTCTGGGTTGTGGTGTACCCCGTCGTGAACTTGTGCGCCCCTTGGCACGCCTAAAGTGGTTTTTTGTCATTCTCTTTGGCGTCTATGCGTTTGTGCCTGGAGACGAGGAAGAGATCCCAGCCCGCTGGCAAGCGGTGTTCATAATCGGCCAGTGGGTGTGGATCAACCGCACTGGTATCGCCCACGCGGGTTTCATCAGCCTTCAGATTCTGACGGTCATCTTCGCAGCAGCGGTTGTCCGTCGGATCGGCCCGCCTACGGATTTCGTGGTTGGCTTGCAGGCCCTGGGTTTGCCCAAACTCTTCGTGTACTCCCTCCATCTCATCCTGGCCCAACTCACTGGCCCAGGACCAACACCCCGTGCTGGTCGTGGCCATGAATCCGCCATGGACAACTCCCCGGGATTCTTCACCATTTGGCGACAGTTGATCCGCGGTGATGTCACCCTGCTCACACTGGCGATCCACGCTGCTTTTGCGAATGCCCAGCGGCAGTTAGAAACGGAAATGCCTGAACCGCTTGACCCCCGACGGTCTCACGACGTTGTCGTGATTGCGGGCATCGGCGGGATGATGATCGGATTGAAGATGCTGAAGCTCTTGCCAGGAGTGCCGATTGCCAGCGGCCACAAGACTTTGCTGTTATTTCCCCTTTATTTGCTCGCAGCCCGACTGACCTCTACCCGTTGGGGTGGAACCACCGCGGGGGCGGTGATGGGCGTTGTGGCGTTTTTACAAGGTGATGGGCGCTTTGGGATTTTTGAAGTTCTGAAGCACTTGGCTCCGGGTTGCCTCATCGACCTCCTGATGCCTGTGGTACGACGGTTACCCACGCGGGCATGGGTTTATTGCGGTGTCGGATTGCTGGCCGGCTTCGCCCGCTTGGCGGCGGAAATCGTTGTCCTCCTGCTCTTGGGGACTCGCGCGGAGGTCTACCTCTTTTGGAGCGTGAAATTACTCCCAACACTGGCCGCAGGTTTGCTGAGTGGCTTTGTCACCCTCGCGGTTGTGCGGGCCTTTCCCACCGGTCGTTTACCGGAGGCTGACAACCGCGACAACAAAGCCCTGTCACCAACCCAGAAACCCCTACTCATCGGTCCTTCTCAGGAGAAGCCGTGACAGAAATCATCCAAGAAGGGGCAGGCCGCCGCACGCATATCCGCAGCCCCCTCATGCGGGAATCGCTGATGGATCGTCACGTGTTGACGGCCACCGATCAGCAGCCGGTGTTACCCATCCTGCCTGATGTTCACGTTGTTCACATCGGTGGGGCAAGCATTCTCGATCGCGGCAAGGCGGCCATCGTTCCGCTGTTGGATGAAATTGTTCGCTGTCGGCAGAAATACAAAATTCTCCTGGGCGTTGGTGGCGGCGCCCGGATGCGGCACACTTACCACATCGCGTTGGATTTGGGGATTCCTACCGGCGGTTTGGCAATGGTCGCTGGGGCAGTCAACGAACAAAACCGCTACATGGTTCAAGCCCTTTTGGCCAAACATGGGGGCGTTGTTCTCCACAAAGACCACTATGTGGTACTCCCCTTGTGGTTGGCGTCGGGGATGATTCCGATTCTCAGTGGAATGCCGCCCTATCACTATTGGGAACCACCCACCGGTGTACAGCGCATCCCCCATTATCGGGAAGATTTTGGTTTATTTATGGTCAGCGAGGTGTTGGGTGCCGCCTCGATGATCTTTGTGAAAGATGAAAACGGCCTGTACACTGCGGACCCTAAACGACACCCCGAAGCACGCTTCATTCCCACGATCACGGCTCAGGAGATTCTGGCCAGTGATTTCCCCGACTTGATCATCGACCGATCCGTCCTGGAAAGTATGGTCCATGCTCGTAACACGCGCCGGATTCAGATTATCAATGGGCTGAAGCCCGAACTGTTAGCGCGGGCTTTGGCCGGAGAACCGGTGGGTACTGTGATCACGGCACCGCCTGTGGAGAAGGAGTCTGTCAATGCCCCGTGAAGCCCCCGCGCGCAAAACCATCGCTACCCCGTTGGGTGAAAGCACACTCGACGCCGCCGACCTGTTGAACAACACATCCTATGGGCCGCCCATTCGTGTATTGCCAGATGTTCATGTGATTAAAGTGGGTGGGCAGAGTTTCTTCGATCGTGGCCGCTCAGCGGTCGCGCCGTTGGTGGAGGAAATCGCCGCGTGTGCGAAATCGTACCAGCTCCTGATCGGTATGGGCGGTGGCACCCGGTCGCGGCATGCCTACAGCCTGGGTTTGGAGCTGGGACTGCCAACGGGAATTCTCGCAGCGATGGGAGCTTCGACGGCACTGCAGAATGCCCATCTGATGCAAATGTTGCTCGCCAAGCACGGCGGGATTTTGACAAGTTTTGAGGAATTTGAGAAGTTACCGCTGTATCTGCGCGCTGGGTGTATTCCCGTGATGGTGGGCATGCCGCCGTTCCACCATTGGGAACGTCCGCCCGAAACTGGTCGCATTCCTGCCAACCGCACCGATGCCGGGGTGTATCTGATGGCCGAGTTTCTGGGCGCAAAGTCGATGATCTACATCAAGGATGAAGACGGGCTTTACACAGACGATCCCAAAAAGAATCCGTCCGCGACATTTATCCCCCACATCAGCGCAGGGGAGTTACTGGCGATGGACCCCAACGATCTGGTCATTGAACGGGTCGTTCTGAGTTATCTCCAAAAAGCCCATCATGTCCGATCCGTCCAAATCATCAATGGTCTGAAGCCGGGATTATTGACCCGGGCACTGGCGGGCGAACACGTCGGTACGATTATCACCGCGGAGTAACCATCCAGCCATGTCCGTAGCACGGCGGCGGCCGGTGTTCGTCGATGGTTCACTTGATGCACCCTAATGGTTCACTTGATGCACCACAAATGTTGCGCTCCGCGGATGAAGATTTCCCCATCCGAAAACGCCGGGGACGCGAAAACCTTCTCACCCAGAGGGTTTTTGGCCAACAGTTCATACTCCTCGCTGGCTTTCAAGACATAAGTGACGCCTTCGTCAGAAGTTAGGTAAATACGCCCATCGGCAACGACCGCCGAGGCGTGATGCTTGGAGCGGCTGAGCTGTTCTTGCCAGAAGAGTTTTCCGGTTTTGACATCCCAACAGCTGGCCCGGCCGCGATCGTCAACCAAATACAATCGACCTTGGTACGCTACGGGCGAGGGCACATAACCACCTTCATTCTTCACCGACCAGGCCACATGCGTCTTGGTGACATTGCCGCGGCCATCAGGTCGAATCGCCATGATCCAATGGACGGGAAACCCTGCGGTCAAAAGGATCAGGCCATCATGGGCCACCACACTGGAGACGAACTGTTCGGTAGGGCCATCGACGATCCACCATTGTTCACCGGTCGCGGGGTTGTAGCTCGCGACACATTTACTGCCAGTCAGCACCATCTGTTTTCTGCCGGCAACATCCACAATCACGGGAGGGCAATAGGAACGGAGCTTGTTGGGGCGGTCGATGCGCCATTTTTCCTCGCCGGTGGTTTTGTCGAGAGCGACGATATAGGCTGATTTTCCACTGGGGGCGTCTTGATCGGCGTTGATAATGACGAGGTCGCGATACAGCAGCGGTGAACTGCAAAAGCCGTGGACCGAGTGGAACTCACCGGGGTTTTTCTGCCAAATCAACTGACCCGCGTAGTCGTAGCAGTACACCCGCAATTGCGGGGCGTCGAGGAATGTCACGTAGATGTAACGACCGTCGGTCGCGGGGGTGGAGCTGGCCCAGCTATTTTCGGTATGCTTGCGTTCGAGGGGGGAGACCAAAACCGTTTTCTTCCACAGCAGCTGGCCGTTTTGACGATCAACGCAGTACAGCATTCGGGCCTTGTCGGCTTCTTCACAACCGGTAACGAACACCCGGCCATTGCAAACGATGGGCGAAGAATGACCACTCCCTGGTAACTCCAACTTCCAGCGGACATGGTCCGTCGCATTCCACTTGAGGGGGAAGCCTTGATCGGTCACGGTACCGTCAGAACGGGGGCCACGCCAGCTAGGCCAATCTTCGGCGAATGCTGGATTGATGCCGAGGCAAACGATCCCCACAAGAGCGAAACGCGCCACCATAGAACGAGAACTCCCTTCCACGGACGGAGTGTCAGATGCGGTTTTTTCTGCAGTCAGGCGATGAGAGACCATTGGGCGGGAAAACGGAACACAAAATCGCTGGCCGCGTTCCAATATTAGCAAGTTATTTGCTGTAGGATAGGGAATAGGGTGCGACCACCGGGAGGTTAGAACATGCTCACGCGGCGTTTCCTGAAAACCGCCCTCGCTTTGGGACTTTTCAACGTCACGCTCTGGATGTGTGCGCTCGAGGATGCGGCTGCCAACGAGCGGCAAGAACAGGCCAAACAATACCTGGAGCAACTGCGAAAAGCCACCGATGCGAAAACGAAGGTCAAGGCGCTTCAGGGTTTAGGTGAACTTGGCCAAATCAAGAAATCGCTCATCACCGAGGCGTTGCCCGACATTTACAAGGCTGTCGAAGACAAAGACGCCGCGGTTCGGGCCGCAGCGGCGGAGACGTTGGGGAAAGCCGACGAACCGTACAGCAAAGCCGGACCGATCTTGGTGAAAATGCTCAAAGACGAAAAAGACGACGCAGTGAAAATCGGCGCTCTCCGCGGGTTAACCGCCCTCGGGCCAGCAGCCAAAGAGGCGGCCCCGGCGATTCGAGAGATCGTGAAAGCCACGATGGGCGACAAGAAGAGCAAGCTGGGCTTAGCCGCAAAAGATGCCCTCAAAGCCATCGGTGTCGGCAAACGGTGACCTTGTAACGCTGGCCCCGTTGACGTGCAGTCGCCCATTTCGTTGTCACAATCGGAATAAGCACGCAGTATCCACCTAAGCGCGCAGCATCACCGTCAGCGCTGCCGGGTACGGTACCAGTTAAAGTGCAGTCGCCCCGTATCTGAAGTGCAGTCGCCCCGTTCGTCGTCATGATCGGAGTCGTGGCGAGTCCCCTATAGCCACCGAGTGTCGAGCGAATACACTCATGGCAACCACCGCAAGGAGGGTGCCATGAGTTCCTTCGATCGGCGGCAATTTCTGACTGCTTCTTCCGCTGCTTCGGTGTATCTTGCCACAAATCGCCCCCTCTTTTTTTCCTCGGTCAACGCAGCTGATACCTTGCGCACCCGCCCGCCGCGGCGAACCAAGCCAGCGGCCAAGAAAGTGGCTCTCTTGGCATCGACCTATCACTACTTGTCCCATGCCTACCACATTGCCGGTCGGTTCCTCCACGGTTACATCCGAGCTGGGGAACACCACTTCCCCGAATGGGGGATTGCTTCGGCTTACGTGGAGCAGGTGAAACCGGCAACCGATCTGAGCCGCGAGTTAGCCGAACAGTTCAACTTCCGGCGGTCCGAGACTATCGAGGATGCTCTGACCCTTGGCACCGGCAAATTGGCCGTCGATGCCGTGCTTTTGATCTGCGAACATGGAGACTACAAATACAACGCCAAGGGCCAAAAACTCTATCCGCGGTATGAGTATTTCCAAGAAGTTGTGAAAGTCTTCGATAAGAGCGGCAAAACCGTCCCCGTTTTCTGCGATAAACACCTCAGCTACGATCGGAAACGCGCCGCCCAAATGGTGGCCCAGGCTCGCCAGATGAACTTTCCGCTCATGGCCGGTTCCTCGCTGCCAGTCACCTGGCGGCGCCCAGAGTTAGAATTCCCCGTGGGTACCCCCATCACCGAAGCCCTTGTCGCGTCTCGTGGAGAGCTGGAGATTTACGGTATTCACGCTCTGGAAGCTCTCCAGTGCATGGTGGAACGGCGTTTTGGTAAAGCCCAGCCACAACCCGCTCAACAGGGGGTGAAGGCTGTTACGTGTTTGCAAGGCGATGCCGTGTGGAAAGCCGGTGACGACGGCCGATGGTCGTGGGAGTTACTCGAACATGCTCTCGGCCGCAGTATTTCGCGCAACGCTGGTGACATCCGCGATAACTGCCGACGCTTCCCTCGACCGATCACGTGGGGGAATTTTGTGAAAGGACCTATTGCATTCCTCATCGAATACGCCGATGGCCTTCGGGCCACCGTGCTGCAATTGGACGGCCACGTGGCTGATGAAACCTTTGCGGCGCAAGTGAAAGGTGAAAAAAAGCCGCAATCATGCTTGTTCTGGCTCCCGCCCCCTCCCGGCGCGGCCTTTCTGGAAGCTCTCAGCATGCACATTGAATCCTTCTTCACTTCGGGAAAGCCCCCCTACCCCGTCGAGCGCACACTCCTGACGGGGGGCATTCTCGATTATGCTCTCGAATCCCGCGTTCGAGACTGCCAACGGCTCGAAACTCCCGATTTGGATATTCGCTACGATCCCCCCACCGAAAGCGGCTTCCTGCGCGGCGACTATGCCCAACCCGTGAAATAACATCACGACAACAACCTTCAGAAGCCAACGAGCGTCCGATTGTCGCAACAAGTATCCTTACAATTGGCTCACGGAAATAACCGCCTGGACACAATCCGAACAGGAAGAATTCACCCCCGGATGATCTCGTTTTGTCCTCACCGGATTCTCATTGAGTTCTGGAGTTGTCGCGGTATAATGTGAGGTTAGTAACCAGCCGTAGTTCACCCCAACCTGAATTCGACAGTAGCCCGCTGTCGATGTTCTCCGCCGAAGCAACTTCGAACCGCCCCACCTGTTTGGTTCATGGAGTGCTGAATGGGATTGCGCACCACGCTGACACTCAGTTGTGTGGCTGTCCTGATGAGTACCGTCAGCGCTTTTGCCACGTGGCTGTGGTGGAGCCGCGCCGCGGTACCTCCCAACGCTCTTCCCCAGCCCACGCTTGAGCAACCGCCGGCCAACGCTCCCGCGGCCACCGATGACACATTCCCGAAAAAGGTTCTGCCGTTTCTGAAAAAATACTGCCTGGATTGCCATAGCGGTGATCGCGCCAAGGGCGGTTTGGCCCTGGAAGTTTACGTCAGCGAAGCCCATGCCCGCAAGGACCGCAAAAATTGGCTGGCTGTTCAACATGTCATCGCTGCTGGCGAAATGCCGCCGAAAAATAAGCCACAACCATCCAAAGAGGAAAAAGAATTCATCCTCCATTGGATCGAAAGCGTACTCACCTACGTCGATTGCTCCCCCCACGTTCCCAAAGACCCCGGACGGGTGACGATCCGTCGGCTCAATCGGGCCGAGTACAACAACACCATTCGCGATCTGTGCGGCGTCGATTTCAAACCCGCGGACGACTTCCCCGCCGACGATGTGGGCTACGGTTTCGATAACATCGGCGATGTCCTTTCCATCCAACCGATTCTATTGGAGAAATATCTGGTCGCGGCTGACCAGATTCTGGACAAAGCTCTGGCGATGCCCCACGTTGTACCGCCCAGTAAGCAGAGTTTTGGACCACAACCCATCCAAGTGAATCCCCGGTCCGCGAAGATTCTCGAACCACGGCGGCGGATTATTTTCACCACCGCGGGTACCGGAAGCATCGAGCGTTTCCATTTCCCCGCTGAAGGCGACTACAAAATCCGCTTCCGTGGCTGGGGCACGAATGTTGGCGGGGAATTTCCCAAGGTGAATCTGATTGTGGATGGCAAGGAACTCCGGTCGTTCACCGTCGAGGCTCCGGCCAGCCAACCGCGCACTTACGAAACCACAGCCCGCTACACCGCCGGCGAGCGCAAAATCCAAGTGGCCTTCACCAATGCGTTCGAAGATAAGGAAACCAAGAAGTTCCGCGAATTCGGTCTGGAGGCCATCGAGATTGAGGGGCCGTTCAACGCCGCGCCGCCCCCCGAACCGGCTTCCGTGAAGTTGGTGCTTGTCGCACGCCCCGGTCCTCAGCTCGACGCCCGCGCGGCGGCAGAAAAAGTCTTGGCCAACTTCGCCCGTCGCGCCTACCGCCGACCGGTGAAACCGGAAGAAGTGGCTCGGTTGCTGAAACTCTACGATATCGCCACGCAGCAGGGCGAACCCTTCCCCAGTGCGATCAAACTTCCCCTGAAAGCGATTCTGGTGTCGCCCCACTTCCTCTTCCGGATTGAGGAAGATCCCAAAAATCCCAACGACATCCGCATCCTCAACGATTTTGAATTAGCCACCCGGCTGAGCTATTTCCTGTGGTCGTCCATGCCCGATGAGGAGCTATTCACCCTCGCCGAACAGGGACGATTGCGGCAACCCGGTGTTTTGGAAGCCCAAATCCGCCGTATGCTCAAGGACCCCAAATCCAAAGCCTTGGCCGAAAACTTCGCGGCCCAATGGCTTGAACTCCGGAAAATCCCGACACTGGCACCTGACAAAGGCTATTACCCCACCTGGGATGAAGAACTCCGAACAGCCATCATCCGCGAAGCCGAATACTTCTTCGATTATGTCGTTCAGAAAGATCGACCGATTCTCGACTTTCTCGACGCCGATTATACCTTCGTCAATGAGCGTTTGGCGAAGCATTATGGGATCAGTGGTGTCAGCGGCCCAGCCTTCCGCAAGGTGCAATGGCCCGATAACCGCCGCGGTGGTGTCATCACTATGGCCAGCACCATGACGATCACCTCCAACCCAACGCGCACCAGCCCCGTCAAACGCGGCAAGTGGATCCTCGAGAATATCCTCGGCACGCCGCCGCCACCGCCGGCCCCCGATGTGCCCGAACTGCCCCCCACCGGGCAACTCAAAGGCACCCTCCGACAACAAATGGAACAACACCGGGCCGACCCCAATTGTGCCATCTGCCACAACAAGCTCGACCCCCTCGGTTTTGGCTTGGAAAATTTCGACGGCATAGGGGCTTGGCGGACCCTTGACAACAAAAAGCCTATCGATGCCTCAGGCGAACTACCAGGCGGGCTGAAGTTCGATGGGCCAGCGCAATTGCGCCAGATTCTGCTGACCAAAGCGGACCAATTCCGCACCTGTTTTGCCGAAAAATTACTGACATTCGCCCTCGGTCGCGGTTTAGAATACTATGACAAATGCGCTGTGGATGAAATCGTCAAGGCTGGCAAAACCCACAGCGATGCTTTCTCCGCCTATGTGATCGCGATCGCCCAATCCGATCCATTCCAAAAACGGAAAGGGAAACGGAGCGACTGACGCGACGACCGTTGTGACGGCTCGGAAAATGTCTCACGCCGCATGCCTTGAGCATGCTTCCTTCTCAAGTGGAGAATCGCTGCCGATGCAAACGATGATCACCCGCCGCACAGCTCTCAAGGGCTTTGGTACCGTGGTGGCCCTGCCCTTCCTCGAATCCTTGGCCACCGCCGCGCCAGCGACGCAGAGTACGGAAATTCCCCGCCGCCTGGCCTTTGTCTACGTTCCCAATGGCGTCAATATGGCCACCTGGCGCCAGCCCTTCGCCGATGGGAAAATCCAAGAATTGACCGGTATTCTCCAACCGCTCAATCCGTTCAAGGAATATGTGACCATTCTCAATGGGTTGGCCTGCGATAAAGCGCGCCCCAATGGCGATGGTCCTGGCGACCATGCCCGTGCCATGGCCGCGTTTTTGACCGGTTGCCAGCCCCGCAAAACCCACGGTGCCGACATCAAAGTGGGCATCTCGGCCGACCAATTCGTAGCCCAGAGCATCGGTCACAAAACCCGCTTCCCCTCGCTGGAACTGGGCATCGAACGCGGCGGCAGCTCTGGCAGCTGCGACTCAGGCTATTCCTGTGCTTATTCCCACAACCTCTCGTGGCGGAATGAATCAACTCCCAACGCCAAGGAAGTTGATCCCAAAGCGGTCTTCGACCGGCTCTTCGCTGGCCATGATCCGGCTGAACTCGCCGCCGCCCGGGCCAAACGTGAACTGTACAACAAAAGCGTTCTCGACTTCGTGCTCGAAGATGCCAAAGACCTCAGCAAAACCCTGGGTTCCGGTGATCAACGCAAACTCGACGAATATCTCAGCAGCGTCCGCGAATTGGAACAACAAATCCAAAAAGCCCACGCCGCAACAAAAGCAGCACCCAAACCCAACATGCCAGTACCACCCGCCGAGCGCGATCATTACTGGCGTGAGCGCTACCAAGAACATGTTCGCCTCATGTGTGACTTGCTCGCGGTAGCCTTCCAAACCGACCTCACCCGGGTCGCCACCTTCCCCTTCGCGAACGAAGGCAGCAATCGGCCCTACAAGATGATCGAAGTGGCCGAAGGCCATCACGACCTGTCCCACCACGGCAACGATGCCAAGAAACTGGATAAGATCACGAAGATCAATCTCTTCCACATGGAGCAATTCGCCTATTTCCTCAGCAAGTTGCACAGCATCCGAGAAGCTAACGGGACGACACTCCTGGATAACGTCATGATCGTTTATGGGAGTGGCAATGGCGACGGCAATCGCCACAACCATGACGACCTGCCCATCCTGCTGGTGGGCAAAGGGGGTGGCACTATTAACAGCGGTCGGCAAATCACCTTTGCCCGCCGACCCGAAATTCCCCTCACCAATCTCTACCTGGCACTCTTCGAGCGCATGGGCGTTTCGGCAAAATCCTTTGGCGATAGCACCGGGGTTCTCAAAATCTGAATACGTCCTTCGCCGTAGCGTCTGGGTCGTCAGGTTCTCATCCACGACCGGGGCAAGTTTGACCCCGGTCGTCTTTATTGGGGGATGTTGTCTCTCCTCGCCGGTCGCGGTTGATTGATGCTGAAATCGTCCTCGGTTTATAATGCTTTCGTGAGTGCAGACCATTCCCAGGAAAGACAATGACCGCACCCCGGCCCACGAACCTGCTCGAACTGCGCGCCAGTGGTTGGCAATCGCGATCGGTCAAATCTGAGCTGCGAGACAACTACCTGACCGCCTTGAAGGACGGCGCAACGCTCTTCCCCGGGATTGTGGGTTACGACGAGACTGTCATTCCCGAAATCAGCATCGCCATCCTCGCCGGGCACGACATGCTCTTTTTGGGCGAAAAAGGACAAGCCAAAAGTCGGCTCATGCGGTCACTGGTGCGGTTTCTCGATGAATACATCCCCTACCTCGATATTCCTGGCTGCCCCATTCACGAAGACCCCTACGCCCCCATCACGAAAATGGGGCGTGAGTACCTCCGCAATACCCCTGAATCGAATGTTCGCATCGCCTGGTGGCACCGGAACGACCGGTACGCGGAACGACTCGCCCCGGGCACGAAATTCGCTGATATCATTGGCGAAATCGACCCCGCCAAATTGGCTGCCGGCACCAGCATGAGCGCTGAGGAAGCTCTGCACTTTGGACTGATTCCGCGGATGCACCGCGGTATTTTTGCGATGAATGAGGTCCCCGAACTCGATGAACTGATTCAAGTGGGACTGTTCAACATTCTCGAAGAAAGAGATGTGCAAATTCGCGGCTATCCCATCCAATTTGATCTCGATGTCCTGATTTTGTTCAGTGCCAATCCCAGCACCTACAACCGCAGCGGGAAAGTCATCCCACAACTCAAAGACCGCATCGGCTCTTTGATTCAAACGCACTATCCCCGGGAACGGGCGCTGGGCATTGAAATCATGGAGCAAGAAGCCGGCATCGACCTGGGGGGACCGTTCCCGGTGTTGGTTCCCTACTTCATGAAGGAGATCGTGGAACAAATCAGTATTTCCGCACGAAAAAGCAAGTATGTCGATCAGGCCAGCGGTGTCAGTGCCCGTTTCAGTATTGCCAATTACCGAACGATGATCGCCAGCGCTCGCCATCGCGGCGTACGGTTAGGGGAAAAACCGGCCGTTCCCCGCATCAGCGACCTGGGACATCTCCCCACCTCCGCATTAGGGAAGTTAGAGCTGGACTTGATGGGTTCGCATCAGATGAATGAAAAACAGGTGCTCGAGGCCATCGTCGCGGATGCCATCCGAACTGTCTTTGAAGAATATGTGGATACGCACGGTCTTGATGAAATCGCCGATGTGTTCAGCAAGGGAGTGAAAATTGAAGTCGGTGATATGCTGCCCAGCAGCGAATACGCCAAGCGGCTCAAACGGGTTCCCAAAGCCTGGGAAAAGGCTTTTGAAGTGAACGCCAGTGACTCCGAAGCCGTTCGCGCCAGCTGCGTGGAATTTATTCTCGCAGGTCTCTATGCCAGCGATCGCATCAGCCGAGCGACGCGCCACGGGCGCATCACATATGAGATTTAACTAATAGCCGGAAGATTGATATCGATTCGCCACTATTGAGAAAAATCATGAACCATGAGAAGAAACAAACAATTGGTGGTATCGTACATACCTATCAACGGTATGATCCTGTGAATTTTCCGCCCCCAACAGAAACTCCTCCCGACCTGATATCGCCATTGATGAATCATCTTTTGGCGTTTGGCGATCGTGAGGAATTCACGGAAGAGCAACTCGCGAATGCCATTCGCATCGATGCGTCCCAAATTCATGGACTGGGACCGAGCCTCAACGCGCTTCGCGACATGTTGCTAGAACGCAAGCGAAAGATCCTGGCCACCTACGAAACACACTCCGTGCAAAAGACTGCGGCGAGGGAATTCCACAGAGTCGTCCAACGAGCCAAGCCTCCGCAAAAGCTCGCCGATCCGTTTTACCGAGCAGTCCGTGAGGAGCAACTGGCCGACTTCGATATGCTCTATTTTCGGCTTGGCGATGACTCAGATCCCTTTGCCCGACAATTGGTGCACATCTCGGCCACATTGGCCGATAAATATCAAATCGACGAATTAGTAGCCAAGTACGAATTCACGGGCCGACAACCGCTAACAATACCAGAGGCCCTCGAAATCAAAGATGAATTGGAAACAATCGACAAGCTACTCAAACAGATCGAAGAGGCGAAGAAGACAGCTCAACTCGCGATAATCGACATAGAAGACTTAGAAAAATTCGCCGAACCGGGGTCTATCGAAGCGTTGAAAGCACTCCAACAACAAATTGAGGACTACATCCGCGAGCAAGCCGAACAGCAGGGTCTCGAAAGCGACCAGCGCGGGAAATATCGTTTAACGCCGCGGGCATTAAAGCTCTTTCAATCGAAAATACTCACGCAAATCTTCAGCGAACTTCAGGCATCACGAACCGGTCGACACCCAGAACCCGTCATTGGTGATGGCGCTGTGGAAACACCCCAGACCAAGGACTATGAATTTGGCGATAGTCTCACGCAAATGGATATCCCAGCCACCATCGTCAATGCATTATTGCGACAAGGACCCCATCTGCCAATCCGCATCCACACTGAGGACATTCAAATTCATCGTACGCAAGTGAATCCCAAGGTTGCTACCTGTGTGATCCTCGACATGAGCGGTTCGATGCGCTACGATGGTCAATATATCCATGTGAAACGGATGGGCTTGGCCATCGATGGTTTGATTCGCAGTGAATATCCCGGCGATGCTTTACAATTCATTGAAATGTTTACCTTCGCCAAGCCACGACATGTCTCGGAGGTCCCCAAACTTCTACCAAAACCTGTCACCATATTCCATCCTGTCGTGAGGCTGAAGGCGGATATGAGCCTCCCAAACATGAACGAATATGCTATTCCCCATCATTTTACGAATATTCAACATGCACTACAATTGGCACGGCGTTACCTGAGTCATCAAAGTACTGTCAATCGGCAGATCGTCTTGATCACCGATGGGCTACCAACCGCCCACTTCGAAAACAGCACACTCTACATGCTTTATCCCCCGGACCCACGAACCGAAGATGCCACTCTCCGCGAAGCGTTGCTCTGTGCCCGCGAAGGAATCACGATTAACATTTTTCTTTTGTCGAACTGGAATCAATCAACCGAGGACGTCCAGTTTGCCTACCGCATGGCGCAGATGACGCGCGGGCGTGTGATCTTTACCGCGGGTCGCGATCTTGACCGTTATGTCATTTGGGATTACCTCAAACATCGTAAACAAATCATTTCTGGATGATTATCCGAGGCCGATTGGCAGATATTATTGTTGCCATGCCGTGGAGAATGAACGTGCACACTGTGAGGTCGCTAATATTATGTTATCTTGTACTCATCGGTTGTGGGCAAACGCAGGCATCGGATAAGTATTTTGTGACGATTTTCGCTGCAGAAACTGTACCATTTGAGCCACGGAAAACGCATACCTTTGTCGTAGTGCATCATGTTGCCAATGATCGAATCCTTGAGCAACATCATATCAGTTGGTTCCCACAAAGCCGGACCCTTCGCGGTGTAACACTACTGCCCGAAGCCGGTGTGAACCTAACCATCGAGGATACATTCGCCCACTGTCGGGAATACAACATGCAAGTGGCCGTATGGGGACCTTACGAAATCATGCCAGAGTTGTATGGGCGAATTAGGGATCAACGACGGAAATTAGAGAGTGGAGTTATTCGATATAAACCGACAGATACACTGTATCCATCATGTATTGCGGCCAATTGTTATCATGCGATTTGGCAACCGATAGCACCCTGGAGAAAGTTTTCTGGAGCTTTTAACTGTGGCCATGCCAGTGGTGCAACAACGGTAGCATTATTCAGTCGGTGGATAGTTGAACACGCGCATACTTATGACGTGGTCTTGCAGGTGATGGTTCCACCGGAGCAGCCCATACAGCGGCGTGACTTTCACGATCGACCACGACGGATCGATGCCCTGCGTTCCTTCATGCTGAGATAAGCAGTCGGGCAACAGATGCCAATTTTACCAATTATCGTTCATCACCATCGTGACATGAAAATTCCGCGAGAGAGACCGCCTCAGTATCAATATGGATCTCCGAGAGTTCCGGTTGATAATCTGGTCCCAGGACATCGAGGACGGTCGGGTGTCGCTGCGGCTTTTCGGGAGAAACGAAATATCCATGAACTTCGACGGCCTTTTCGCGATATTCGTCGTACTCCAATAGGAGGTGATGCAATTTTCGCAGCCGATAATGCGGTACAGTGGCAAACATGTGATGCGGCAGGTGATAATCTTGGCCCAAGGGAAAAACGGCAAAGCGAATTGGTGCCGCAACGAGAAATGTTCGAGTATTGTTTATCCATCCTCGGCCGCCATTGCCGTGCTGAACCAGTTGCCGAAGAATCATAAAGAACGCAAATGACGTAAAAATCGGTACTATCCACAACAAGACGAAATAGAGAACGGCTGGGACTCCACTCACCTTCGAAATGGCAGCTAATGACGTGAGCATTCCACCCATGTATCCCGTCCGCATGATCGACACATAACGGGACGGAATCACAGGTCGAAGCTTACTCTGATGAAACCTATCCGCAGGTAAGAGCAAGAAAATAGTTGCCGTGATCAACCAGAGTCCCATCGCAACATAAAACAACCACTGCCAATCTTCAATTACGTAATAAACTATTGTGAGTGATATGGCTAGCAATACCAGATAGACCACGCCTACGATGACCGCAGTTTTCGATGGTTTTCGATCTTTGAAAAGATAGGGATTTTTGTCGGTACCGGTAGAATTGTACTGCGCCCGAATCCTCATAAAACGAATGAGCCGAATGGGAGACATTTGGCGGATAAGAGCACGAAGAACTTCCTTTCGGGAAAGGGGAAATTCCAACCAGTGGCCACTCTTTTTCAACTGCGAAACATCTGGGTCCCGATCGGGATCATTGACATACTGATGATGTGCTAAATGCTGAAGACGGTAGTGATAGATACTTGCAAACATCGGAAACATTGTCAGTATATCAGCCGCCAGATCGTTCAAGTAACGATTGCGAAACAGGATGTAGTGTGAGCCTTCATGAGCCAAGCCTGTCAACTGATGTTGCCCAGTGCCAACGAGTATAATCGCAATCACTGCTACAGGTACGGTCGTAATCCAATGAAGACCGAAATGGGAGTAATTCTCGAAGTACCAAACGGCAATCCCAATCACACAAATAAGGTAGAGGTAAGTTCTCAAAAGATACCACCAGTTCGTAAAATTATCGGTTTTCCGCAATTTTTGCAAAACCAATTTCAACTCCGGATCAGCAAGTGTTCGTTTCAAATCAAGACTTATCGACACGGTGATCTCCTGAATGATGATGGCTGCCTGAATCAATACCAATTATTCACTATAGAGCTTTTTGATTTTCCGCGCGATGAGCCAGTCGGTCAGTTTTGGAAAATAACGATTGAAGCGGAGTAAACGTTTGGCTTCTGTACCTAACACCACTTCCGATCGATTTTTCCTGATGGCCTCACACACACTGACGGCCACAAAATCGGGGGACATACCTTGGGCAAAATCCAATTTCGCTTTTCCCTCTTTTCTCAACCAGTTGTCTTGAAATCCGCTATTCGTCATGCCAGGAATGATCGTAATAACATCGACTCCAAAGCGCACGAACTCAGCCCGCCAAGCCTCCGAAATACCGACCAAGGCAAACTTGCTGGCTGAGTATTCCGGCCATGCCGGCATTGCTTTCCGGCCGCACATTGAGGCCACATTGACGACCACTGGCTCTTCACCGCTCATCAGGTATGGCATGGCCAGCCGTGTCAACTCCACCGGTGCGAAGAAATTCACCTCCATCACTTTCCGACAAATTTCCTCGGTTGAATCGATGAAATGGCCCCAACTTCCAATCCCTGCGTTGTTGATGAGTAGGTCAATCCCACCCCATCTTTCCACTGTGGTGTCAACCAAGCGTTGTCGATCCTCAGCGACGGTGATGTCGCAGGGAATCACGATGAGGGACACTTTGTCATTGTCTAGCTCTTGAGCCAGCGTGTTGAGCTTTTCGCTATTCCGCGAGGCGAGAGCCACATTGACACCCGCACGCACCAATGCGCGGGCCAGCGCTTGGCCAATACCGCCACTTGCACCCGTGAGGATGGCTCTTTTCCCGTGTAATGAGCGTCTCATGGTCTTCTCACAAACTATGAACCTGGAAACTTAGTTTATCCAAATAACGTCGATAGATCTGAGGCAGGCTCCCTGATTGCGTTCGTCTGAGCAAACGCGCGCCGTTGCTGTTGATATCGTCGATACAAATGGAATCCTAGTTATCTTCCTTCTTCTTGAAGAGATCGAGAAAACGATCCTCGTATTTTTTGAACAAACCGAGACGATCAAGTTCGCGTTTCAGCTCGAAGGCTTTTGATCGATCTGTGGCGGCACGAGCAAAGAGTTCCTCAATTTTCGCTTCGACGCTGGGCGCGATCGCTTCCTCGGGTTCTTCGTAGCGATAGCCGATCTTTTCGCGCGCTTCATCCTCGGCCTGTTCCTCGACATCCGGAGCGTACTCTCTTTCGTCTTCATGACCGCTGCTGATACCCGGTTGCGGGCCATACTGCTCTTCCACGCGCTGGAGGAGTTCACCAAGTTGCTCTTCGACGGCCCGTCCCTGTTCGGCCAATTCTTCCAAGTCGATCTGGATACCCGTCATGGCCGTGAAAACTTCGAGAATTGCTAACGATGCTTTCGGAAACGGCACTTGAGCGAAAACTTGTGGCATCTCACCCAATAGACATTCTCCTCGTAAACCGCTGAGTGCCGCAGCCCCGAGAAGCACGCCATTCAGCCCGCCAATATTACCGTTTTTCAGAATCGTCAGATCAAGCTTCCGCAGCTCTTCAACCCCCTCTGGATCCGTCGCCGCACCAAAGACGCGGCAGGGATGTTCGGGGCGCATGTTGGTGGCCATCGCCGCAAATGTGATGACCCGTTCGACACCGAGTTCTTTGGCATAAGCGATCAGTTGCCGACAGAAAGGGAATTTGCCAATCGGAGGTTGGGCTTCGCCAACAAACAACAGCAAGTCATGCCGCTTTTGGGGATCGACCCAGACAAAGAAGCGATTGCGCGGCCGGCGCGCCGGTTGAATCAGCCCATCGTTGACTTCCACATGATTCACATCAAAGAGATCTCCACCCTCGAATTCGGCAATCGCCGTCATTTCCAACTTCGACAGCAGGTAGACGCCGGCATTAATCGCCACATGCCCCATACCGGGCCACACCGCAACCAGCCACGGGTGGTTCAACTGATTCAGTTCTGCCATGACGACTCTCCCGGGAATTTCAACACCCCATTGATCGTGTTTATTAGCATGATACGCGACGGCTTACGATCAACGACCAAAGATTCTCTCCGGGCAACCACGACGGCTCGCTTTCGCATAGACTGGATCACCAGAATGACTACTGAGACAACAATGACTACTGAGACTACGGGATGGAGACGACTCATTTTGGGGAATCGCCATTGTCAACGTCTAATCCATTGGAATCACTGCTCCAAGCCGTCGAACCCGCGCTGCGGCTAGTCCATGAACGACACCTGCGCCAGATCGTGTACTATTTGCAGGATCGTGGGCAGCCATTGCCAACGAATACGGAGCTTCCCTTCTGGTTTCCGCGTTCGGACCTCATCGCTGCGGATGTACTGCCGGCACACATCTTGCACGGACCGGAGGAAAGACTCCTCCTGGTCACCAACCCCGATGATCGGTTGATCGATGATCAACCCTTGGCCGTCCAACTCCAAGTCTACTGGCGACTTCTGTTCCGTGCTGGCATCATGAAAGTGCTCGATGACAAATGGGCCAAGGGGACTCTCAACGAAACGACCTGTTCTGAGAAAATGAGGCGTTTGGGCGCCGCTGCGACACGCGAGATTCGTTTCGTGCTGGAATCGGATCATCTCATCGCTCGCAACGCGACCAACTACGACTGTTACCGCATGTTCGCCGCGATCTTCTTCGATCTGGCGTACTTTCTTCCGGCGGGCGTGCGGGAATACTTCCCGAGTTTGCCCGATTGGAACACTGTCCGTGCGATTTTGGCTGACGACATCGACGCTGAACAGATCTATCGATCCGTACGGCCGGAAGGAGCTAGTGAAGTCACACCACCGATCCAATCGCCTGACGTCATCACAATCTCAGTGGGAGGTTATGGCCAGTCCGCGGTAACGGCCGACACTCTGGCCCGCATGCAGAAGCAAGCGACCGATGCCGCACAGAGGGGCAATGACGTTCGTGCTGCAATCCTGCGCATGCAGGTGGCGATGGCTACCACGGGCTTTGAACGAGAACAATTCCTGAACCTGGCACTGGCGGACTTGCAAAGGCTCGTCCAGCGGCTGGCCCAATTCTATCAATGGAATTCGGCCACGACCGAACGATGGCAACAAGCCCTGCGTCCGTTACTGCCGTTGGCAGCCTCGGGCAATTGGCCCCGGGCGGCTCGTTGTCTTTATGAACTGCAACGGATTCCCGCAGATTTCTCACGCGAAGTCTACACTGTCGATTTACCGGAATATCTACGCAGTTTTGGTCGCCGCCCAATTCGTCGGAAGCTGCCATTAGCTCGGCCTGTGATGGTGTTGATGACGCTCAGGAAGGCGTATCAGCAGCTTCTTCGTTCCGGGCTGAACGAGAGCGAACAGCATCGCTTGGCACAACTCCTCCATCATGAGATCCATCGCCAAGAAGCAGCGATTCGTCAGGAATTTCAACCCATTGTGACAGCGACCTTGAGCCGTTGTGGGCTGATTCCGCAAAACCGTGTGGAAGCGATCGCACGCGACAAAGTCGTGGCCGAATTGCTGGATCGGGTCTGTGAGCGTGGCTATCTTCGGATTGCTGATCTTCGCGATGCTATTGCCCGCAATCAACTCAAACTCCCGGACCTGCGTGGACCGTGGGAATTCTTGCGCGGCGATGCCCTGCTGCGGACCGATGCGGAACTGGCGGAAACCCTCGATGGTGTCTACCGCCGTGGCGAGTGCTATTTACGTTGGCTACAGCGATTCGTCTCCGTCTTTTTTGGAACTCCGTGGGGGCGGATACTGACGCTCTATCTGGCATTACCCTTTGGTGGTTCATTCCTGACACTGATGTTCGCGGAGGAACTTCGTCATATCGGCCTATCCATTGGCGAATTCGTCGCGCGCTCGATGGGCGGGCGATCCCCCCAACCCGTTGCCACGCCAGCTCCCCTACACACGGACACCGAACACGCACCCGAGCCAGCCAACACGCCTCAACCTCCTGAGGACATTCACTTTGATGAAGAAGAATTGGTGTTCGTGTGGTCGGAAGACATGGGGCAACCGGCCTTCGATCCGGTGGAGGGGGTCTTCGTCTGGATTGATGAAAAAGCCCGTGAGCAGGTCGTTCGCCATGTGCAAGACTTCTTCACGTCAACAGCTCGGCAAGACCCGGAAAGCCATCACCACCACGCTTCCTTGTTGGTGGCGTGGGAAACCATTGTGGCCTTTGGTTTTTTCCTTTTGCTGATGATACATGTGCCCGCGTTTCGCCACGGCGTGTATTCTTGCGCGCGCACTCTGTGGCACATCGCGAGCAAATTATTCTGGCAATGGCCGATTGCCGTTTGGCATTCCCCCCCGGTGAAGCGGATTCGCCAAAGCCGCTGGGTCCGGTTCATCGACCGTCATCTGAGTGTCCCCTTTCTCATGAGCCTGTTGGTACTGGCCATCGCCTTTCTGGTCGGTGTGAAATTATCCGTGTTGCTCTGGTTCGGTTGGTTGGTCTTTGTCGCCCTTGTGGTCTTCTACAACACTCCGACCGGCTGGGAGATTCAAGATCGGATCGCGGAGGCGATCTCGGATTGGTGGCGTGTTGTTCGTGTTAATCTGATACCTGGCTTGATTGCTACTTTTCTTGACCTCTTCCGCAGCTTGGCCAATTGGATCGAACGACAACTGTACGCTGTTGATGAGTGGATGCGTTTCCGCGGTGGCGATTCTCAAAAAGCCATCTGGTTGAAAGCGATTCTGGGACTCCTGTGGTTTCCCATCGCCTACCTGACGCGTTTTGTCTTTTATCTGTTGGTGGAACCGCAAGTGAACCCGGTCAAGCATTTTCCCGTCGTCACCGTTTCGCATAAAGTCATCTGGCCAATGGTTCCCCAATTAGCCCAATGGACAGGCATTTCCCCCTGGACGATGGGCATGATCATCAATGGCATCCCCGGCATTTTTGGCTTTATCGCGTGGGAACTGAAGGAAAACTGGCGGCTTTATGCCGCGAACCGCTCCGCCAGCTTACCTCGAGTGATGGTCGGCTCTCACGGTGAATCGATGCGCGGCCTGCTCCGCCCGGGCTTTCACTCCGGTACCGTACCAAAGCTGCGTCGGAAAATTCGCCAGTCGCTCCAAAGCAACCAACGCGCCAAACTCGTTCACCTCCATCATGATCTGGAACATATTGCGGTGGGCGTTGAGCGTTTGGCCCAACGTGAGTTGTTGCCGCTGCTACTGACGAGTCCCACTTGGGGAGAATTACCGGTCGCGGTTGAATCGGTTCATCTGGGAGTCCAACGAGCTGAAATTGCCCTGAAAACCGACCCCCCAACCCAAGGGCCATTCACCATCGCTATCGAGAACCGCGAGGGTATCCTCGATGCGGAAATCGCATCTTTCGGCTGGGTCGGTCAACTCAGTGAGAGCCAACAACAGATGTTGATATTCGCCTTACGCGGCTTTCTGGATATGGCCGCGGTGATGCGATTCCAAGAGCACGAGCGAACCTTTGATGAACCCAAGCAACTGGGCTGGGCCGACTTGCGCCGCCGAGTGTCGTGGAAGGAATGGATCAACACATGGGGTTAACAAAGGTCGAGTGAACCCCGAGCGACGCGTCTGGCAGCGGTGATTGGCACACCACCTGCGTGCCCCCCCGGTAACGAAGGCCCAGCGCACCTCAAGCGACGCTTCTTGATGCTATTGCCTGGATATATGTACGCGACTAGGTCGCGTAACGAAGGCTCGATGCCCCCCCGTGGCGTTTCGGGGGCACCCATCTGGCTTGTCGGTGCAAGAAGCCGAGCTTATTTCTTTGGCTCGGCACGCAACAGCCGTAAGCGTTCTACCGTTTTGTCAACGGGAACGGCCCCCACAAACCCAAAAAGCATCTCATCGGTCGTCTCTTCACCAAAGGTGACAGTCTTGGGTGGGTTGCGGGGATTGTTCGGGTTCTTCGCGGAGTTGTCGAAAACCGCTTCGATGTCGAAGCGTGTGCCCGCTTTGGCCAGAATCGGCTTCTCCAGCCAGTACGACTCCTGCCAGTTGTAATCCCACTGAGCAATTTCCAGCAGCAGTACGGTAGGCTCGCCCGGTGGGGTCATACTGATCTTCACACTTTTGCCCAACAGATGCATATGCGGCATCACGCTGTAGATCATGGCATCGTGGGAAAGCCAACCACTGCCCTTCTCCACATGATCGGCCTTTCCTGCGGGAATGAAGGAAAAGGGAGTCATCCCCGTGATGACGAGGGTATTCCAGGCTTTCTCGACCGGCTTTGGGGCGAAGTATAGGCCGATGCGCGTCCGGTCGGTCTCCGGTTTGCCGGTACGGTGATAATGAACTTGCAGAATCACATCAGCCTCTTTGGGTAAGAGAATCCCCGAACCTTCCGGGAATTGCGTGGGTAATTGCCCGGGGGCCCAACCGCCCAGAGAGCCAACAGGCGGAATTCCAGGTCGCGGCGCATCGGCGGGTGACGGCAAAAAGCCGATACCCATAGCGACCGAATATCCCGGTCCACGATCTTGTTCGTCGGGTGATTTTTTCCGCTCTCGTTCCTTCTGTTCCAACTTGCGACCTTTCCCGGTGGCATCGAAATAGTTGAGCGTGTGGTGAACGACGGCGGCATTGCCCGGCTTGACTTCGTAAGCCACAACGTATTTGTCTTCCGTCAGACCGGTGGGCAGCACGAAGCAACGGAACTCGTCTTTGCCCGCAGGGCCGATGTGAAAATCTTCGGGAACGGTCAAAACCAGGTCAGGTTCCCCCAAACGCCAGCCATCGGGAATTTTAAGCGGCGGCGGAGCATCCTGGGGATCACCTTCTGGACAGCCATTTTTTTCCCATCTGGCTAGCAGGTCGATCTCCTGCTGCGTCAGAGAGCGTGCATTAGCGAATTTCACGCCGGCGGTGGGCTTCCACGGTGGCATTTGTCGGGTTTGTGTGAAGTTCACAATGTCGGTAGCCCAGTTGACCGCGTGCTTGTAGGTCATCAGAGAAAAGGGGCCAACGTCACCAGGACGGTGACAAGTCTGACAGTGCTTCTGGAGAATCGGCAGTACGTCGCGGTAGTAAGTCACATCCTTGGAGATTACTTTCCGCTCACGAAGGTCAATCGGGCAACCAACAGCCCGGGTCACTGGCTTGGCAACGTCTTGGCGACGGATGAGAGCTTCAATCGCGTTGGTGAGATCATGCTCTGTCACTTGGGGGTTCTTCTTGAGGCGCGCCGAATAGGCATTGTCAATGCGGCCCCGATAGCGCAGGACGCGGTTGTGGTCGAGCACAAACGCTTCGGGCGTGGTTGTGGCACGAAACGCTTGGACGGAAGTGAGCTGATCGTCCACCCAAACTGGGAAGCTGAAGCGAAACTCACTAGCGCGCTTCGCGACCTTCGCGGCGTTGTCGGTCGTGGGTACGATACCCAGAAAAGTCACGCCCTTCTCACGATATGTTTTGTGCAGTTCATTGAGGATGCTGGTGTAGCTGTTGGAAACCGGGCAATCGAATGAGAGAAAGACTACCACCGTCGCCACCGACCCGGCATGGTCTTTCAGCGACGAAGAAACACCCTGAATGTCCGTCCATGTGAAATTGTCGATTTCTTTGTTGAGTCGATCCGTACTCGGTTCCGCGTCCGCAGCATGGCTGGAATTGGCTTGTCCTAGGAGCAACCCACCACTCACTACCACCAGGCTGCACACAATCCCGATACGAACTCGAGGGGCCAACCGCGTCATGCACACCTCCCAACGGCGACACAATCTCCCGAAAATCCCCTGCTCTATGATACAACGCATAGAGACATTGAGTTTCAACTTCACGCAACTCTCATACCAAAACCCGCCGGCAGCGCAGCCCGCGGTACACCCGGCAAGGTGTCCTAGTCCGCGGAGAATTCCACGTAGCATTGACTCACTGGCGAGGCCGTGATGTCATCACCGCCTCGTTCAGCATCGAATGAATAGTGGCACTTGAATAGTGGCACTCGGAACGTCAGAACCCAGGGCGGGGCGTGACTTGTAACTTCATTTCTCGACCATTGCGTTGCACAACCAGTGTCACTGGTTGGCCGGGCTTAGCGAAACTGGTGGCCAGAACAGTATCACTCACGGAATCGGTCCAGCGGCCATCAAGGGTGAGCAAACGATCGCCGACTTTCAGCCCACCGGCTTCCGCAGGGCTTTCGGGCATCACTTCGGTGACGATAACACCATCTTTCGTATCGTCTTGGGGTTTATCGACCCAGAAACCCCACAGTCCCGCGGGAGCCAGAATGGTCGGTTCGATCTTGGCCCCTTTCATGCTGCCCATCATCTTTTTCATCATCAACTGCATGGTATCCCCCGGCACTACTCCGTTGGGAACCAGCGTCATTTCCTTTTTCTCGTAGTCGATAGTCATTTTGTAACGGGCGAAGAATGGGTAGCCGATAAGGCCATCCAAGCGGCCAACAACCTTCGACAGAGCTTCCACGGTGGGATGGTCGATGACCATAGTGGGCATGCCCTCCACGGTGATAGCGCCGACTTGGAACTTCTGGATGGTTTTGGAGGCGACGCCGATACCAAACAGGCTAGCGCCTTTGTCGTTTTGGCCCACCAAGCCTGTTTCCTTCGCCGTACGGTTATTCACCAAATTCATTGGTGCACCCGTATCAAAAATGACACGATACGGGCCTTTGTCGTTGATCTTCACTTGCAAGGCCATGTGCCGGGATTTCAGCAACTCGAAGGGTATGACGATCGGCTTGTCGTCCCCTTTGGCGCGCGGCTCATCGTGCGCGTGCGTCGGAAGTAATCCGGCCAACACAGCCGTAGTGAACAACGCAAGCAGAATCTGTGGTCGCATTCGTCATAACCCCTTTCCCAATTCGACAACAATTTCCTGTTCTTGGCCGTTGCGGATGATGGTGAAGCGCCATTTCGATCCCACCGTGGCTTTGGCCAGGGCTTTGTGCAGATCGCGGGCCGATGCAATGGTGTCGGTTTTTAGGGCTTTGATGATGTCGCCGGATTGCAGCCCAGCTTGGGCCGCAGGGCTTCCGGGAATTACCCGCGTGATCCGGACTTCGCCTTCTTTTTCTTCGTATTCGATGCCCGCAAACCCACGGGCTTGCGTGGCATAGTTCGGTTTCTCAAAGAGAGCTTTCGCTAAATTGACAATCGGCCCCAGCGTTTGAATCGCAGACGCACCATCGCCGCCTAAGGGGACAAGAGGGGGAGGTTCAAAGGCCAACGGCTCAAAGACGAGTTTGTCGCGGCTTAGGTCATACTGAATCCGGTAGCGAGCCAGTAGCTCATAGCCAATCACACCGTGGAGTTCGACACCGGCAATGGGCATGCTATTCATGCCCTCGATCTGCGGAATGTCCTCGACCCGCGCGCGAACCTTCTCGACTTTCAACCCCCCTTCCAGTTGAAAGGACTCGAAGTCGGCCCATTGTTTGTCGTTGGGCTTGGCGTTGGCTTTTTGCGCCACAAACTTCGGAATGATGACCGCCGGTGCCCCCGTATCCATGATGAGATTGAAAGGCCCCCGACCATTAATTTTCGCCCGGACCATAATATGATTGGTTCCAATCAAACGATACGGAACCTCGACCGCCGGGGCTGCGGGTTCTGCAGCTTTCAACGCAAAAGCCATGCCTAGGCCGATCGTCACGGTGACAAGACAATATCGTATCATGATTGATCTCCACCCGATGTTGCTAGAATTGTAGCAAGCCCAACGCAGAAATGGGCTGGCGAAGGTGCTACAATTTCTTCGAGCTTTGCCAAAACTTCCCGCCTGAGATCATTCCCAATGGCCTCCGATTCTGTGGTTGGTTTTTTGGACCGCGCTCAAGCGAGCCGCGTTCTCTTCCCCGAACAAGTGGCCCAACTGATCCGCCAACCCGACATTCCTCAATCCAACCTCGCCTCGCTCTGCGCCTATCTGCTTGAACGCGGTGTTCTAACTCAGTATCAGGCCGATGCTTTGCGGGAAGGTCGTGGGCACGACCTGAACTTGGCCGGCTATCCGCTGGTGGATGTTATCGGGCCGTGTCGTGGGGGACTGGCTTTTCGCACGCTACATCCCTCACTGAAAACGCCACTGGTTCTGCGTCGTTTCGAGCCAGACGCTTTTGCTCCGACCGACGACGTGCAGGCGGTCATTCACCGGGCACGCACTGTCGGGTCGATCATCCATCCGAACCTGATGCCCATTCTGGATGCGGGAATTGTCGATGGTACCGCCTATGTGGTACTCGAACAACCCGCGGACAGTGCCGACCTCGCCACTCTCTTCAGCGAGGTCGGTGGGGCGATGCCGGGATTTCTCGCCGCGGAATACGGAGCGGCCATCGCCTCCGCCTTACAAACTCTGCACGACAACGGCGGTTGGCATGGCGAAGTCCGTCCGGGTTTGATGATCGTTCACCCCGTGGTGGTGAAGCCGCGTGAGGATGGAACGCCGCGGCGACGACCGGCCCCTCATGCGGTCGTCAAGTTGGCCGAAAGCGGGTTGATCCCCATCACGCCGCCAGCCGCGGTTGCACTGCCCGATCTGGACATTCTGGCATTCCTTCCGCCCGAGCGCATCGACACGAGCACTATCGACGCTCACGGCGACATTTACGGATTGGGAGCTTCTCTCTATCTGCTCTTAGCTGGTCGTCCCCCGTTCTCAGGTGCTTCGAAAACAGAACTACTCCACCAGATTCGTACCGCAGAACCTGTGTCACTTGCGGTTTTGCGGCCTGATATACCGCCGGAATTAGCGGCGCTGGTCATGCGGATGATGGCCAGAAACCCCCACGATCGCCCAGCCTCTGCATCGGAAGTGAGCCGCAGTCTGTTGACGTTTTGTCGTCCTGGTTTTCAACTGCCCGAAGCACTCCCACGCGCGGCTCTGATACCCGAAGCCATGGCGCTTTCCTCCGTTCATGCCCCCACGGCTGTTCCCGTGGCGTCGGCGGCGTACATCCCCCATGCCGTACCGGTGGCGGCCCCTGCGCCGGAGGGGTGGGGGGTCACCGAAAATGCCTTCGCCGCCGCCCAAGAAGCTGTCCACAGCGACGCTTCACCACGCCGACGCCGCGAACTGACCACCCAGGACAAGAACCGCTCGATACTCTGGATTCTGGTAGGGTTGGGTTTGCATCTGAGTGCTATCGGATTGTTGGTGGCCTGGTTTTTCGGCCTTTTCAACAGCACCCCCCAACCGGTTCCGCCACCAGAACGCTTCGAGCAAAAGAGCGACTCGCCACCATTACCCAAACGCGACAAAAATAAAACGAAAAAGACGACCGACGGAAACTTCTGATGCTGCTTGCGATTTCACAAGCCACAACCCTTTCGGCCTCTTTTGCCGACGATGTGGAGAACTACCCCGCCGGCGGCTGTACGGCGATGGAACTGTGGCTCACCAAGCTGGAAAAGCACCTCAACGATGTCTCGGTTGAAAACACCCGCAAAGCTTTGGCCGATCGGGGTATTCAGTTGGTCGCCGCCTCGTATCAGGGCGGCTTGCTCCTTTCCCAAGGGGAGCAACGCCATGCTCATTTCGATCATTTCAAACGCCGGTTAGATTTGTGCCAAAGCTTCCAAATTCCTGTGCTCATCGTGGTGGCGGATTTCGCCACTCAGCCAGATGCCACAGCCCTCAGCCGCGCGGTTATGTCTTTGGCGCAAGCCGCGCAGTGGGCCGCTGCCTTTGGTGTGAAATTGGCTCTCGAATTTCGCGGCACAGACTCTTTTTGTTCCTCACTCGACACAGCCATCCACTTGATTGAACAATGCCGTGAACCGAATGTGGGTATCTGTCTCGACATGTTCCACTTCTACAAAGGGCCGAGTAAACACGAAGACCTCGACCGGCTGACCGCCACGAATCTCTTTCATGTTCAAGTGTCGGATGTCGCAGGGGTTCCCCGCGAACTGATGACCGACTCCGACCGCGTTCTGCCTGGGGATGGTGACTTTCACTTCGAACAACTGATCCGCCGTTTGAAGAACATCGACTACCGCGGCGCGATTTCGTTGGAAGTTCTCAACCCCGTGCTATGGCAGATGAAACCCACACAAGTGATCGAATTGGGCATGGCCGCCTTGCAGCGGCTTTTCCGCTGAATTTCCATCGTGCTATCGCACTCATCGAGTTTCTGTCATACTGCCTCCTACAATAAAGCTCATGACGCCACCGGCAATCATCTGGGATGTCGACGGTACATTGGTCGATACAGCCGAACATCACTTTCGCGCTTGGGAACGCATCGCGGCAGAACGGGGTTATCTGTTCACCCGCAACGATTTCGCAGCCACCTTCGGGAAACGCAATCCCGAAATCGTTCGGCAACTGTTCAACCCTCACGCCACCGATGACGAATGCCGCGCCTGGGGCGAACAGAAGGAGAAGTATTATCGCGATGCCATCCGAAACAGCGGTGTGGCATTGCTGCCCGGTGTAGCACGCCTGCTAGAGACCCTGGCGGAGTGGCACTGGCCCCAAGCCGTTGGTTCGTCAGCTCCGCGTGAGAACCTCGATTTGGTACTCAGCCTCACCAACACCCGGCCGTTTTTTCAAGCTATCGTCAGTGGCGATGAGGTTCAGCGGGGAAAACCAGACCCGGAGGTCTTTCTCAAAGCCGCT
Source organism: Gemmata sp. (assembly GCA_025055115.1). Lineage (GTDB taxonomy): Bacteria > Planctomycetota > Planctomycetia > Gemmatales > Gemmataceae > Gemmata. Next base: position 121,140 of record JANWYJ010000013.1, read on the forward strand.
GATAGGTTGGGTGTATCACCTTCGCATTGTATCGTTATCGAAGATGCACCATCGGGTGTGGAAGCCGCGAAAGCCGGGGGCATGGCGTGCGTTGCAGTAACCTACGTCGGCCATCACTCAGAGGAAAAACTGCTCGCGGCCGGCGCTGATCTCGTAGTACCGACACTGGAACAACTCAATCCTGAGCAATTAATTGCGTTAGTCAAATGAAATGAGCGAATTTTTTTCAAATTCTGAACAAAAGGCCTCATGTGTATAGATGAACACATATCGTGAATATCCAATGCGTGGCGTCGCACGGCTGCTAGCCACTGATGTGTGCTACCCGCTGATATGGCCGAGCGTGAATCGTGGATATGGCCGAGCGTGAATCGTGACCTGAATGACCCGGGGTAGGGAGTGAGACTGACCCCGATGAGCGGAGGTAGCACGCGATGGTCAATCGGGATTAGCCTTTTCTCCTCTGGTCATCAACACAAGTTCTGTTCACTGACACAAGTTTCTCGCGTCACAAGACTTACGGAAAGTCTCGCCTGCCAGCGAGAAGAGTGGTGGCCCATCCGCAACAGTTCGACGGTGTAACCCTTGCCAGTCCCCCACGAACCGCTAGAATAGGGTGTGAGAAGTAAGATTGGGGACGTAGCTCAATTGGTTAGAGTACCGGACTGTCGATCCGGTGGTTGCGGGTTCGAGTCCCGTCGTCCTCGCTCAGGCACCTTCTGGCAACCTGAGGCAGCTTCGCCTCCAGACGTTGTGCTTCCGGTCGTTGTGGCACCATCCTCGACATTTGGCCCAGCCTGCCGATGCGGCTGATCGGCGAAAGCTAATCTTGATCGAAGCCCCTCAGTTGGTAGGTTTGGTGGTAGGTTCACCAAAAGGGCAGAGTTGTCTCAAAAACAGGCAAAGTTATCCCTGCGCAAGCCGGTTTGGTACGTTTGCTGCCACAGATGTCCGCCGGATAGTCGCGAGGACCATCCGGCGGATGGGGCATGTGATTTTTTGTACTACTCGCAAGCTCCGATGACGGGAACGACTATGTCCACGACTTCATGCCTGCGCGACCAGTTCGTTTGACAATGGACGCAACCGGCTGCAAGGCCCATCAGCCACGGTCATTTGTGCCGCCGCTTCTTCTCGACATCATCAGAAACACTTATCTAGCAAAGCTTTATGTCAGATGAAGACGGCTGCCGGGCTACAGATCGGAGTTCCCATTGGCACCGATTCCCAGAACCGATTACCAGAAGCGCACACGCCAGTAATCGTGTGGCGTGGAATTGCGGCCCAGGTACCAGTGTCCGTCTTCCCATTCCAAGGTCACTTTCCGCCATCCCAAGGGCACCTTCGGGAACGGATAGTAAGGACCGATGAACGGGAAAGCGTTGTATGGGTAGGCCTGGGGATATGCGACACGGCTGATGTTGTTATGCGGAGCGTAGGTGGGCCAAGCGTAGGGCGGCAGGTGGGGTGCTTGCAAATCCGGTGCGGCTTGACCGGGAACACCCAAAGGAGCCGGTTCCACGATGGGGTTGGCGGGTTGTATAGGCATCGCCGGGGCGGCCCCCAAACCTGGTCCGATCGGTTCGAGCGGTCCCAGATTCACGGGCGGCTCTTGGATTTGGACCAGTCCCGAACGGGGTGTGACGATGTTATCGCGAACGACCAGTACACCTTTCACACCTTGAACGTCCGCGACAATGCGCGCTTTTTGTGTCGTGTCCTTCGCGGTGCCTGTCAGTGTGACAATCCCATCTTGAGCAACGATGGAAATATTGGCTCCTGCCGCGTTGCCAGTAGAACGCAAGCGATAGGCGACATCATCAGCCAGGGTTTGGTTCGGATTAGGCTTCGCAGCGAGGGGGGGCAGCGGAGAGGGGGGATTGGCGATCACCGAACCGCTCAGACCCGCGGCGACTGTCAGGCTGAAGAAAATACGCAGCTTCACGACGACCTCCTTGTACGGTTGAAGTGCGCAGGCACTCAAAACCACAACTATCATGCTCGCGCGGAGCTGAGTCGTCAAAAAATCGCCACGGAATAAGGCCGATCCTGCACGCGAGAACCCCCGAAGAACCTGCAGTGTCGAGAGAACCCATCGGATCGATACAGATCGCACCGCTTGTGACAATTTTCACAACAAGTTCACCAAAACGATTGCAGTTGTGGTCTTTTTTCCCCCCGGAATTCCTTCCCTTGCAAGGCTCTTTGGGATAGCATCGGAGACGATTTTCTGAATCTCCTCCGGAGTGGCGTGACATGGACTCTCCTAGCCGTCGTGATTTTCTGGTAACGTCTACGGCCAGTGCGTTGGTGCTGGGTGCGCCGGCGGTACAAGCCCGCGGTGCGAATGAGAAATTGAACATCGGTCTGATCGGCAGTGGGAATCGCGGTCGTACGCTGGCGATTGAGTGTTTCAAAGCCGGGCAGAATCTTGTTGCCATCGCGGATGTGGCCCAGTTTCGGCTCGATTGGGTCACGGCTCAATTGGCCACGGCAGGACTGAAGGAAAAGCCCACGCCCTACCGCGATTACCGGAAATTGTTGGAGCATCCTGGACTCGATGCCGTCATTATTGCCACCCCCGATCACCATCATAAGGACTGTCTGCTGGCGGCGATGGAGGCCGGTAAGCACGCCTACATCGAAAAACCTCTCAGTCACAGCATTGATGAAGGCAAAGAGATGATCGCCGCTGTGCGGAAGGCCAAAAAAGTCGTTCAGGTGGGCAATCAACGGCACAGCGGTGAACATTGGGCTCGCTGCCGCGAGGTTATCCAATCGAAGGATTTTGGGGATTTGGTCTGGGTCAAGGTGTGGGACTGCCGCAATTGGGTCAAGCGGGACCCCTACGCCGTGCCCAAAACGTTTGATGAATCCCAACAGCGCGGCGTGAATTGGGAGGCTTTTCTGGGCCGGGCGAAAAAGCAGCCGTTTGATCCGGTACGCTATTGGGCGTGGCGTTGGTATTGGGATTTCGCCGGGGGTCTGATGACCGACATTGGCGCCCACCAACTAGATATCGTCCAATGGCTGGGCGGCGTGGCTGCGCCGAAAAGTGTCGTTGCACATGGCGGCGTGTACCACTTCAAGTATTGGGAAACACCCGATGTGATCCACGGCATCTGGGACTATGGCCGCTTCACAGCCACTTTTGCCGTTGAATTTATCAACGGCTTTGATGGGGTCGGTGCCACATTCTACGGCACGAAGCAAACCCTCCACTGCGACGCCGACGCTGGCGGGACCATCAAGTTGTTCGACACCATCGACAAATTCAACCCCACCTTGAAACCGAAAGCGGAGTGGAAGGTGGTCAATGAAACCCCCCTGCACGTTCAGAATTGGCTCAACGCCATCAAGGACAACAAAGACCCCAGCTCGCCGATCGAACTAGGCCATCAAGTTATCACCGCGGCGCACCTGGCCAACATTTCCTACCGGACCGGCCAACGCGTGGTCTGGGACGCGGAAAAAGAACGAATTGTTGGTTAACCCTGACTCCAGGATCGCCTGCACCCCAACCCTGCGGGCGAAGTCGGGCAGCCCTGGCACGACCTGGTGCCGGGCATGCACAAGGAAGCGGCTCGAGTAATGCGGCGAAGTTGGGTAGCGCTGGCACGACCGATCGTGGACGATGCACCCTCAAGGCGGTTCCAAAACCCCAAAAACGTCGGCAAACAAGGCTCTTCCGGCTCTAGCGCCGGCGCTAGGCGATAGCGGACAAAGCTCTTCCGGCTCTAGCGCCGGCGTTGGGCGGTGAAATCGACCGCAACCGACCGGAAATCGGCGCTGAGGCCGTGGAGTGGAATTGAAGTTGTTGGTCCAACCGGCAACGATTGGTGGCAAATCACCAAACAACCGAAAAGTCCCACCCATGGCTGGAGTGGCCTTTGTTCGATTCTGAGGTAGTTCCATGTTCATTTTTGAGAAAGCCCCCTTCCCTTCGTGCCATGCCTCCACCGTGGTTGAACACGAGCCGGGCAAACTCATGGCAGCATGGTTCGGTGGCAAAGACGAAGGAGCAAAGGACGTGCAAATTTGGAGCAGCGTCTTTGATGGTAAGAAATGGGGCGAACTGGTGTTACTAGGCACAGAACCGGGGCAGCCGTGTTGGAACCCGGTCTTGTTCAAAACCGCCAAGGGTACGTTGTATTTGTGGTACAAGGCCGGCCCCAGCCCGGAACGATGGAGCGGATTTGTCCGCACTTCTTCCGACAACGGCAAAACTTGGAGTAAGGTCGAAATGCTGCCCGCCGGCTTCTGGGGACCAGTGCGTGCCAAGCCGATTCAACTGGCCAATGGCACTATTTTGGCAGGTACGAGTGTGGAAAGTCACCGCAATTGGACCCCCTTTGTCGACCGCTCCACCGACGACGGCCAAAGCTGGACCCGTTCCAATGCCTTTCCTGTTCCTGGAAAGTTCAACCAGATTCAGCCCGCATTGCTGGAAACCCAGGACGGTACGATTGTGGCCCTTATGCGCTCGCGTGACCCACGCGTGGTCTGCCGCTCCGAATCGAAGGATGGGGGGGTGACCTTCACTCCCGCAACCCCCACCGAGCTGCCCAATCCAAGCACCGGCGTCGATTGCGTCAAGCTGGCCAATGGTGATTTCTTGATGATCTGCAATCCAGTGGAGAAAGGCCGTACCCCGCTGAGCCTGGCCCGTTCTCGTGATAAGGGTCGAACCTGGAAGGTGATTCTCGACTTGGAAACCGAAACCGCCGCGGAGTTCTCCTATCCGGCCATGATTCTCTCCTCCAGCGGCCTTTTGGAAATCACTTACACCTGGAAGCGGACGCATATCAAGCACCAAACCCTCGATCCGAAGAAACTACGTGATTAAAATTTGTACAGTTTCAACTCGACACACAGAACTGCAGAGGGCCTCCGCGAGAGGCGACCCGCGAAGGAGCGACACATAAAGCTGCATGGCCGCGTCAGTTCATCTCCTTCGACGGCAAAGACCGTTGAAGGTTCACGCGCGCCGGTGGGTCGGGCGAGCTGTGCATTGAGTCATGGAAGGTGGATCGTCAATCGACTCGCAACGTTCCCATGCGCTACTGGATCGGGCAAGAGAAGATTGGACGCCGTGCGCGAGAGTTATAGACTACTTCTCAGTTTTGGGCCGGTGCTGACTCTTCTGAACCGTCCCGCCTGTAATGCCCGCCAATGCGCCCCCTTTGGGACCTTCCCGTTGGACGCCGCCCGTCATTATGGCGGCGCTTAACTGCGCCGCAGCTTTTTGTCGGTTCGTTCACCATCCTTATCGCCTTCGGAACGATTGGCCTGAAGTTTCTTCCCGGCCTCTATACAGGTGAGCCTCTCAACTGGCTGGATGCCCTCTTTACAGCCACCAGTGCAGTCTGTGTCACCGGTCTGAATGTCATCGATCCGGCGACGGCTCTCACCCTACGCGGACAAGCATTTGTGCTGCTGCTGATTCAATTAGGCGGTCTGGGGATGCTCACATTCACCAGTTTGGTGATTCTCGCCCTCGGTGGGCGGTTGTCCCTGCGCCAAGAAGCGCTGTCCGCGGGCAGTCCGATGGATGTGGGCCAACACCCGATCAATCCCCGGCAGCTATTGCGGGATGTGATCATCTTCACCGTCTTGTTTGAATCTGTTGCCGCGGGCATTCTCTATTTGCTCTGGGTACCGCGGCTGGGCTGGGAGGGTGCGGCATGGCCCGCTCTGTTTCACTCGATCAGTGCCTTTTGTAATGCTGGGTTTTCCACCTTCAGCGATAGCTTGATGTCGTTCCAGCAATGCCCCCTGACACTGTTGGTGCTGTCGGTGCAGATTGTGGCCGGGGGAATCGGTTTTTTGACCCTCGAAGAACTCTACTTGCACGCCAAGGCTCGCCGTGAACAGCGGAACTTCCGGCTGTCGATTCACTCCCGTCTGGTACTTGTGACAACCGCGGTGTTGCTGGTCGGCGGATGGATAGTATATATATGTTTAGAATGGAATGCGGCCCTCTCCGACCTGCCGGCGGGCCACAAGCTGACCAATGCGCTGTTCATGAGTGCCACAGCACGAACCGCCGGATTCAACACCATCGACCACGCCAAGGCCAGCGATGCTGGCAACTTCACCACCATTTTGTTGATGTCGATTGGTGGCTCGCCGGGAGGCACCGCTGGTGGATTGAAGACAACGACCCTCTCTCTGTTGCTCATACTGGCATGGTCACGCTTCCGTGGTCGCGATATCGCCAGTGTGTGGAGCCGCTCTTTGCGTAAGGAAACGACTGATCGTGCCGTCGGTTTGTTTGTGATCGCCTTCGCCACAATGACGATGGGCATCCTGTTGTTGACAGTCACGGAAAGCGACTCTCCCCACGGTGGGTTTCTCATGCGGATGTTTGAAGCGGTGAGTGCCTTCAACACGGTCGGTTTGTCGATGGGACTAACCCCGCACCTTTCACCGGCCGGTCGGGTGATTGTTATTGTGCTGATGTTTTTGGGCCGTGTCGGACCCCTGGCTTTGGCGACAGCACTCGCCGTGACAGCGAAAGCCGGCAAGTTTCGCTATGCTTACGAGGAAGTGGTCGTGGGCTGAGTTTCCGGCCGTTTTGCAGGGCCTACGCCGAAGTGGTCGTGGGCGAAGGTGTGGATCGTCCTATGAAGCGGTTTGTGGTGATTGGTTTGGGGAATTTTGGTTCCAGCGCCGCGGAAGCCTTGCATGCGCAGGGGCATGAAGTGATTGCGGTCGATCCCCGCGAAGAAGCGGTGGACAAAATCGCCCCCTATGTCACGCGGGCTGCTGTGGCCGATGGGCGGAACGTGCAGGCCTTGGAACGCATTGGGGCCAAAGGTGCCGATGGGGGCATTGTCAGCACGGGTGACGACATCACGGCGAGTATTTTGGCCACGATGGCTTTGCGGGATTTGGGCGTAAAAGATGTCTATGTGAAGGTCGTCTCCCGCGATCATGCCCGTGTGATGGAACGGATTGGTGCGACGGAAACGGTCTTCCCAGAACGTGACTCGGCCCTGTGGCTGGCGTCGCGGCTATCGGGATCGGACATTCTCAACTATGTCCGCCTGGGCAACGGCTTTAGTGTTCAGGAAATGGCCGTTCGCGAGGAATGGGTGGGCAAAACCCTGCGGGAGTTGGAACTGCGGCAAAAGTATGGGATCACCGTGATCGCCCTTCACGACATCCTTCAGGACAAGATGGTGGCCACACCCGACCCCGACGTAACGCTCAAAGGTTCAGAGACCCTGGTTGTTGCGGGTCGCGATGAAGATTTGGCCCGCGCCGGTGGCGGAAACTAGAAGCCCTGGGTGGCCGACCAATGTTACTATGCATATGATCAATGTGAACATTAGTTATTCATCTGGGCTAAGACTCCGATGATTCGGATCGGTTCATCAAGACGATACCGGCAACCAACGCCACCAGTGCCACTCCTCCGCCAAGATAAGCGGTCATGCTCACTTCACCCAGGCTGAACTTCTGGTAGATTCCCCACCCCCAACTGACCAACCCGATGATCAGCCCCGCCAGCATCAGCAGTAAACCGCCCAAGCGCAGGGCATTGTCGCGGCTTTGCTCCAGCTGGGTTTCCACACTCGGCGGTGGTAAGGGGTGCGGATGCCGCAGATGAGGCTTCGGTCGTGCCTCCTTCAGTAATACTTCGGGTATTCGCTTCCCGCACTCGGCACACCATTCGTCGAGAATTTCTGCAAGCGTGAAAATGTGATCGCAGCGGGGGCAGCGATGTTCGGCCATTGGCTTGGCTCCAGCAGGGTTCGTCCCCTACGCTACGGCAAAGCGTGCGGAAACTCAAGTTGGCCCACACGATGTTACGAACAAGGCGAAATGTTACGAACGGGGCGAAATCTCAGCAGGCACTCCGAGGAATCTGGATTCCTTGTGACCTCTCGGAGAGTTTGAGAAGGGTGGCTGGGCTTGCGGAACTTTGCCCGAACAACGGATGATCGCCCCAAACGCCCGTGTCGGACGAACTTGCCAGGTTGCGATTTCTCCCAGACGGGCTTCCTTGAGGTTGGTAAAGTAAAAAGAGTAGCTGAGTGAGTACTGAGGGTCCGTCATGGCCGAACAGAAGTTGATTCTGCTTGTCGATGATGATCGAGAATTGGTCGACGCGATGCGCGTGGTGTTAGAACGTCAGGGTTATCGCGTCATTCAAGCGCACGATGGCCACCAGGGCAAGCAAGCGATTTACCATCACAGACCAGATTTGGTCATTCTCGATATGATGATGCCGCGGATGGGTGGCTATCCGGTTTTAGAACATTTCAAGGACAAAAGTGATGCTCCTCCCATCATCATGATCACCGCCAATGAAGGCAGCCGCCACAAAGTATATGCCGAGTACCTTGGCGTCGTCGATTACATCCGCAAACCTTTCGCGATGGAGCGACTTCTGGAGACTGTCACCAAGGTTCTGGGAGCGAACAAAGCCGAAGGCAGCCCACCGGAGAATTGATGTACCAACAGAATGAGGTTGGCCAGAACGAGGGTGGCGGCTGATCGCAACAGCTCGTGGCTAGCACCACAGCCGGAAGAGTTCATTGCGCCGACGCGGGGATGGGATGATAGCTTTCGGCCCATCAGCTGGTTTTGCGCCGCAGTGTCACCGCGGTTCCGTAAGCGAGTACTTCGGTGGTCCCTGGGGTAAACTCGGTGGCATCGTAGGCCATGCCAATGACCGCGTCAGCGCCGATTTCATGGGCTTGGCGGGCCATCTTCTTGAAGGCCTCCGAGCGTGCGGCTTCGCAAACTTCTTCGTAGGCAGCGACATTGCCACCAATGAAACTTTTGAAGGCACCGCGGATGCCCTGAGTGATGGATGTCGCCCGGACCACGATTCCACGCACGATGCCAAGGTACTCCACGATCTCATAGCCTTCAACGTGCATCGTCGTGGTCACGATCATTCGGGGGGCATTGTTTTCCGCCATGGTTCACCTCCGGATTGGGTGGGCCTGTTAGCGCTCACGGGATACCTGATTGGATGCTGTCGGTGGTTGCCAGCGGAGTTTTTGGTCTTTGGCCGCTTTGACTTCATCCGGACGACTGACAATGTGTGTGTGCGGCGCCGTACGAACGATTTCCGGGTCTTCCTCTTTGATTCGGGCCAGTGTGTCGGCGAAGGCATCGAGAGTTTCCTTACTTTCGGTTTCTGTGGGTTCCATCATCAAGGCCTCGGGCACGACCAGGGGAAAGTAAACCGTCGGTGCATGGAAGCTGAAGTCGAGCAAACGTTTGCAAATGTCTTTGGCACTGATCTTTCGTTCACGCAGAAGCGAGCGTACGGAGGCCACGAATTCGTGCATGCAGGGACCCGGATGGGGGATGTCGAAGATTTGGGCTACCCGAGAGCGTAAATAGTTGGCGTTGAGGACAGCGTGTTCGGCCACACGTTTGAGTCCTTCAGGTCCCAAGGTGCGAATGTAGCAATAGCCGCGGAAGAGAATGCCGATGTTGCCAAAGAAACTTCGCACCCGACCAATCGACTTGGGCATGTCGTAGTTCAAACGGAACTTCGCCCCGTCTTTGACGATGATCGGTGCCGGCAGGTACGGGGCCAAGAAATCGCGCACGGCGATGGGCCCACTGCCAGGACCGCCGCCGCCGTGGGGGCCGGTGAAAGTCTTATGAACGTTGTAATGCTGCATATCTGCGCCAAAGTCCCCCGGCCGAGTGATACCGAGGATGGCGTTCATGTTGGCTCCATCCAGATAGACCAAGGCCCCCTTGGCGTGCAACCAATCGGTGATGGTTGTGATCTGGGTTTCAAACAAGCCCAGGGTATTGGGGTTTGTGATCATGAAGACGGCCGTATCGTCGCCCAATTTGGCCTTCAGATCGGAAAGATCGACCAAACCATCTGGGCCACTTTTGATCGTGACAGTATCGAAACCTGCTAAGGCGGCACTGGCCGGGTTGGTGCCGTGGGCCGAGTCGGGCACCAGCACCTTGCGGCGGTGCGTTTCGCCTTTATCGCGGAAGTAAGCTGCGGCGACATAAAGCGCAGTCAGTTCCCCTTGGGCACCCGCCGCCGGTTGCAGCGATACCGCCGGCAAGCCGCTGATTTCTGCGAGAAACTGCTGCATTTCGTAGAGAATTTCCAATATCCCTTGGAGCGTCTCATCATCTTGGAGGGGATGCAGTGCGGCCAAGCCGGCAAGGGCCGCAAGGCGTTCGTGCCGTTTGGGGTTGTACTTCATCGTGCAGGAACCGAGCGGGTAGAAATTGGTGTCGATGCTCATGTTCCGCGTCGAGAGGTTCGTGAAGTGACGAATGAGGTCGATTTCGCCAACTTCAGGTAACGCGGGTGGCGCTGTCGCGAGGTGGTTACTGGGAATCAGTTCGCTCAACGGCCGCTCTGTGGGAACATCGCATGGGGGCACCCGATGGCATCGCCGCCCAGGTTTGGAAATCTCGAAAATGACTTGTGTTGATTGGGTATTGTTCATGGTTTGTGCCGATTCGGGAAATTCGGGTTCGTTCCATCGTTACTGGTGTTGGAGTGATTCAAGCACCGGTGATCATCGTCTGATCCAGCTGTTGCTCCTCACATCCTCGTGATCCTTTTGTTTTGTTCCTCACACCCTTGTGATCGGCCGCCGCGGTGAATGGTCCCGAGGGCCACAGCCCACCGATGTCGCCGAGTATTCCCCGACAACCGCCTCTTCTGTGGGACGCCATCTACGACCTCGGCTGGGTTGGTCGTCGGTGTCCGTCGGTGCGGTGCATTACCGCAAGCAATCGCGAAGGGCCGACGCCAGACCATCGATTTGGGCCTTGGTGCGTTGTTCGGTGACCGCGACACTGATGCAATCGGCCAGGGATGGATACCAGCGACCCAGGGGTAGCCCCGCGTGGTAACCTGCGGAACGCAGTTTCGCAAGAAGGTTCGCAGGATCTCCCGGCACGCGAAGGGTGAATTCTTTGAAAAAGGGTGTGCGGAATCGCAACGATACCCCCGGAATTTGCGTCAATTGCTCAGCCGCGTAATGGGCTTTACGCGTACACAACTCTGCGGTTTCCTGGAGACCCTGAGGCCCCAAAGCGGTCAGGAATACCGCCGCGCGCAAGGCCAGCAACCCTTGATTGGTGCAGATGTTGCTGGTGGCATTCGCCCGCGCGATGTGCTGTTCCCGGGGCTGCAGCGTGAGAACCCAGCAGCGCTGACCGTGGCGATCCACCGTTTCCCCGACAAGCCGGCCAGGAATCTTGCGAAGAAAGCGCGGATCGTCGCGGCAGGCCAAAATACCGAGATACGGTCCACCAAACTGCAGCGGCACACCCAGCCCCTGCCCTTCTGCAACAGCGATATCGGCCCCCTCATCACCCGGGCGGCGGAGAATCCCCAAGCCGATGGGATCGAAGCTGGCGACCATAAGCGCCCCCACCCTGTGAGCCGCCGCCCCGATGGCCGCCATTTCCTCGAGATGGCCAAAAAAGTTCGGCGACTGGACAATTATACACGCCGTGGTGTCACTCAGACAAGCCCGAAGGTCGTCCGGATTGACAAAACCTTCAGGTGTCGGCACTGTACGCAGCCGGCAATGCAAATTGGTCGCATAGGTGGCGAGGACTTGCCGGTACTCAGGATGGACGCTCTCGGCCACGATGACTTCCTGACGTTTCGTGATACCCAGGGCCATCAGCATGGCTTCCGCGGTCGCCGAACCACCGTCGTAGAGGCTTGCGTTGGCGACATCCAGGCCAGTAAGGACGCACATGAGCGATTGATATTCAAATATCGCTTGCAGAGTACCTTGGGATGCTTCCGCCTGATAGGGTGTATAGGCCGTGTAGTATTCGCTACGGCTGGCGATGACATCAACAACGCTTGGAATGAAGTGATCATAGGCTCCGCCCCCCAGGAAGCAGACCATGTCCGCTGCGGAGCGATTGTGAGCTAACAACCGCGTGACATGGGCTTGCAAGTCCATCTCCGCCATCGGAGCGGGAATGTCCAAGGGGCGGTTCAGGCGTACTTCGTGGGGAATTTTGGCAAATAGCTCGTCGATGGATTCCACTCCGATCGCAGTGAGCATCGCCTTTTGATCGTCGGGGGTGTTGAGGATGTAGGACACAGCAGTACCCTAGGTCAGACCAGTTGAGTGCGGTATCTTTCGCTATCGGGAAAACGGCGCGGAGAGAGCGATCGTTGTGGGTCAACCGCAAATGTCCGCTGTCGCCAACGTTTTTTTGGAGAGTTTTCTGTCCCCGGACTGTTGGAAGTGGCAAATATCAGTGATGTTCTGAGGCCAATTGAGCGTCGTATTGCTCCGCGGTCAACAGATGGTCGAGCGTCGCGCCGGGGGCCAGTCGAATCTTCAGCATCCAGCCGGCACCGAACGGATCATCATTGACTGGCTTGGGATCGCCTTTGCGTTTGGTAGCGGGATCGTCGACCAGTGGTTCGTTACGCTCGATCACAGTACCCGTCACGGGAGAATAGAGGTCGGACGTGGATTTATAGGATTCGATGATGCCAAATTTTTCCCCCGCGTGGACTTCGGTACCGATGGCGGGTAATTCCAAATAAGTCGGTTCGGTCAGTTGCTCGATGGCAAAGGCGGTCACGCCCACCGTCACCACGTCACCATCCAACCGTGCCCATTCGTGGGTGGGTAAGTAGCGAAGATTTTTGGGATTTGGCATGGTAACTCCTTCATCAACGACGCTGTGATTCGGCATTTTGCGTGTCAAGGCCCCTCATCCCAACGGCGCGGCTCTTGGGCGGGGGTGAGACGTTGGCTCTATACGTTTTTCGTTCGACGATAAAACGGCAACGGTACGACCTTGGCATGGAGAAGCGCCCCGCGAACATCCACCGCCAGCAAGGTACCAGGACTCGTAAACGCCGGTCGAACATAGCCCATGGCCAACGATTTTTTCAACCACGGGCTGAGGCTGCCACTGGTCACCGTACCGATGTTGTCACCAGCGGCGACGATTGGGCAGCCTTCTCGGGCCGCACGCGGGCTATCCAGCTCCAAGCCGATGCGCCGCGGTTGGGTTGTGTCAGTTGTTGCCGCCAACAGGGCTTCGCGACCAATGAATGGGCCTTTGTCGAATTTCACCGCCCAGCCCAAACCGGCCTGAATCGGGTTGATCGACTCCTTCAATTCATGCCCATAAAGCGGCATGCCGGCTTCCAACCGCAATGTGTCGCGGGCACCTAACCCACAGGGCACTGCTCCCCGCGTCACCACCTCTTCCCACAACGGCTGCCCCACGGCATGGGGGACCACCACCTCAAAGCCATCTTCTCCGGTATAACCCGTGCGACTGATAAAACCGTCACCCTCACGATAGCGAATGGGCTTGGCATGATAGTATTTCAAGGTGCGAACCGACTCACCGAATATCGCGGATACCATATCGGCTGCCTGCGGACCTTGAATGGCGACCATAGTAGTGTCGAAGGTGCGGTCGTCGATGATCACCTCACCGGTTCGGTGCTGTTCCCACCAGGCCAGAATTTTCTCCCGGTTACTGGCGTTAATCACAGCGGAGAACGAATCGGACCACCGGTAGACCAAAATATCGTCGAGAACACCGCCATTTTCGTTACAAATCAGTCCATAGCGAACCTGCCCTACCGTCATGGTGGCGACGGCATTCGTGAAAACCTTCTCGAGCAAGGCCAGCGCTTCGGGGCCGTGAACATTCACGCGCGCCATGTGCGAAATGTCGAAAATCCCAACCGCCGTGCGGACCGCGTGATGCTCCGCGGCAATCCCGGTGTATTGCACCGGCATATCCCAGCCGCTGAAGGGAACCATCCGGGCTTGATGTTCGACATGCCACCGATACAACGGGGTACGATGATTGGCCATGGCCGCCACCCGAAACAAACGGGGGGCGGCTCCGACGTCTGGAACCGCCCCCGCCAGCGTTATGGTAGTCGGAATAGGGAGATTTTCCAGCGGCTAGGTACCGAAGACCGCCACCAGCCCCCGGAAAGCCTCCGGTCGACTTTTTCAAGAGATTAACGACTAATTATGCATCATATCGATCCTCAAGGCGACTTCGGCCTCCCTAAGTGCCGCCGAAAGAAACCACTGTGACTTTCTTTATCGACGACAACCAAACTTATCGACGACAACCAAACTTCGCTACTTCGGCCCCCCCAAATGCCGCCGAAAGAAACGGGCTGTCCGCGCCCAGAGCTGCTCCATGACGGCTGGATCGGAGCTATACATATGGGTAATTCCGGGGAGAGGCAGGGTCTCGAAGTCCCGTCCAGCTCGCAAAAGGGCATTGGCCAGTTTCAATGTATGCCGGAAATAGACGTTATCGTCCGCAGTGCCATGCACCAGAAGCAAGGGGCGTTGGAGGTTTTTCGCCAAGGGAATGAGATTGGCGTCGTCGTAAGCTTTCTTCGATTCGGGTAATAGCCCCAGGTACCGCTCGGTGTAGTGGGTGTCGTAGTCTTCCCAATCGGTGACCGGGGCACCCGCAACGGCGGCTTTGAAGACTTCGGGGCGGCGTAACACCGCATTGGCCGCCATGTAGCCGCCGAACGACCAGCCCACGATTCCTACCCGGTCAGGGTCCATCGCGGGGAATTTTTCGCATAACAGCCGCAGGCCTTTGACTTGGTCATCTAGCGGTACGGTGCCGAACTTCTGGTAGATGGCGCGTTCCCAGGCGCGACCGCGACCCGGTGTACCCCGGTTATCAATGGCCACCACGATGAAACCTTGATTGGCCAACCACTGCGGAACCAGCCATTGCCGCATCGCCTGAACCACATGGACATGCTTGGGGCCACCGTAGACATCCACGATCACCGGATATTTCTTCCGGGGGTCAAAATCGTGGGGACGAACAATCGCGGCGTTGTAGCTGTCGTCTCCGGCACCGACACGTAGAAATGTCACATCGATCTTCCCATCTGGCTCCTGTGCTACCGACGGCAGTTCGCCCAACCGCACACCGTCGCGGTTGTACACAACGCTTTTGGGCATACTTTGCGCTGTTGTCGAGGTGATGACGTAGGGTTGGCCATGCGTACCGACGACGGCCGAGTGAACACCCGGTTCGTTGGTCAATCGTTCATCATTCTCGGAACTCGGGTCACGAAGGCGCACAGGTGTTCGATGGCGAAAAACATGCTGTTGCGTGGGGTCAGCGCCACCCGTATACACCACGAACGTATTGTCCCGCGACGAGTGGACCTGCAGCAGCTTCTCGGGTCGCTGAGAAGCGGCTACGAGCACATCTTGTAAAACGCCGGTTGCATCGCGAAGCTGAAGTTCTGCTTCGCCGTTGGGATCCGTCCCCAGCCAGATGAACCCTCCTAAGCCGCTCTCATAGACCGGAACCTCTTGGGAAAGATTCACCCAGGCGGAATCCTTCTCTTCGACCAGCTTTTGGGTTTGTCCGGTTTTCGGATCAACCGACAAGAGGAGCAGTTTCTGCTGTTTGCGATCTTGAACCTGGATCGTTAACGGACCGACAGTATGCCATCGGACCGCGGCGAGGTATTCGTACCGTTCACGATCCCAATTGACCCAAACGGTTTCGCCACCCGCCACGGGGATAATACCCAAGCGCACGCTAACGTTCTTCTGACCCGGTCGGGGGTAAAACTGCGCAAGAGGTTTTTGCTCCGGTCGGAAGGGATCGGCGACATACCACGTCTCAACGCCGGTGTGGTCGGCTTCTTCATAGGCGATCGATTGCGAGTCCGGCGACCACCAGTAGCCAGTGAAACGCCCCATTTCCTCTTGAGCGACAAACTCGGCCAGACCGTGGGTTTTGGTCAGCGTACCACCGCGAGTGACCGCCGATTCTCGATTGGTGGCCAGATCAACAACGTACACATCATAACCGCGAACATAGGCGATTTTCGTGCCATCCGGCGACCATTTCGGATCGACAATGGCCCCGGTGTCGCCCGTCTTCAATTCCGTGACTTTTTTCGTTGTGCGGTCGAAGACAAATAACCGGCCCGACAACGGCAGCAATAGCTGGCTACCATCCTTATTGAAGTGAAAATCGGCAAAGCCTCCGGCTGATACCCGCATCCGCTCGCGACGGGCTTTTTCTTCAGGTGTCAAGTTCTCGTCGTCGCCCTGGAGAAGAGCCGCAGGTGAGAGCAATTCGCGCGTTTGCCCGGTGGCGACATCAAATTCAAAAAGTTTCAATTTCGGATCATCCGGGGACCCACGGAGAAAGAGCACGGTTTTACCATCGGGAGCGACCTTGGGGTTCTGCGGCCGACCTACCATGAACCGCCGCGTTTCTGCAAACTTTTTCAGAAACGATGTGTCCACGCCGTGGTCCGGTGGAACGACCGGCGGCTCGGCCGCACGGATGACAGCGGCAGCAACAAGCATGAATAACATTATCAGGAGAAAGGATTTCATGTGATGCGCAGTCATGGGGTGATTCGTGGGTATCTGTGCACCGATCGGGCCGGAATCGATCACGCCGAATTATCCCCTTTTTTATCACTGGCCTCAACACAGCTTACAGGAAGTCGTTATCTTAACAACTAATGAGTC
The DNA here is from genome assembly GCA_025055115.1 of Gemmata sp. GTDB lineage: Bacteria > Planctomycetota > Planctomycetia > Gemmatales > Gemmataceae > Gemmata. Next base: position 137,651 of record JANWYJ010000013.1, read on the forward strand.
AGACCACCCCCTAGGAGTGAGTCAGACCACCCTTGTTGGAGTGCTGGCGATGCGTTGGTTGTGGGTCATCATCGGGGTACTCGGCTCCAGTGTTGGTCAGGCCGCTGCCCCCGCAGTCTGTGCGGTGGCTTTCCATCCGAACAATACGCTCGTGGCGGCAGCGGTTGGGGATGAATTTTTCCTCTTTGATGCGACTAAGGGAACTCTCACGGAAGGCCCCCTGAGTGTTGGCCATCGTATCACCGCACTGAGTTTCGATCCGCAAGGGCGGTGGTTGGCCGTGGCCTGGGGGGAAGCGGGCCGGTCGGGCTCTGTCTACCTGCACCCACTCAACGCCACGCTACGACCCCTTGAGTTCCGCGGCCATCGCGATCTGATCTACGCTCTGGCTTTCGCCCCCAACGGCCAACACCTGGCCACTGCTGGTTACGACCGGGACATTCAATTGTGGAAGCTAGCGGCTGAATCCAAAAAACCAATCCGAACCCTCAAAGATCACAGCGACGCGGTTTATGGTTTATCCTTCCATCCAGATGGCCGATGGTTGGCCTCGGCCAGTGCCGACCGGACGGTGAAAATATGGGATGTTGAAACCGGACAACGCCTGTACTCGTTGGGCGATGCCACCGACTGGCTCTACGCGGTCGCCTGGAGTCCGGACAAAAAACACCTCGCCGCGGCCGGCGTGGATAAAAGCATTCGCATCTGGCAGGCTCAAGCGGAGGGGGGCCAACTGGTCAACACCGCGTTTGCCCACGAGAAAGCAGTGTGGCGACTGGCGTATTCCCGCGATGGCCAACAACTGTATTCGCTGGGGGAAGATCGAATCATCAAAATCTGGGATGCTGCAAAACTCGCGGAAGTCAAGACTTTCCCCGCGCAGGCCGACACCGTTCTCGATTGGGCGATACGTCCCGACGGTCAACAAATCGCCATTGCCCGATTCGATGGTGCCGGACTGCTCATCAACGCCGCCGAGGGCAAAACCATTCACCAATTGTTACCTCTGAAAAATCCGCCGCCGCCGGCAGCACCGAAAATCACCACATTGGCTCCCGCCGTTGTTACTCGCGGCAAAACCGCACAATTCACGGTCAACGGTACCCACCTCAGCCGGGTGCGCTCGATCTTCGCTCGCAGCGGCAACAGCCGTTGGAAGGCGGACATCGTCTCCGGAGGGATCACAGAAATTGTCTTCACGCTCACTATCCCCGCTACTGCTCTGTCTGGAACAGCGCAGGTGGTGTTGGAAACTGAGAGCGGTCCTACGACAACGGCGGCACTCCTGATCGATGCTTTTGATGCCATTTCAGAAGAAAAAGCCTCCTTCCCTCTTCAACTTCCGGTCACAGTGGTCGGTTCGTTGAGCCGCCCCGGTGAAGTCGACGAGTATCGCTTCCGCCTTGAGGCCGACCAATCCCTGGGAGTGCACTTGGTGACAAGCGAGCCGACTGCGAAGTTCGAACCCATTCTCACACTCAGTGACGAAACGGGAGCCATCGTTGCGGAAGGGACCACTGCGCTGGCTTATCTCACCCGTGCCGCAGGGACGTACACTCTGCGCGTCTTCGATCACGACTTCCGAGGGGGCGACCTGCGCTATCGGCTGAATCTTGGCAATCTTCCCGTCGTCACAGGAGTTTTCCCCCTGGCTGTTGCCGCAGGGCGGACGACAACCGTTCATGTCCTGGGTGTCAATCTGGGTTCTCCCGTAGGCCTCAGCCAGAAAGTCACAGTTCCTCCCGATGCTTCGCCGGGAACGAAAATCACGGTGCCCTTGGACGAACCAGCCGTTGGTACACCCACAGTCGTGGTATCGAACCTGACTTCTGTGGTTGTCGATCCGGTTCGCGGCGCGGAGCTGCGTGTTCCGGGGTGCGCCGATGGCATACTGGCCCAACCTCAGGGAAAATCCACCATTTCTTTCTCCGCGAAGAAGGGCGAACGGTTGGTTGTGGAGGTTCTGGCCCGCCGGGCTGGTTCGCCGGTCGATGCGCTGATTGAAATTCTCGATGCCAGCGGCCAACCACTGCCCCGAGCCACACTCCGTTGCGTGGCGAAAACATATGTGACCTTCCGCGATCATGACTCAGTGCGGCCAGGGATTCGCCTTGAGGCATGGAACGAGTTGGGCATCGACGACTACCTCTATGTGAACGGGGAACTGATGCGCATTCTCGCTCTCCCGCGCGGTCCGGATGATGACTGCCAGTTCTACCAGGTGAACGGGCAGCGGGTGGGGTTTTTGGGCACCACCCCTGTTCAGCATAGCATGGGTGAACCAATGTACAAGGTCGAAATTCACCCCCCGCGGCAACATTTTCCACCCAATGGCATGCCGGTTTTCACGCTTTATTACCGGAATGATGACGGTGGCCCGGGCTTTGGTAAAGATAGCTACCTTCTCTTCGACCCTCCGGCGGATGGTACCTATCAGGTTCGCATCAGTGATGCCCGCGGAGCCTCCGGTCCGACTCATGCGTACCGCTTGATCGTTCGCCGTCCGCAGCCCGATTTCACGTTCTCAGCTCGTGTCGATGCTCCGCAATTACTTCAGGGGGGAGCGGTTCCCATCGAAGTCAAAATCGACCGAACAGACGGCTTCGAAGGCCCGGTAGCCGTGGAAGTGAAACAATCTCCGCCCGGGTTCACCGCCCCGGCCACGACCATCGAAAGTGGACATCAGACGGCCACCCTCGCCCTTTTTGGCACAAGCGATCGGCTGCAGCCCACGGAAGCCAAGCTCACCCTCGTCGCCCACAGCAGTATCGACGGCCGCGCACGAATGCGCGAGGTGACGATTCCACTGCCGACCACTGTCGGGAAAGGCGACATTGTCACCACAGTTCGGCAATCGACCGTAACGATTCGACCCGGTCAGGAAACCCGCTTCACGGTGGATATTCAACGGCAAGGCCAATTCACCGGTCGGGTTCCTCTCGACGTGCGCAACCTTCCGCATGGGGTGCGTGTGCTCCATGTGGGCCTCAATGGCATCCTCATCACCGAACGCGAAACCAGCCGTGAGGTGGTTCTGTACGCGGAGCCGTGGGTTCAGCCGATGGAACGGCCGATCGTTGTACTGGCGCGCCGCGAAGGTGCCCGTGGGGAATTTGCCGCCCAACCGGTGCTGCTGAAGGTGGTGAGGTGAGCGTGTGTTTCATCCGTTTGTGTCCCAAGGTTGTGTCCCAAGGTATTGCTATCTCGAAACTTCGGTCGCTTGGGAATTAGTGGGAGAATGGCGGGGTCGGCTCGAGGAGTTGGTGGCGATCCGCGAAGATCGCGGGGATTCCTCCAGTGTGGATGAACACCACCACCGATCCTGGCCGGTACTTGCCAGCGCGAACATCCGCCACCAGCGCTGCCAACGCCTTGGCTGTGTAAACATGATCCGTGAGGATCGCTTCTTCGCGGGCTAAGAGAAAAAATGCCTCGCGAGCCGCGGGGGAGATCTGTCCATAACCAGGAGCGATGTACGATTCATCGGCGTCGATTTCCTCGGCCGAAAGCCGATGCGGCAAGCCGAGGCGTTTTGCGGCTTGATTGGCGTCGTCAGCAATTCGGGTGGGTATGTGCCACGGCCAGTGCATCGGGCAGATCAGCCGAACCGAACCGGTGAAACCCAACAGCTTTGCACCCAAAGCCACTCCCGCGCCGGTGGCCCCCGCCGATGAGACATAAAGGCCACTGGCCTTCAGGTTCAGCGCTTGGAGTTGCTCCGCTAACTCGGCCATCGCCACGATATAGCTGATCGCGGCCAAGGGCACGACCTGGGGTGGGTCCCAAAAAAACGGGTTGCGGCCAGCGTTGCGGAGTTCGGCCGCCCGCGCTGCCATCAGTGCATTCAACTCTGGGCCGATCCGGGCATCCACCAATTCGACATGGGCACCGTAGAGGTAATCGAGGAGCAGATTTCCTTGGATGTCCGTATTTTGGTTCCATTTGGAAAGGTAGAGGCGGCATTCGAGGCCCAATTTGGCACAGGTGGCGGCGGTGGTCCGACAATTGTTTGATTGCACTTGAGCTCCCCACACCACCACATCGGCCCCGCGTCTGACGGCCTCACCGAAGAGAAACTCATTGTGCCGCGACTTGTTACCTCCGAGGGCAAAGCCGGTACAATCGTCGCGTTTGATAAAGACGCGAACACCGGCGCCTAAACGGTGGGAAAAGCGCGGCAGCTCCTCCAAGGGAGTGGGGAGTTGCGCCAGTGAGATTCGCGGTAGGCTAGCGCTGGCCTGCCGGATTTCGTGAGGTGTCAGTGGTGCAGAGGTCATCGATTACGCTCCCACGTCGCAGCCTGAGTGCGTCTGCAACTGGACTTTGTGACTTATCGTTGTGCGATGGGGGATTATGCGGAAAGAAGCAAGTTGAATCCAGTGAGGAATTACGGTCGAAAAAGTGGACGGTCGGGGCGCAGTAGCGCCGTGAGACGACCATTTGGATAGTCAGAATTCGCGATTCCGCTAAACTGTGGTGGCCCTGCCATTCGAAGCGCAGGTCACACCTGTCACGGATCCACGCATGATGTCCACGGCCACGCCTGCTGCTAATAATCGTTTGTTCAGTTCGTCTCGCCCCTCGCGCAGTAACACTGTGCTGATCATCGGGGCTGGCCCGGGTGGCCTGGCCGCGGCGTTACTCCTCGCCAAGGCCGGGCTGGACGTTCACATTATTGAACGCCTTCCCCATGTGGGTGGCCGTTGCTCGGCGATCACCCAGAATGGGTTCCGTTTCGACCTCGGCCCGACGTTTTTCCTCTATCCACGCGTTCTGGAGCGTATCTTCCGCCTGATCGGGCGCGATCTGCGGAAGGAAATCCCCATGGTCCGCCTCGACCCTCAATATCGCATCGTCTTTGGTCGTGGTGGCCATCTCGACTGCACCCCCAACGTCGACCAACTCGCCGCCGCAGTCGCTCGACTGTCCCCCGAAGACGCTCGCCATGTCCGCCAGTTTCTCGACGATAACCGCGACAAAATGGAGAAATTCCGACCCTGCCTCGAACAACCTTTCAACAGTTGGCGTGACGTCGTTCGTTGGCAAATGGCCAAATTGGTTCCCACCCTCCGCCCCTGGAAGTCCCTCGATACAGAACTGGCCCGCTACTTCCGCGATGACCGCATCCGCCTGGCCTTTTCCTTCCAATCGAAATACCTCGGCATGTCGCCCTTCAATTGCCCGAGTTTGTTTTCGATTCTGTCGTTTTTGGAATATGAGTATGGGGTTTGGCATCCCTATGGTGGTTGCTCCGCGGTCAGTGAAGGGATGGCCCGCATCGCGCATGAATTGGGCGTGTCTATCACTTTGGGCGAGGAAGTTCGAGAGATTCTCTTCAAAGGCCGACGTGCCATCGGCGTGCGGACCGCACAGGGCGAATATCAGGCGGATGCGCTCATCATCAATGCCGATTTCGCTCACGCTATGACGCATCTGGTGCCCAACCGCCTACGGCGCAAATGGACCAACGAGCGCATTGCCCGCAAGAAGTTTTCCTGCTCGACCTTCATGATGTACTTGGGCATCGAAGGCCGTTACGATGATCTTCCTCACCACACCATCTACACCGCGGCCGATTATGTCGCCAACCTTGCCGATATTGAAACGCGGCATGTGCTCTCCGAGGATCCGTCGTTTTATGTGCAGAATGCCTGCATCACCGATCCCGCGTTGGCTCCCCCCGGCTGCAGCACTCTGTACATTCTGGCACCCGTGACCCATCAGCACCCCCAGGTCGATTGGTCGCGAGAAGCCCCCGCTTTTCGTGCCCGGCTTCTCCAGCAGCTTGGCCAAGTGGGTTTGTCGGATGTGGAAAAGCGCATCCGCTTCGAGAAGATCGTGACGCCCGCGGATTGGGAAAACCAGTACCATGTTTACCGCGGGGCCACCTTCAACCTGGCGCACACCTGGTCGCAGATGCTGCACCTGCGGCCTCGGAATCGCTTCGATGAGTTGGAGGGAGTTTATCTCGTTGGCGGGGGGACTCACCCCGGCAGTGGTCTACCGGTGATTTACGAGTCGGCCCGGATTACCACCCGGCTTCTCCTCCAAGATTGGGGACGGGATACCCGCTGGTTGGGCGAACCCGGCGCTGCAGACTCGCCTATACCGCTCGGCGTCTCCGGATTACACTAAGCGCGCCTGCGAGCAAAGCTCTTCCCAGACACTTGGCTGAGCCGCATGCGGAATTACCAGGAACCCTTTATGAAAAAACACACTTCAGAACGGAATCGGATCGGCATTATCGGCAGTGGTCTGGCCGGATTAGCGTCCGCGTGCGTCCTGGCCGCCCGCGGGTACGCTGTGACGGTTTTTGAAAAAAGCCCGTGGTTGGGCGGCAAGGCCGCGGTGCTCCAGGCTCAGGGCTTCCGCTTCGACATGGGGCCGACCATCCTCACTATTCCATCGGTGCTGCGCCGTATTTTTGCAGAAGCCGATCGACGGCTCGAGGATTACCTGGACCTGATCCGCCTCGATCCACAATGGCGCTGTTTCTTCACCGACGGAACGATGCTGGACCTCGTAGAAAATGTGGAGGCCATGTCGCAGGCCTTGAAATCCTACGCCCCCAATTCGGCCAAAGGTTACCGGCACTTTCTGTCGCTATCGCACCGATTGCATCAGATTTCGACGCGGAATTATTTCTGGAAATCCGTTGGCAGCATCAAGGACATGATCGACTGGCGCGCGGGCCTGTCCATCCGCCTCATGGGCGACGTCCTCAGCCTGCGCTTGGGGCGAAGCGTGGCTGGCACAGTGCGGAAGTTCATTCCCGATACCCGCGTCGCGCAGATGCTTGATCACTTCACCCAATATGTAGGTTCCTGCCCGGAAAACTCCCCCGCGGTTCTGTGCGGAATCGCCCACATGCAAACGAGTGAAGGGGTGTGGTACCCCCGAGGGGGTATCCGTGCGGTTCCCGAGGCCTTGATTCGTTTGGGCGAAGAATTGGGGGTGGAGTATCGCCGAGAAACCGGCATTCGCCGCATCCTCACCGACAGTCGTGGCACACGCGTCCGGGGGGTAGAAACCGAAACCGGGGAGGTTGTCGACCTCGCCGCGATCATTTCGAACGCCGACAGTGTTCGGACCCATCGCGAATTGCTCGCGGAGACCGCCCCTGTGGCCAGTCGTAACTTCAATGAACGCCGCGAATATGAACCGGCTTGCTCCGGGGTCGTCCTTTACCTGGGTTTGAAGCGGGCTTATGACCACCTGCTCCATCACGACTTTGTCTTCTCTCGCGATCCTCACGAGGAATTCGACTTCATCTATCGTCGCGGTGAACCGGCCCCCGATCCCACCTGCTACCTCGCCTCGACAGCCCGTACTGAACCCGCAACTGCCCCTCCCGGAGGCGATGCCCTGTATGTTCTCGTTCATACTCCCTACTTGCGGCCACACCACGATTGGCGACAGATGTTCCCCGCCTACCGCCGCGTCATTCTTAACAAACTGAAAACGACAGGGCAGATGCCCGATATTGAAGACCGTATTGTTTACGAAGCGGCCCTCACCCCCCAAGATATCCACGACCGCTACCGGGTTCTCAATGGGGCCATCTACGGACTGGCAAGCCACGGCACTTGGAATGGAGCTTTCAAACCGGCCAACCGCTCGCCGGACCTGCGGGGTCTCTATCTGGCCGGGGGGGCAGCCCACCCCGGACCAGGAATGCCGATGGTGCTGATGTCTGGTTGGATTGCCGCCGACACACTCGACCAAGACCAACTGGCTCCCCAAGGCCCCTCCCGCACACCACGCAACCCAGTGATGAGGACGCTCGCACGGGTGTAATATGACCGGCCCTCATTCCCCGGCCAACGGACTGCCTCGCCGTTGGCCGTGGCTTGTTCGTAGGTTCCAATATTACGCCAGCCGTTATGTGCGCCGACATTTCCACGCCGTGTGGCTGTCGCGTTCGAGTTGCGGATTCCCGGCGGGCAATCAACCGTTGCTGATCGTCTTGAACCATCCCTCGTGGTGGGACCCACTCATCTGTACTATCCTGAGCCGCTCGCTCGACCGCGAGCATTATGCGGCCATCGATGCCATGGCCCTACAAAAATACCGTTTTTTCGCGAAATTGGGCTTTGTGGGAATCGATACCCAATCACTGCGTGGCGCCAGTGTTTTTCTCCGCACCGGTCAAGCTATTCTCTCGCAACCCCAGCGGGTGTTTTGGGTCACGGCACAGGGTCGCTTCACGGATGTCCGGCAACGGCCACTCCAACTGCAACCGGGTGTCGGCCATCTGGCCGCCCGGCTCAACGGCGGCTTCATTGTGCCGTTGGCGGTCGAATACACCTTCTGGAATGAACGCACCCCGGAAGCCTTGGTACGCATTGGTCAAGCCTTGAACATTGCCGACCATCCCCATCGCTCCGGCAAACAGTGGCTGGCCGAAATTGAAGCGGCTCTGACAACCAACCTCGACATCCTCAGTGCCGAAGTCATGCGGCGCGATCCGACCGCTTTTGTCGAAATTCTCCGCGGTAAGGTGGGCATCGGCGGAATTTACGACCATTGGCGGCGCTTGAAAGCCTGGCTGCGGGGCCAGCGATTCGATCCGGCACATGATGCGCGGCCTCAGGGGGCCGAATCATGAGTGTGGTTGTGTTGGCTTGGCTGGGCTTGGCTTGTGCCGCTATTCCCGCTCTGCTTTTTTTGTGGAATGTGTGGTTATTCCGCCCGCCGCCCGCTGCCCCACCCCAGCCATTCCACGACAACGTGCCACCGCGAATCTCCGTTCTGATTCCCGCGCGCAACGAGGAACGGGGAATCGAAGCCTGTGTTCGGTCCGTCCTAGCCTCCCGTGGGGTGGAACTGGAGGTGATTGTTCTCGATGATGCCTCGACCGATCGGACCGCAGAAATTGTCCGCTCCATTGCCCAGACCGACAGCCGCCTTCGCCTCGAAACGGCACCACCTCTGCCAGAGGGCTGGTGCGGCAAACAGCACGCTTGTTTTGTCCTGGCCCGACAGGCACGCTACGACATTCTGACTTTTCTGGATGCGGATGTCCAACTCACTCCCGATGCTCTGGCTCGCCTCTGGAGGTTCCTGCAAGCCAGTGGCGCGGAGTTGGTGAGCGGATTTCCGTTTCAGCTGACGGTCACATGGCTGGAAAAGTTGCTCATTCCGCTGATTCACTGGCTGTTGTTGGGCTTTTTGCCGATGGCAGCGATGCGCTGCTTTCGTTGGCCCGGCCTGGGAGCCGGCTGCGGGCAGTGGTTCATGACCACGCGCATCGCCTATGAGAAGGTCGGCGGTCATTCTGCGGTGAAATCGTCGCTTCACGACGGACTGACCCTGCCTCGTGCTTACCGCCGTGCCGGAATGTGGACAGATCTTTGTGATGCGCGAAATTTGGCTCGCTGCCGCATGTATCGTAATGCCCGCGACGTATGGTACGGACTCGCCAAAAACGCCCGCGAAGGAATGGCTGCCACCGGTCAGATTGGCTTCTGGACCTTTACGTTACTCACCGGGCAAGTCATCCCTTTTGCGCTTTTGGTTGATTTCGAAGTCCGGGTAATCGCCGCGGCTACTGTCGTCATGGCCCTCGCTATGCGTGCGGCCATCGCCTGGCGATACAGCTCAACGTGGCTGGGGGTAGTTCTGCACCCCGTTGCCATCGTTCTGCTGCTTGCGGTTCAATGGTATGCGATTGTTCGCGCGATCCTGGGACAGCCGGTTGGCTGGAAGGGTCGTGCGCATCCATCGTCTTCTACACGCACGGTAGATTCCTAAGTCAGGAACACCACGCGCGACAGATTCCCAAGTCAGGAACACTCCGATGAACACTGCACCCGCGTATGTGATTGTTGGCGCTTCAGGCGGAATCGGTAGTGAATTGTGCACGCAATTGGTGAAACGGTTCCCCTGTAAACTCTTTCTTGTGGCGCGGAACACCACAAAGCTTGAGGCACTCAAAAGCCGCCTTCAAGACCTCCAACCGCAAGCCGAAATCCTCACCCAGAGTCTTGATGCCACCCATTCAGCGATGGTCGATCAGGCCTTTGCGGAAGCGGCCAGCAAGTTGGGACCGCTGAGCGGGGCCGCGAATCTGTGTGGATCAATCGTGCTCAAACCTGCGCATTTGACCAGTGATCAAGAACTGGCCGACACTTTGGCGATCAATCTGCTGACCGCGTTTTACGTTCTGCGCGCTGCGGTGAAGAATCTTCCGCAAGGTGGGTCGATTGTGTTGGCATCCACAGTTGCCACGAAGATCGGTTTGGCGAACCACGAAGCGATTGCCGCCGCGAAAAGCGGCATCAACGGATTGGTGTTGTCCGCGGCGGCCACTTATGCCAACCGCAACATCCGCGTCAACGCGGTGGCCCCGGGATTGGTCCGCACCCCCTTGGCAGAACGGCTGACATCCAATGAAGCGACACTCAAGGCCAGTACGGCGATGCACCCTCTGGGTCGCATTGGCGAGCCAGCCGACGTGGCCACGGCGATGGCATGGCTCCTCGATCCCGCGACGACGTGGATAACTGGGCAAGTTATCAGTATCGATGGCGGGCTATCGTGTGTGAAGGCTCGCTAGGTGAAGGGGTTCATCGCCAACTCCAGTGTCAGTTGAATCATGCTGGCGAGCTGTTGCAGAAATAACGAGGTCTGAACGTCGAGTTCTTCTCCCTTGGAATTACTTGCCCATGCGACGTGAATCCTCGTTGCAGAGGTTATGAGGTCTAAACGTCGAGTTCCTCGGCGCTGGTTTGTTCGGCTCGTTCCATGATGAACTTGTAGCGATGTTCAGAATCCTTACCCAGTAGTTCCACGAATGCTTGGTCCGTGGCCAGGGGGTTGTCAATTTGCACTTTTAGCAGGGTTCGTGTGCGGCGGTCGAGGGTCGTTGCGGCCAAGTCTTTGGCATCCATTTCACCCAACCCTTTGAACCGCGTCACTTCGACCTTCGCGTTGGCTCGCAAACCAGCGATGATCTCCTCTTTGTGTTGATCGTCCCGAGCCCAGTAGGTGTCTTTGCCCACGTTGACGCGGTAAAGGGGTGGCTGGGCGATGTAGACATGCCCTTTCTTGATGAGTTCCGGCATGTGGCGAAAGAAGAAATCGAGCAACAGCGTGGCGATGTGGCAACCGTCGGCGTCGGCGTCCATCAAGAGAATGATTTTGCCATAGCGAAGACCATCGTAATGGAACTTCTCCCCAGCACCGGTACCAATGGCCGTAACCAGGTCGGCGATTTCCTGATTGGTCAGCACTTTACTAGTGGCCAACCCTTCGCAATTGAGAATTTTTCCGCGCAGCGGCAAAACCGCTTGCGTCTGATTGTCGCGACCCTGCTTGGCGGAACCACCGGCTGAGTCGCCCTCGACGATAAACAATTCGGTTTTGGCCACATCGGTGGATTTGCAATCGGCCAGCTTGCCCGGCAGGCTCAAGCGCCGACTACCCGGGGACTTCCGCTTTACCTCCTCTTTCGCAGCCCGGGAAGCTTCGCGCATCCGTGCCGCGATGATAATACGACTCACGATAGCATCGGCGGCGCTCTTATTGTTGTTCAACCACGCTTCGAGCGCTGGGCGCACGAAATTATCGACCGTACTTTCGATTTCGGGATTGGTGAGACGATTTTTCGTCTGCGATTCAAACATCGGGTCACGAAGAAACACAGAGAGAATCGCCACCAAACCTTCGCGAATGTCGTCGGCAGTGATTTTCAGCCCCTTCACCTTGATGTCGTGCGTTTCGATGTAATTGGTGATGGCTTTGCGCACGGCGCTTTTGAGGCCATTTTCGTGGGTGCCGCCGTTGGGTGTACGGATGCCGTTGGCGTAGGTCCGGTAGGTCTCCTCAGTCGATTCCGTCCATTGCAAGGCCACTTCGATTTTGTCGCCATTTTCCCGAACGGCGGAGAAAGCCGCTTCTGTCACGGGCGGTTTTTGTCCTTCGGCGACGAGCTTGGCCAGGAACGCTGGCAATCCACCCGTGTTGGCGAGTTCCATGACCTCGCCACTGATTTCATTTTTATACGTGATGCGTAAGCCACTATGAAGATACGCCATATCTTCGAGGCGTGTCTTGATAATATCTGGGTCAAAGCGGGTGACTTTGAAAATAGTTTCATCGGGTTCGAAGTAGATACTCGTTCCATGACCACGAGCCGGACCGACTTTTTCCAACTTTGTTTGTGGAATGCCTTTGGCATATTCTTGACGATATTCGTAACCGTCGCGGCGAACCGTGGCGATCAATCGCTTGGAGAGGGCATTGACGACCGAGGCCCCCACACCATGTAGCCCTCCAGTCCGAACGTAACCGCTGCCTTCATCACCAAATTTCCCCCCGGCATGGAGCACGGTAAGGACCAACTCCAAACCGGTTTTCTTGTACTTCGAGTGAACATCGACCGGAATTCCACGACCATTATCAGTAATCGTGATAGCATGCCCATTTTTATGAAGGGTGACGATGATATGATCGGCGTAGCCATTGATATACTCATCAATGGCGTTATCAAGAATTTCCCAGGCTAGATGATGCAATCCTTTCTTATCGGTATCGCCAATATACATCGCCGGCCGCTTGCGAACCGGTTCAAGACCTTCAAGAACCTGAATATCTTCGGTGCGATATTGGGCTGGACGGACCGTTAATGCGCTCATGATGTCTCTGCCATCCATCAGTTCTAGAATCAGGAAAATAAATCAGCAAAACAATAGGCGAGGGATCAAGCCTGTTCCATACAACGTTATGATTCAGTGAGACTCTCCAT